>JAWKHR010000013.1:0-145016 GCA_041394725.1 Vicinamibacterales bacterium | reverse complement strand
TCCGTCCCGAACAGCAGGCGCCCGGGCCCGAGCACGTCGAGCGCCCGGGCGAAGACGTCGGGCAGCGTCAGGCCGGGGTGATACCGGATCCACCCGTTCGAGCTCGACGTGTCGAGCAGGATGTTCGGCGCCGCATCGGCCGCCATCAGCGCCTCGCGGAAGAAGCCGGCGCCGAAGTGGGGAATGATGACCGGCACCGACGGGTGCCGGACGGCGACGGCGGCCACGGCCAGCGGATGCCCGAGCCGCATGTCGAACGGGCTCGGCAGGCCCAGCTTGCGGCGGATGCCGACGGTGAGCACGCCGCAGTGCACGAACACCGCCGCGCCGGCCCGGCCGGCGGCGTCGAAGACGCTCGAGACGACCGGCTCGTCCAGGCGCACGCGGTGCATGGCCGGAAACAGGCAGACGAGCTTCAGGCCGAGCGGGCCGAGCGCCTGCGCGAGGCGCGCCTCCGCGTCGGGCGCGGCCGGGTTGAACATGAACGCGCCGACCAGCCGCGTCGGATGGCGACGAACCGCCCGGGCGACCGACTCCTCGTCGCCCGGCGCGCTGGCGATGAGCACCGCGCGCGAGACGCCGTGCCGGTCGAGCTCGGCCACCCAGCGATCGGCGAGCGCCTCGTCGGTGCCGGGCGCCTCCCAGCCGAGCCGCTCCGGCACCGCGGTCGCGGCGCCGGTGGCCACGCGGGCCTCGCGACCCACCGCCTCGAAGAAGCCGGCGGAGAAGAAGTGACAGTGGCAGTCGGCAATGTGCATCGGGGTCACCTGAAGCCGAGACGCTTCTCCATGACGAGGAAGTAGGGCAGCGACAGCACCGCCAGCCCGGCCGCGATCGCGAACGCGGACCGGAAGCCGATCCGGTCGATCAGGTAGCCCATCGTCGACGAGCCGGTGCCGATACCCGTGTCGAAGGCGGCGATCATCGCGCCGTAGGCCGCGCCCCGGCGCCAGGACGGGACGTGGTTCATCATGTAGGCGGCGAACGCCGGGAACATCAGGCCGAAGCCGGCGCCGAAGACCGCCGCCGAAATCGCGAACGTGACGAGGCCGCGGGCGGTCGCCAGCAGGATGAGCCCGGCCGTGGCCGTCGCGATGGCCGGCAGGAGCGCGTTGCGGTGCCCGATCGCGTCGAGCCGTCGACCCAGCCCGAGCCGGGCGACGACGATGGCGGCGGCCATGGCGGTGAGGAACAGGCTGCGCGGCGAGACGCCCAGGGCGTCGGCGAACATCGCCGAGAAGCTGGTGAGCGCGCCGTAGGCGAACGACACGAGGCCGAGCGCGATCGAGAGCCCCAGCGCCCGCGTCTCGATGAGCTTCGCCGGCGTGGCGGGACGGCCCGCGGCCTCGCCGGCCTCGCGATCGAGCAGGCGGTCGTCGGGCAGCCGCCAGGCGATGACCGCCATCACCAGGTTCAGCGCCACCGCCTCCGCGCAGAGCAGGCGCCATCCGAACTGGTACACCCAGAACCCGAACGGCGGTGCCACGGCGATCGCGGTGACCGACGCCAGGCCCCAGTACCCGAGCCCCTCGGCGCGGCGCGACGGGGGGATGGCGGCCGTCATGTAGGCGCCCGACGAGGTCAACAGCGCCGACCAGACCGCGCCGTGCACGGCTACGAGCGCCAGCATCCAGCGGTAGTCGCCGAGGAACGCGTAGACGGTGGTGAAGCCCGCCAGCACGAGGCTCACCGTCAGCAGCACGCGGCGCTGGCCGACCCGGTCGCCGAGGTTGCCCGTGAACGGGGCCGACAGCGCCGAGGCGTACGTCAGCAGGCCGAGAAACAGCCCGGCCGCGGTCGTGGACCCGCCGAGATCGATCACGTGGTACGGCGCCGTCGGCAGGAGCTGGAACAGCGACAGGAACACCGTGAACGTGAACGAGCACATCACGAAGAACCGAGGCGTGAACAACCGGTCGGACATGGAAACCATCGAGTATAGCGATAGAATCGCCCGCATGGCCGAACGCCCTGCCGCCATCTGGAAGGACCTGCCCGTCGAGACCCGCGCGCGCGTGGCCGAGGCGTTCTGGCGCGACGAGGAGTCACCCGACATCCAGATGCAGCAGGTCGAGGCCGCGCTGGCCATCGCCCGCCGGATGAACTTCCGCCCGAAGAGCGTGGCGGGCCTGTCGATCGAACGCCGGGCGAAGGTTCTGGCGCAGATTCGAGACGTCTCGGACGCCATCGCCACCCGGGCGCTGATCTCCTACCACTTCGCCGACCAGCGGCCGTTGATGGGCGCCTTCCTGGATGCCCTCGGCATCGCGCACGAGAACGGCCTGATCCAGGCCGAGCAGGTCGATCCCCCGCCCGCCGACCGCATCCGCAAGGCGATCGCCGCGGTCCAGGAGACCTTCCCGCCGGCCGACGTCACCCTGTACGTCCGGACACTGGCCGCGCTGGATGGGGACACCTGGGCCAACGTGGAGCCCGAGATCCTGCCAACCCCTTGATTCATGGCAATTTGCCGTGGTACCCGACTTGCTTCGACGTCTGGAGGCGATGCGGAGGCGTCTTAATACGCAGATGACCCGGCGATGCGGCACACGGCTCGTGGCGACAGGGCTGACGGTCGCGCTCGCGGCCCTGCCGTGGGCTGCGAGCGCCCAGACCGGGTCCGCCGCCGCCGGACCGGGGACCTCCAGCCCCCAGGCCGCGACCACCCAGGACCCGCAGCCCGGCCCGGACGTCCTGCGCGGCATCGCCACCGACGCCGGCCTCGAACGGATCCGCGAGGGCCTCGAGAAGATGCCGAACGCCGTCTTCACCGACGGCAAGCTCCGCTTCTATGCCTTCGTCGCCGTCAAGCAGCCGACGATCGATCGGTTCCTCGAGAACTACGACCTCGTGAACGGCCCCACCCGCGGCGGCAACCCGATGTCGCACCAGGAATTCCTGAACATGGTGACGCCGAAGGAGCTCTACGGTTCGGGCGGCATCAAGGGCTACGAGATGCTCCAGTTCGCGCTGGTCAACTGGCTGGGCCAGAAGGTCATCTCCAAGGGCCTCGAGGCGATCAAGAACGCCCGCGACGAACGCGAGGTGAAGGAGATCCGCGATCGCATCGACCGGGAACTCGCCGCCCTCAGAGGAGGCGGATAGTGATCATTGGCGATTGATGATCTGAGATTGAGGGATTGATTGGGAAATTTGGAAATCTGGAAATCGGACAATCTGAGAATCATTGAGAGATTTGTGATTGAGGATTGACGTTTGGTGATTGGTGATTGGTGATTGGCGCCGTCCCCCAATCCGTCAATCCCCCAATGGTCCAATCACCAATTCCCTTTCAATCCCCCGATCCTCAATCCCAAATCGCTCAATCAATCCCTCAATCTCAGATCGCCAATCCCTCAATTGATTCCCCGTATCTTCCCCACCATTCCGTTCCAGGGTGGGATGACGATGGACACGGCGCCCGAGGCCGTCGCCTGGCAGGCCAGCCTCACCAGCGGGCGCGGCTCCTCCGAGTCCAGGTAGCCGAACACCTTCATGCGCCGGCCCTCGTCGCGGGCGACGACGGGCGAGAGTTTCTCGGCGCCGCCGAGGACGCCGACCCAGCACGTGCCGCACGACGCGGCGCGGCACTCCACCGGGATCGGTCCCTCGTTCGGCGTGCAGCGCGGGTCGCGCGAGTGGTAGTCGCGCTTGTCCGACTGCGCGCCGGACGCCAGTTCCTGGCCGTTGATCACCGTGAACCGCGCCTCGGGGTCGGATTCGTCGAACGTGACGGTCCACGTCCGGCGGATGCCGCGCAGGAACCCGAGGGGCCCCTGGAAGTCGTCGCGCGCCCGGGCGCGCATCACCTGGTGGGGTGACCGCGCGCGGACGGCGTCGGTCAGGTGCACCCGTCCGGGCGCGGCCGCGAAGGCCTCGGGGCCGGCCTGCCGCAGCGTCATCAGCCCGACGAGCGTCATGCCGAGCAGCATCTCGCGATCGACGCGCGCCGTCCGCGCGGCGGCATCGGCCACGGCCGTCACCAGCGCGGCGAGCGGCTCCGGGGGCGTGCCGGTGAACGTCTCGATGGCGGACTTGACCTGCGGCCAGTACCGGTGCGCGAAGAGGAACCGGTGCGATTCGTCGACCTGGTCGGCGAGGCGCCATCGCCCCATCAGCTCCAGGCGGCGGGCGAGCGTGACGTGGTCGTCCGACTGCTCGAAGGCCTGGCACAGCTCGAGCGGATAGAAGGAGAACCAGATCCGCGTCGCGTTCCGGTCCACCTCGTGGATCGACGCCGACAGCGTCTCCACGGCCCGGCGCCAGTCCTCGGCGGAAAGCGGGGCCAGGTGCCGGGCGAGGGTCTCGAGCGGGGCGGGCTGGTCGTCGGCCATGCAGGCCTGATGATAAGGGCGACGGCGCCCTTCTGTCAGGCCGAGACGGCCGGCAGCCAGTGCGGGACGTGGTCGATCAGGTCGCCGGCGGGCCCGGCCTCGAGGGGTCGCGAGAACAGGTAGCCCTGGGCGAAGTCGCAGCCGAGCTGCCGGAGCTGGTCGCACTGGACCGCCGTCTCGACGCCTTCCGCCGTCACCGTCAGCTCGAGCTGCTCGGCCAGCAGCACGATCGCCTTGAGGATCGCCGGGTGCCGCGTCTCGCGGGCGATGAAGGATCGGTCCAGCTTGATTCCCGTGATCGGCAGCTCGTGCAGGCACGAGAGCGACGAGTACCCGGTCCCGAAGTCGTCGAGCACCACGCGCAGGCCGGCATCGCGGATCCGGCCGAGCACCTCGACCGCGCGCGAGAGGTTGCCGATCGCGCTCGACTCGGTGATCTCCACCACCAGCTGCCCCGGCTGGATCCCCGCGTCGTCGAGCATCTCGAGCAGGTTGTCGAGCAGGCCGGCCTCGAGGAACTGCTGGCCGGCGAAGTTCACGTTGATCGACAGGTCGCGCGCGAGCGCCGTGCGCTCGTGCCACTGCCGCAGCTGGTCGCAGACGTCGGCGAAGAACCGGCGGCCGATCGGCACGACCAGGCCGTTCTCCTCGATCACCGAGACGAACTCCCCCGGCGCGACGATCCCGCGCTCGGCGTGGCGCCAGCGCAGCAGCGCCTCGAAGCCGGCGAGCTGACCGGTCTGCAGGTTCACGATCGGCTGGTAGTACGGCAGGAACTCGTGGCGCTCGAGCGCGAGGCGGAGCGCGGTGTCGAGCTGGAGGCGCTGGAGCACCTGCTCGCGCATCGTCGCGTCGAACACCTCCGACCGGCCCTTGCCGAGCGCCTTCGCGCGGTACATCGCGGTGTCGGCGTCGCGGAGCACGTCCTCGGGCTTCCCGTAGGCCGACGTCCCGACCGCGATGCCGATGCTGCCGGTGGTGAACACCTCGCGGCCCGCGAGGTCGAAGGGCCGCGTCAGCACGCGCTGGATGCGTTCCGCCACGCGGGTCGCGTCCACGACGCCGCGCACCTCGTGCAGGAGGATGACGAACTCGTCGCCGCCGAGCCGCGCGAGCGTGTGCTCGAGCGGCGGCGGTGACGCCGGGTCGGGGCCTGGACGCGAGACCAGATCCGAGACCCGCAGCGAGCTTTCCAGCCGCCGCGCGACCGCCTGCAGGAGCTGGTCGCCCATCAGGTGCCCGAAGCTGTCGTTGACCAGCTTGAAGCCGTCGAGGTCGAGGAACAGCACCGCGAACTGGCCGCCGGGGTGGATGCGATGGTGATGGAGCACGCGCTCGAGACGGTCGATGAGGAGCATCCGGTTCGGCAGGCCGGTCAGCGCGTCCACCACCTTGCCCTCGGTGATGTCGGCCTGCGACCCGGCCATCCGGATCGGCCGATCGTTCTTGTCCCGCACCGCGAGCCCGCGCGTGAGCACCCAGCGGAACGCGCCCGACGCGTGCCGCATCCGGTGCTCGTTCTCGAAGCAGGCCGTGCGGCCGCTCAGGTGCGCGTCGAGATCGCGATGCAGGCGCGGCAGGTCCTCGCTGTGCACGCGCCCGAACCACTCGTCCGGTCCCGTGCCGAGCTCGACGCCCTCGCACCCGATGATCGCTCGCCACCGGGCCGAGTAGTTCATCGTCCCGGTGACCAGGTCCCAGTCCCAGAGGCCGTCGTTGGCCCCCATCGCCGCCAGCGCGTACCGCTCCTCGCTGGCGCGCAGGCGCGCCTCGGCGTCCTGGCGCAGGAGCTGCGTCCGCAGCCGCGCGAGCACCACGGGGAAGTCGATGGGCGTGGTGATGAAGTCGTTGGCCCCGAGATCCAGCGCCATGACGACGTCCTCGGTGTCGTCGTGCGCCGCGATCATCAGGACCGGCAGCTGCGCGGCCGACCACGCCTGGCGCACCGCCTGCAGCGTCTGGATGCCGGCGTCGCCGGCGCGCATCGAGAGCAGGAGCAGTGAGACCGGGTGGCTGGCGAGGTAGGACAGGGCGGCGGCGCCGTCGGCGAGCGCGGTGACCGCGTAGCCGCGGCGCTCGAGCCGGCGCGCGAACGCCTCGCGTTCGGCCTGGTCGGCATCGACCAGGAGCAGCGGGTGCAGCGACGCCGTCATGCCGTGTGCCGGCTCCCGTGCCTGTCCGTCGTGCGCGCCCTGGTCGCGTCCCGCATGAACCCTCCGGCTGACCGCGAGCGACCAGCACGTCGGTAATCGGCACCGGGAAATGGGGCTTGAGTGACCGGGACGCAGGGGGCGCCCCCGTGTGACGGGATGCCGGAGGAATCGGCACGCACGAGTCGAAGGCGAGGCCGGATGTGCCCGCGCGGGCACGTTCCTGCACGCCGTGGGGACGCGCGACGCCTCCGCGTCAGGCGTCGCGCAGCAGCGTGACCGGATCGACGCGGGCGGCCTGTCGCGCCGGCCGCCACGCGGCCAGGCCGGCGGCCAGGGCGATGGCACCGGGCACCACGATCCAGATGATCGGGCTGGCGGCCGTGACGCCGAAGGCCAGGCCTCTCAGGACCCGCGCCAGCAGGGCCGCCGCGATCGCACCGGCCGCGAGCCCGGTGACGACCACCACCGCGCCGTCCCTGAAGACCAAGCCCCGAATCTCACCGGGCCGCGCACCGAGCGCGGCGCGGATGCCGAACTCCCGCCGCCGTCGTCCCACGGCGTAGCTCAGGACACTGAAGAGCCCACCCGCCGACGCGAACAGCGCGATGACCGCGAACGCGCCCGTGAGCACCGCCGCGGCCCGCGGCCGCTCGAGCTGATCCAGGTAGGCATCGTCCAGCGGGCCGAGCTGGCCGATCACGACGCGCGGGCTGGCGGCGTGGATCGTCGCGATCAGCGCCTCGCGATCGGGGCACCGCCCGGCGCAGCGCAGGCTCAGGTTCATGTACGACAGGCCACGCGTGGTGAGCGGCCGGTAGAACTCCGGCAGGTCCTGCTGCGGATCCAGCGTCGGCGTGGTGAGTTCCCCGACGACGCCGACGACGTGGTACTGCGCCGTCTCGCCGGCGAAGTGGAACGTGTGTCCCACGGCGCCACCCTCGGGCCAGAGCAGCCGCGCCAGGCGCTCGCCCACGACCACCGAGTCCGGTGGGTCGCCGGCATCGAAGAACCGTCCCTGCCGCAGCGGAATGCCGAACAGGTCGAAGAAGTCGCCGCCGACGGTGTAGCTGTTCAGCATCTGCCTGACCGGTTCCGCGCCGGGGACGTCGGAGACGAACGGGCTGAAGTGGATGGCGGCGCCGTCGGGTGGCAGGCCGTAGGAGATGGCCAGCTGCGTCACGCCGGGCAGCGCGCCGACGCCCTGCTCGACGGCATCGGCGAAGGCGACGCGCGACGCGCGGTCGGGGAACGCGCGTTCCGGCAGGGACAACTGCGCCGCGACGACGTTCCTGGTGTCGAGCCCGCGGTCGGCCCGGGTGAGGTTGACGAACGACTCGACGAGTACCGCCGCGCCGACGAGCAGCGCGCACGCGAACGCGATCTCCCCGGCGAGCAGCATCCGGGTCGTCGCGCGCGTCGCGCGGCTGTCGGTGCCCGTCCGGAGATCGGCACGCAGCGCGTCGCCGGGCGTGACGCGCGTGCCTAGCCAGGCCGGCGGAAACCCGGCGAGCAGCGCGGCCATCATGCCCGCGCTGGCGACGATGGCCAGCGCCCGAAGGTCGAGGTCGACCGTGTTCAGGCTCTGCGCGGTCATCCAGGCGGGGACGTAGCCGCGCGCCCAGGCGACGAGGAGCCAGCCCATCCCCAGGCCGGCGACCGCGGCGGCGGCGCCGATCATCAGGTGCTCGATCGCGGCCTGCCGCACGAGGCGCCCGCGCGACGCGCCGAGCGCGCTCGACACGCCGAGTTCCCGCCGCCGCGCGCCCAGGCGCGCGAGCAGCAGGCTGAACACGTTCGCGCACAGTCCGAGGAACACCATCGCGACGCCGCCGGCCAGCACCGGCACCGCGTTCGACGAGTAGACGTCGAACGACCCGCGCGCCAGGGCCATCGGCGTCGCGCGGCGCGTGGTCATCGTCGCATCGACGTCCCGGGCGATTGTGGTGGCCTGGCGAAGCGCGTCCGCCTCGGGCACGCCGGTCGCGAAGCGCGCGTAGGCCACGGGCTTGAGGTCGGCGACCGCGGCTGGCGGCGCGTCGTAGTCGATCGGACGCCAGATCACCGACCGCGAGTACGGAAACCGGAACGACCCCGGCATCACGCCGACCACCCGCACGCGCTCGCCGTCGAGGTCGAGCACCCGCCCGATGATGTCGGGGTCGGCCGCGAGGCGATCCCGCCAGAACCCCTCGGAGACGATCACGACATCGTCGGTCCCGGCGCGGCCCTCCCCCGGCGCGAACGTCCGTCCGCGAATCGGCTGCACGCCGAGCATCTCGAACAGCCCGGGGGTCACGAGCGCGCCGGCCTCGGTGGCGGGCCCCGACGGCGTGTCGATCGTGGCCGGCTTCTGGCTCGCGCCGTTCACCGCCTCGAACACGCCGGCGTCGCGCCACGCGTCGAACACCGGGACCGGAACGGCGTTCGATCCGCCGTGGTCGTCGAACATGGCGACCGCGGCCAGCCGGTCGGCGTCGCGGAACGGCACCGGCGTGAGGATCAGCGCGTCCACGAGGGTGAACATCGTGGTGGTGATCCCGACACCCAGCGCGAGCATGCCGATGGCGGTGACGACGGTCGCCGGCTTCGATCGCAGCCGGCGCCAGGCGAGTCGGATGTCGTCGGTGAGGCGAGTCATGGGCGAGTTCCCCCTGCCCGGCCGCAGTGGCCGTGGCGTCGTGCCGGCCGTGACGGACGGCGCGCGACGGATCCGGGAGCGGACCACGGCCGCGAGCACGTCGAGACATTCCAGGACCCCGGCCGTCGCGGCCGCCCGTCGGCCGCCCGTGCGCCGGGCCGCGGCACGGGCGTGGGCCACCACCAGGCACCCCTCGCCGTTCAGCCGGGACCGGAGCGGCTCCGGGGCGACACGCGCCAGCGCGCACACGACTGGCGACGTCCAGTCCACGCCTACGCTCCGTCCCGGAAGAGCGTCATCGGATCCACCTGCATCGCGCGGCGCGCCGGCCACCACGACGCCGCCGCGGCGGCAACCAGCAGCAGGCCGGCCACGGCCAGGACGGCGACCGGATCGGCGGCATCGACTTCGTAGAGCAGGGTCCGCATCGTGCGGACGAGGGCGAGCGCGACCGGCACGCCAATGGCGACGCCGGCCAGCGCGAGGGCGAGACCGCGGCCGAACACGAGGCGCCCGATCTGCCCGCGGTTCGCGCCGAGCGCGATCCGGATGCCGATCTCCCGCCGCCGGCTCACCACCAGGTGCGACAGCACGCCGTACAGCCCGGCGGCCGCCATGACCAGGCCGAATCCCGCGAAGACCGACATCATCAGCAGCACGACGCGCGAGCGCGCGATCGAATCGAGCATCGTGTGCTCGACGAGGCTCACGCGCGACACCACGACCCGCGGATCCACCGCGTGCACCACGCCGCCGAGCAACGGGGCAACCCGTCCGGCATTCGACGTCCTGACGACGATCGTGCGGATCTCGGCGATGGTCGAGAGCGGCCGCACCGGACGGAGCATGCCGTCCAGCTGGTCGGGCGGGTAGTACAGCTCGAAGGCGTTCGGATCGGCGTCCTCGGAGATGCGGCGTACCTCCGCGGCCACGCCGACGACGGTGCGCCACGGCTGGTCGCCGAAGCGGAACCGCGCGCCGACGGCGGATCGGCCGGGCCAGTGCTTCGCGGCGAAGCCCTCGCTGACGATGGCCACGCGGTCGGGTTCCTCGGCGCGGAAGCCCCGGCCTTCCAGGAGCCGGATGCCCGTGGTCTCGAAGAAGCCCGGCCAGGCGTCGTAGGTCGCGACGAACGCCTGCGGCGTGCGCTCGCCGGGACGATCGGCGAATTCGATCCCGCCGTAGGCGAACTCTGACGCGTCCGGCGGCAGGCTCCCGGCACTCGCGCCGCCCACGTCGGGCTGCCTCCGCAGCCGGTCGACCAGGTCGCGGGTGAACCCGTCGCGCAGCGTGGCATCGGCGTAGGCGGGCGCCGGGAGAGCCAGCTGCAGCGTGATGAGCCCCCTCGGATCGACGCCCGTGTCGATGGCCTGGAGCTTCAGCACGCTGCGCATCATCAGTGCGGCGCCCACGAGCAGGACGATCGAGAGCACGACCTCCGCGACGATCAGCGTCGCACGCAGGCGGCGCGCGCCCCGTGACCCGGCCACCGACCGCCCCTGCGCGCCGAGCGCGAGCGCGATCGACGCGCGCGACGACACGAGGGCCGGGGGCAGCCCGAACGCGACGACGGTCAGGGCCGCCGTGACGGCGAGCGCCGCGAGCGCGCGGCCGTCAAGGTCGATCGCGTTCAGGCTGGTCCGCGTCATCTCCTCGGGCAGCACGGCCACCAGGGCCCCCAGCGCCACGACCGTGACGAGGATACCGGCCGCGGCCGAGACGAGGCCGAGGAGCACGTACTCGACCGCGGTCTCGCGAACGAGGTCGAGCCGCGAGGCGCCGAGGGCCGCGCGGACGCCGGCGTCCCTCGCGCGGCCGATCGTCCGGGCGAGCGTGACGTTCGCGACGTTCGCGCAGACGAGCAGCAGCAGGAACACCACGGCGCCGGCGAGGACGACGAGTGACCGCTCGGTCCGCTCGTCGAACACGCGGCCGACCCGGTGGAGTTCCGCGCCGGCGCGGTTGCCGGTCGTGGCGCCGGCCACGCGGTTGAGTTCCGGCCCGCGCGCGATCACCCGTTCGGCGACGTCGTCCCACGCCAGGCCACGGGTCAGGCGAACGGTCGGCACGAACGACACGCGGCTGCCGTCGTTGGCCGCGGCGGTGTCGGTCGGGTCCGCCGGCAGCCACACCTGCTGGGCTTCGTCCGGATAGCGGAAATCCGCCGGCATCACGCCCACGACGGCGTAGCGCCTGCCATCGAGGACGATCGACACGCCGGCCGCGTCCGTCACGCCACCGAGCCGTTCGCGCCAGAAGCGATCGCTGACGATTGCCACGCGGCCGCCCGCCCCGGCGCCGTCGGCCTCCGTGAACCACCGCCCCTGCGCGGGCGGCACGCCCAGCAGCGCCATGAGGCCCGGCGTCACGACCGATCCGGAGATCATCTCCGCGCCGTGTTCGTCCTCGAAGACGAACGAACGCGGCTCGTAGGCCTCGACACGATCGAACAGGTCGGTCTGCCGGCGCCATTCGTTCACGAGCGCGGTGTCGAACCCGCCCCGCGCCGAGAAGAACGCGTCCTGCCCCTGGCTGTAGCGGGCCCAGAGCACGCCGATCCGATCGGCGTCGACGTAGGGCACGGGCCGCAGCAGGATCGAGTCCAGCACGCTGAAGACGGCCGTGTTCACCCCGATCCCCAGCGCGAGGGTGCCGACGACGAGCGCGGTATAGCCCGGTGAGGCCAGGAGTCGGCGGAGCGCGAGACGCGCGTCGTGAAGCAGTCGTGACATGAAGTGGTCCCTCCGGCGCCGCGAGGACCGCGGCAGTCGCCCATCGGTCACGGGCGGCCGCCGGCCCAGGCGCGCGGCGGCCAGGATCAGGACGAGGTTGAGGAATTCGATCCCCACGGTGCCCGCCGCGACCACGACGCCGCGCCGAGCGCGCGTCGCGTCCCAGACATCGGTCAGCGTGCCGACCGACTCTGCCCGGACGCGAGAACGCAGCGGTTCCGGTGCCATGGCCGCGACGACCCGAACGACCCATGACCCGCGGTCAATCGCCACTCGTCAATCTCCAGTCGCCAGTCGCTACTGTTCCCGGAGCAGCGAGAGCGGATCCGTGCGCATCGCGCGGCGCGCCGGCCCCCACGACGCGGCGAACGCGGTTGCGACCAGCACGACGACGACCAGCAGCAGCGAGACGGGGTCGGAGGACTCGACGTCGTAGAGCAGCGTCCGCATCACCCGCACCAGGCCCAGCGCGGCGAGCACCCCGATGACGAGGCCGGCGCCCGTGAGGCGCACGCCGCTGCCGAGCACCATCCTCCCGACCTGTCGCGGCGCGGCGCCGAGGGCGAGCCGGATGCCGATTTCGCGCCGGCGCTGCGCGACCAGGTAGGACAGGACCCCGTAGAGGCCGGCCGCCGCCAGCACCAGCCCGAGCGAGGCGAAGACGCTCATGAGCAGCAGAACCAGGCGCGGCCTGGCCAGCGCATCGGCGAAGAGCCGATCCACGGACTCGACGCGCCAGACGACCACGCGCGGGTCCACCTCGTGCACCACGTCGCGCAGGCGGAGCATCGCGGCCGACGGATCGTCGGCGCGCGCGATGATCGTCCGGTACTCCACGATCGCCTCGGCCCTGGCCGGCGCCTTCGCTGCCGCCGCGCCGGGCGGGCTCTGCAGCGGGGAGTAGAACTCGAAGCTGCCGTGCGCGTCGTCGAGATCCATCTGGCGGACCTCGCCGGCCACGCCCACGATCGTGCGCCACTCGTCGTCCTCGAACCGGAACCGGGACCCGACCGCGTTCTGCTCCGGGAAGTAGGCCCGCGCGAAGCTCTCGCTGACGATGACCGACTCGGCGGGCTCGCCCGGTTCGAAGCCGCGACCCTCGCGGATCGGGATGCCGACGGCATCGAAGTAGCCGGGCCAGGCGTGGTAGATGGGCAGGATCTGCACGTCCGTCAGCGTGCCCGGCCGCGCCGCGAATTCGAGCTTGCCGAAGCTGATCAGGCTCGAGTCCGGCGGCACGCCACCCGCCGTCGCCGCCCGAACGCCCGGCAGCAGGCGGACGCGATCGATCAGCGCCGTGGTGAGGTCGTCGCGCGAGCGCGGATCGAGATAGCCGTTGGCCGGCAACCCGACCCGCAGGACGACGAGCCCCGAGGTGTCGAAGCCGCGGTCCACCTGGTTCAGCTTCACGAAGCTGCGCGCCATCAACGCGGCGCCGACGAGCAGGACGATCGCGAGGGCGACCTCCACGACGACGAGGACACCCCGAAGCCGGCGCGTCGCCGGCGACCCGGTGGTGGCGCGTGACTCGTCCTTCAATGCCGCCGCCACGCCGCTGCGCGAGGCCAGCCACGCGGGCGGCAGGCCGAAGAGCAGAGCCGCCAGGATCCCGAGGCCGGCCGTGAACGCGAGCGCGCGGCCGTCCAGGTCGATCGGGTTCATGCTGCGGACGAGGGCGCCCGACGGCATCATCGCCAGCGTCAGGTCGAGCGCCAGCCAGGCCACCGCCACACCGAGCGCGGCGCCGGTGACGCCGATGATCACGTGCTCGACCAGCGTCTCGCGGACGAGCGTGCGTCGCGACGCGCCGAGCGACGCGCGGATCGCGAAATCGCGCGCGCGCGTCAACGTGCGGGAGAGCGACAGGTTCGCGAGGTTGGCGCAGATGATGAGCAGCAGGAAGGCGACCGCGCCGCCCAGCACATAGAGCGACCGCTCCATCTTCTGGTCCACGGTCCTGAAGCTCAGGCCGAGCTTCGCCGAGCGGCCGGCCGGGGCGCCGGCGGCCTCCGCGAGAGCGGGGCCGCGCTGCGTGACCTGCGCGTCGGCCTGCTCGTGCGTCACGCCCGGCGCGCGGCGGGCGAACATCACGATCGAGCGCGGCTGGGCGCCGTCCGGCGGGGGCGCGGTGGGGTCCCAGGGCACCCAGAACCGCGCGGACGCCGTTGGAAACTGCAGGCCCGCCGGCGCGACGCCCACGATCTCGTAGCCCCGTTCGTTGAGCGTGACCGTCCTGCCGATGACGGCCGGGTCCCGATCGAGCGCGTCACGCCAGAACGCCTCGCTCACGACCAGGCGCTGGCCGGTGCCGCCGCGGCCATCGCCGTCGGCGAAGTAGCGGCCGGCGAGCGGCGGGACGCCCAGCATGGAGAGGGCGCCCGGAGTGACGAAGGCGCCCGTCAGCATCTCGGCACCCTTCGGGCCGCCGTAGACGAAGGAGGTGATGTCGTAGCCCTCGATGCGATCGAACAGGTCGCGTTGCGTCGCCCACTCGCGGAACAGCGCGCGCGTGAAGCCCGGGAACAGGAACTGCGAGGCGGACTCGAAGTTCCAGACTTCCTCGTAGCGATCCGCGTCGGCGTACGGCAATGGCCGGAACACCGTCGAGTCGAGGATGCTGAACACGGCGGCGTTGACGCCGATGCCGAGCGCGAGCGTCAGCACCGCGATGCCGGCGACGACGGGCGCGGCACGCAGGCTGCGCAGGGCGAGACGGAGATCGTGGACGAGCGTGGACATCAGGCGGGCTCCCGTGCGTGACGAGTCGTCGGGCGGCGCCGGCCGGCCGCCGGTCAGCGCGGGTCCGCGACCGAGGCGGGCGCGCGCGGCCGAAGCGCCGACGCTCGTGAGTTCGGTCATGCCGGCAAAGGCCAGGCCGCACACGCCGCGGCGGGCGCGCGCGTCCCGGCAGGAGGCGCGGACCGTGGCCACGACCTCGTCGCGCCAGGCCTCGCGGAACGATCGGGGCGCCAGCCGGAGCAGCGCGACGCTCGTGCGTTCGATCAGGGTCAGCAGCGGCATGGTCGGGCTCAGGCTCCGGACTTGCGGTCGAGTACTTGCTTGCGTCGGGCCTCGCCGATGAGGGCTTCCATGCGGCGCGTCTCGGCCGCGAGCACGTCGCGCCCGAGGTCGGTCAACCGGTAGTACTTCCTCCGCTCGTCATCGTCGTGCGCCGGCCTGAAGTCGGACTCCTCGAGCAGGCGTTCGTCGAGCAGACGCTGGACCATCGTGTAGAGCGTTCCGGTGCGGATGCGCACGACGCCGTCGGTGCGGTCGGCCACCTCGCGGATGATCCCGTAGCCGTGCCGGTCGGCGTCGGCCAGCGACAACAGCACCTGGTAGGCCAGCGGTGTCAGGGGAAGGAAGGAGCGGGGGTCGGTCATGGGTGATCTCTGTCGGCTCTCGGCTCTCGGCTCTCGGCGGTCGGCGGTCGGCGGTCGGCGGTCGGCGGTCTTGACTGAGGCTTTGCTACAAATGCATCGGTAACAAATGCATTTGACGATGAGGCAGATGCGACGGTTTGGTTGGCATGGGGATCTGTCGAAAAAGGCCTGATTACTGGACTATTAGTACCGTCTTACGGTACAACGTCTGACGTTTGAACATGACCCAGACGACCGACGTCGATTCCGGCGCCGCTCCGGAGCGATTCCTGCCGCTGTCGCCGCAGGTATTCCAGATCCTGCTGTCCCTGCACGAGGCGCCGCGGCACGGATACGCGGTCATCCAGGATGTCGAGGTCCGGACGGACGGCGAGATGCGGCTGACGGCCAGCACGCTCTACGACGCGCTCGCGCGACTGGTGGACCAGACGCTCATCGAGCGCGCCCCGGCGCCGGAAGGCGAGGGGGACTCGCGGCGACGCTACTATCGAATCACCGCGCTCGGGCGTGAGGTCGCGGCGGCCGAGGCTGATCGGCTCACGCGGCTGCTCGGGATGGCGAGACGCGTGATGCCGGCCAGCCGAATCGCAGGTGACCGGACACCTACCTGACCGTCGTCGTCTTCCTGATCACCCTGACGTCATCCACCGGTGCGCTCACACCGCGACCGACCAGCGCGTCCAGCCCCGCGCGGTCGTCGCGCAGGTGCGCGTCGAGAAACGCCGCGATCCACCGAAGTGTGATCTCGAGACCCGCCTGCGGATGCCGATCCGCCGGCACGAGCGCGTCGTAGCCGGGTCCGAGGGTGGTCACCATCGCGGTGTCGGTGAAGTCGCCGTGGCGCAGGCCGGCGACGCGGACGAGCAGGCGATCGCTCGCGGTCATCGCGTCGACGATCCCGAAGTCCGGCGTCACGACCTCGTCGCCGGGTTGGTAGACGTGCAGCAACGGCGCGGTGATGTGCGCCGGGTCATAGTACGGCGCGCGCTGCAGCAGCCCGAGACCCTGCGCGTTTGCCAGGCCGCTGTCGATGCTGACCAGCGCGCGCGCCGCGCCCCGGCGTCGCAGCGCGTCGACCAGCAGGCCGCGTCCGCCGAAGCTGTAGCCGATGACGGCCTGCCGGCCGACGTCCACCGGGGCCGGGCTGACGTCACGCGCGTGCGCGGCCATGAACGCGATGTCAGCCGCCTGCTCCTCGGCTTTCGGGAGCACATCGGCCTCGCTCGTCGGGAATCCCGAGATCAAGCTCTGCGATGGCATCGTGATCACGACGAAGCCGCGACTCGCGAGCCACGAGCACAGCACGGTCTGGCGATAGGGGTCGTTGCCGTTACCCGCCGCGAAGATGACGATGGGAAACGCCGATGGCGAGCCGTCCGGGGCCGCCCGTGGCGAGCCCTGTCGAGCCGCCGGTGGCGAGCCATGTCGAGCCGCCGTCTCCGCATCGAGCCAGCGGTCCGCCGCCTCGGGCGCGAGACCGGCCTGATCGACGAGCTGCCCGCGCCAGCCGCTCACCGCCGCGGCTCCCTCGTCCAGTGACGGTGCTCGCGCGAGGCGATCGCCCGCGGTGAGGGCGACGAAGTCGCGGTAAGGCATCGGGGGATCGTCGGGATCGACGTCCGCCGGGTACCAGACACTGATCTGCATCGGCCGCGGCGTGCCGTCCGGCATCGGCCTCGAAGCATCCGACAGCGGCGCAAGCCGGTACCCCACGCCCCAGGGCCCGGGCGGCAGGTCGCCCCACATGCGCGGCGTGGCGGGCACGGGCGGCGGCGATGGCGGGGCGGTGCAGCCGGCCGCGACGATCAGCGCGAGCACCGCAGCCGCCAGGGCGCGGGTGCCGGGCGTCAGGGTCGCGCGGCGGCCGGGTCGGTCGGTGGGCTGCCACGGCGGTCGCATCGCGTCACCTGTTCATCATCTGGATGTGACGAGGATCGCGTCGCTGACCGGTCGCGGTCCGGTCGGGTCCGAAGGCCGGTTGACGATCTTCCCCTGCACCACCATCGTGGTCGACCCGCCGCCGTCGAGGTTGAGCGCGTCGGTGAGCGACAGGCGGTCGGACAGGCGCTGCAGATCCGCGAAGGTCATGCCGACGCTGTGGTCCGGCTGCCGGCCGTCGACGACGGTCAGCCAGATGAAGCCGTGCTGGTCCACGCCGATCATCGTGCGCGGATGTCGCATCTCGGTGAAGGTGTCGGCGCGAAGATTCTCGACCGACCAGTCCCGAATGACCTCGCCCGCGCGCCGCAGCAGGCCCGCGCCCTGGACGATGTGCGCGGCCGATTCGAGGTGATCGACGGGCACGCCGCCGGCCGTCTGCCATTCGGTCCGGAACGACACCTCGACGCCCTCGACGAGGTCGGCCAGGTCGGCGGGCAGGTCGAGGCCGCCGAACGACAGTGTCATGCCGGCGCGCGGGATGCGCGCCCGGCCGACGTTCGACTGGATGTCCACGACGCGCAGCGGCGCGCCGTCGAGCACCCACTCGGTGCCGTTGGGCGCGGTGTCGGTATCGGGGTGGTAGGCGGGCGTGTAGAGCATGAGCCGACCGCGCACGCGGGTCGTGTCCACGCCGTCGATGGGCACCGTCCACGTGCGGTCGCCCGATCGCGCGGTCATCACCACGCGCGCCGAGATCCGGTCGAAGACGAGCGTGGTCCGTCCGTCCTCGGTCTCGCGGACGACGACGCCGCCCTTGGTGGCCGCCGCGTCGCTGACGAGCTCGCCGGCGACCTTGAGCAGGCCGACCGGCTCGCCGTTGCGGGTGTTGAAGAAGCCGCCGTTGACGGCGGCCACGGCGCCGTGGCGCGCCGCGATGGCGTCCACGCGTTCGGCGCCCATCACCTCGCCGTTGGCCAGCGCGCTCTCGAGCCGGATTTTCACCGGATCGAGACGGAGCAGGAACGCCGAGACGGGCGCCGGGGGTTCGACGAGCGTGGCGTCGGTCGTCCGGTACAGCTCGACGCCGGGCGCCACGTTCTGGACGGGCTCGAGCCACCCGGTCGTCGGCGTCGCGCGTCCACAGGCGGCGGCGAACAGCGCGATCCAGACCCAGGCGGCCAGCCGGTGTGCCGTCTTCATGGAACGGATCTATTCTTTCACGGTCATGAGGCGACGGACGTTCCTGACGCACACCGCGTCGCTGGCGGGCATGGGCCTGCTGGCGACTCGCTCCAGCCCCGCGGCGGCGGGAGGGCCGGCGACCGGTGCCGACATCGATGTCGGGCCTGGCGCCGGGTCCCGCGTCGTGTCGGCCACCGCGCCGCACGCGATCCCCGCGGCGCAGTCCGCCCGGGCGATCAAGCCTCGACGGCTCCGACCCGGCGACACGGTCGGCGTCGTCACGCCGGCCACGGCGACCTTCCAGCAGGTCGAGCTCGACATCGTGCGCGAGTCGCTCGAGGGGCTCGGCCTGAAGGTGCGGATCGGGGAGCACGTCATGAACCGGTATGGCTCGCTCGGCGGCCAGGACCGGGATCGCGCCGACGACATGAACCGGTTCTTCCGCGACCCCGAGGTGCGCGCCGTGCTGCCGACCCGCGGCGGCTGGGGCAGCGCGCGGCTGCTGCCGCTGCTCGACTACGACGCGTTCCGGCGCGACCCGAAGATCGTCCTCGGCTACAGCGACATCACCGCGCTGCTGAACGGCCTGCACGCGAAGACCGGTGTGGTCACCTTCCACGGGCCCAACGGCGGCGGGCGCTGGGACGAGTACTCGCTGGACTTCACGCGCCGCGTGCTCTTCGACGGCGAGGCGGTGACGTTCACGAACCCGAAGACGACGAACGACCGCAACGTGCTGACGCAGATCGACGATCGAATCCGGGTGATCACGCCGGGCAGCGCGCGGGGGCGGCTGATCGGCGGCAACCTCAGCGTGCTGACGACCATCGCCGGGTCGCCGTACGTGCCGTCGCTCGACGGCGCGGTGCTGTTCACCGAGGACGTGGACGAGCGCTACTACCGGATCGACCGGATGATGACGCAGCTCGCGCTCTCGGGCTGGTTCACTCGCCTGGCCGGCTTCGTCTTCGGCACGTGCAGTGAGTGTTCCCCCGGCGACGGCTATGCCTCGTTCACGCTGGAGGAAGTACTGAACGACCACATCCACCCGCTGGGCGTGCCGGCCTGGCAGGGCGCGATGATCGGCCACGCGATGTCGCAGTGGACCCTGCCCATCGGCCTCGACGTCGACATCGACGCCGCCGCCGGCTCGATCCGCATGGTGGAACCTGCGGTGATCTAGGGGGACGGGTCTGTTTTCCACAGATCCGGCCGTTTCGGGGACAGGTCTCGGGGGCGAAGAAAAAAAGACACCGGGAGTCTTTTTGCCGATCCGGCAAAAAGACTCCCGGTGTCGTGTTATCGGACGCTGACAATCGTCGCGCCCTCGAGCATCGCGTCCACGGCGTCCATGCTGTCGCGGATGCCGTACCGCCCGCGCTGGCCGTCGCGCGTGTCGAGGACCCTGGCGAAGATCGTGTAGTCGTAGTTCAGGCGCGGCACCGGCCAGAGGTCGATGAACCACTGCGCGTCCCCCGTGTCCCGGCCCCGCGTGGAGATGCCCACCGCTCCGCGCGCGTGACGCGCCAGCCCGATCTCGTCGCGCATGTAGCGCGCGTCCCCCATGTACTCATTCGCGCCCGGGCTGCCGCCCTGCACGACGAACAGCGGCACGATCCGGTGGAACGTGAGGCCGTCGTAGTACCCCTCGCGGGCGCGCGTGACGAACCGCGCGACGGCCAGCGGCGCGTCGTCGACCAGCAGCTCCAGCAGGAACCCGTCGCCGTTGGCCATGCGGACGACCATCTCCGTCGGCAGCGTCTCCAGCTCGGCCGCCGTGGGCTGCTCGGGCGGCCGACGCGTCGGATTGACCGCCGGGCGCGTGCCGGTCGCGGCCTCGATCACGTCGGCCGCGGCGGCCGCCACGTTCGGGTCGAAGTCCTCGAGCCGCAACTGCAACCGCCCGAGCTCCGGCCCGACGGGTGAGTGCCCGGTCGCGTCGGGCTTCGCAAGCGCCTTCAGCCGATTGAGGATCGCCAGGCGCGGGTCGCGCGACGTGTCCTTGCCCGCGCGCGTCAGCCGCTCGAGCGTCCCCATCAGTGCCGCGATGGCCGCGGCCGGATCGTCGGGTCGCACGAGCGCGCCGGCGGCGGCGCGAATCAGTTGATGGTCGTCGCTCCCGAGCGCCTGGATCGCGACGGCCGACAGCGACGCGCTGTTCAACCGCTGCAGCCCCGCGATCGCCTCCGTCCGCACGTTCGGCTCCGCATCGCCGGCCAGCATGACGAGGCTCGCCTCGTCGCGAAGCACCAGGGCGACGCGGGCCGCCGCCGCGCGCACCTGCCAGCGCCGATTCACTCGCGCCGCGCCGGTCAGCATCTCGCCGGCCGCCGCCGGATCGAACCGCGCGAGCGACTCGAACGCGCGCGCCGGCCGATGCCAGTCCGGCTCGTCCCGGGGCGGCAGCCCGGCGGCGATGCCCGCCAGCCGGCGCGCGATGTCCTCCGCGTCGTCGCATCGGGGATCGACCAGCCGCAGCGCCTCCAGCGCGACGATTTCCTGCCGATCCTCGAACGCCTCGACCAGCGGACGACAGTCGGGCCGGTCGGGAATCGCCGACGCGATCTTCCGGATCGTGGCCAGTCGAATCTGATAGGCCTCGTCCCGGAGGCCTGCCTCGAGAATCGGCCGCGCGCCCTCCCACCGCGGGTTGACCATGTTGACGGCGGCATAGCGGACGCGCGTGGCGGCCTCATCCACGCATTTGGTTGCGAGGCGGCACCGCAGCTCCAGGGCCCGCGCGATCATCGGGATGTCGGCCTCGGTCGCGGTCCGCGCGAGCGCCTCGAGCGCCAGCGCCATGGGCACGGGACTCCGGGCGGCCCCCGCGCGGCCGGGAACGGTGGCCGGAGTCCCGGTCGGGTCGGCGTACTTCCGCAGCATCGTCCGCGTCCGATCGGTGAACGCGTAGCCGCGATCCCAGGCCAGCCGCGTCGTGAGCCAGACGAAGATGATGTTGTCCACGTTGGCGGCGGGCACATTCGCCCAGAGCCAGTTCTCGATTTCGGTCGCCTTGCCGGCGTCGTACTTGAGCCGGCCGAGCGCCTCGGCCAGCGCCGCGGCGCGCGAGCCGGCCGGCGTGTCGGTGCCGGCCCCCGGATCCATGACCGGCCCCGCCGCCGCGATCCGGTTCCGGATCAACTCGACGGCCGGGAGGACGGCCTCGCCTTTCGACGTGTGCAGCGCCTGCGCGAGTGCCTCGATCGCCGCGATCTGCACGTCCAGGTTTCGCTCGTCGAGGTACTCGGCGATCTGCGGGACCTGCTCCGGATCCTCGAACCGCCCGAGACTCCGAATGGCGAGCGCGCGCAGGTCCGGGGACTCGGACGCGAGCGCGGCCCGGACGATCGCCCTGTCCAGCCCGACCTGCGTGGTGCTGAATTCGCTCGCGGACGTCGTGTTCGACGGCGGAGGGTACCAGCGATCCGCCATCAGCCGATCGACGGCCAACAGCAGGCTGGCGCGCGTGAGCGGTACCTGCCGCGGCGCGGATCCCGCCGCCGGCAGCACGGCGACGACGAAGAAGGACGACAGGGCCAGGGCTCGCATGCGCGTCATCGCGACGGCTCCCTTCGACTCGCGGCACTCGCTTCCGACGTGGAACCCGGCGTCCGGGTCCGGACCTCAGCTTCCCGATGGCGACTGGAACGGCGCGGCGAGCTGCTGCACGGCGGCGGCAAAGTCGGCGGTTGCCGGCCCGACGACGAGCCGCGACGCACTCTGGACGGCCTCGGCGTACCACTGCCGCCAGGCGGCGAGGATCTCCTGCTCTCGCGCCTCCGCCGCCGTCTCGTCCTTCTCGGTGGCCGCGAGCTTCGCGCCCTCGCGCGTCTCGAGGTCGATCCGCGCGCGTCCGGCCTCGGCGACGAGCGTCGCCACGTCGCGCGCCATCGCGGCGTCGGCCGATGCCAGCACCCACGCCGACGCGGCCACGCCCGTACCCACGTTGCGCATTTCGGCGCCGCTCGTCTTGTCCGGCGTGTCCATGCTGGTGTGGTAGTAGCGGTCGGTGAAGTGCCAGTCGAGGAGCGACGGCACGCCGGCGCTGCCGAACACGGTGTGGTCGCTCCCGCCCTCGTACGGATTCGTGCTCACCGCCCAGCCCGACTTCGACGCGACGCGCTCGAGCACCGAGAGGTGCAGGTCGTTGATCAGGTCGCCCCTGAGCGACGCGGCCCGGACGTTGCCGCGGCCCCACTCGCTGTGCGGATCCCACGGCCGGTCCCACACCGCGGCCGGGTCGGGATAGCGCTCGACGAGGAACGACCCGCCCGTCTTCGTCACGTCCTCGCCCGTCATGTCGAGCGAGAACATGTACTTCGTCGCCGCGGCCTCGTCGGGGTGCGCGCGGATCCACTCGCGGCTGCCCGAAATCTCCTCGAGCCAGAGGAAGGTGATCGTGCGCGCGGGCGCCGGGACGCGGCCCTCGCGAATCGACTGATCCAGCGCGCGCACGGTCTCGACGAGCGTGGCGACGCCGCTGGCGTTGTCGCCGGCGCCTGGCTCCTGCACGTGCGCGGCCACGACAATGCGCTCGTCGGGCGCCGTCGTGCCCGGGATTTCCGCGATGAGCATGCGCGCCGGCTTCTCCGAGAAGCTGGTCTCGGCCGTCACGCGGACGCGGACGCCGTCCGGTCCCGCGGCGGCCATCGCGCGCCGGATCGTGGCGGCCGCGCGCGGCGAGGCCTTGAACCCGAAGCCGCGATGCGTGTCGTCGTAGGGCACGCTGCCCCACTGCAGGATGTCCCACTCGTCGCGCGGCGTCGGCGTGGCCGTGCCGGGCGGGTCGGGATTGACGTAGTCGCCGAGCTGCGTGGACACGACGCCGATCGCGCCGCCCTCACCCACCGCACGGCGCCAGAGCTGGCCGATGGACCCGTCGCCGAGGACGACGGCGCCCTTCAGGTCCACGTTCGCGAAGTCCTCCGGCCGCGTCCCGCGGCCGACGTCCACCAGCCGCGCGACGGTGCCGCCGGCGGGGGTCGAGAACGAGTTGATCGCGAGTGCCACGCGATGCGTGTCGCGCGAGAGGACGACCTCGTCCGGGGCGCCGTCGCGGACGATGGCGAGCGTGCCGACCTCGTGCGACCAGCCGTGTCCACCGCCGTCGTACGCCTCGAACCGCAGGTGCGTCGCGTCGAAGCCCGACGAGGCGAGCCGGTCGTGGACGCGGTCGAGCGCGGCGTCGAAGGCGGCATTGCCGGCGAGCCGCCACGTGGGCCCGATGACGTCCACGTGGCCCTGGGCCGCGGCCGCGTCGAACGAAGTCCACATCGCGTCGATCGCGCGGTCCACCGGCGCCGCGAGCGACGCGGGCATCGCGCCCGGCGGCGGCAGCGCGGCCGGGCGGGCCTGCCCTTCCGTGCGGACGCAGCCCGCGAGGCAGACGACGAGGAGCCATGGGGTCAGGTCTTGGATCGCAGCCTGCCGCCGGCGACGATGCCGGTTGTGTAACTGGCGCACAAAACCGTCATCGTCTAACCCGGCAGGCTGCGATCCAAGACCTGACCCCATCACACCGCCCCCGTCGTGGACAGGCGCCGGCCCGAGTACTCCAGCATCTGCGTCTCCAGATCCTGCGGATACGAGATCACCACGTCCGCAATCGCGCCGCCGCGGCCAATCACGGCCTCGAGGCGCGGCTGCACGAAGCCCGTGTACGACGGCAGGTTCAGCTGGTCCACGCGCGCCACGATCTCGTCGCGCAGCGCCGGATCGAAGTGCGTGCCGTACGTCTCGAACAGCGTCCGCGCGGCCGCATAGTCGCCCTCGGACTTGATGCGCTGCACCTCGGCGAGCAGCGTCGCCACGCCCGCGCGGAACGCCGCCGCGTCCACCATCACGTAGTACGTCTTCCCGTCGCGGACGCGGCGCTCGATCGCCCGCGTGTGCGCCATCAGCCAGTGGATGATCATCTGGCGGTTGCGCATGTGGTCTTCCTCGATCGTCGTGCCCTCGCGCACCCGGCGGAGCTGTACCAGCGCGTTGCGCGAGTAGGCCTCGTACTCCGCCTGCACGATCTCGTCCTGGTGCCCGGCGGGGAGCATGCCGATCGCGGCCACCTTCGGCTCGGGCACGAAGTAGAGCGCCACGAGATCGGCGCGCGCCTCCTCGATCGACGAGTACTGCTCCTTCAGCGCGAGCTGCGGCTGGCCGTTCAGGTGCTCGGCGACCCGCCCCGACCCGTGCCCCAGCACCTCGTGGATGCCCGTCGTCACCTCGCTCGCGAGCGCGCCCCACCGCTCCGCGCGCTCGACCTCCTCCGGCGACCAGGAGAACTCGCGGCGGTAGCTCTCCGGCAGCGACTTGTCGTAGGCCTCGTTGATGTTGGCCAGCGAGACCGACTTGCTGCCGTACACCTCGCGGATCCGCTGGTCGTTCGGCAGGTTGATGCCGATCGCGGTCGTCGGCCCCGCCTCGCCGGTCTCGACGACGACGTCGATGGCGCGCGCGGTGACGCCCTGGACGTCGGTCCGCCGCCACTTCGGGTCCCACGGCATCCGCGCCTCGAACCACGCGGCCGACTCGGCGAGCCGGTGCAGGCTCTCGGTCTTGTCGTGGTTGACGTAGCAGACGATCGCCTCCCACGCACCCTTCACGCCGCGCGCGTCGAGGTAGTTCTCGATGAAGCCGTTGATCGTGTCGATCGGCGAGTCCTTGTCCTGGACCCAGGCGATGTCGTACGCCTCGCGGTCGGCGTCCTCGCCGGTCTCGTAGAAGCGGATCAGCGCCTCGAGCGCCGCGCGCATCGGCGCCGGCGCGTGCGGCAGCGCGTCACGCAGGTGGCCGACGATGCGCGCGATCGCGTCGCCGTAGCGGCCGCCGGTGCGATAGACCTCCTCGACGAGGTCGCCGTCGCGCTTCACCAGGCGCGAGTTGAGCGCGTAGCGTTCGCGGAACGAGGCCAGGTCCGCCATGGTCACCCCGGCGTAGAGGTTGTTGGCGCTGCCGGCGAGGATGTCGCCGCCGGAGCCGGGCGTCTTGTTCGTGACCAGCGTGTCCACGGCCGGGTCGAAGAACGGCCCGCGCAGCCGCGCGAGCAGGCCGTCGAGCGTCTCGCCGTCGCGCGTGGGGAACCGGGCGCCGCGTCGCGCGGCGGCGGAGGCGGCCGCGGCGAACGCGTCCGGCGTGCAGCGGAGCACGAACTTGCGCGCGGTGAGGTTGTTGTGCGGCCCGGAGTTGATCCAGAAGAGCTTCGTGTAGCGGCGGATCTCGGCCAGCACCCCGGCGTCCACGTCGTCGGCGTGCGTGAGGATCTCCTCGAGCACGTCGCGCATCTCGAGCGCGTGGCCGTACCGCTGGTCGAGGTAGATGTCGCGCCCGGCGAGCGCCGCCAGGTAGAGGTGCCAGACCAGGATCTTCTGGTCGAGCGGCAGCGCCTCGAATCCGTCCGCGTAGTACTGGACGACCGCCGCGTCGTCCACCTGTTCGAGCAGATAGCGTCGTTCCATCGTCATCCCGCGTGTCGCGCGTGCGCCGCGCCTCCCGCGCGCCGGGCGTCGGCCGCCGCGCGGATCAGTCCAGCATGCCGAGCTTCAGGCTCTCGAGGTGCTCGGGCGTGTGCACCCGCCAGCCCAGCTCGCGTTCGATGCGCGCCTTGAGCGTGTCCATCGGTTCGGGCTCGCCGTGCACCAGGCACGTGAGCGCCGGCGGCGCGGTGAAGCCACCCAGCCACCGCATGATTTCGTTCGAGTCGGCGTGGGCCGACAGGCCCTCGAGCGCGTCGATCTCCGCGCGAATCGGCACGTCCTGGCCGTGCATCCGGGTGACCTTCGCGCCCTCGAGCATCTTGCGGCCGCGCGTGCCGACCGCCTGGTAGCCGGAGAACAGCACCGTGTTGCGCTCGTCGGGCAGCGCCCGGAAGAGGTGGTGCAGGACGCGACCGCCGGTGGCCATGCCGCTCGACGAGATCACGATCATCGGCCGCGCGTCCTCCTGCACGGCGCGCGACTCGGGGATCGACTGCACGACGCGCAGCTTCGACGTGCAGAAGCCGCACATCTTCCGCTCGGCCTCGCGCCGCGCGCCGTTGGGCTCGTGGGTGTGCGGCAGGTCCGGATCCAGCTCGGCCAGGCGCAGGCGGTACGTGGCGAGCGCCGCCCGCGCCATCGGGCTGTCCACGTAGACCGGCACCTCCGGGATGCGCCGCTCCTCCTCGAGCCGGTTGATCCAGTACAGCAGCTCCTCGACCCGGCCCAGCGCGAACGCCGGGATGATCAGCTTGCCGCCGCGCCCCACCGTGCGGCGGATGATCTCGCCGAACCGCTCACCCTCGTCGTCCGGCTCGTGGACGCGATCGCCGTAGGTGGACTCGACGAGCAGCAGGTCCGCGTGCCCGACCGGATCCGGATCCGGCAGCACCGGGCGACCGTACCGGCCGAGGTCGCCGCCGAACAGGAGCGTCCGGCCGGTCGCCTTCACGTGCAGGCGCGCGTAGGCGGATCCCAGCAGGTGCCCGGCGTTCAGGAAGTCCACGAACACGCCGGGAATCACCTCGATCGGGCGGTCGTAGCCGAGCGGCTGGAGCATCGACAGCGCGTGGGCCGCGTCGGCCTCGGTGAACAGCGGCAGCGCGGGACGATGGCGCGTGTAGCCCTTGCGGTTCGCGCGCTCCGCGTCCTCTTCCTGGATCCGCGCGGCGTCCTCGAGGACGATCTTCGCCAGGTCCGACGTGCCGGGCGTGCAGAACACGCGGCCCTTGAAGCCCTGGCTGACCAGCCGCGGCAGGTAGCCGCAGTGATCGAGGTGGGCGTGCGTCAGCACGACGGCCTCGATCGACGTGGCCGGCATCGGCAGCGCCTGCCAGTTGCGATCGCGCTTCTGGCCCTGGAACAGGCCGCAGTCCACCAGCACGCGGTGGCCGTCGACCTCGAGCAGGTGCTTCGAACCGGTCACCGTGCGGGCCGCACCCATGAATGTCAGCGTCACGCTCGAACCTTTCCGGACGTCGGGGAGAGGGAGGGCAAGGCGTTCATTCTCTCATTTCACGCCGGGACGTCACGCGAAGTAGCCGGGCTGGCCGCCCGTGTGCCAGAAGAGCACCGTCTGGCCGGGCGCGAACCGGCCGGCGCGGACGTGCGCGACGAGACCGGCCATCGCCTTCGCGGTGTAGACCGGATCGAGCAGGATGCCCTCGCGCCGCGCGAGCAGCGTGGCGGCCTCCACCGACGCGGGGGTCGGCCGGCCGTAGCCCTCGCCGACCTGCGTGTCGTCCACCTCGAGATCGCGGTCGGCGCCGACGGTCGCGGGCTTCGCGCCGAGCCGCTCCGCCATGCCCGCGAGCAGGTCGCCCACGGTGGACCCGAGCGCGGCGGCCGGCTCGTCGGCGCTGACGCCGATCACCCGCGCGCGCAGGCCGAAGAGCGCACACCCGGCGACGAGGCCCGCCTGCGTCCCGCCCGACGAGCTGGCGTGGACGATGACGTCGGGCCGGATGCCGGCGGACAGGACCTCGCCGACCGCGCGCGCGAAGCCGAGCGCGCCGGTCACCGTGGAGGCGCCGAGCGGCACGACGAACGGCCGGCGGCCCCGCGCGTGACACCGCCGCGCCTCTTCCTCCATCGCCGGGGCCCGGTCGTCGCGGCCGGGCACGACCCGCACCCTTGCCCCGAACAGCCCGTCGAGGCGGAGGTTCCCGGTCGGCACGTCCGGGGCGTCGCCGTTCAGGACGAGCACGGCCTCCATCCCGAGGACCGCCGCGGCCGCCGCGGTCGCGCGCGCGTGGTTCGACTGCAGGCCCCCGCAGGTCACCAGGGTGTCGGCGCCGGCGGCCGCCGCCTCGGCCGCGACCGCCTGGAGCTTGCGGACCTTGTTGCCGCCGAACCCGAACGACAGCAGGTCGTCGCGCTTCATCAGGATGCGGGGCACGCCCGCGCCGATCGCGGCGGCGAGGCGGCCGAGCTCGTCCACCGGCGTCGCATGCGGCGCCAGGGTCACGGACGGCAGCGACAGGAGGGTCGTGAGCGCGGTGGCCATCGCCCGACAGCTTCTCACCTCCGGCCCGCCGCGGGCTTGTCTTTATACTGATCCGATGCCTGCTCCCGGCCACGGCCCCCTGATGCGCGCGCTCGGTGCGGCGGACCCGTGCCTCTCGGTCGAGCTGCGGCCCCCGCGCGCGGAGCTGGACGCGGCCGCCGGCATGGACGCCTGGATCGACACGTATCACGCGGTACACGGCCTCGTGCGCGACGACACGTTCGTGTTCCTGACCGACAGCGCGGTGGGCGCGCGCGAGGAACACAACCTCCGCCACCTGGTGATCAACCTCGGCGACGACGTGCCGCGCGACCACGTGGTGCCCTTCCTCACCAGCAAGCACCCGATGGACTTCTGCCTGGCCTACGCCGAGCGGGCGGCGCACGAGGGCTTCCGGACGCTGGTCGTGCTCGGCGGCGATCGTCACGTCGGCCCGCCGCGCTGCGTCGCCCACGCCTGGCAGCTCCGCGAGGCGATCCGGCGGCACGTGCCCGAGCTGACGCTCGGCGGCTGGGCCAACCCGCACGCCGATCCGGTGAAGCAGGTGGACTACCTGGCGGACCCGCGGTTCAGCGCCGACTTCTTCCTGACCCAGGTCGTCTCGCACCACGACCTGCCGAAGGTCGAGGCGTTCCTGAACGAGGCGTCGCGACGGGGCGTCGAGGTGCCGGGCGCGTTCGGCGTCTTCTACTACCGGAGCGCCAACCCGAAGACGCTCGCGACGCTGCGGCAGTTCCTGCCGGTTCCGGTCGAGGCGCTGGCGGCGGAGTTCGCCGAGGGGGCTTCGCCCGAAGCCGTGTGCGCCCGGACGATCCGCGCCCTGCGCGCGTCTGGCGCGCGGCACGTGTACGTCTCCAACCTGCCGGTCCGGACCGCGCGGGCGAAGCTGGCCGTGATTCGCTCGATGCTCGACAACGACGTCCGCCCCTGACGGCCGGTCCGGCGGATCAGAGCTTCTCCAGCCCCTTCACCGACACCGGGTTCACCGACATCGTCTCGCCCGTGAGCACGCGGCGCAGGTAGCCGGCCTGACCCAGGTGGAACGCGGCGTGGGCGGCGAGATGCGTGAGGAACACGGCCGTGTTGGGGATCACGCCGCCGACGGCCTCCGGGAACGGGCTGGCGAGCGCCGCGTCGGTGAGCGACGGCACGACCGTGTCGAGCATCTCGCGGGTCTGCTTCAGCCCGGCGATGACCTCGGCGCGCGTGCCGGACTTCGCCGCGAATTCATGCTCACGGTTGCGGACGTAGCCGGTGGCCCCGAGCTTCGCGCCGACGTAGTGCTGCAGGTTGCCGGCGATGTGCAGGCCGAGGTTGCCGCACGCGTTCGTCACGCCGGGGACCGTCTTCCACAGCAGGTCCTCGGGCAGCAGTTCGAGCTCGCGGATGAGGTCGTTGACCTCGCGGACGAGCAGCAGGTGGACGATCGACGTGAGCGGCGGGACCGTGGTCGGCATGGGGCGCCGATCGTAGCATCCCGGAGGACGCCGGCGCCCTCGCGATGCCGGGCGGCTGGCGGACCGGACGGCGCGCTACGGCAGCGGCTGGTCCCAGCGGCCGGCGAAGACGAACTCACGGAGCGGTCGCCGCTTCCGGGGCGCGCCCTCGGCCGCGCGGTGTTTCTCGCGCGCGAGCGTCGCCGGGTCGCCCGCGTAGCCGATCGCGATGACGACGGCGGGCCGGAACGGAGCGGGCACGGCGCACGCCTCGCGCGCCCGGTCCGGGTCGAAGCCGGCAATCTGCCGGACGCCGAGACCGAGGGCCGTCGCCTGCATCGTGAGCTGGGCGACGGCCTGCCCCGTGTCGTAGTACGCGTGCGCGTTGGCGACGCCGTAGCGCTCGAAGTCCTCGCGCACGGTCACGAGCAGCAGGACCGGCGCCCGCGCCGCCCAGTCCGGGTTCGAGCCGGTCAGCGTGCCGAGCAGTCGGTCGAAGGCCTCGGGCTGGTCGCGCCGGTCCGCGAGGACGAAGCGCCACGGCTGCTCGTTGGAGGAGGACGGCGCCCAGCGGGCGGCCTCGAACAACCGCAGGAGATCGGCCCGGTCCACCGCCCGGTCGGGGTCGAACGCGCGGGGGCTCCACCGGGTGCGGATGACCTCCAGAATCTCGTGGTCGGTCCCGGCCGTTTTGGGGTGAGCCATGACGGACACTATTATTCTTCTTCGTGGCCCAGTACCTCGACTCCGTCCCCTACTCCGGCATCATCCGCATCCGCGATCTCATGTACACGGTCGAGAAGCCGTTCCGGCTCGACCAGGGTGATGTCAGCTTCGACGTTCCGGACACCGTGCGCCAGGCCCTGAAGCAGGGCATCGCCGACAATCGCTCGCACTACGTGCAGACGACGGGCATCCCGCCGCTGCTGGACCTGCTGGTCAGGAAGGTGCGCGAGAAGAACCAGCTGCCGGTCAAGGGGCCGGAAGAGATTTTCGTCACGGCGGGCGGATCCCACGGCGTCTTCTGCACGCTGCAGGGCCTGCTCGAGCCGGGCGACGAGGTGCTGGTGCCCGATCCGGAGTGGCCGCCGGCGGCCGGCGGCATCGAGTGCGCGCGCGGCGTGCCGGTGCCCTACAAGATCTACGAGTCGCTGCAGTGGCGGCCCGACGTGGACGAGATGCGCCGCCTGATCACGAAGAAGACGCGCGCGATCTACGTGAACTCGCCGAACAACCCGACGGGCGGCATCCTGACGCCGGCCGACTTCGAGGCGATCGCCGCGCTCGCGCGCGAGCACGACCTGTGGGTGATCTCCGACGAGGCGTACGAGGACATCCTCTTCGAGGGCCATCGCCACCTCAGCATCGCGTCGCTGCCGGACATGTACGACCGGACGATCTCGCTGTTCACGTTCAGCAAGACCTACGCGATGACCGGGCTGCGGCTGGGCTACGTCGTCGCGGGCAACAAGACGATTCGGGACCGCATCCGGAAGGTGCTGTTCTACTCGGTGTCGAGCGTGTCGTCGCTCATCCAGTACGGCGGGGTCGGCGCGCTCGAGGGGTCGCAGCAGGCGGTCGAGGACTTCCGCATCGAGCTGGGCGCGCGGCGGGACCTGTTCTACGAGGGCATCCGCGACGCGTCTCGCGGGGTGTTCAGCGGCGAGCCGCCCGGCGGCGCGTTCTACGCGTTCCTGAAGATCGACCCGGGCTGGCGGTCGCCGCTCGAGGACGCCCCGGCCTCCCAGTCGTGGGCGATGACCGAGTACCTGATCAAGCAGGCGCGCATCGGCTGCGTGCCCGGCGCGGACTTCGGCGAGAACGGCGAGGGCTACATCCGCTTCTGCCTCGCGCGCGATCGGAAGGAGCTGGAAGGCGCGCTCCAGGAGATGAAGAAGCTGTTCAGCTGATCAGGGACGGTGCCGGCCGGCGAGTGCCCTACTTCAGGTGCCGGCCGGCGACTCTCTACTTCAAGTGTCGGCCGCCGTCCACGCGGATGGTCTCGCCGGTGATGAAGTCGCTGTCGATCAGCGCGACCACCGCCTTCGCGATTTCCTCCGGGCCGCCCCACCGGCCGAGCGGCGTGGCGCGCGCGACCGCGGCTTCCTCCTCCGCGGACGTGCCGGGCGGCGCGAGAATCGGGCCCGGGGCAACCGTGTTGACGAGGATGCCGTCGGGCGCGAGCTCGAGCGCCAGCGCCTGACCGAGCGCGATCACGCCCGACTTGGCCACGTAGTACGCGACGTAGTCGCGGTAGCGCGGCCGCCCGCTCGCCGCCACCCAGTCCGCGCTCAGGACGATGCGGCCGCCGCCCTGCGCGCGCAGGTGCGGCACGACCGCGCGCGCGCAGAGGAACGCCGCGCGCAGGTCCACCGACAGATGCCGATCCCACGTCGCCGCGTCGAGCGCGTCGAGCGGCACCGATTCGTAGACCGACGCGAGATGCACGAGCGCGTCGATGCGGCCGAGCGCCTCGCCGGCCTGCGCGACGAGCGCGGCGCAGTCCGCCTCGTCCGCCAGGTCGGCCCGCACGACCGCCGAGCGGCGGCCCAGCGCCCGGACGACCTCCGCCGTGGCGTCGGCTTCCTCGCGCGACGATCGATACGACAGCGCGACGTCCGCGCCGCGCCGTGCCACGGCTTCCGCCACGACGGCGCCGATGCGGCGGCCGCCCGTGAGAAGGACCACGCGATCCTGCAGGGTCATACCGTCGATGCTATCGGGAAACGCGCGGGACGTGATCAGAACTTGCGGCGGATGCGATCGCGCGCGGCGGACCGGGACTCGGCGTTGCGCGACCGCCAGTGATCGGCCGACGCCTCGCCGCCACCGGCCAGCAGCAGGCAGACGAACGCGCCGACCTGCACGAGGGTGTACTCGATGCCATGCCCCCGGCCGGGATCGCCGAACCAGTTGAGGAAGAAGCCCCAGGCGGCCTGCTGCGCCCAGATCATGACGAGCGCGTGGAGAAGAAGCGCCGCGGCGGCCCAGCGGGTGGCGAAGCCGACCGCGATGAACAGGCCGCCGGCGAACTGCGTGACGCCGGCAAGGACCGCCAGCACGAAGCCCGGCTCCAGTCCCAGATTCGTGAACCGGGCCGCCATCTGATCGAGGCCGCCCACACCGGCCCCGGATCCGCCGAAGAAGCCGAACAGATCGTGCAGGCCATGGGCGACGAGCACCACGGCAAGCGCCAGCCGGAGCGCGAGCAGGCCCAGGGCAGTCATGGTGTCCGTATGAAGGTGTGTCGGTCCGGCCAGGGGCCGGCTTTAGGTCACCCGGCCCCGCGTCGCGGCCTAGACGACGTGGTGCTCGCCACCCGTCCGGGACCGGTCGAAGCGGCCGTGCGCGAACGGGGCCAGGTCCAGGCCGGGGTCGCGCCCCGCGATCAGGTCCGCCAGGATCCGGCCGGCGGCGGGTGCGTGCTGGAAGCCGTGGCCGCTGAACCCGGCAATCGTGAACCAGCCCGCCAGCCGATCGGTGGCGCCGATGATCGGCATCGCGTCGGCGGTCATCTCGTAGAGGCCGGCCCAGGCATGCGTGATGTCCGCCTCCTCGAGCGCCGGCAGGCGCCGCGCGGCGACGGGCGCGATCTTCTCGAGCACGGACCAGTTCACCGTGAGGTCGAACCCGCGCGCCTCGTCCGGGTCGGCCATGCCGAACAGCAGGCCGGCGCCCTCGCGATGGAAATAGAACGTCGACGCCATGTCGATCACCATCACGCGCGAGTCCGGCGCCGCGGGTGTGCCGCCCGGGCCGCCCGTCGCCCAGCCCGCCGGCGGCGGCGCGGCGATGAAGATGTGCCGCCGCAGCGGTTCGATCGGCGTGGGCACGCCAGCCATCGCCCCGACGCGTCCGGCCCACGGCCCGGTGGCGTTGACGACGGCGCCGGCGTGGATCACCTCGCCGCGCGTCTCCACGGCAACGACCCGGCCCCCGTTCGAGCGGATGCCGGTGACCTCGGTGTCGCGCCGGATCGCGACGCCCGCGCGGCGCGCGGCCGCGGCGTAGCCCATCGTGACGCCGTTCGGGTCCGAGATGCCGTCGCGCGCGCAGAACGTCGCCGCCCGGATGCCGCCGGTCCGGAGCCCCGGCGCGCGCCGCGCGGCTTCGTCCGCGTCGAGCCACTCCACGTCCACGCCGAGCCGGCGCTGCAGCGCGACCGCCTCGCGGAACACCGCCACGTCGGCCTCGCTCGCCAGCAGGAACAGGTAGCCGTCCTGGTGGAAGTCGATGACCGCCCCGACGTCGTCGCCGAACCGCTCGAACGCGCGGATCGACTCGATCGAGAGTCGCACGTTGGCCTCATGCGAGAACTGGTGGCGAACGCCGCCGGCGTTGCGGCCCGTGGACCCGGTGCCGAGGGCCGTCTCGCGCTCGAGCAGCACCACGCGGGTGATGCCGGCGCGCGCCAGGTGATACGCGACGCTCGCGCCCATGCAGCCGCCGCCGATGATGACGACGTCGGCGGTCGTCATGACGCCTCGATCGCGTCGTTGGTGCGCGTATCGCGCCGGAGGGTCACCCAGCGGCGGCACCCTCCGACGTGAAACCAGCGCTCGACGACCGGGCCATCGAGGTTGGATCGCATGAACGCGCGATCGACGTCGCGCGCGTCGGCATCGGTCAGTGTGTCCGGCGGCGTGGGCACCTCGCCGTAGACGAACTCCTCGACCGGCCGGGCGCCGCAGTGCGGGCACGGAATCCAGGCGCGGGCGCCGCGGGTCACGGACCTCGTCGTCATCAGTGCGTGCCCGCGGACCCGCGGTCCGCCATGGTGCGGTCGCGCGCGAAGCGGTCGAGCGCGAACGGCGCGATGAGGGCCGGCATGCGGCCTGTGGCGATGAGCTCGGCCATCTGTTCTCCACCCGCGGGAATCGCCTTGAAGCCCCAGGTGCCCCAGCCGGTGGTGACGAGGAAGCCGTCCGCGCCGGTGAACCCCATCACCGGCGAGTAGTCCGGGCTCATGTCGCAGAGGCCGGTCCACTGGCGCAGCACGCGCAGGTCGCGGAGGAACGGCAGCAGCGCGATGGCGCGGAACGCGCAGCCCTGCAGGAACTCGTGGCTCGAGTCGTATGCGTAGCTCGGCTGCCGGTCGATCTCGGCGCCGATCAGCATCTCGCCCTTCGCCGTCTGCGAGGCGTAGACGAGCAGGGCCGAGGACGCCACGATGGGCTCGAAGCGGCGCGCATACCGGGTGGTGACGAACGCCTGCAGCGGGTGGGTCCGGATCGGCAGGCGGACACCGGCCATGCGCGCGATCGTCGTGACGTGGCCGCCGGCGGCCGAGAGGACGAGGCCCGCCGAGATCGGGCCGGCCGTCGTGACCACGCCGGTCACGCGGTCACCCGTCGTCTGCAGGCCGGTGACCGCGGTGCGCTGGAAGACGTGGACGCCGCGCCGCATCGCGCCCTCCGCGTACGCCCAGACCACGCGGTCGTGCCGCGCGGTGGCTCCGGCCGCGTGATACGACGCCCCGTAGATCGGCCACATGCCCTGCCCCGTCATGTCGAGCTCCGGGCAGATCCGCCGCACCTCGTCGGGACCGACGTAGGTGGTCTCCGCCCCGAACGCGGTGTTCACCTCGGCGCGCGCGCGTTCCTGGCGCACGCCGGCCTCGCTGTGCGCGATCCAGAGCAGCCCCTTCCGGCGGTGCATCAGATCGCGCCCGGTCTCGGCTTCGAGCCCGGCGTAGAGGTCCACGCTCCGCTGGTAGAACCGGACGGCTTCCGGGATGCCGTAGTTGGCGCGGATGATCGTCGTGTTGCGACCGGAGTTGCCCGCGCCGATGTAGCCGCGCTCGATCACCGCGACGTTCGTCAGGCCGTGCCGCGTCGCCAGGTAGTAGGCCGTGGCGAGCCCGTGGCCGCCGCCCCCGATGATGACGACATCGTAGGCCTGGCGCATCGCGGCGGGCCAGGCGAGCCGCACCTCGCGCTCGATGAACTCGTTCATCGCAGCCGCGCCTCGCAGTCGTGGGCAAACGCCGCGGGCGCCACGACCAGCACCCGGGCGACGTCCAGCCAGAGCTTCACGGGCAGGCCGGCCACCAGCCCCTGGGCGAACGCGGGTCGTTCAGCCGGCCGCGCCCACGCGCAGGCGCGCTCGAGCAGCGCCTCGGCCGCGGCAGCCTCCATCCACGCGCCGACGAACCCGGTCTCGCGCGCGACGATGGCGTGCGGATCCTCGATCGCGGCCGGCGCGACCGCCCCGGTCACGATCGCCTCGTCCGGCGCGATGCGCAGCACGACCGCGCCCGCCGGCCAGCGCGCGGCGTCGAGGGCCGCCGGCGTGGCAACGATGCGCGTCGCCTCGAGGCGGCTGAAGCGATCAGGCGCGGGCACGGTCGCCTCCCGGATCGTAGAACGGCGTGGCGACGCGCCGCGCGGACCGGCCGTCGACGACCAGCGCGTCGGGCAGCGCGCCGTCGTGCAGCCGCACCCAGCCGAGCATCACGGATCGACCGAGCACCGGTGAGTGCGCGCTCGACGTCACGTAGCCCGCGTACGCCCGCGGCGGGTCGCCCCCGTCGTTCGACGCGCGCCAGATCACCGCGCCTTCCGGCGGCGCCTCGCCCTCGACCTCGAGCCCGACGAGCTGCCGGTCGAGCGGCACGCGGTTCGTGCGGATCACCGCGTCGCGACCCACGAAGGCGGGCTTGTCGGTGCGCACGGCCCAGTCCAGGCCGAGACGGCGCGGCGTGGAATCGAAGTCGGTGTCCTGCCCGACGACGATGTGCCCCTTCTCGAGGCGCAGCGCGAGCAGCGCCTGCAGGCCGTGCGGGCGGACACCCTCGGGCGCGCCGGCGTCCAGCAGCGCGCGCCAGAGCGCGACCGAATCGCCGGCGTCGTGGTGCAGCTCGTAGGACGGCTCGCCGGTGAAGCTCAGCCGGTAGACGTGGCACGCCACGCCCGCAATGCGCGCGGGCGCATGGCGCATGAAGCCCGGCAGCGCGCCGGCCCCCGCGCGGGCGAGCAGGGCCCCGGCGCGCGGGCCCGTGACGTTGATCGCGCCGCGTGACATCGTCTGGTTCAGCAGCCGGACGTCCGTGCCGAGCGCGTCCGCCCAGTCGCGCACCCAGAGCTCCGCGAGCGTCGCGCCGCCGCTCGTGAACGTGAGCGTGAAGCGCGTCTCCGCCTCCCGGCACACCAGGCCGTCATCCAGCACGTAGCCGCGCTCGTCGAGCAGGACGACGTAGCGCGACCGGCCCGCTGCGAGGCTGGCAATCGGCACGGGATACAGGTGTTCGAGCAGCGCGACCGCGTCCGGACCCGACACGCGCATCTTGCCGAGCGTGCCGACGTCGGCGATCGACACGCCGTGGCGCACCGCGTCGTACTCCGCGCGCGGATCGCCGTAGTGCCACGGCCGCCACCAGCCGCCGAGCCGTTCCATGCGCGCGCCGAGCCGCCGATGCTCGGCGTCGAGCGCGGTGCGCGGCGTGGGATGGTGATGCGCGCCGGCCGCGGCTTCCCCGAGCGTGACGGGCTTCGCGACCGGACGCGCGGTGAACGGCGGCTGCAGGACGCCGCCGCGTGACGCGAGCCAGGCGCGGATGTGCGGCACGCACGCCGCCCCCTGGCAGGGCCCCGTCCCGGCGAGCGTGGCGCGCTTGACCAGATCGAGCTCGCAGAAGCCGCGACCGTGCACGGAGTCGAGATCCTCGACGGTCACGGCCGAGCAGGGACAGACGGTGCCAGCCGCCGGGCATGGCGGCAGCGTGTGATCGAGCGCGGCGTCCCCGACCGCGCGCGCGCCGAACGCCCGGCCCATGCGGAGCAGGCCGTCGCGCGGCGTCAGGCCGAGACCGATCGACACGGTGTCGCACGCGTGCCGGCGTTCCGCGCCGGCCGCGTCGCGGACGACGACGGCGGCGATCCGGGAACCTGAGGGTCCGTGCGGCTCGAAGCGCACGAGGGTGCCGTCCGCCACCGTCACGTCGAGTCCGTCCGGCGGCGTGCCGATCGCGACGACTCGGCCGAGCGCGACGCCGGCCGCGGCCAGCGCCGTGGCGGCGCGCGCGGTGACGAGGCCGGCCAGCAGGTTGCCCGGCGCGACAGGCTGGATCTCGGCGGCGCCGGTCGCGACGACGATCTCCCGCCGGGGCATGACGTGCAGCATGCCGCCGGACGTGCGCGCGACCACCAGCGGACCGGGGTAGATGCCGATGACGTCCTGGCCGTCGCGCGCGTCCAGCGTGACCACGTCGGGCGTGCGGCCTTCGGCCCCCACCGCCGCGCGGGCCTCGGCCGCCGCCGCGCGACCGGCCTCGCCCTGGCCGATGACGACGACGTCGCAGTGACGATGATGAACCGGCACGCCGGTCGCGTCGCCAGCACCGGCGTCGGCGTCGCGATCGCGACTCTCGAGCGGGGGCAGAGGGCCGTCGCGCAGCTGGCGGATCACGACGGTCGCGTCGAGGGCCTGGACCTGACAGGTCCGCACGTACGCCACGCCGTCGACGATGGCCAGGCAATGCGGGCAGTCGCCCGCAAGGCACAGGCAGCCTCCGCCCGTCGGATGCCGGCCCGCGCGCAGCATCGCCACGAGCACGGTGTCGCCGGGCCGGAACTCGAGAGGCTGGCCGTCGAGAATCATCCGGTGCGCATTGTAGCCGGGCGAGTTGCGCCGGCCGTTGGACCCGCAACCAGGCGGTTCGGCGTCCGGAACTGTCGTCCAAGTGCGCTCGTGTCCACTGCTGCACCATCAGACCGCCGACGGATGCTGGTCATTCACGGCACGCGCCGATTCGTCGCGAATTCGCGGTGGACACGCGGTTTTTCGCGGGTCTAGGATGGCGGCGTCATGGCGGAGCACTCCCCGGCGCCGCCCGGACCCTCGGATCCGGACCGCCTCAACGGCTGGAAGGAAATTGCCTCGTACCTCGGCAAGGGGGTACGCACGGCCCAACGCTGGGAGAAGGAATACCAGCTCCCGGTACGCCGCCTCGGACGCCCGGGCGGCGAGATCATCATCGCCAGTCGTCGCGAGCTCGACGCCTGGCTGAAAGGCTCGGCGTCGATCACGGCGCTTGGCGGCAAGTCACCCGACGCAGCCACGTCGGCCGCGCCCACCTCGGCCGCCCCCGTCGATGCCGCGGCGCACGCCGATGCCGCGGCGACCGCCGATGCCGAGGCAACCGCGCATGCTCCGGCGCCGGTCGATTCGTCGCACGCCGCGGCGCGAAGGCCGGACGCGCGGGTGGGGTCCACCTCCGATGCCGCTTCCGCGGGAACCGGAACCGGTTTCGCGCGCGCGCGTCGTCCGCTCTCCTGGTTCACCCGCATCGCGGCGAGCCTCGGCCTCCTGCTGCTGGGCGCCTCGATCGGCTGGCAGCTCGCGCGCATGGCGGCCGCGGCGCGCGAGCGGGTCGTGGTCGCGGCGCGCGTGGAAAACGGGCGGCTGGTCGGTTACGACGGCGTGGGCCGCGCGGTGTGGCGCAAGAGCGACTTCGGCTTCGCCCTGCGCGACGAGGACTACGACCCGCGACGCATGATGGGCTACCTGACCGTCGAGGACCTCGACGCCGACGGTGTGCCGGAGATCATCATCGCGGCGCGGTCCGGCGACCGCCATCCGATGGCGGCCACCTACGTCCTGGAGAACAACGGCTCGACGCGCGCGGTCATCCGGCCGAACCAGCACGTCTCGTTCGGCACGGATCAGTTCACGGGCCCCTGGCTGCCCCATCGGGTCTTCGTCGTGCGAAGCGCCGACGGGCCGCACGTGTACGCCTCGTTCGTGGACGGGAGCCTCTTCCCGACGATGGTGCTGTCGCTCGGCGCCACGGGTGAGGTGCTGGGCGAGTTCTGGAGCGACGGCTACGTCAACGTGATCGCGCTCGGCGAACGCGGCGGCCACCCGCGGCTGTACCTGGGCGCGACGAACAACGAGACGCGCGGCGCGACGGTGGCGGTCTTCGACACGACGACGCCGACCGGGTCGATGCCGGCGGTGAACGAGCGCTACCGGTGCACCGGTTGTCCACCCGGCGGGCCGCTGGCCACGGTGGTCTTCCCCCCGCGCGACATCACGGCCGGCCTGAACGGCACGATGGCCGTCGAGAAGCTGTTCCAGGACGGCCAGGGCGGTTTTCGCGTCCTGGTCAGCGAGGGCACCAGGCACCTCGACGGCACGCTCTCGGGCGCGGTGTGGTACCACCTGGATCCGTCGTTCACCCTCACGCGGATCGAGGTGACGACGGGCGCGATCGAGGATCATCGCGTCTGGCGGCAGAAGGGCGTGCTGGACCACGACTACGGCCCGCGGGATCGCGAGGATCTGGTGCCCGTGCGGTCGTGGGCGGAAGGTGCCTGGCGGCCGGTGCCGCTGGCCGACACGCTGGAGCGGCTGGCGCACTTTCCCGACGAGCGCGAACCGTGGCATCGCCCATGAGGGCGCGCGCCGTCAGCCCACCGCGCGCATGAACCGCAGCCATCGCCCGGCGCGCGCGCTGCGCGACTCGTCCGACGAGATGAAGCGCGAAGCGAGCGCGACGAAGGCGGCGGCCGCCGGCCCGGGCGACGCCTCGGCGCGCGCCGCGGCATAGGCCAGCACGAGTTCCCACCAGCGAGCGTCGGCGTCGTACGGCGACACCTCGAGCAGCCGGCGCAGATGAGCGGATGCCGCGTCGGTCCTCGACTCGGCGAGATGGGCCTCGACGAGGCGGCGGAGCACCTCGGGTGAGTCGGGCACGCGCTCGAGCGCGCGGGTGAGGAGCGCGAGGGCCTGCGGGCGGGCGCCGAGCCGGGTGTTGGCGTCGGCGAGCGCCAGGTGCCATTCGATCGCGGCGCCGGCGATGTCGCTCAACTGCCAGGCCACGAGCGCATCGAGATCGCGGCCCGCGACGGCGTACGCGGCGCCGAGATAGTGGGACACGCCGGTCGAGGCCGGCGCGCGCAGCAGCGCCAGCTCGAGCGCCGCGACCGCGACGCGCCCCTCGCGACGCCGCAGTGCCGACACGCCACGCGCCCAGGCCGGCACGACGCCCGTCTCCGCCTCGCCCGCCACCACGAGGCTGTCCCAGAACTCGCCATCGTCGTGCGACACGTCCCAGAGCTCGAGCGGCAGGACCTCGCCGGACGAGCGCGCGACCTCGTCGAGCTCGTGGCGCAGCAGCGCCGGCGCGAGGATCACGGGCACGTCGAACGGCCGCCTCGCCTCGCGCGCCTCGCGGGCCAGGTCGGACAGGACGTCCTCGGCCGTCCCCTCGGCGGCATCGGGTGCCCTCGGCGACGTCAGGGGTCGCCGACCCGCGAGCTCGGGTGGCGCAGACCGGGCGAAGGTCGTGGAGAGCGTCCCGACGGGCTGGTCGTCTTCGATCAGGATCGCGGCCAGTTCATACCGGCCGGCCGACAGGCCCTCGAGCGGGACACGCCCGCTGAACTGGCGGTGATCGCCGACCGCGCTGGGTTCGAGCGTCCACGAGCCCGCGGGGGCGCCGTCGGCCTCGGAACGTACCTCGAGGCGAAGACGCAGGCCCCGGGCGGCCACCGACGGATCGGCCAGATAGAGGTCGAGGCTCACGCCGAGGGCCGCGGCGGCGGGCGGCAGGCGCTGCGGCGCCAGGAAGTGGCTGACGCCGGCCTCGTCGAGCCAGGTGACCTGCAGGTCCGTGGCGAAGAAGGCGCCGATTCGCCGGAGACGGGCCATGGACTTGTGTGGATCGGCCCGCCGCCGGCAGGCAAGCGCCAGATGACGCCATGGCGGGGTTGTCGGGAGCTGGCGGTGAGAAAGTGTGACGGGAACGGACACGAGCGACCAGGGTCAGGCCAATCTCCCAATTTCTCAATTCCTCAATTCCCCAATCCGCACTTCAATCCGCAATCGCCAATTCCCCCAATTCCCCTCCAATCCCCGGATCCCAAATCCCAAATCCGCAATCAATCACCAATCACCAATCATCAATCACCAATGGTCAAGCCTCACCCCCCCTTCTTCGTCTACGATAAGCCCCATGCCCGCCGGGACTTCCATCCAGCCGGCCGCTCGCGTGAGCGGGTTCACCTACGCCATCCGGAACATCGTGGTCGAGGCGAAGAAGGTCGAGGCCGCCGGCCGGAAGGTGCGGTACCTCAACATCGGCGACCCGATTCCGTTCGGATTCGAGACGCCGCCGCACCTGATCGAGGCGGTGACCCGGGCGATGCGCGATGGGCGGAACGGCTACACGCCGTCGGCCGGGGTGGCGCCGGCGCGGGAGGCGGTGGCGGCGGACTTCACCCGCCGTGGCATGCCGCTGTCGGCGGATCGGGTGATCCTCACGTCGGGGACGTCGGAGGGGATCGAACTGGCGCTCGGCGCGCTGGCCGACGCCGGCGACGAGGTGCTCGTGCCGACGCCGACGTATCCGCTGTACACGGCGGTGCTCGCGCGGCTGGGCGCCCGCGCGGTCTACTACCGGACGGATCCCGACAACGGCTGGCTGCCGGATCTCGACGACATGCGCCGGCGCGTCGGCGCGAAGACGCGGGCGATCGTGCTCATCGATCCGAACAACCCGACCGGCGCGGTCTATCCGGAATCGATCCGCCGGGAGGTGATCGCGCTGGCCGAACGCACGGGCGTGCCGATCCTCGCCGACGAGGTCTACAACGAGCTGGGATTCGACGGCCCGGTGCCGCTGCTCGGTTCGCTCGCGCCGGACGCGCCGATCCTTTCGTTCTCGTCGCTCTCGAAGGCCTACCTCGCGCCGGGCTGGCGCGCCGGCTGGCTCGGCGTCGGCCGGTCGGATCGGCTCAACGAGGTGCTGGCCGCGATCAAGAAGCTGGCGGACGGCCGGCTGTGCAGTCCGGGCCCGATGCAGTTCGCGATCGAAGCCGCGCTGACGAGCGATCGGTCGCACCAGCAGGCGTTCATCGCGGGCCTGCGCGCGCGCGCCGACCTGACGATGGCGCGGTTCGCGGCGATGGACGGCGTCTCGTGCGTCGCGCCGCAGGCCGCGTTCTACGCGATGCCGCGGATCGCGCTGCCGCCGGGCACGACCGACGAGGACTACGTGCTGGGGCTGCTGCGCGAGACCGGCATCCTCTGCGTGTACGGATCCGGCTTCGGCCTGCCGGCCGACCAGGGCTTCCTGCGCGTCGTCTTCCTGGCGCCGCCCGACGAGCTGGCGGCGATCTACGACGACATGGCCACCTTCACCGCGGGATTCCTCCGTGCCGGCCCCGCGGGCCGCGCGTGATCGCCGCGGGTCGATGAGCCCCCTGAACCGGCGCGACGTCCGGCACCTGATTGTCTTCGGCGTCTTCGCGGCGATCGCGGGCGTCGGCCTGGCGGCGCTGGTCGTCACGCTGCGCAGCGTGCTGCTCGTGCTGTACGTGAGCACGTTGCTCGCGATCGGCTTCTCGCCGGCGGTGCACTGGATCGAGCGCCGCCGGCTCGGCGATCGCCGGCGGCGGATGCCGCGCTGGGCCGCGATCCTGGCGCTCTACGTCGGCGGCCTGCTGCTCTTCGCGGGCATCCTGGCCGTCATCCTCCCGCCGTTCGTCGGCCAGGTCACCGAGCTGACGCGTCAGCTGCCGAGCTACGTCGATCAGTTCGAGACGCAGCTGCTCGACTGGGGCCTGATCTCGCAGCGGTACACGTGGAAGGACCTGCTCGGCCGGATTCAAATCCAGAACTCGGGGACCGCGGTGGCGGGCATTCTCGGGGCGCTGCAGTCGGCGCTCGGCGCGGTCGGCTCGGTCGCGACGGTGCTGCTCCTGCCGTTCTACCTGCTGGTGGAGTGGCGGTCGATCCAGCGCGGGTTCGTACACCTGTTCCCGAAGTCGATGCGCCCGATGATCGGGCGCATGGCGGCCGACGTCACCGTGAAGGTCGGCGCGTGGCTCGGCGGCCAGATGCTGCTCGGCATGGTCATCGGCACGACGGCCGCGATCGGCCTCTGGCTGATTGGCGTGCCCTACTTCTACGTGTTCGGCCTGATCGCGGCCATCGGGGAGTTCATCCCGATCGTCGGGCCGATCCTCGCGGCGATCCCCGCGGTCCTCGTGGCCTGGACGGTGTCCGGGCACACCGCGGTGTTCACGGCCGTGTACTTCGCCGTCCAGCAGTTCGTGGAGAACAACTTCCTCGTGCCGCGCATCATGGAGCGGCAGGTCGGCGTGAGCGCCGTGACCGTGCTCGTGGCGCTGCTCGTCGGCACGGAACTCCTGGGCGTGATCGGCGCGCTGCTGGCGGTCCCGTCCGCCGCCATCGTGCAGGTGCTGCTGCAGGAGTTCCTCGACCGTGACGAGGCGTAGCCTCGGCGTCGCGGCCGCCTACCTCGCCATCGCCATCGCGGCCACCTGGCCGCTGACGCTCGTCCTGGACCGGCAGATCGCCTGGGACATGGGCGACCCGGTGTTCAACTGCTGGGTGCTGATGTGGACCGGCGGGCAGGTGCTGCGGTTCCTGGGCGGGGACCTGGACGCGCTGCGGTCCTTCTGGCACGGCAACATCTTCGATCCGGCGCGGCTGACCGTCGCCTACTCGGAACACCTGGCGCCGCAGATGCTCGCCGGCCTGCCGGTCTTCGCGGCGACGGGCAACATCATCCTCGTCTACAACCTGCTGTTCCTCGCCTCCTTCGTCGGCTCGGCGCTGTTCACGTACTGGCTCGTGCGCGACCTCACGGGACGGCCGCTCGCGGCGTTCCTCGCCGGCCTGGCGTTCGCGTACGCGCCGTATCGCGTGCCGCAGTTCTCCCACCTGCAGGTGCTGTGGAGCTTCTGGATGCCGCTCGTGCTCCTGGGGCTGCGCCGGTACTTCGTCACGCGGCGGACGCGACCGCTGGCCGGCGCGGGTGCCGCGCTGGTGCTCCAGAACCTGTCGTGCGGCTACTACCTGCTCTTCTTCCCGCCGTTCGTGGCGGCCTACGCGCTGTTCGAGATGGCGCGCCGCCGGCTGCTCGGCGACTGGCGCGTGTGGCGTGCGCTCGCGGCGACGGCCATCGCGGCGGCCGTGCTGACCTGGCCGTTCGTCTCGCCGTATCTCGAACTGCGCCGGCTTCGGGGGGACGTGGGCGTCAGGCCGCTGCAGGAAGTCGTGCGCTTCTCGGCGGACGTCTACTCGTTCGCGACCGCGACGGCGGGCCTGCCGCTGCTGCGCGATCGCGTCAACGCGTTTCCGAAGATGGAGGGCGAGGCGTTCCCCGGCTTCGTCATCCTCGCGTTCGCGACGGCCGGGCTCGCGTGGGGCGCGCGGCGCGGCTGGCGGCGCGCGCGGCCGGGCCTCGATCGCCCCTGGCAGCGCGTCGTCCTCGCCGGTGTCGGGGTCGCGTTCGTGCTGACCGCCGCGGCCCTGGCGGCGATGCTGCTCCGCGGCAGCCTGCCGATTCTCGTCGAGGGCCGGCCCTGGCGCGAGACCGGCCCGCTGTTCACGGCGCTCGCGGTGTTCGCCCTGGCGCTCGTCGCGCTCGTGCCCGCCGCCAGGCGCGCGCTCGGGGGCGGGGAGGATTCCGCCTTCCTGTTCTACGCGGGCGCCACGCTCGCCGCCGGGCTCCTCGCGCTGGGCCCGGTCATCGAGTCGGCCGGCCGCCCGCTGGGTGACGGCCCCTACATGTGGCTCTACCGCTGGGTCCCCGGCTTCGACGGGCTGCGCGTGCCGGCCAGGTTCCTGATGCTGGTCTCGCTGTTCCTGGCCGTGATCGCCGGCTACGGCGCGGCGGCGATCCTGCGCTGGCGCCCCGTGGCGGGCCGTGTCCTCGTGGCGGCCGGCGCGGCCGCGCTCCTGATCGAGGGCGCGTCGGTGCCGCTCCGGACGAACCTGCCGATTCCGGCGCCCGGCTACCACCTGGCGCCACGGCGCCTGGCCGTCGGCGACGAGATCGGCCCGCTCTACGAGCGCATCCGCACCGAGCCGGGCGAGGTCGTGCTCATCGAGTTCCCGTTCGGGGAACCGGCCTACGAAACTCAGGCCGTCTTCTACGCCGGCCAGCACCGGCGGCGGCTGGTGAACGGCTATTCGGGCTTCTTTCCGGAGGAGTACCTCCGCCGCGCGACCTTCCTCGACCACGTTCCCTACGACTGGGATGCCGCCACCATGGCGCTGCGCGGGTCGGGGGCGACCCACGCCCTGGTCCACGAGCACGCCTTCGGCGATCGCGGCCACGAGATCTCGGACTGGCTGCGGTCCCTGGGGGCCCGTGAACTGGGGTTCTACGAAGGGGACCGGTTGTTCAGGGTCCCAGGGTCCTAGGGTCCGGGGACGGGTCTGTTTTCCACAGATTCGGGCCCTTCGGGGACAGGTCTCCGGGGGATCCGGTCGGAGACCTGTCCCCGGACGGGCCGAATCTGTGGAAAACAGACCCGTCCCCCTGCTCGTATAACCATTACGTGGCCCGTCCCCGCTCCGCACGGAACCTGTTCGACCGCTACATGCAGGACGTCTCCGCCAGCGACGTCCACCGGCTGTTCACGCGCGACACGCCGGAGGCCTACCGGTATTTCACGCGGGGCAGCGAGTCGGATCGGCTCGCGGCCGAGCCCTGGTACCGGCGCTGGCCGCTCCAAATCCGGCTGGTCTTCAGCGCCTTCGCGATGCGCCTGTCGCCCGGGCGCCGGATTCTCTACGGCTTCGCGCTCGCCTCCACCCTGCTCGGCCTGCTGATGCTCTTCCGCGGGTTCGGCGTGGTCACCTTGCTGCTCTTCCCGCTGAGCCTCCGCCTGCCCGCGCCGCAGTGGGTCGACGGCACGATGTGGCTGCTGCTCGGGTTCGCCGCGGTGAACCTGCTCATCCTCATGGAAGTGGCCGATCGCCTGTCGCTCAAGGGCGAACTGGAGATCGCGCGCGACATCCAGCTGGCCATGCTCCCCGCCGGCCTGCAGCAGGCCGGCGACGCCGTCGTGTGCGGCGTGACGCAACCCGCCAACACGGTCGGCGGCGACTTCTACGAAATCCTGCCGTTGCCCGACGGACGACTCGTCCTCGCACTGGGCGACGTGGCCGGCAAGGGCAGCCCGGCCGCCCTGCTCATGGCACTGCTGCTCGCGATGATGCGCACGCTCGTGGACGAGGGCCTCGAATCCGCGCGGCTCCTCGTGCGCCTCAACCTGCAGGTGCTGCGCCACAGCCCGGGCTCGCGGTTCATCACGCTGTTCTTCGGCCTCTACGATCCGCGCACCGGCGAGCTGGAGTACATCAACGCGGGCCACCTGCCCCCGATGCTCCGCCGGCACGACGGCCGTTTCGAACGACTCGAGGACGGCGGCGGCATGGCGCTCGGGATGTTCGAGGGCGCCACCTACTCCCCGGCGCACGTGACGATCGAGCCGGGCGACACGCTGGTGCTGTTCAGCGACGGCATCACGGAAGCGGAAAATGCCTCCGGCCGGCCGTTCGACGACGCCGGCCTGGAGGCCGTGATCGCCGCGAACGCCACGCTCGATCCCGAAGCCCTCGGGCGCGTGACGCTCGACACCGTGAAGCGACACGCCGGCGACGCGCGGCTCGGCGACGACCTGACCACCCTGATCCTGAAACGGGCTGACGGGCCGGAATCTCCGGATCCGGACACCCCCGCGCCAACCATTTGAGTCCGGCCGTCATCTGAAGTACGGTGGCGGTGTTCCGTCCAAGACGAGGCTGACCCGGCGTCCCCCACCTGCCGGCCAGCCGCCTCGACCGTAGAGGAAGAGATCCGTGCATCGCCTGGTTCTCCTGGCCGTCGTGCTGGCGCTGTCAGCTCCGATCGCGGCCCGGCCGCCCGACCAGCAGTCGCGGCGCCTGCAGGCCGACGGGCTGGTGCGCCTGCTCTCCGATCTCGAAACCGCGCTCCAGTCTGGCGGCACCGACGCCTTCGCCGCGCTGGCCGCGCCGGATCTGCCGGCTGAGGACGCCGCGCGCTTCGCGCGGCTGCTGGCGCGAGGTCCGGCCACCACGGCGGTGATCCGCGAGCGCGCGCGACGCCCGGTCACCGGCGGCGTGGAGGTCCTGGCCGAGGTCCTCGTCGGCCACGACAGGCGCGGCCGCATCGCGACCTGGCAGCTGCGCGCGCGTCCGCGCGCCGAGTCCGACGACGCCTACGAGATCTACGGCCTGGCCGAGCTCGGCGCGGTGGACGGCCTGATCCGGCTCGATCTCGACACGGACACCCAGTACGCCGTCCACGACCTCACGTACCAGGCGCCCGACCTGGTCGTCTCGATGAAGTCGGGCACCGCGTTCGTCGCGCGCTCCGACGCCGGCGTCACCGCGCTCGTGCTGCGCGGGCGCGGATCGGTCCGGTTCACGCCGCCGAGCGCGGCCGAGCAGGGACAGCTCCGCCTGTTCAACGGCCGGCCGGACTACGAATCCGACATCGACGAGGCGTTCATCCGGCTCAGCCCGCTCGAGTTCGACTCGCGCATCGAGAGCCGCATGCTCGAGCGCGAAGCCGTCGATCCCGGCGAGATCCGGCGCGCGCAGGACGTCTTCGACGACCGGTCACCCCGAACGTACAGCCTGGAGCTCGACGACCTCGGCCCCGACACCTGGTCGCTCGAACCGGCGATCGGCAGCACCGTCGTCGAGCTGCGGACGCGCCGGCACGGCTGGCTGACGTATGCGCGGTCGCCCAGCGAACCGGAGGACGTGTCGTTCTTCGATCGCGAGAAGTCGCGCAACATCTCCGTCTACACGTCCGCCGACCGGCTGGCGGAGCGCGGCCCGTTCTACGACGAGGACGATGACGCGGCGTACGACGTGGATCGGGTGGGGCTCGATCTGACGTTCGATCCCGAGCGCCAGTGGGTCAGCGGACGCGGATCGCTGCGGGTGACGGTGCGCCGCGACCAGGTCGCGACGCTCACGATCCGGCTGGCCGAGCCGCTGGCGATCGCGTCGGTGAGCACGCTCGACTTCGGCCGGCTGCTCGCCCTGCGCATCAAGAACCAGAACAAGGCGATCATCAGCTTCCCGCAGCCGCTCGAGGCGGGCCGCCAGCTGATCCTCGACGTGGTGTACAGCGGCCGGCTGCCGCCGCAGCGGCTCAACCGCGAGGCCATCGCGCCCGAGGGCCAGGTGATGGGCTCGGCCCAGGATCCGTTCGGCATCGACCGGCCGATCATCATCCCCGAGCCGCGGTTCATGTACAGCAACCGCGTCGCGTGGTATCCCCAGAACGAGCGGACCGACTTCGCGACGGCGGCGATGCGGTTCACGGTGCCGTCCGAGTTCCAGGTGGTGGCGAGCGGCACGCTGGTGAACTCGACGATCACGGAGGTGCCGGCGCCCGACGGCGGGGACTCGACCTTCCGGCGCACGGTGGAGTTCGACGCCGATCGACCGGCGCGCTACATGGCGCTCGTGATCAGCCGCTTCGTGCCGATCGACCAGCGGTCGGTCCCCGTGCCCGCGGTGGCGCCGCCGGTCAGCCGCCACGACGCGGGCATGGAGGGCCGCGGCGCGGGCGCGCCGGCCATCGACGTGGAAGTGCTCTCCACGCCGCGCATCACCGGCCGCAATCGTCCGCTGGCCGACCGCGTGTCGGCCCTGCTCGCGGACTTCGCGCGGACGGTCGGCGAGGCGCCGTACCCGGACTTCACGCTCGCCGGGATCGACGACAACCTGCCCGGCGGTCACAGCCCCGCCTACTTCGCCGTGCTGCACCAGCCGCTGCCGACCACGCCGTACTCGTGGACCTCGGACCCGGTGTCGTTCGACAACGTCTACCAGGACTTCTTCCTGGCGCACGAGGTCGCCCACCAGTGGTGGGGCCAGGCGGTGGGCTGGAAGAACTACCACGAGCAATGGCTGAGCGAGGGCCTGGCGCAGTACTTCGCGGTGCTGGCCGCGGAGCACGACCGCGGCCGTGACACGGCCGAGGGCCTGATCAGCCGGATGCGCGACTCGGCGCTGGCGCTCGAGGACCAGGGCCCCATCTACCTCGGCTACCGGCTCGGCCACATCGAGGGCGAGGGCCGCGTCTTCCGCGCCATCGTCTACAACAAGTCCGCCGTGGTGCTCGACATGCTCCGGCGGCTGATGGGCGACGAGGGGTTCTTCGCCGGGCTGCGGGAGTTCTACGCCACGTGGCGGTTCCGGAAGGCCGGCACGGACGACTTCCGCGACGCGATGCAGCACCACACGACGATCGACGTCGGCCGGTTCCTCGACCGGTGGATCCTCGGGGCGGTCATCCCGAAGCTCAAGCTCGACGCCCGCCTGAGCGACGACGGGCGCACGGCCATCGTCCGGGTCGAGCAGCAGCAGACGGACGTGTTCGACCTGCCGCTGACCCTCACGATCCGATATGCGGACGGGGCCGTGGAAACACGGAGCCTGCCGATCACGGAGGCGTCGGTGGAGCGCCGCCTCACCCTGCCCCGACAGGCCCGCCGCATCGACATCCGCCAGGAACTCTCGCTGTTCCGCCGCTGACCGGGCCCGCGGACGCGCCGGTCCGACACGCGGCGCCGGGCGCTCGGCGTCGCCGCCGCGCCCGGGCGGGAAACGGCCGGCCGCCGGGCCGTTTCAGGCCGCCGCGGCGGGCCCCGCCGGGCCGGGCGGACGCCCCGGCAAGCCTGATAAGATCGCCTGTCTATGGAAACCGTCACGCTCACGATAGACGGCAAGGAGGTCACGGTCGAGAAGGGCCGGACGGTCCTGCAGGCCGCCATCCAGCACGGCATCGACGTCCCGTACTACTGCTATCACCCGGGCCTCGGCGTCGACGGTTCCTGTCGCGTCTGCATCGTGCGCATCGAGAAGATGGGCAAGCTGCAGACCTCGTGTTCCACGGCGTGCGCGGATGGCATGGTCGTGACGACGAACGCGCCGGACGTGGTCGAGGCGCGGGCGAGCGTCTTCGAATTCCTCCTCGCGAACCATCCGCTCGACTGCCCCGTCTGCGACAAGGGCGGCGAGTGCCCCCTGCAGGACTTCTCCTACACGTTCGGCCCGGGGCGCAGCCGCATGGAGTTCCCGCGGCGGGTGTTCGACGGCGAGGGCGTGAAGGCGGACGTGGACTTCGGGCCGACGCTGATGCTCAACCGCAACCGGTGCATCCTCTGCACGCGGTGCGTGCGGTTCATGCGCGAGGTGGACGGCGACGCGCAGATCGGCATCACCCAGCGCGGCTACCACAGCGAGATTTCGACGTTCGCCGAGGAGGGCGTGCACTCGCTGCTCTCCGGCAACCTGCAGGACGTCTGCCCCGTCGGCGCCATCACCACGCGGCAGTACCGGTTCAAGTCGCGGCCGTGGGACAACCCGAAGGCCGTCGACACGATCTGCACGCTCTGCGAGAAGGGCTGCAACACCACGGCGTGGATCAAGGCGAAGCCCGAGTGGGCGAAGGGCGCGCAGCTCGTCCGCATGACGCCGCGCCTGAATCCCGAGATCAACAGCTACTGGATGTGCGACATCGGCCGCTTCGAGTACGGGTGGACCGAGGGCGATCGCCGGCTGCTCCAGCCGCACGTCCGCCGCGGCGAGCTGTTCGACGCGGCGCCGTGGGCCGACGCGCTGATCGCGGTCAAGGCGGCCGTGGACGCGGCCGGCGGCCCCGGCGCGGTGCGGTTCCTCGCCTCCGCCCACGCCTCGCTCGAGGAGCTGTTCGTGCTGCGGCAGGTCGCCGCGGACACGGGCGGGGTCACCATCGGCTGGCGCCACCACGAGAAGGCGCAGCCGGCCACCACGACGTTCCGCGTGCCCGCGATCGACGCGCCGAACGTGCGCGGCGCGCGGGACCTCGGCTTCAACGTCGGCGACGGCGCCGGGCCGGCCGACCTGTCGGCCCTCCGCCAGGCCGTCGAGGCCGGGCAGGTGCGGGTGCTCTACGTGTTCGACCCGGGACCGGCCGGATCGGTGGGCGACGCCGACTGGCTGCTCGACGCGCGACGGGCGGGCCGGATCACGACGCTCATCTATCAGGGCGCGGTGCACACCGCCCTCGCCGATGCCGCCGACGTCCTCCTGCCCGGGCGCGCGTGGGTCGAGAAGGACGCGACCTACACGAACATGACCGGTCACGTGCAGGCGGCGTCGCAGGCGATCACGCCGCCTGGAGACTCCGGCGAGGACTGGCAGATCCTCATGAAGCTCGCGCCGGTGTTCGGCCAGACGGTCAGCTACGCATCCGCCGCGGCCGTGCGTGAAGCCCTCGCGCACGAACTCGCGTCGGTGGGCGGCTACGCGGCCCTGCCGTCGATCACGTTCTCGCGTCCCGTGTCGGCGCGCACCTGGCTCCAGGCGTCGAACCCGTCCGAGCGCTGGAAGTGGGACTTCATGTTCCAGGACCTCCCGCCGATCAAGTTCGGCGAGGATTTCGGCCCGTTGCCGCGCGCCGAGGTCATCCCCCTCAAAGAAGTGAAGTAGGGTGATCGCGGCCAGGCGAACGGCCAGGGTGGTCGTTCAGGGATCGGACTGCCCGCCCTGGCGTATCCGAGCGCGCGGTCCAGACGTAGGATCGAATGGAATGATCGTCCCCGATCCCCGTCCCCCCGCGCCCGTCGCGGCGGCCGAGTCCGCGCGGCCGGCCGGCCGGCGCCGGCCGCACGCCGGGAAGACCCGATTCGCGGCGCTCGCCCTGTTCGCGCTGCTCGCCCTGGGGCTCGCCCAGCCCGGCCCGATCGAGGTACGCGTCGACCTGGCGCCGGTCACCGAGCGCGCGACCGTGCCTCCGGGCGGGACCGTCCGCCTCGCCCTCCAGGTCGAGGTGCCCGAGGGCTTTCACCTGCAGTCGGATCGCCCGCGTGACCCGTCGCTGATCCCGACCGTCCTCTGGATCGACCCGTCGGCCGGCGCCACGGCGACCGAGGTGGTCTTCCCGCCCACGACCGACTTCACCCAGGAGGGCAGCCCGGAACCCCTGGCCGTCTTCGAGCGGACGTTCGTGGTCGGCGTCGAGGCGCGCGTCGCGGCGGACCGCGCGCCTGGCGCGCTGGTGATTCCTGGCCGGCTGCGGTTCCAGGCCTGCGACGAGCACGTGTGCTACCCGGCCCGGAGCCTCGACACGTCGTGGACCGTGACCGTCGCGGCGGGCGAGCCGGCCGCGCCGGCGCACGCGGACGTCTTCGGCGGGATCGCGTTCGGTCGTGGCGTGCCGCCGCCGGCCGACGCGCCGCCACCGCCCCGACCGCCGCGCACGGGCCGCGCCGCCCCCGGAAACACCGCGACCGCCGAGGGCGCGGCGGCGTTCCCCGCGCTGGCCCGGCTGGACGACTTCACCGTCCGCGGGCGCGCCGACGGCTACCTGCGGGTCGCCGACTTCCTGCAGTTCATCCGCGACGCGGAGGCCGGGGTCGCGCAGGTCGGCTGGTTCGAGGGCCGGGGCGTGCTGTCGGTGCTGGCGATCGTCTTCCTTGGCGGCCTGGCGCTGAACCTGACGCCGTGCGTGCTGCCGATGATCCCGATCAACATCGCGATCATCGGCGCCGGCGCGCAGGCGGGCCGCCGGCGGCGCGGCTTCCTGCTGGGCCTGACCTACGGCGCCGCGATGGCCCTGATCTATGGCGTCCTCGGCGTGGTCGTGGTGCTCACCGCGGGCACGTTCGGCGCCATCAACGCGTCGCCGTGGTTCAACTTCGGCATCGCCGCGCTCTTCGTCCTGCTCGCGCTCGCGATGTTCGACGTCATCGTCGTGGACTTCTCGCGCTTTTCGAGCCGCATCCGGTTCGGAGAGGAGAGCCGCGGCACGTTCGTACTGGCCTTCAGCATGGGCGCGGTGGCGGCGCTGCTGGCCGGGGCCTGCGTGGCGCCCGTCGTCATCCAGGTGGTGCTGTTCGCGAGCGACCTCTACCTCAAGGGCACGACGATCGCGCTGGCGCTGCCGTTCGTCCTCGGCCTCGGGATGGCGCTGCCCTGGCCGATCGCCGGCGCGGGCCTCTCGGCGCTCCCGAAGCCCGGCGCCTGGATGGTCTGGGTCAAGCGCGTCTTCGGCGTGTTCATCCTCGCCACCGCGGCCTACTATGCCTTCCTCGGATACGAGATCCTCGCCAACCGGCAGGTGGATCCGGCCAGCGTCGAGGCGAGCGTCCAGGCCCAGCTCGACGAGGGCTGGTACGCCTCGCTCGACGAGGGGCTGGCCGCGGCGACGCGCGACGGCACGCCGGTGCTCATCGACTTCTGGGCCACCTGGTGCAAGAACTGCCTGACGATGGACGTGACGACGCTTGCCGACGCGTCGGTGCGGCAGGCGCTGGAGGGCTACACCAAGGTCAAGTTCCAGGCCGAGGACCTCGACGCCTTCCCGGCGAGCGAGCTGACGCGGAGGTTCCGGATCGTCGGCCTCCCCGCCTACGTCATCCTGCAGCCGACGTCCGCCCCGACGGGGGCCGGCGCGAATCGCTAGGCCCCACCTTCGGCGCCGGCCCCCGCCGGGCCCCTGTGTCAGCGCGGGGCCAGACCGGCCAGGAGCAGCGCGCCGGCATCCAGCCTGACGTCGAGCGTCCCGGAGGCGGTGAAGGACTCGCCGTCGACGTGCCCGAGCAGCCGCGACCCGCTGATTCGCGCGGTCCGGATGGCCGCGCGCAGCACGCCCTCGGCGGGATCGAGCGGCCGGATGAAGAGCCTGCGCGCTCGCCAGATCTGCCTCAGCGGCGAGCCGTCGTCGACCACGACCAGGTTCAGCCAGCCGTCCCAGGGACTGGCGTCAGGCGCGATGACCAGGCCGCTGCCGTACTGCGATCCGTTGGCGAAGACCACGACGAACCGCGGTCCTTCGAGGGACCGGTCGTCGAGAGCGAGCGTGCAGGCGCCCGGGCGATGGCCCCAGACGGTCCGGAGCGCGCCGGTCACGTAGCCGCGGAGCCCCCGGCGGCCGCGGCGGTTGAAGCGATCGGCGACCGCGGCATCGAACCCGATGCCGGCCAGGTTGAGAAAGTGCCGCGGGCCGATCCAGCCGACGTCCATGGGCCCGCGGGGGCCGGTGACCGCGAGGCGGAGGGCGAGCTCGGCACGGCGCGGCAGGCCGAGGCTCCGCGCGAGTCCGTCGCCAGATCCGCCCGGCACGATCGCCAGCGGCACGCGCCCGCCGATCAACGGCCCGGCGACCTCGTTGATCGTCCCATCGCCGCCCCAGGCGATCACCACGTCGGCGCCGGCGGCCAGGCAGGCACGCGCGAGCGCCGCCGCATGACCGGCGCCCTCGGAGATGCGCACATCGGCCGACGCGCCGTGCCGCGCGAGGACCGCGCGCGCGAAGTCGGCGCGCGCGCCGGCCAGTCCCGCGGTGCTGCCGGCGCGTCCGGCTCTCGGGTTGAGGATCACGCCGGCGCGCATGGACCTCCGTCGCGGTGGCCCGTACCGCGCGTGTTTGCGGCCGGGAATGGAAATTCGGGTGCTATAGTACCGGCGATCGGAGCACCAGCATCACATGAGGAAACGCGGAACCGGCCCGTTGGTGATCCTCACCCTCGTCATCGCGCTGGGCACACTCGCACAGGACTACTGGCTCGACGTCAAGATCCGTGACGCGGCCGCGGCGGCGCGCGAGGCGGATCGGTCGTTCGGCGGGCTGCAGACGAACCTGGCCGACCTGCGCGCTGCGCAGGCGGGCTACGTCGCCGTCGGCCAGAGCGCCGACTACTGGATGACCCGCGTCAGCGAGATCCTGGGCACCATCGATCAGTCGATTCAGTCGATGCAGGCAGCCTCCACCGACCTGACGGCACGCGGCCACTACGAGAATGCCGCCAGCCTGCTGGGCGACATCCGCCGGCTCGACGAGCGCGCGCGCGACAACGCCACGCGCAGCGAGAAGTTCCTGGCCTCGGATCAGATCTTCATGGATGGCTTCGAGGCGAATCGCCACCTCGCGGACGAGCTGGCGCAGGCACGCGACGTCGCGATCGCGGCCGCCGACGCGAGGACGACCCGGCTGTCGTGGCTCCGGATCGGGATGAACGCCGTCGCCCTCGGCTTCGTGCTGGCCGTGATGCTGTTCTACGCGCGCGCGGCCGCGGCCGCCGAGGAGGCCGCCGGCGACGCGGACCGCACGGACCGGGCCGGGATGCCGAGCCTCACCGGCATCGATCTGGCGGACGACCTCGATCTCTCGCCGCTCCGCGCCGCCGCGGGTGGCCCGAACCTCGCGTCCCGGACGGGAACGGGTGCCCCGGCCTCGCCGGTCGCGGCGGCCGAAACCGGCGCCCCGGCCGAATCCATCGAGCCGCCGCCAGGGGCGACGGCCGTCGGCCCGCCGCCGGCCGTGACCGCGCCCCCGCCGCCGCCCGTGACCGCCGTGGCGGTGAACCTGTCCGAGGCGGCGGAGTTGTGCGTGGACCTGGCCCGCCTCATCGACACCCGCGACGTGCCCGCCCTGCTCGGCCGGGCCGCGCGCGTCATGGACGCCAAGGGCGTCGTCCTCTGGGTGCCGGATGCCGACGGCCGGCTGCTCCGCCCGTCGCTCGCGCACGGCTACGACAACCGTGCCGTCGCGCGGATGGGCCCGGTGCCGGTGGACGGCGAGAGCGTGACGTCGGCGGCCTTTCGGACGATGAAGGCCCAGACGGCGCACAGCCCGACGCCGAAGGGCAACGGCGCCATCGCGGTCCCGCTCATCAGCGCCGACGGATGCGTCGGCGTCCTCGCGGCGGAGATCCGGCAGAGCAAGCCGAGCGCCGAGCGCACCGCCATCGCGCGCGTCATCGCCGCGCAGTTCGCCGTGCTGGTGCCGCCGGCCGCCGGTGGCGCCACCCACCGGCCGGCGTTCACGACGAAGGTCGCCGAGGGCTAGCTAACGCCCGCCGCCGATCCGGGCGGTCAGGTGCTGCGCCTGCCGATCGCGCACGATCGCCAGATCGACTTCTCCCGACGCCTGCCGCAACGCGCGCGTCGCGTCGGCCCCGTCGCGCACCGGCCGATCCCCGATGGCCGTGATCACGTCGCCCGCCCGAAGCCCCGCGTCAGCCGCCGGCGTCCCCGGCGTCACCGCCGTCACCAGCACGCCGGCCGATACGCCGAAGTAGGCGGCCAGCTGATCCGTCAACGGCTGCACCGTGGCGCCGAGACGGCCACTCGTCGCGCGGTCCAGCAGGTCGGACAGGTCGCCGGGCGGCATGATGCCCGGCGTGACGAGGAACGGCCGCGTCTCGGGCGGCACGACGAACTCGCGCGCGTCGGGCCTGGCGTAGAAGCGGCGGATGTCCCCGAGCGGATCGAGCCCCGACTGCTCGCGTGGCGTGACGTTCAGCGTCAGCGTCCGGCCGTCGCGGACGACGGTGGCTGCGACCGTCCGCCCGGCCGGCGTCTCTTCGATCAGCCGTGAGAGCTGCCGCGCGCTCCGGACGCGCTCGCCGTCGAAGGCGGTGACGACGTCTCCCGCGCGGACGCCCGCCTCGGCCGCCGGGCTGTCCCGGTCCACCTGGTCCACGACGGCGCCGGCGAGGGCGTCCAGCTTCTCGCGGGTTCGGTCCGCCTCGTCCACGTCCCGGATCTCGATGCCGATCCCGGTGCCACCGAGCAGCTTATAAGTGAAGTTACTAAGTGGCCGCTCCCGGACGGTCTGGCCGTGCAGGATGGGCACGGCCGCCAGGATAACCAGGGTCCCGGCCAGCAGCGCGGCGCCGGCGACCAGCGGTCGAAAGAGTCCCAAAGAGGTCCGCATCGTTCACTGCCTCCCTTGCGGTGTCGTGGGATCTGACGAAACCCGTCCTGGAAAGTTTGCGGCAGTGTCCCCTTTGCGGGCCGGTCTGGCAGGTCAGCTGGCCTCAGTTCCGGACAGCCGGAGGCCGTGAAACGGACATTTCAGGCCGAATTCGTACGGCACGCGTCTTGATACATCTGGAAGCGAACTGCCCGACGTCAAGCGGGGTGCGTCAACAATCGACAGGCAGGCGCTGGCATCGCCGCACCTCGTCGCTCCAGGTCACGACGCTCGGGCAGTTCACTTCCTCTTCTCTCCTCACCGGACACACAGGGAACGGGCCCGTGGGAGCGACGACACCGGTCGTCGCTGCCGCGGGACCCGCGTGTCGCGGCGGTCGCGCGCGCGGCACGGCCGCACGGCGGCCGAGCGGGATCAGGGCCGGCTGCCGGGCGGCTCGGTGATCTTCAGCACGACGAGCGTCGTGTCGTCGTTCGGCGGGAAGCCGTTGCGGTGGCGGTTCACGTCGTCGAGAATGGCGCTGGCGATCTCGCGTGCCGGCCGTTCACGGTTCGCCTTCACGATGGCCATCGTGCGGTCCGCGCCGAACTCGTCACCGCGCTGGTTCATCGCCTCGTAGACGCCGTCCGTGCAGAAGACGAACACGTCGTCCTCGAGCAGCGGGAACGAGGCCTCGTCGTAGGTCGTGCCGCCGAACGAGCCGAGGGGCACGCCCGGCAGTTCGATCTGCGTGCAGGTGTCGCCGGTCATGCGGATCGGGTACGGCAGGCCGGAATTCGCGAGCGTGACCGTGCGCCGCTTGAAGTCGAAGACGGCGTAGCACAGGGTGCAGTAGTACTCCTCGAGGTGCCGCTCGTGGAGGATCGTGTTGATCGACATCAGCACCTTCGCCGGCGCCGCCCGCTCGGGCAGGAACCGTCGCCGGAACGACCGGCTGCGCACCAGTTCACCGGCCAGGACGCTGTAGAGCGCCGCGGGCACGCCCTTGCCCGACACGTCGCCCACCGCGGCGATGAGGATGTTGGACTCCGGCACGAGGAAGTCGTGGAAGTCGCCGCCGAGCTCGCGGGCCGAGGCGAACGACGCCGACATGTCCACGCCGCGCACGCGCTTCGGCAGCTTCGACGGCAGCAGCGCGGCCTGCACGCGCTTGGCGAACTGCAACTCCTTCTCGAGCCGGGCTTCATTCGCGGTGACCTCGGCGTAGAGCCGCGCGTTCTCGATCGCGACGGCCGCCTGGCTCGCCAGGAGCGTGAGGATCTCCACGTCGCGCTTCGTGAACGCGTCGAGCTGCGGGCTCTCGAGGTCGAACACGCCGATGCACCGGTCCTTCAGGAGCAGCGGGATCGCGAGCTCGGACCGCGCCTCCTCGACGACCTGGATGTAGCGGGGGTCCTTGGAGACGTCCGGCACGAGCACGGCCTCGCGATGCAGCGCCGCGTAACCGACGAGCCCCTCGCCCACCGGCACCTTCGGGAGGGCGATCTTCTCGCCATACTGGATCGCGACGACGATCTCGAGTTCCTGCGTCTGCTCGTTGAGCAGCAGGATGCCGAACGTCTGGTAGTCGATGACGCGCCGCGCCAGCTGCGCGATGCGCGCCAGCAGCTCGTCGAGGTTGAGGACCGCGGCCACCTCGCGCCCGATGTCGGCGAGCGTCTCGAACGCCTCCGCGTCCGCGCGCTCGCGCTCGAAGAGCCTCGCGTTGACCAGCGAGGTCGCGACGTGTGCGCCGAACTGGCGCAGGATGGCCGCGTCGCGCTCCGAGTACTGGTCACGCTCCCGGCTCAGCACGTTGAGCGCGCCGATCGGCTTCGACTTGTGGATGAGCGGCACCGCCAGCGTGGACGTCATCCCGTCGACGACCGCGAAGTAATCCGGGTCCAGCGCGACGTCGCCGACGACGATGGACTCGAGCGTCCGGACCACGCGACCGACCAGGCCCTGCGAGGTCGAGAAGGACAGGTGCGAGGTATCCGGGTAACCGACCGCATAACCGATGCTCAGGCTGTCGCGTTTCTGGTCGTAGAGGTAGACCGCGAACGCGTCGAACTTGATCAGCCGGCCGATGAGATCGGGGACCCGCGCGAGCAACGTGTCCACGTCGATGACCGAGGCCACCTCGCGGCCCAGGTCGAACAGCGTCAGCAGGATGTCGCGCTCGCTCAGGGCGGCGGAGGGCGATCTGGCGGGTGTCTTGCGGGACTTGGACATCAATGCCGAGGCAGGCCGGACGACGAATTATACTTCCTCGCAGCCATGAGCCTGACGCTGCCCCTCGACTACGCGGCCATCGAGCGCATCCTGCCGCACCGGTACCCCTTCCTGCTCGTCGACCGCGTGACCGAGCTCGAGGAGGACCGGCGAATCGTCGGCATCAAGAACGTCTCGCTGAACGAGCGCTACCTCTGGCATGGGGACGCCGGGAACCCCGTCTTCCCGCCCACAATCCTGACCGAGGCGATCGCCCAGACCGGGGCCATCCTGATCCTCTCCAAGCCCGAGAACCGACAGAAGCTGCCCTTCTTCATGGGGATCGAGCGGGTCCGCTACCGCCGGCCGGTCCATCCGGGCGACGTCGTCGAGATCGAGGCCGTGGTCCGGCGGCTGCGAAGCCGGATGGGCGTGCTCTCGGGATCGGCCCGCGTCAACGGCACGGTCGTCTGCGACGGCACGATGGCGTTCGCGCTCGGGCCCAAGGCCAGTTCGGCTCAGCCCGGCAACTAGGCGGCCGCCGAGGCGCGTGCCCCTGGCGCGTCGGAACGCGTCAGCGCCCTGCGGCGACGACCACCAGCACGCCGGCCAGCTTGGCGACGCGTGAACCCCACACGGCCCAGCGCGCGTCCGGTCGCAGGTAGCGATAGCCGTCGAGCACGGCGGGAGCCAGCACCAGCACGCCGATCACCGGTTCGGGCACGCCGTCGTGGCCGAGCGAGATCGCCATGCCGCGCGTGTCGCGCTCCGACGGTCCGCGCCGACTGAACGCCGTCACGCCATAGACAGCGGAGGTCGCCAGGTTGAAGGCGAAGACACCCTTCAGCAGCGGCGCCGATTCGCGGCGAATGCCGGGACGGGCCGTCAGGATCCATTCCGACCCGGCGTGTTGCATCCAGAACCCCGCCGACGAGATCACGAACTCCTGCCGGCGCGTCACCGGCGCGTGGCGGATCGCGAAGAACGGGATGGGGCCGGAATCGAGGGCACCAACCGAGGGCCGGGCCCCGAAGGCGAGGCCCGCAATGACGTGCCCGGACTCGTGGATGGCAAGGCCCGCCGCGCCGCCGGCGAGGAACACGAACGTGGACCGCACGCGCCCGGGCACGGTGGCGCCCGGCAACGCGGCGGCCGGCGACGCGGCGCCCGACGCGGCGCCCGGCGGGAACGACACATGGGGCGGCGCGAACGTCACCCGCGGCGCCGCGTCGTGCGCCGCGGACTGTGCCCCAGCCCGTCCCGGCGCGACGGCAACGGCCAGCGCCGCGAGCATCGCGCGAACTGTTGCGTCCACCGCGCGCCGCCCGCGACGCGTCACGATCGCCCGCCGCCCGACGAGGCCACCGACAGGCGCGGCAACGTGGGCCGGCGCCGCGGCCGCGATCCGGGACGGCCGGCCGGCCGCACGATCAGGATGCCCAGCGCAATCACCGCGCCGGCCACGAGCATCGACGGCCGGAACGGCTCGCCGAGGAGCAGCGTGCCGAGGGCGACCGCGATCACCGGGTTGATGTAGTTGTGCAGCGAGACGACGGCCACCGGCAGGTGGCGCAGGGCGTACGAGTAGGCCGCGAACGCGACGAGCGATCCGGCCACCACCAGATAGGCCAGCGCTCCGGCCGCCGGCAGGCTGAACCGCAGGGCGGACCACTCGCCCGTCACGGTGCCCACGAGCAGCATGAACACGCCGCCGAAGACCATCTGCAGCGCCGCCGCGCCGAGCACGTCGGCCGCCACGACCTTCCGGCGCGTGAACCCTGACGCCACGGCCCAGCCGGCGCACGCGAGCTGCAGCGCGCCGATGCCCATCAGCACCTCGGCGGTCCGTCCGCCCGAGACGGCGAGACTCGGCCAGACGAGCAGCACGATCCCCGAGAACCCGACGAGCAGGCCCACGACCTGCCGGGCGCGCAGGCGATCGCCACCCGGCAGCGTGGTGTCCACGCCGATCATCCAGAACGGCGTCGTCGCAATCACGACCGCGGTCAGGCCACTGGCCAGGTACTGCTCGGCCCAGACCACGCCCCCGTTGCCGAAGCCCAGCATCAGGATGCCGAGGCCGGCGAGGCGCGGCCAGTGTGCGACGGGCGGCAGCGCGCGGCGCCGCGCGACGAGGAACGCGGCGAGCACCGTGCCGGCCACGACGTACCGCAGGCCGCCCAGCAGGAAGGGCGGAATGGTGTCGAGCGCCACCTTGATGGCGAGGAACGTCGTGCCCCAGATCACGCACACCGCGGCCCAGGCGATCCACGCGGCGCGCGGCGGATGTGGCGTCGGGCTCATGAGGCCGCCTCCAGTGACGCCCCGTCGCCCTCGAGCGGCAGCCGCGTCGACTCCTTCACCGTGCCGAGCACGATCGTCGTGCGCGTCGCACGGACGCCCTTGATGCGGCCGACCGCGGTCTTGAGCAGGTCGCCCAGGTGTTCGGCGTCGCGCGCGCGGATCTTGACCAGGAAGCAATCGTCACCCGCGACGTGATGCACCTCGAGCACCTCCGGCACGTCGGCCAGGGCCTGCCCGACTCCTTCCTCGCCCGCGACCTCCGTCGTGCGGACGGCGACGAAGGCGAGCAGGCCCAGGTCCGCCGCGCGCGGATTCACCAGCGCCGCGTAGCCGCGAATCACCCCGCGTGCCTCCAGCTTGCGGATGCGCTCCAGGACCGCGGACGGCGCCAGGCCGACCTCCCGGGAGATGTCCACCTGGGTCGTGCGTCCGTTGGCCTGGAGGAGTTCGAGAATGCGGCGATCGATGGCGTCCATAGCCATGTAATTATATCGGCAAATTACGTCATTGTCCGAATGATTGTTCAGACGTAAGCCGCTTGACAGAATTTTATTCTGTTACTCCCCCTGGGTATCGGGATCCGTTGCGCGGCTCTGCTGCCGGGCCAGGGCCCCAGTGAGGGGCGCCATGGGGGAGAGTGCCCCGGGGCCGCCAGCCGCCGGACGGTCAGGGCTGCTTGTAGAGGACCCGCTCGAGGTAACGGTGGTAGGCGGTGAAGGGCCCGTCGGTCGTGTCGGTGGCGAGGTGCCGGCGGATCTGGTGCATCTTCGCGTCGAAGTCGTCGGCCGCCGCGAGGATGAACGCCTCGACGGTCATCGGCTCGACGGGCGAGCCCAGCTCGCGCGACCCGTGGTGCGAGAGGATCAGGTGCTCGAGGTGAATCGCGAGGTCGCGGGGGAAGTCGGGCAGTTCGCGGACCGCGTCGCGCAGCATGCCGACGCCGATGCTGATGTGGCCGACGAGGTTGCCCTCGACCGTGTAGCCGGTCGCGATGTCGTACTGCAGCTCCTGCAGCTTGCCGATGTCGTGCAGCAGCGCACCGGCGATCACCAGGTCCGTGCTGGCGTCGTACTGGCCGGCCAGGAACACCGCGACGTCCATGATCTTCAGGATGTGCTCGAGCAGGCCGCTGCGGTAGGCGTGGTGCACCTGGCGGGCGGCCGGCCACACGCGCAGCTTGTCGGCGTGGGTCCGGACGATGCCGGTGAGCAGCAGGCGGAGCTGTGGCTGCCGGACGCTCTCGAGTCGCGACTCCAGCTCGGCCCACATCTCGTCGATCGGCCTGGGCGCGCAGAGGATGCAGTCCTCCTCACGGAAACCGCGGTTCGCGTCGTCCGGAATCACGCGCCGGATCCGGTCGATCACCAGTTCCAGCCGCTGGTTGTAGACGCTGGCGCGCCCCTGGACGGCCACGAACTCCCCGGCATCGAACTCGGCGTCGTTCTGTTCGACGTCCTGGAACACCTTCGCGTCGATGCTGCCGGTCGCGTCCTGGAGCTGGAGCACGAGGAACGCGCTGCCGGTGCGCCCGGTGCGGCGTTCCTTGCGGACGCAGAGGAAGAACCCGCTGCCGCTGGACGACGCGTCGATCTCGGCGATGCGCGGGAGTCTGGCCATCGGCGTCTGTGGCGTCACCCGGTTCACGAACGTCGCGGACCGCCCAGGGGCAGGTCCAGGAAGCTGAAAGTGCCGCGGTTGAGCCACTGGCCGCCGTCCACGGTGAGAATCTCGCCGGTGACGTAGCTCGACTTCGGATCGACGAGGAACGACACGGCGTGTCCGATCTCCTCGGGTCGTCCCCAGCGCCTGAGCGGCACCGCGTCGGTGATCATCTGCACGGCCTCGGGCGTCGACCAGAGCTGCCTGGCGGCGCCTGGTGATTCGATCGGCCCTGGCGCGACCGCGTTCACGCGGATGCCGTGCCGGGCCCATTCGACCGCCAGCGTCTGCGTCATCGCCATCACGCCGGCCTTGGCCGAGGCGGAGTGGATCGTGCCGGCGCTGCCCGTCCACGCGTAGTTGGCGAGGATCGAGACGATCGACCCGCCGCCTCCGCGCGCGATCATGTGCCGGCCGACGGCGCGCGAGCAGTAGAAGCTGCCGTTCAGCACGATGCCGATGACGGCGTTCCAGCCGTTCGGCGAGAGCTCCTCGGCACGGCAGACGAAGTTGCCGGCGGCGTTGTTGACGAGGATGTCGATGCCGCCGTGGCGCTCGACCATCGTGGCGACCATCGCGTCCACGCGCGCCGGGTCACGGACGTCCACGGTCACCGTGTCGGCGTCGATGCCGGCCTCCCGCAGCGTGGCCGCGCCGGCGTCGAGGTGGGCCTGGTCGCGGCTGGCGATCGCCACGCGGGCGCCGCCTTCGCCGAGCGCGCGCGCGATCCCGAGGCCGATGCCGGTGCCGCCGCCCGTCACGAGCGCAATCCGCCCGGCGAGCGGGCCCGTCGTCGACATTGCCGGCCAGTCTACTGCGAATGCTAAGATTCGGGAATGCTGACGAGACGCGCCTCGGGCCTCCTGATCGGCGCGGCGACCGCCCTGGCGGTCGCGGCCGGTTGCTCCAAGAACTCGACGCCGCCGGCCTCGCTGAGCCAGCCGCCCGCCGGCGCGGCGGCCACGCCGGCGGTGCCGCCATCCGTGCAGGCGGCGATGTACATCGCGCCCGACCTGCCCCCGCTGCCGCCGGGGATCGTCAACGCGGTGCGGCCGGTGGCGATCACCAAGGCCGCCTACGAGTTCGCCGCCCGGCATCCCGAGGTGATGAACTACATCCCCTGCTTCTGCGGCTGCGAGCGCGGCGGCCACAAGGGCAACCACGACTGCTTCGTCGCCGGCCGGAACGCCTCGGGCGCGGTCACGTCCTGGGAGGGCCACGGCATCGGCTGCGAGGTCTGCATCGACGTGGCCACGCAGACGCGGCAGATGTACAACACGGGCGTCTCGCTCCCGGAAATCCGCGCGCGCATCGAGCAGATGTACGCCGGCGCGCCCGGCCACACCCCGACGCCGGATCCGCCGCGCGGCGGCGACCGCCACTAGCCGCGGACCGAGGCGGCCGTGCCGTCAGGCTCGCGAACGGACCGGACGGCCACCCATCTCGCCGAGGACGCGTTCGCCCGGCTGTTCGACGGGCTGCAGGAAGGCGTCTACATCGGCCTCGTCGGCCGGCTGAGCGGCGAGACCGCGACGCTCGCCGCCAACCCGCGCCTCCGCCTGATCTTCGGCTGGGACGAACCCGTCCCGACCACCGACGTCCGCCCGCTCGATCCGGCCCGGTTCGTCGACGACCAGGCCCGCGCCGAGTTCCTGCAGCACCTGGCCCGTGACGGCAGCGTCCAGGGCTACCTGCTCCGCCTCCGCCGGCTCGACGGGTCGGCGATGTGGATCGAGATCACCGCGCGCGCCGACCGGATCGGCGACGACACGTTCCGCGTCGAGGCCGTCATGCGTGACGTCACCGAGCGGAAGAAGCTGCAGGACCAGGCGCGCGACCTGTATCACCAGCTGTCGCAGGCGGAGAAGCTCGCCGCGCTCGGCCAGACCATGTCGGGCGTCGCGCACGAACTGAACAACCCGCTCGCGACGATCCTCGCCTGCGCCGAGCGCCTGTCGATCCGCCGCCTCGACGACACGCTGCGCCGCGACCTCGACGCGATCCACAACGCCGCCGACCGCGCGGCCCGCATCGTCCGCAACCTGCAGACCTTCGCGCGCAAGCGGCACACGACGCGCACGACCGTCGACCTCAACCAGGTGGTGCGCGACACGGTCGCCCTGCGCGCCTACGAGCTGCGCGTCGCCAACGTCGTCCTCATCGAGGCGCTGGCCGCCGGCCTGCCGCCGGTGTTCGCCGACCCGCACCAGATCCAGCAGATCCTGCTCAACCTGATCATCAACGCCGAGCAGGCCATGATCGACGCCCACGGCCGCGGCACGCTCGTGCTGCGCACCTGGCAGGATCCGGATCAGGACGCCGTGCTCGTCGAGATCAGCGACGACGGCCCCGGCATCCCGGACGAGGTCCGCACGCGGATCTTCGACCCGTTCTTCACGACGAAGGCGGTCGGCAAGGGCACGGGCCTCGGCCTGACCGTGGCCTACGCGATCGCGCAGGAACACGGCGGCCGCCTGCGAATCGGCTCCGCCCCCGGACGCGGGGCGGGGTTCGTCCTGGAGCTGCCCGTGCTCGGCACGCACATCCGCCTGCCCGACACCAAGCCCGTCGCCGTGCTGCCGGAGGTGCCACACGGGACGCGCGCGCTGGTCGTCGAGGACGAGGTCGCGCTCGGCGAGGCCGTGGCCGGCGCGCTCGAGGACGAGGGGTTCCAGGTGGATCGGGCCGAGGACGGCCAGGCCGCGCTCGCCTGCGTCGGCGCGCGGCACTACGACGTGATCATCTGTGACCTGAAGATGCCGAAGGTGGACGGGATGACGTTCTTCCGCGAGGTGTCGGCGAACATGCCGCCCGTGGCGCGGCGCATCGTGTTCGTCACCGGGGACGTCGCCGGCACCGAGGCCGAGCGTTTCCTCGAGGAAAGCGGGTGCCGGTGGATCCCGAAGCCGTTCCGGCTTCGGGATCTCGTCCGGATCGCGAGAGAAACGCTCGCCTGATTGCGCGACCGACCGACCTCGCGGTCAGGCCGCGACGACGCGCGGCAGCTTGCGACGGGCAGCGGCCGGACGCGGCGTGGCCGGCGCGGCGGTCGCCGCGGGACGGGCCGCAGGCACCTGGCGCGCGAACCGCGGGCGCGTCGTCCGCGCCACGATCGTCGGACGGGTGACCGTCGGCGCGGCCGACTCGGGCTGCAGGGCCTTGCGCAGACGCTGAATCGCGCGGGCATGCAGCTGCGATACGCGCGACTCGTTCACCCCGATCGCCTCGCCAATCTGCTTCATCGTCGCCTCGCCGAAGTAGTACAGCGAGACGATCTTGCGCTCCCGGGCCGGCAGCGACGCAAGCGCCTGGCGCACCCGATCGCGCACCTCGCCCTGCTCGAAGAGCCGGTCCGGCGCCGGCGGCTCGCTCGGCACGAGCACGGGCGGCAGCATCGACGTGTCCATCGACTCGAGGCTCGCGAGTGGTGACGTCTGTTCGATCGTGCTGATGCGCACGATGGTGCGCTCGAGGCGCGCCTCGTCGGAACCGACGCGCTTGGCCAGCTCGGCCAGCGACGGCTCGGTGCCGAGCTCGCGACGCAGCTGCTCGCGCGCGGCTTCGAGCTCCCGGCGCACCCGCCGCACGCCGCGCGGCCAGGCGTCACGTCGCAGCGCGTCGATCATCGCGCCACGCACGCGCCGCTCCGCGAACGTCTCGAACTTGATGCCGCGCTGGTCGTCGAAGCGATGCGCGGCATCCATCAGGCCCAGGACGCCGTCCTGCACCAGGTCGCCCAGATCGATGGAGTGCGGCATCGTCGACGCCATGCGCCGGGCCAGTGACTCCACGAACGGCAGGCTCGCCGCTACTCGTTCCTGCTGATGGGTCGCCAAGGGAGCACGCTGCATCTCGTAAGCCTCCTGAGCCGGGTCATGCCCGGGGACCCCTCTAAGGGCAACAGCGATGCCAATGCTGATACAAAGAAATGGCGAAACTGGCAAATCCAGGGCTTGACTCTTTAAGTTGCTATTAATCAGCAACTTAGCTGAATCTGTCGGACTGTGAATCTCTGAGCAGGGGTGTGCCGAGGCGTGCCGAAAGCGTCAAACAACTGACAGGACAACAAGAATTGTCATTCTGCCGACGGTCTGGAAGGAGTCGGAATCTCGGCCACCCCTGTCGATCGTCTGATCTGCTGGGCGGTGGCGATGGCCTCGAGCGCGCTGGCGACGACGTGTCCCGCGCGGGCGCGGTGCACGTCGTCGGTGAGGCGGCTCTCGAGCAGCTCGGCGTTGGCCAGGATGATGCCGAGCTGGTTGTTCAGCCGGTGGAAGAGGCGGGAGAGCTCCACCGCTGAGTCCGGGACGTTCGAGTCGTCCGGCGCGCTGGATGAATCAGGCGCCACGGCTCAGCCGCTGATTCCACGCGGCGCCATCGGCGGTCGAGTTCGGATCCCGCCAGAGCGTGTCCACGTAGATGCGGACCGAGCCGCCAGCGGTGCGGATGTACTGCACCTTGCCGCCGGCAATCCAGTTGTAGATCGTGCGCCGGCTGACGCCGACCAGTTCGCATGCGCGGGGAATGGAAACGGTCTTTCGGTCCAGCATCGTCGTCTCGTTCCGGGCCGTAATGACGGGCCGAAATGACCCGTCACCCTCATGCCTTGCTCCGTCCGGAACTATCGGCGCGCCTTCACGGTGACTTTACCCATCTACCCGGGAGTTCGCTGGTTGACCCCGACGGCGCTGTGTCAAAATGCTGCCACCCCGGCCGCCATGGAAGATCCATCCCTTCAGCACCTGCTCCTGCTCGACGACGAGCCGGCGTTCCGCGAAGTCATGGCGGAACGGCTGGCCGAACACGGCTTCCGCGTGGAGCAGGCGGGCACGGGCGAGGACGCGCTGGCCCGGCTGAACGAGTTCGCGTTCGACATCCTCGTCACGGACCTGCGCCTGCCCGGGATCGACGGCCGGCAGGTGCTCGACGAGGCGCTGGCGCGGTATCCCGACATCATCGCGATCGTGATCACCGGCTTCGCCACCGTGCGGGAGGCCGTGGACGTCACGCGACAGGGCGCGGAAGGCTTCATCACGAAGCCGTTCCAGTTCGAGGAACTGCTCCACGAGTTGAACGCGGCCATCGAGAAGCGCCGGCTCCGATCGGAGAACGAGTACCTCCGCGCCCAGCTCCACGATCGCTTCCGGCTCGAGGGCATCGTGGGCCGCACGCCGGTGATGGTCAAGCTGTTCGAACTGCTGCGCACCGTGGCCTCCACGTCGAGCACGGTGCTCATCACGGGCGAGACGGGCACCGGCAAGGAACTGGCGGCGCGCGCGATTCACGACAGCAGCCCGCGCCGCAACCAGCGGTTCGTGGCGATCAACTGCAGCGCCATTCCGGAGACGCTGCTCGAGGCCGAGCTGTTCGGACACGTGCGCGGCGCGTTCACGGGCGCGGTCGCCAATCGGCAGGGCCGCCTGGAGCAGGCCAACCGCGGCACGCTCTTCCTCGACGAAGTCGGGACGATGAGCGCGGCGCTGCAGGCGAAGCTGCTCCGCGTGCTGCAGGCGCGCGAGTTCGAGCGGGTCGGCGACTCGCAGACCGTCAAGGTCGACGTCCGCGTGATTGCGGCAACCAACTCGGACCTCAAGAAGATGGTCGAGGACGGGTCCTTCCGCGAGGACCTGTACTACCGCCTCAACGTGATCCCGGTGCGCATCCCGCCGCTGCGCGAGCGCCGCGCCGACATCCCGACGCTGGCCCAGCACTTCGTCGAGCGCTTCGCGGCCGAGGCGCAACCGCCCCGCGGGCGCATCACGATCGCCCAGGACGCGCAGCAGGCCCTGATGGCGTACGCGTGGCCCGGAAACGTCCGTCAGCTCGAGAACGTCATCGAGCGTGCGGTGGCGCTCACGCCGGGGCGATCGCAGATCACGTCGGCCGATCTGCCGGACGAGGTCCGTGGCGCCCCGATCCCGCTCGAAGTGCTCGACACGAGCCTGCCGGCAGAGGGCGTCGAGCTGGATCGCCTCGTCGCCGAGTACGAGTACGCGCTGATCCGGCGGGCCCTCGAGCGGACGGAGGGCAACAAGCGGCAGGCCGCCGAGGTCCTGCACATCAAGCGCACCACCCTCATCGAGAAGCTCCGGCGACTGGAGCGCCGCTGACGTGGCCCAACGCGCCTACTGGATCGTCGTCATCGGAGCGACGCCGACGTCGTTTCGCGCGCGCCGCCGCGACGACCTCGTGCCGACGCTCGTCCAGCTGCGGCGGACGCAGCCAACCGCGGAACTGCGTTGGTTCGATCGCGGGCGCCTGTGGGAATCCGAGGAGGAGGCGCGCGCCGCCCTGAAGAACCGACCGGCGGGCCGCGGCCCGGACTGGCGGCCCGGCGGCGCCCACAAGGACCCGCGCGCGAAGTACAAGCTCACCCGGGATCAGAAGCGCGCGCGCTTCAAGCGACAGCAGCAGTGGCGCGACGACACTCCGCCGGCCCCTGCGCCCCCGCGGGACCCTGCGCCGGAAGGCGGTGCCGGTTCCGGCGCGCCGGCGAAGAACGTCCCGCCGCTGGCCGAGGGCCGCTGGCGACCACGCGGCGAGACGGCCGCCTCCCCGAAGCCGGATCGGCCGCGATCGCGATCGGGGCCGACGTCCAGCTTCAGTGGCAAGCGCCCGCACGGCAAGTCGGGCGGCGCGCATCGCCACGGCGAGGACTCCAGAGGCCGCGACCGGCGTGACCAGTGGGGCAAGGACAGTCGCGGCTCCTCCCAGAGGGACTCGGGCCATCGCGGGCCGCGCAAACAAGGGCCGGGCAATCGCGGGCCCGGCGGCGGCGGTCCTGGCTCCCGGGGGCCCGGCGCCAGCGGTCCCGGCTCACGCGGGCCCGGCGCCGGCGGTCCCGGCTCCCGGGGGCCCGGCTCCCGAGGGCCCGGTTCTCGGGGGCCAGGCTCCGGTAGCTGGGGCAGGGGAGGCTTTGGCAATCGTGGGTCGGACGGTCGCGGGGCGGGAAAGCCCGATGGCGGAAGCCGAGGTCCCGGCACAGGCTCTGGCGGAAAGCGGCCTGGAGGCAGCAACTGGAAGCCAGGGAAGCCAGGGGGCAAAGGACCCGGTGGCGGGAGTCCTTGGGGTCAGAAGAGGCGTGGCGGTGGAAGCGGTGCTGGTACTGGCATACGACCTAAGAGTGGGCGCAAGAAGTGATCTCTCACGTTGTCCTGTTCAAACCCAGAAATGGCCTTTCAAGCAGCGTTGTTCTGGCTTTCGCCCAAGCTATTCGAGCCGCTGCGACTGAGATCCCCGGTATCAGGAGCGCCTTGGTGGGCAGGTCAGTCGAGATCGATCCCGGATACGCTCGATCGATGGGTGAAATGACCTATCCATTCAGCGCCGTCCTGGAATTCGAGACGCGAGACGCCCTGATTGGCTACTTGACGCACCCAAGGCATGCGGAGCTGGGACGGATGTTCTGGGAATTGTGCGAGTCGACAACGGTGACCGAGGTCGAGACCCACGACATGGCCTCTCCCGACGTCGTCGAGTTCCTGATGGAAGGTGCCCGGCGGCAGGGGATCGTCGGGGACTAGACGAGCTGCGCCGGTCGAGACGCCGGAGATCTGGAAGGACCAGCGCCGCCGCTCTCCGATCGGCTGACGCCGAAGAACTCCTCGATCAGGCGGCACAGGCCCTCGATCGAATCGGCCGAGTTGATCGCGACCCGAAGCTGGGATCCGCCCTCCAGTCCCTTCGTATACCAGGACCCGAGCGCACGCAGTTTGTTGATCACCCACCGTTCGCGCCCGCGAGCGGGCGCCGAATGCGGGGACGTCATGCCGGGCTGCGTCGGCGCCAGGTGCCGGAAGCCGGCGGCCTCGTCCACGCGCTCGCGCAGCAGCAGATCGACGTAGTCGAGCAGGAACGAGCCGCGCTGCGCGAGATCGACGTCCGGCGGCGTGGCACCGGCGATGGCGTCGGCAGCCTGGCTGAAGATCCACGGGTTGCGCAGCGCGCCGCGCCCGATCAGGACGCCGCTGACCCCGCCGGCGCGCAGCCGATCCGCGACCTGACCTGGCTCGACGCAGTCGCCGGAGCCGAACACGGGAATCGACACGCTCCCGGCGACGCGCGAGATCAGCGACCAGTCGGATTCGCCCGAGTACGACTGCGCGGCGGTGCGGCCGTGCACGGCCACGGCGGCCGCGCCGGCGTCCTCCACGCGCTTCGCCAGCTCGGGCGCGTTGACTTGCTGATCGTTCCACCCGGCACGCATCTTCACCGTGACCGGAATCTTCACGGCACTCGCCATCGCGCGGACGACGTCCGCGGCGTGCGCGGGCTCGCGCATCAGGCTGCAGCCGGCGTTGTGCTTCGCGATCTTCGGCACCGGGCAGCCCATGTTGATGTCCACGATGTCCGCGCCCATCGACTCGACGATGCGGGCGGCTTCCGCCATCACCTGGGGATCGCCGCCGAAGATCTGGATGGAGACGGGCCGCTCTTCCTCGGTGTACTCCGCGTACTCGAGCGTGCGGTCGATGCCACGGACGAGGCCCTCGGAGCTCACCATCTCGGTGACGACGAGGCCGCAGCCGCCCTTGCGCTTCACCAGGCGGCGGAATGCCGTGTCGGTCATCCCGGCCATCGGCGCGAGTGCGACCGGATGACCGAGTTCGACGGATCCGATCTTCACGGGCGCCCGGAATCCTGCTGGGCGCGGCCCTGCTCGTAGAGCTTCTTGAGCGTGTCGTCCTTCCACTCGATGAGCGCGTTGGCGCGCATCTTCTCGAGGTACTTGCGCGTCTCGCCGCTGACGCGCTCGGACATGATCTTCTGGTAGACCTCGTTGCGGACCTCGTCGAACGGGCGCTTCTCGGCGGCGGTCTTCGTTTCCACCTTGAAGATCACCAGGCCCCGCGCCGACCGGATGACCTCGGAGACCTCGCCCGCCTTGAGCGGCTCCAGCTTCTGCCGGATCGCCGGATCCATGTCCGTCAGGTTCACGGGCCCGACCAGGCCACCGTTGTCCTTCGACGGCGACTCGGACACCTCCTTGACGACCGTCTCGACGTCCTCGCCCTTCAGCAGGCGATCCCGCGCCGCGTCGATCTTCGCCTGCGCCGCCTCGGACGCCGCGACGTTGACGACCGACTGGCCGGCGCGCATCTCGGTCGGCACGGCGACGAACACCTCGCGCAACGTGACCGTCGGCGACTTGAGGAACTCGTCCGGGTGCTGATCGTAGTACGCCTTCTGCTCGGCCTCGGTCAGCGTCGTCTTGGACATGATCTCGCGGCTCTGGACAGTCTGGATGATGACCGACCGCTCGGCAAACTGCCGCCATTCCGCCAGGCTGGTCATGCCCATCTCGTTCTTGAGCGCCTCGAGCAGCTGCTCGTCGTTGAGGTTGTATTCCTTCTTCACGCCGTCGACCATGGTCTTGAACTGCTCGTCGGACATCGAGAAACCGAGCTCGCGGCCCCGCTGCAGGAGCAACAGCTCGTCCACCGCGTCGGTCAGCACCTTCGGCGTGACCTGCGCGAGCTGTTCGCGCAGCCTCGCGTCGTTGATGTTCGTCGTCTGCAGTTGCGGGTTGGCGGCGCGGAGCGCGTCGATCTGGCGGCGCTCCAGCTCGGTCTGCGTCAGCGCCTCGCCGTTCACCTTCACGACGATGCGCTGGATGATCTGGCGGCCGGGCTCCGCCTGCTGGGCGAGCAGGGCGGCCGGCGGGACGGCCAGACCGAGAACGAGCGCCGCGGCGATGAGCTTCTTCATGATGTCCAGTCTTCCGCGCGACCATGAGGCCGCAAATTATTGATAGCCAACATCTTAGCTTGCCACGAGGGCCTGACTCAAGCGCTGGAGCACGGTGTCCAGCCGCTCGAACAGGCCGCCGGGCGCCGACGGATCGGGCTCGGACGGCGCCAGCATCGTCTCGCGGCTGAAACCGGGCGTGACCTCGCCGCTCCGGGCCCTGGCGGACCACCAGGACGTGTCCTCGGCTTCCTCGTCTCCGGCATTTGGCTTGATGCCAGAACCCCTTTGTTTCAAGGACATTGGGCGGTCCATGTCCATTTTCATGACGGCCGGCGGCAGCAGCGTCAGGTCCGGACGCTCCTCGACGAGCCGGAAGAGCATGGCAGGGTCCAGCCTGGCGTCCGCCCTGAACCTTAAGACAACGGTGGCGGCGTCGCGGTCGAGGGTTTCGACGCCGATCTGGTCGGCCATGACGCGGATTCGGCCGTACTGCGCCAGGTTCCGGACGCCCTTCGGCGGCTCGCCGTACCGGTCCCGGAGCTCGGCGACCACCGCGTCGACCTCCTCGAGGGTCCGGCAGCTGGCCATCCGCCGGTAGGCCGTGAGCCGCTGGTTCGTGTCGGGGATGTAGCCCTCGTCGACGCGCAGGTTCAAGCGGAGGTTCACGGCCGCGCGCCGCTCGTCCTCGAGGTCCTCGCCCTTGAGTTCCCGGATCGTCTCTTCGAGCAGCTTCATGTACATGTCGAAGCCGACGGCCTCGATGTGCCCGCTCTGCTCGCCGCCCAGCAGGTTGCCCGCGCCACGGATCTCGAGGTCGAGGGCGGCGATCCGGAAGCCGCTGCCCAGGTCGGAGAACTCGCGGATGGCCGCCAGGCGCTTGCGCGCGACCGGCGAGAGCGTCTGCTCGGCGGGGATCAGCAGGTAGGCATAGGCGCGTCGATCAGAGCGGCCGACGCGGCCGCGGAGCTGGTAGAGCTGCGCCAGGCCGTACCGGTCCGCGCGGTTGATGACGATCGTGTTGGCGTTCGGAATGTCGAGCCCGTTCTCGACGATCGTCGTCGCCACGAGCACGTCGTACTGGTGGCCGACGAAGTCGACCATCACGCGTTCGAGCTCGTCCTCGCTCATCTGGCCGTGGCCGACGGCCACCCGCGCGTCGGGCACGAGCCGCTTGACGAGGTTCGCGATCGAGAAGATCGACTCCACCCGGTTGTGCACCAGGAAGACCTGGCCGCCCCGCTCCATCTCGGTCCGGATGGCCCGGGCGATGACGTCGCTGTCGAACTTGACCACCTGCGTCTGGATCGCGAGTCGATCGCGTGGCGGCGTCTCGATGACCGACATGTCGCGGATGCCGACGAGCGACATGTTCAGCGTCCTCGGGATCGGCGTCGCCGTCATCGTCAGCACGTCCACGCGCTTCCGCAGCTGCTTGATCCGCTCCTTGTGCACGACGCCGAAGCGCTGTTCCTCGTCCACGATGAGCAGCCCGAGATCGCGGAACGTGACGTCCTTCGAGAGCAGCCGGTGCGTGCCGACGATGATGTCCACCTGGCCGGCGGCGACCTTGTCGATGACGGCCTTCTGCTCCGGCTTCGTGCGGAAGCGGCTGATGAGGTCAATCGTCACGGGAAATCCGGCGAAGCGGTCGCGCAGCGTCCGCAGGTGCTGGAACGCCAGCACCGTCGTCGGCGCCAGGAGCGCGACCTGCTTGCCTTCGATCACGGACTTGAAGGCGGCGCGCATCGCGACCTCGGTCTTGCCGTAGCCGACGTCGCCGCACAGCAGGCGGTCCATGGGCGTCGGGGATTCCATGTCGCGGAAAATGTCGGCGATGGCCGTCTGCTGGTCCGGCGTCAGCTCGTACTCGAACGCGTCGGCGAACTCCTGCTGCCAGTGCGTGTCGGCGGCGAAGGCGTGGCCGACCACGGCCTTGCGCGCGGCGTAGAGCTTGAGCAGCTCCTCCGCCATGTCGCGCATCGCCTTCTTGACGCGCGTCTTGGCCTTCTCCCAGGTGGTGCCGCCCAGCTTGTCGAGGGCCGGCGCTGCCCCGCCGGTGTACTTCTGGACCAGGTCGAGGCGCTCGAGCGGGACGAACAGCTTGTCGTCGCCGGCGTAGCGGAGTTCCATGAACTCCTGCAGCGGGAGACCGGGCCCGACGCTGATCTGCTTCAACCCGACGAAGCGGCCGATCCCGTTGTCCACGTGGACGACGAGGTCGCCTGCCTTCAGGTCGCGGAAGTCGGAGATGAAGGATCGCGCGGCGGACCGGCGCCGTTCGTGGACCCGACGTTCCTCCTCGAACAGGTCGGTCTCGGCGTACAGGTGCAGTCTCGCGGCCGGGATCGAGACGCCCTTGGACAGCAGGCCCGTGGCGACGAGCACGGAGACGTTGTGCAGGTCGTCGGCCTCGCCCATGTGCCGGGCGCGGATCTCGTAGTCGGCCAGGAGTTCGATGACGCGCTCCGCCCGGCCGGCGGCGGCCGCGACGAAGACCACCGTCTCCCCCGCGTCCCGCGCGGCGCGAACCTCGGTCACCCAGTCGGCGATGCGGCCGTGGTGCTCCGCGGCGGGCCGGCAGGCCACGTGGGTGGCCGGTGGTCCGGACGTGTCCTCCACCGCGAGCTCGCTCGCCTGCCGCGCGGCACGCAGCGCGACCGACAGCGCGTCCCAGTCGACGGCGATGTCGCCGAACGCCGGCACGTCCCGGCCGCGCGCGCGCATGTCCTCGGCGGTGGCGCGCCACTGCTCGTCCTGCGCGCGACCCCGCCGATCCACGTCGTCGAACTCGTAGACGAGCAGGTCGGCGCCGCCGCGCCGGACGTAGTCGAGCACGGTCGCGCCGCGATCCAGGGCTTGCGGGTCGTCGTCCACGCCGGGCGCCGGCAGGAGCTCCCGCTGCGGGCTGATCACGATCCGGTCGATGGCCTGGAGCGAGCGCTGGGTGCCCGCGTCGTACACGCGCAGCGACTCGATGATGTCGCCGATGAACTCCAGCCGCACGGGCTGCGCCTCGGACGCCGGATAGATGTCCACCACGCCGCCACGGACGCAGAACTCGCCGTGCTCGTCGACCGGGTCCTCGGGGGAGAACCCCGACAGGGCGAGATGGTCGCGAAGGTCGTAGGGCGAGACCTCGTCACCGGGCGCCAGGGTCAGCCCGGCGGTCGCCAGCCGCGCGGGGTCCGACAGCCTCGGCGCCAGCGCCCGGGCCGACGCGACGACCACGCGCGCCGAGCCGCTCGCCAGCGCGTGGAGCGCGCGGGCACGGGCCGACGCGACCTCGAGATGCGGCAGGAGCCCGCGGTACGGATCGACTTCCTGCGACGGCAACGGCAGCACCGCCCGCACCGTGTCCGCCTGGGCCAGGCCGTCCACGCACGACAGGAAGAACCGCGTGTCCGCGGTGAGCTGCTCGACGTGCGCGTCGGTCGGGACGACCACGCACAGGCGCCGGTCGCGCGACACGAGCGCCGCGTGGAACCCGAGCGCCGGCGGCGTCAGGCCCGTGATGGCGGGCGCCGGCTTGTCGATGTGCGCGCGGCTCGCCGCGGACTTCAGGAGCGCCCGGAAGGCGAGCGAGGAGGTGCGGTCGAGCATTGCCTGATCTTCTCAATGATGCCGGAAGTCGACCAGCCCTTCTCGACGGGAATCCGGACGACGTGCCCGCCACGGGCCTCGACGGTGTCGCGGCCGACGATCGCGTCGGCGGCCCAGTCGGCGCCCTTCACCAGCACGTCGGGCTGGACGAGGCGGATGATGTCGGCCGGCGTGGGCTCGTCGAAGATCACCACCGCGTCCACGCAGCGGAGCGCCTCCAGGATCTCGGCGCGCTCGCGCTCGGGCGTAATCGGCCGGTCCGGCCCCTTGTTCCCGCGCACCGACCGGTCGGAGTTCACCGCCACGATCAGCACGTCGCCCTGGGCGCGCGCCGCCTCGAGATACCGCACGTGGCCGGGATGCAGCAGATCGAAGACCCCGTTGGTGAAGACCACCCGTCGCCCGGCGCGCCGGGCCGCGTCCGCGAAGGCCGCGATCGCCTCGGTCGTGTACATGGCTCCCGTGGGCCCTACCGCGGCGGCTTGAATTTCACCGACGGGGAGAACCGCCAGGCGTGGCGCGGCCGGTACACGCCGACGTCCTTCAGCCTCGACTTGACGCGGAAGGTGTGCAGCAGGCGATGGTAGTCGTACGGCGCGCCGTCGCGCTTGTGGACGGCGACGTCGAGCTTGTACGTGCCCTCGACGAGGTCGAGAGCCTCGATCACCAGCTCCACGTCCGCCTCGCCCGCGAGCGTGTCCGCCTCGTGCTCCTCGATGTCGGTGTTGGTGCCGTAGACGCACACGCCGTCCGCGTTGAACAGGCCGATGCCGAAGACGAAGTCGTGCACCGGCCTCGCCGCGCGCACGTGGAGCTTCATCGTCATCGGTTCGCCGGTGTGGAAGACCTGGGTCGACTCGCCCGTGTCGTTGAGGAACGTCACGTCCGTGATCTCGACGCCCCCGGAACCCCAGCGCCCCTCGCCCGCCTGGAACATGTCGGCGGCGGCCTCTGGACTCAGGTCGCGGATGGCCCCGTCGCTGACAATTGTGTGATCGCCGGGGCCGGGAGGCTGCGATCCAAGACCTGACCCCACTTCCTGTTGCGCCTTCGCGTCGGTGGCGGCGAGGAACTGCTCTTCCTGGCGCTCGACGTCGGTGACGTAGGCGCCGATGACGCGCTTCGGGTCGCCCTGCGCCTTCCTGCGGCCGGCGTCGAGCCATACGGCCTCGTCACAGAACCGCTCGACCAGGTTCAGCGAGTGCGTGACGAGCAGGATCGTCTTGCCGCGCCGCCGGAACTCGGCGAACTTGTCGAGGCACTTGTGCGTGAAGCCTTCGTCGCCGACGGCCAGCACCTCGTCGATGAGCAGGATGTCCGGGTCCACGTGGATCGCGACCGCGAACCCCAGCCGCATGTACATCCCGGACGAGTACGTCTTGACGGGCGCGTCGATGAACTCGGCCAGCTCGGCGAACTCGACGATCTCGTCGAAGCGCTTCTGGATCTCGCGCTTCGACAGGCCGAGCATGATGCCGTTGATGAACACGTTCTCGCGGCCGGAGATCTCCGGGTGGAACCCGGCGCCGAGCTCGATCAGGGCGGAAATCCGGCCCTGGACGTGCACCGTGCCGCTCGTCGGCTTCGTGATGCCCGCGACCACCTTGAGTGCGGTGCTCTTGCCCGACCCGTTCCGACCGACCACGCCGAACGTGCAGCCGGCCGGCACCTGGAACGACACGTCCTGCAGGGCCGGAAACGTCTCGCTCGGCTTCAGGTGGCTGACGAGGCTGCCGGAGAGGAGCGCGCTCTTGAGGGTCGAGAACTGCCGGCCCCCGTACCGCTGGTAGATCTTGGTGACGTTCGTCAGCTCGATCGCCGTGCTCATACCGCCTCGGCGAAGGAATCACGCAGCCGGTCGAAGACCCAGTAGCCCGCCAGGAACATGAGGATCGAGACGCCGCCGAGCGCCAGCAGCCACTTCCAGTGGCCGAAGGCGTTGTCGGGGAAGAACAGGATCTCCTGGTACGACACCGCCAGGTGCGTGAACGGGTTCAGGTCGAAGAACCACTTGTACTTGAGCAGGTCCGGCGTGTTCCACCAGTAGATGATCGGCGTCGCGAAGAACCAGAACGTCAGCAGGTTCGCCACGATGTCACGGATGTCGCGGAAGTGCACGGTCAGCGCCGAGAGGAACAACGCGATCCCGGTGGTCAGAATCAGCTGGATCAGCACCACCACCGGCAGCCACAGCAGCTCCTGCCAGTGGAGCGCGATCTGGTGCTGAATCGCGAGGCCGGTGGCCGGATCGATCGGGTCGGGCCCCCACGCGTAGTACGCGAGGAACGCCGCCAGGATCGGCAGGCCGAAGAAGAAGTGCACCATGTTCGCCAGCACGCTGACGATGGGCAGCACCTCGGCCGGGAACAGCACCTTCTTGATCAGGTTGCCGCCGGAAATCAGCACGCCGGCCGACTCGTTGACCGCCGTCGCGAACCAGGTCCACGGCAGCAGGCCGCAGAAGAGGAACAGCGCGTAGGGCTGGATGCCCTCGACCCGGTTCGGCAGGAACACCGAGAACACGACCGAGTAGATGACCAGCAGCAGCAGCGGGTTGACGAAGGACCAGAAGAACCCGAGCATCGACCCGCGGTAGCGGGCCTTGAGTTCGCGGGCGACGAGGCTCTGGATGAGGCCGCGGTATTTCGGGAGCTGGCGGAGGTTATGCCACATCGACCTGCAGCAGCGCGACCGTGATGTTGTCCGGGCCGCCCGCCTCATTCGCCGCCGCGACCAGGTCCTCGCAGATCGCCTGCGGCGCCTTGGCCTCGCCGGCAATCGCCTCGAGCCGGTCGGGGGAGACCACGCCCGAGAGGCCGTCCGAACAGACCAGCAGCCGGTCGCCCTGCTGCAGGTCGATCGGCGTGACCTCGACCTCCGGGTCCTCGCCGCCCGAGAGCGCGCGCGTGACCACGTTCCGCCACGGGTGCCGGCGCGCGTCGTCGACCGACATGACGCCGGCGCGCACCTGCTCGCTGACCCACGAGTGATCCTGCGTGATCTGCTCCAGGTGCCCGTCGCGCCAGCGGTAGATGCGGCTGTCGCCGACGTGCGCGATGACGGGTTCCTGCGAGACGAGGAGCGCGGCCACCGTGGTGGCCATGCCGCGCAGATCGCCGTTCTCCTGCATGGCCTTCGCGAGCCGGCGGTTGGCCAGCCGGAAGGCGGCCTTCAGGCGGTTGCCGTCGAGGCTCAGCGCGGTGTCGTACGGGAACGGCCAGGTCTGGTTCGCGTCCGCGTCGCGGGTGTCGTCGATGAAGCGCTCGATCGTCTCGGCCGCGAGCCGCGACGCGACCTCGCCCGCCGTGTGCCCGCCCATGCCGTCGGCCACGAGGTAGAGCCCGACGTCCTCACGGACACAGTAGGCGTCCTCGTTGTCCGCCCGCCGCAGACCTGGATGGGAGGCGACGGCCGAGGCGATCTTGGGCATCCGGCGTCAGGACCTGTGGCGCACGTGTCTGGAGACGTCGAGCCGCGTCATGGCCCGCAGCAGGGCGATGCGCGCGCGCTCGAAGTCGATCTCGGTCACCTGCGGGCGCGCCAGCCGTTCCTCGGCGCGGTGCTTCGCCGCCTCGGCGCGCTGCAGGTCGATGTCCTCGGCCCGTTCGGCAACCTGGGCGAGGATGGACACCCGGTCGGGCAGCACCTCGGCGAACCCGCCGGCAACGAAGGCGTATTTCTTCTGACCGCCCTGGCGGTACCACATCTCGCCGGTCCGCAGGACCGCCAGGAGCGGGGCGTGGCCGGGCAGGACGCCGAAGTAGCCTTCCTCGCCCGGCAGCTGGATCTCCTCCACGTCCTCGTGGGCGATCGCGCGCGACGGCGTGACGAACTCCAGCCGGATGTGGGTGGGCAGGGCCATGGCTTACTTCTGCGCCTGGTAGCGCTCGAGGACCTCGTCGATCGAGCCGGCCAGGTAGAACATCTGCTCCGGGATCTCGTCGTGCTTGCCCTCGGCGATTTCCTTGAAGCCGCGCACCGTGTCGGCGATGGGCACGTACTTGCCCTTGTACCCCGTGAACTGCTCGGCGACGAAGAACGGCTGCGACAGGAACTTCTGGATCTTGCGCGCGCGCGAGACGGTCAGCTTGTCGTCCTCGGAGAGCTCGTCGATGCCGAGGATCGCGATGATGTCCTGCAGGTCCTTGTAGCGCTGCAGGATCTGCTTCACCTCGCGGGCCACCTGGTAGTGCTCGTCGCCGATGATGCGCGGGTCGAGGATGCGCGAGCTCGACGCCAGGGGATCGACGGCCGGGTAGATGCCGAGCTCCGCGATCGCGCGCGAGAGGTTCGTCGTCGCGTCGAGGTGCGCGAAGGTCGTGGCCGGCGCCGGGTCCGTGTAGTCGTCGGCGGGGACGTAGATCGCCTGGACCGACGTGATCGAGCCCTTGCGGGTCGAGGTGATGCGCTCCTGCAGCTCGCCCATCTCGGTGAGCAGCGTCGGCTGATAGCCGACGGCCGACGGCATGCGGCCGAGGAGCGCCGAGACTTCCGACCCGGCCTGCGTGAACCGGAAGATGTTGTCGACGAAGAGGAGCACGTCCTTGCCCTCGGCGTCACGGAAGTACTCGGCCACGGTCAGGGCCGAGAGCGCCACGCGCAGCCGCGCGCCCGGCGGCTCGGTCATCTGGCCGTAGACGAGCGCGGCGCGCGACTTGGAGGGATCCTCCATGTTGATGACGCCGCTCTCCTGGAACTCGAGCCACAGGTCGTTGCCCTCGCGCGTGCGTTCGCCGACGCCGCCGAACACCGACACACCGCCGTGCTTCATGGCGATGTTGTGGATGAGCTCCATGATGATGACGGTCTTGCCGACGCCGGCGCCGCCGAACAGGCCGATCTTGCCGCCCTGGAGGTACGGCTCGAGCAGGTCGATGACCTTGATGCCGGTCTCGAACATCTGCAGCTCGGTCGACTGCTCCTCGAGCGACGGCGCGGGCCGGTGGATCGGCCACCGCTCCTGCGCCGGGACCGGCCGGTCCGGGAAGTCCACCGGCTCGCCGAGCACGTTCAGCACGCGGCCCAGCGTGCCCGGACCGACCGGCATCGAGATCGGCGCGCCCGTGTCGATCGCGTCCATGCCGCGCTGGAGGCCGTCGGTCGGCTTCATCGCGACCGCGCGGACGCGGTTCTCGCCGAGGTGCTGCTCGACCTCGGCCACGATCTCGACCTGCTCGTCGCCGGCCTTGCCGACGATCCGGACCGCGTTGTAGATGGCCGGCAGGTGCCCGCCCTCGTACTCGATGTCGACGACCGGCCCGATGACCTGGACGACCTTTCCGACCTTGACCACTTCAGCAACAGACATGGTTTCCAGTGCTCCGTTTCAACCGATTCCCGGCGCGCCGACGGCGCCGCCACCCGTTCGGCCGGCCGCGCTCACAGCGACTGCGCGCCCGAGACGACCTCGATGATCTCGCGCGTGATCGCGGCCTGGCGGATCTTGTTCATCGTCAGCGTCAGGCCCTCGAGCATGTCCGCCGAGTTGCGCGTCGCCGCGTCCATCGCGGTCATCTGCGCGGCGTAGAACGCCGCGTTCGACTCGAGCAGCGCCCGCAGCACCTGCGCCTCGACGAGCCGCTGGATCATCAGGTCGAAGATCCGCTGCGCGGACGGCTCGTAGAGGTAGTCCGCCGTCGCCGCCGCATCGGCCTCGTTCGGCACGATGGGCGCCAGCGGCAGCAGCTGCTCCACGACGACGCGCTGCGCGATGATCGACTTGAACTCGTTGTAGAGGAGGTACACGCGGTCCACCGTGCCCGCGGTGAAGTCCTCGATCGCCGGCGCGGCGATCGCCTCGGCCTCCGAGAGGTTGATCACCTTCGGCAGGTTCACGTGCTGGAACCGCACCGGCAGGCCGCGCCGGACGAAGTAGTCGCGCCCGCGCCGGCCGACCAGGCCCAGCGAGACGTGCCGGCCCTTGTGCTCGCGCAGGAACGCGCCGACCGCCTTGATGACGTTCGTGTTGAAGCTGCCGCAGAGCCCGCGGTCCGCGCTGATCGCGATGAGCAGCGCCGGCCCGTCGCCCGCGCCGGCCCGCCGCGCCAGCAGCGGATGGCTCGTCTGGTCCACGCGGCCGGCGATGCTCGCCAGCACGCGCCGCGCCTCGGTCGCGTAGGGGCGCGTCGCGAGCACGCGATCCTGCGCCCGGCGCAGCTTCGACGCGGCGACCATCTTCATCGCCTTGGTGATCTGCTGCGTGGACTTGACGGCGCGGATGCGCCGGCGCATGTCGATCAGTGAGGGCACGGCTCCTGGGCTCCCGTCCTACGCCGCCGCGAGGCTCGCGGCGAACTCCTTGCCGAACTCCTCCAGCGCCGACTTCAGCGCCGCCTTCACGTCGTCGTCGAGGATCTTCTTCTCCGCAATGGCCGTCAGCACCTCGGGCCGGCGCGTCTCGAGGAATCGGTACAGTTCCTCCTCGTACTGCCGGATCTTCTCCACTTCGACCGGGTCGAGGTAGCCGTTGGTCGCCGCGAAGATGATCGCGACCTGCTTCTCGACCGCGAGCGGCCGGTACTGCGGCTGCTTGAGGATCTCGACCAGCCGCTTGCCGCGGTTGAGCTGCTTCTGCGTGGCCGGATCGAGGTCCGAGCCGAACTGCGCGAACGCCGCCAGCTCGCGATACTGCGCGAGGTCCAGCCGCAGGCTGCCGGCAACCTGCCGCATCGCCTTGATCTGCGCCGACCCGCCGACGCGAGAGACCGAGTTGCCGACGTTGATCGCCGGACGGATGCCCTGGTTGAACAGGTCCGCCTCGAGGAAGATCTGGCCGTCGGTGATCGAGATGACGTTCGTCGGGATGTACGCCGAGAGGTCGCCGGCCTGCGTCTCGATGATCGGCAGCGCCGTCAGCGACCCGCCGCCGAGCTCCGTCTTCAGCTTCGCCGCGCGCTCGAGCAGCCGGGAATGCAGGTAGAAGACGTCGCCCGGATACGCCTCGCGGCCGGGCGGGCGGCGCAGGAGCAGCGAAATCTCGCGGTAGGCCTGCGCGTGCTTCGACAGGTCGTCGTAGATGCACAGCGCGTGGCGGCCCGTGTCCCGGAAGAACTCGCCGATCGTGCACGCCGAGTACGGGCTGATGTAGAGCAGCGGCGCCGGATCCGACGCGCCGGCCGCGACGACGATGGTGTACTCCATCGCGCCGGCTTCCTCGAGCGTCCGCACCACCTGCGCGATCGTGGACTGCTTCTGCCCGATCGCGTTGTAGATGCAGATGACGCCCAGGCCCTTCTGGTTGATGATCGCGTCCACCGCGACGGCCGTCTTGCCCGTCTGCCGGTCGCCGATGATCAGCTCGCGCTGGCCGCGGCCGATCGGCACCATGCCGTCGATGGCCTTCAGCCCCGTCTGCAGCGGCTCCTTGACCGGCTGGCGATCGACGACGCCGGGCGCCAGGCGCTCGATCGGCGTCATCTGCTTGGTCGTAATCGGCCCCTTGCCGTCAATCGGCTGGCCGAGCGCGTTGACGACGCGCCCGATCAGCTCGTCACCCACCGGCACCGAGATGATCCGCCCCGTCCGCTTGACCGTGTCGCCTTCCTTGATCTCCGTCGAATGGCCGAGGAGCACCGCGCCGACGCTGTCTTCCTCGAGGTTCAGCGCAATGCCGAACAGCTCGTGCGGAAACTCCAGCATCTCGCCGGCCATCGCACCCTCCACGCCGTGGATGCGCGCGATGCCGTCGCCGACCGATACCACCGTGCCCACTTCCGCCACGTCCACGTCGGCGCTGTAGCTGCCGATCTGGTCGCGGATGATTCTGGCGATCTCTTCAGCCTTGATGTGCATTGACCGTCCTCGTGTCCCTACGCTTCGACCAGGAGCCTCTGCCGGAGCCGCTCGAGCTGGCGCGCCACGCTGCCGTCGAACACCGTGCTCCCGACCCGCGCGACCAGGCCGCCGACAATCGCCGGATCGACGCGGTCGCGAATCGTCACCGTGCCGCCCGTCGCCCGGCCGAGCGCCTCGGCCAGCGCCCGGCGGCGCGTCTCGTCCAGCGGCACGGCCGTCACGACCTCCGCCTCGATCACGTTCTGCGCCTGCCGCACCCGCGCCGCGTAGCCCTCGGCGACGGCCGGCAGCAGCGCCAGGTCGTCCTGATCGGCGAGCAGCAGCACCAGCCGGCCGACCGGCGACGGGACGTCACCCGCGGCCGCGATCAGTGCCTCGAGAATCTGGCGCTTCGCCTGGGCCGACACCGACGGCGCGTCGATCACCTTGCGCAGGTCCGCGTTCCCCGTCACGAGATCCGCGAGCCCCTGCAGCGCCTCGCTCGCCCGCGAGCGGCCCGCGGCGTCGGTGACCTCGAAGAGCGCGCTGGCGTACGGCCGCGCCGCGGCCCGCGGGGTCACGAGCACACCTCGCGGCGACGGGCGGCCGCCGGACGTGGCGCCACGATGGACGTGGCCGCCGGGCGGCGCGCGTGGCGGTATCGAAGCGGCGACTTGCGGCTCACTGTCACGAGATCCGTCCGAAGATGAAGCCTGGTTGAGGTTCGCATCGCCCGGCAGACGGCGCCGCGCGATGGCGCCGGGCCCGCCGGTGATTTGGAGCGGGGCCCTACGAACGGCGGTACACCACGCCCAGCAAAACGACAATTTATACCATTCAGGGGAGTACCCCGGCAAGCCACGCCGGCGGCGCTTCGCGCAGGCAGCGCGGGCCCTTGGACGGGAAAACCGGCGGGTTTCATGCCCTTCAGCGTCAGCCGTGCCGCCGGAGCGCGCATCCAACCGGGGCGCGGCGACGGCTGCCGGTTCCCTTCCGACGGTCCGGAGTCAACCGGTCCCACGTCGAGGCAGCCCGTGGCCCATCGGCCCGGCCCGACTGGGCTCCCGAATCGGGCTCGGGAGGGCCGGTCCGTCAATCCAGGCGGACGAGGGTGCCGTCATCCTCACGCGCGGTGACGCGCCCGACCTCGAAGAAGGGCACGCCTCGATTGGTCAAATACCCAATGAGGCCCGGCTTTGCGGTTTCGCGCACGCTAATGAGGAGACCTCCGGAGGTCTGGGGGTCGAGACAAATCAGGTGGCGCTCCGCCGGGACCTCAGGAGACACCTTGAAGTGCTTGAAATGCCTGAGGTTGGCCCGTCCTCCGCATGGAAGGAACTCGGCGGCGAGGCGGGCGACGCCAGGAAGCATGGGCAACTGTGCGGAATCGAACACAATGGTGACTCCGCTCGCCAGGGCGATCTCCGAGGCATGGCCCGCGAGGCCGAATCCTGTGACGTCAGTGCAGGCGCCGATGGACCCAGGAGGCAGGGCGGCCGCCGCGGCGGCGGCCTTGTCGTTGAGCTGCGTCATCGAGGCAATGGCGGCCTCGAGTTCGGCGTCCTCCCCCTGGCCGTATTTGCGGGCGCGCACGATGATGCCGGTGCCGAGCGGCTTGGTGAGCAGGAGCGCGTCGCCGGCCCTGGCGCCCGCGTTGGTCAGCACGCGATCGGCGTGCACCTCGCCGGTGATCGCGTAGCCGAATTTCACCTCGGGATCGGAGACGGTGTGGCCGCCGAGGAGCGCCACGCCGGCCTCGCGCAGGACGTCGGCTCCGCCGCGGAAGATCAGGCGCACGACGTCGGCCGACGGACCCTTCTTCGGCAGCGCGGCGATGGCGAGCGCCGTGCGCGGCGTGCCGCCCATTGCGTAGACGTCGCTCAGCGCGTTGGCGGCGGCGATCCGGCCGAAGAGGTACGGGTCGTCGACGACGGGCGTGAAGAAGTCGACCGTCTGGACGATCGCCTGATCCCCGTCCCACCGGTACACGCCGGCATCGTCGGCCGTCCGGAAATCGACGAGGACGCGCGGATCGTCGGACGGGGTGAGTTCGCCCATGAGGGCGTCCAGGTCGGCCGCGTCGAACTTGCTGGCACATCCGGCGCAGTCGGCGTAGTCGGTGAGTCGCTTCCCGGTGGCGTCGGCGGACGTGGCTGAGCTCATGGCGCTGTCTCCCGGCGTTGGATCCGGCGGGGTGGGCCGCCCTGTCGAGAATCTCAGTTCCCGATGATCATTTCAAACAGCCGCTGCAATTCGTCCTCGGAGGCGAAATCGATCTCGATGCGGCCGCCGCGGCCGCGGCGGGCGATTCGCACGCGGGCGCCGAGGGCGCGCTTCAACTGATCCTCGGCGGCGCGGGTATTGGGATCGGCGACGTGCGGCGTGGGCGGGACCGGCGGCGTGGTCGCGCGCTTGACGAGCGCCTCGGTCTCGCGCACGGACAGGCCGCGCGACACGACGTCGCGCGCGACGCGGCGCTGCGCGGCTTCATCCGGCAGCGTGAGCAGCGCGCGCGCGTGTCCCATCGAGAGCGTGCCCGCGGCCACCTCGCCGCGGACCTCGGCGGGCAGTCGCAGCAGTCGCATGTAGTTCGCGACGGTCGCCCGGTCCTTCCCCACCGCGGTGGCGATGTGCTCCTGGCTCAGGTGGAGATCCTCGCTCAGGCGGCGGTAGGCCTGGGCTTCCTCGATGGCGTTGAGGTTCTCGCGCTGGATGTTTTCCACGAGCGCGACCTCGAGCAGCTTGTCGTCGGGGATGTCGCGGACCGTCACCGGAACCTTGAGCAGCCCGGCGCGCTGGGCCGCGCGCCATCGGCGTTCACCGGCGACGATCTCGAATCGCGTGCCGGCGCGGCGCACCAGCACCGGCTGCAGCACGCCGTTGGCGCGGATGGACTGCGCGAGTTCCTCGAGGCGCTGCTCGTCCATGTCGGTGCGCGGCTGGCGCGGGTTCGGCGTCAGCAGATCGATGTCGACCTCCTGCGGCGCGCGTGTGGCGGGCGGCGTGGCGGCGGCGGTGGCGGTCGGTTCCGCCGGATCGGCCGACGGTTCCACCGGCGGCGCGGCGGCGGGCGGTGCGGGCGTTGGAGCCGGCGGGTGCATCGGCGGAATCAGGGCGCTCAGTCCCCGTCCGAGAGCCGGGCGTTTCTCAGCCATGGTTGACTCCTCTGCTCACGCTCATCTGCTGCCCACGCGCATCTACTCGCGATCGTCGTCGGGCGTCGGCGGCGCGGGGGGATCGGTCGTTGCGGGAGACGCCGGGCCTGGCACCGTGGAACTGGTCGCGGCAGGTTCGTGCTGCGCGGCGGCAGGTTCGTGCTGCGCGGCGGCAGGCGTCGCGGACGCCACGGCGAGGGCCCGGGGCGACGATGGTTGTGGCGACGCGTGGGGGTCGCCATCGCCGTTCGCGGCCTGGTCTTCCTGCTCCGCTGTCTCCGGACTGCCGGAGTCCGGCTGATCGGCGGACGATGTCTCGGCTTCCGGTGTCGCGGCCGTTGGCGTGGCGGTCGAAGCGGGTGTCCTGGTGGCCGGGATCACGTCTGCGGCCGAGGGCGTTTCGAACGCGGCGGTCGGCTCGGCGTCGGCGCCTGTCTCGGCTTCGGCCGGTGTGCCGGTGTCGGCGGCTTCCGGCCTGGCGGCCGGTTCCACCGGCGCGGGTTGCGTGCGTCCGATGAACTCGTGGGCGAGCGCGACGTAGGCATCGGCCCCGCGCGAGCGCGCGTCGTAGAGGATGACGGGCAGGCCGTGGCTCGGCGCCTCGCCCAGCCGGATGTTTCTCGGGATGACCGTGCGATAGACCTTCTCGCCGAAGAAGTCGCGGATGTTCCCACTCACCTGCTGACCGAGGTTGGTGCGTTCGTCGTACATGGTGAGGAGGACGCCCTCGATGGCGAGGTCGGGGTTGAGCGCGGCGCGGACGCGTTCGACGGTGGAGAGCAGGTCGGCGATGCCCTCGAGGGCGAAGTACTCGCAGTTGAGGGGGATGAGGATCGTGTCGGCGGCGACGAGCGCGTTGAGCGTGAGGAGGCCGAGCGACGGCGGCGTGTCGATGAAGATGTAGTCGTAGTCGGTTCGCAGGGCGTCGAGCAGGCGACGAAGCCGGTACTCGCGTTCGGGCAGTTCGACGAGTTCGATCTCGGCACCGGTGAGGTTGCGGTCGGCGGGGACGATCGCGAGGTTGTCGACGCCGGTCTGGAGGATCGCCGCGCGCGGCGCGAGGTCGTCGCGGGTCAGCGCGTCATAGACGGTGCCGCCGGAGGCGGCGCGACCTTTCTGCCCGACACCGCTCGTCAGGTTGGCCTGGGGATCGAGGTCGACGAGCAGGACACGCTTGCTGGCGAGGGCCAGGGATGCCGCCAGGTTGATGGCGGTGGTGGTCTTGGCGACGCCGCCTTTCTGGTTGGCGATGGTGACGATCCTGGCGTATTTGGTCATACAACCCAACAAAAAGTATTTGCGAGGCCTGAAGAGCTATTCTTTTCTGATAGCGTCCAGGAATCAAGCCCCAACATGTCCAGTCAGGCGTCTCGACGCCATTTGCCCAGTCGGAAGTCATGCTGACGTTCCACGTGGAACATCCAGTCAACTAGGCCAGGCCATGTTCCACGTGGAACAGGTCGTGAGAGCGACGATGACCTTGAACGAGCAGGGGTGAAGGGCAGCATGGGGACGGCCAGCTGTGCCGCTTGTCAAGCCGTGCGTTCGAGTCGAATGAGCCTTGCGCATGTGCCAATTGCAGCAGGTGTTCGACACGCGCAGGGTGGTGTGAGGAGCTTGCACCATGACCAGCCTGCTGTGTGGCTCGCCTGGCGAACCGCGCTGTCAAAGCGTGGCCATGTTTGAAACCATCTGTCTTGACGCCACAGGCGCCAGACTTGGGACATCCCTGGCTGGTATGTCCACCGTCGTCGTCGGTATGAATGTCGAACATCGTCTCGAAAGGGATTCGTTCGAGACCTGGCCAGAATCATCTACGGCGAGCTACCTGGGATGAGGCTCTGTCTGAACCTGGCTTGGATGCGCGACGTTCTTGTTGGCCTGTCGATACTCGAGCCAGTGCCTTGCCAGGACAAGGTTGATGGGACGGATGAGCACCAATCACATCGACCCGTCGCTTCCCTCGATGGGCGCAGGCGACCGTCTATCGGACAATCTCAGCGACGACAAGTTCGCTTCTTGACGCTGAAGCACCAAGCCTGTCAGAATGTATTTGGTTGAACGACCAATTCAAGGCAGGCTGACGAGCCTCCGTCGTCGTGAACCAGAAGAGTCGGCCACCAGGCCTGAGCAGACCCCGAATCGCCGACCAGAGCGCCGCATCAGGCCTGACCGCGCGGACCGAGACAATATCGGCCGCCTCGTGCAGGTCCGCCCGGGCCAGCAGCTCCTCGTAGCGCACGTTCGCCACCTCGACGTCCGTCAAGCCCAGCTGGCGCACGACTTCACGCAGGAACGCGGACTTGCGCACCTTGATCTCAGTCATCACCAGCCGCAGACCCGGACACGCCAGCCGCAGCGGAATCGCCGGCGACCCGCCCCCGCTTCCGATGTCGATCGCCAGCCGATCCTCGGGACGCACCCGGCGCGAGGCGACCAGCGGCTCCACGATGAGCCGGTCCACCGCCTGATCCGAGAGTGGCTCGAGCTGCAGCGCGGTCAGATTGATCCGGCGATTCCAGCGGGAGAGCAGGTCGAGATACGCCTCCAGCGACCCGGCCAGCTCCGGACCTGTCTCGATCCCGGCCCGGCCGGCCCGGCGACGAATCCTCGCGGCGACTCCCCCAGCGGGCACACCTCAATTCTCGTCCGCCCGCCCGGCCGCCGCCAGAACGTGCCTGTGAAAACAGGGAAAAACCGTGGCCGCCGGTCAGTCCCGCACGACCCGGGCCGCCACGATGGCCACCGCCGCGGGGGTGACACCGGGCACCCGTGCCGCCTGGCCCAGGGTCGCCGGCCGCACCTCGCCGAGCCGCTGGGCCACCTCGCGGGACAGCCCGGGGATTCCGGCGTACTCGAAGCCAGGAGGGATCGCCCTCGCCTCCTGCGCCCGAGCCCGCGCGAGCTGGGCCTCGTGGCGCTTGAGGTAGCCACGATACCGGCACTCGGCCTCGAGCGTGGAGGTGTCCAGGTCACCACGCACCGGGTCCGTCTCGATGCGGAACGCTGAATCCGCGCCGACGTTGTCCAGCGTTACGCCAGGGCGCCCGAGCGCCTGGGCCACCGTCACCCGAGCGCTGCCCTTGCCGACCTTCGCGCGCTCCGCCAGCGCCCGGTTGCGCTCCAGGCGTCCGACCCGCGCCTCGAACACCGCCCACCGCGCATCGTCGACGAGCCCCACGTCGCGGCCGATCGGCGTCAGCCGCAGGTCCGCATTGTCGATTCGCAGCCGCAGCCGGTGCTCGGCGCGCGACGTGAACATCCGATACGGTTCCAGGCACCCGCGCGTGACCAGGTCGTCGACGAGGATGCCGATGTAGGCCTCGTCGCGTCCGAGCACCATCGGCGCGCGGCCGACCGCGCCGCACGCGGCGTTGACACCGGCCACGAGCCCCTGCGCGGCCGCCTCCTCGTACCCGGAGGTTCCGTTGATCTGGCCGGCCAGGAAGAGCCCGGCCACGCGTTTTGCCTCGAGCGTGCGATCCAGCTCGGTCGGCTGCACGAAGTCGTATTCCACTGCGTAGGCAAATCGCAGGATCTCGGCGTCCTCGAGCCCGGGCAGCGCGCGCACGATCGCCGCCTGCGTCTCACGAGGCAGGCTCATCGAGAGGCCGTTCACGTAGACCTCGTCCACGTCCACGCCTTCCGGCTCGAGGAAGATCTGGTGACGCTCCTTGTCCGGGAAGCGCATCACCTTGTCCTCGAGCGAGGGGCAGTAGCGCGGGCCGATGCCGGTGATCTGCCCGTTGAAGAGGGGCGATCGGTCGATGTTCGCGCGCACCAGATCGTGCACGCGATCGGTCGTGTGGATCAGGTGACAGACGATCTGCTCGCGGCGCATGTCGCCGCTCACGAACGAGAACGGCACGATCGGATCGTCGCCTTCGTCGGCGGGAAACCGCGACAGGTCGAGACTGCGCCGGCTCAACCTCGGCGGGGTCCCCGTCTTCAGGCGACCCATCGTGAAGCCGAAACCGGCGAGCGACCTCGCAAGCTCGCGCGTCGGCGGTTCATCGGCACGGCCGGCCGGCCGCTGCTCGTCGCCCACGTGCACGAGGCCGTTCAGGAACGTGCCGGTCGTGATGACCAGCGCATCACACGTCACGGCGTCGCCGTCCTCGAAGGCCAGCCCGGTGACGCGCCCGCCCTCCGTCAGCACCCGGCCAGCACGGCGGAGCAGCCAGGAGATGTTCGGCTCCGCCTCCAGGGCCGCGCGGACCCACCGGCCGTATCGCCGCTTGTCGGCCTGCGCGCGTGGCGACCAGACAGCCGGTCCGCGACTGCGGTTCAGCAGCTTGAACTGGATGCCCGTCGCGTCGATCGCCCGGCCCATCAATCCGCCGAGCGCGTCGATCTCGCGCACGAGGTGTCCCTTGGCCGTGCCGCCGATCGCCGGGTTGCAGGGCATCAACGCCACCGTGTCGGCCGAGAGCGTGCACAGGCCGACGCGGCAGCCCAGGCGCGCCGCCGCCCAGGCCGCCTCGCACCCGGCGTGACCGGCGCCGATGACGATGACCTCGAAGTCGGGAGCGGGCACGCTCCGATTGTAGTGGGGAGTCGCCGGCCGACCGCCTACTTGCCGACGCAGAACCGCGTGAAGATGTGCCGCAGCAGGTCGTCGGCGGTCCGGCGGCCGGTGATCGACTCGAGCGCCTCGCGGGCGACCGAGAGCTCCACCAGCACGATCTCCTCGGTCGCCCCGGCCTCGAGCGCCTCCACCGCACGGTCCAGGGCGGCGTGCGCCTCCTCGAGCAGGGTCAGGTGACGGAGGTTGGTCACCGCCGGCGTCTCCTCGAGATCTTCGCCCAGCCCCATCGCGGTCCGGAGGGTCGCACGCAGGGCCTCCAGGCCTTCGCCCGTCTGCGTCGAGGTGCGGACGACGCCCGCCGGGGGCAACCCCAGCGCTTCCGGCTGCCAGCCGACGCCGTGGTCCAGCTTGCTCGCCACGATCACGCGCGGCGCTCGCACGTCATCGAGTGCCTCCCGCTCGAGACGGCCGGGCGGCGCCGATCCGTCGAGCACGAGCACCGTCAGCGCGGCGACGTCGCGCGCCTGCCGTGCCCGCGCGACGCCTTCCGCCTCGATCGCGTCCTCGGCGTGCCGGAGGCCGGCGGTGTCCACCAGCGTGACGGGCAGGCCGTCCAGGTCGATCCGCTCCGTGATCACGTCCCGGGTGGTGCCCGGCACGTCGGTGACGATCGACCGCGACGCCCCGAGCAGGGCGTTGAACAGGCTCGACTTTCCGGCGTTCGGCGGTCCCGCGATCACGACGAGCCGCCCCTCGCGGATGAGCCGGCCCCGCCGGCCCGACTCGACGAGGCGCGCGATCGCCCGCCGCACGTCCTCCACGGCCGCGACGGCGTCCTCGCGCGTGATGAAGTGGAACCCCTCGTCGGGGAAGTCCAGCGAGGCCTCGAGCCGCGCGGCCAGGTCGAAGAGCGCCGCGCCGGCGCGGCCGATGTCGGCGGTGAGCGTGCCCTGCAGCTGATCCATGGCCGCGCGCGACTGCGCCGGCGTGACGGCGTCCACGAGATCGGCGACCGCCTCGGCCTGCACGAGGTCGAGGCGACCGTTGAGGTACGCGCGCAACGTGAACTCGCCGGGCTCGGCGAGGCGCGCCCCGGCACGGATCAACCCGGCGACGATCTGCCGGAGCAGGACGGGGCTGCCGTGCCCGGCGATCTCGACGACGTCCTCGCCGGTGTACGACGCCGGCGCCGCGAACCAGGTGACCACGACCTCGTCGATGGCGCGCGGCACCGCGGTCACCCGGTCCATGAGGTGCGCGAAGGTCGCGTGCCGCGGCTCGAGCGGGGCCGTCCGGTCCAGGCTGCCGGACACGAGGCGGACGGCGTCCGTCCCCGACACGCGGACCACGCCGAGGCCGCCGCGCCCGTCGGGCGTGGCAATCGCGACGATCGTGTCGTCGGTGGAGAAGGCCACCGGGCTGGCGCCGGCCTCAGCCGGACTTGCGGGAGATGACGACGGTCTTGAGGAAGGCGTCGCCGATGCTCTCGGAGGACAACGCGGTGTTCGCGGAGACCTCGAGGTGCACGAGGCGCCGGGCGTACGGGTTGAGCGGGCCGACTTCCTGCGGCGTGCCGGTCGTGAGCGCCTTGTCCATCAGGAAGCGCGCCATCTGCCGCAGCTCCTCGTCCTTGCCCTTGCGGTAGCCGAGCGCGTCGACGACGTAGTGGCGGTCGCCGCGGGCATCGCGACGGAACGCGGTGTTCACGATCACCTGCAGCGCGTCGAGGGCCTCGCCCTTGCGACGCAGCAGGACCTCGGCATCGTCGCCGGTCAGGTTCAGGCGGATGTTGTCGGGGGTCTCCTCGAACTCGCCGTCCACCGAGAGGCCCATGGCCTCGACGACCTGCTGGACGAACTCCCGCACCTGGGTATCGAGATCTGGGCTCATGTCCTGGGCATTCTACGACCTGCCGCCCGCCGGGCCGGCCCGGCCGCCCTTCGGCGGTCCGCTCGCGCGGAGCACGCGGGCCGGCGGGGTGCCCATCAGGCGGTTCGTCACGTACTGCTGGCCGATGGCCATCAGGTTGTTCGTGAGCCAGTAGATCACGAGGCCGACCGGGAACCACAGGAAGGTGAAGGTGAAGATCACCGGCATCATCATGAAGATCTTCGCCTGGGTCGGGTCGGCCGTGGTCGGCGTGATCCGCTGCTGCCAGAACATCGTCGCGCCCATGAGCAGCGGCCACACGTAGAACGGGTCCATGGTGGACAGGTCGTGGATCCAGCCGAAGAAGGGCGCGTGGCGCAGTTCGATCGCCACCTGCAGCATCGCGTAGAAGGCGAAGAGGACCGGCATGGTCAGCAGCATCGGCACGCAGCCGCTGGCCGGGTTGACGCCCTTCTGCTTGTAGAGCGCCATCATCTCCGTGTTCATCTTCTGGCGCTCGGGGTCGGTGATCTTGTACTTCGCGTAGCGCTCCTGGATCGCCTTGATCTCGGGCTGCAGGGCCTGCATCTTGCGCATCGAGACCATGCTGCGGTGCCGCAGCGGGAGCATCACCAGGTTGATCAGCACCGTGAGCAGCACGATTGACCAGCCGTAGTTGCCCACGTAGCCGTGCAGCCACTTGAGCGCCTGCAGCATCGGCACCACGAGCCAGGCGAAGATGCCGAAGTCGATCGCGCGCACGAACTGCGGGTCCACCGCGCGCAGGACGTCGAAGTCCTTCGGCCCGAGGTAGAAGGGCAGCGCGCCCATGCCCGGCTGCAGATTCAGCCGGTAGGCGATGAACGTGCGCGGCGTCGTCTCCCCGGGGTCGGGCGACGGGATGGAAATCGGCTCGTAGTCGACCGACAGCCGCTTGCCGCCCGGCAGGGCGGTCGTCATGAAGTACTGCTCGTCGACGCCCACGAACGCGTAATCGCCCTCGTAGTGCGGCGTCTCGGCCAGCGTGGAGGCGGCAATGCGCTCGGCGGACCCGTCGTGGAAGAGCAGCGCGCGGACCGGCACCTGGCGGGCGCCGCGCGGGTGGTGGCCGTCGTGGAGCGCGGGGCCCCAGCGAATCGTCACCGGCAGCGCGGTGCCCTTCACGTCGATGGCGGCCTCCACGTTCAGCAGGTACGGCTTGTCCTCCGGCTGGAAGTGGAACGTCTTCCGCACGTTCAGCCCGGACGTGTCCGAGTACTGGAACGTCAGCGTGCCGGCCGCGGTGCCGAGCGTCAACGGGCCGTCGGAACTCGGCTTGAAGAGCGCCTGCGCCATCGTCGTCGTGAGCGACGCGTCGGTCGTGGCGAGCGTGAACGGCTTGACGTATCCGTCGGGCAGGTCCGGCGGCACCAGCTCGAGGAATGCGGTCTGGCCCTGCGTCTGCGAGAACTTCTTGAGCTGCCAGCTCTTCAGCACGGCGCCGCGCGTGTCGAACACCGCGCGGACGTACTCGGTCTCGACGACGATCTCGCGCGCGGACGTGTCGGCGACGAGCGGCGCGGCCTGCGGGCCCTCGGCCGTCGCGGGGACCGGCGTCGCGGCGTCACGCCCGGAGGCGGGTGCGGCGGTGTCCGGCGCGGCCTGGGGCGTCGTCGGCGCCGGGCCGGTGGGCGCCGCCGGGCCGCCCGTCCCCGCGCTCGCGGGACCGGACGCGGCGGGCGGTACCAGCGCCGGTTCCGGCGGCGGCGCCAGGAACATCTGGTAGAGCGCGAGCACCACGAAGCTCAGGAAGATGGCCAGGAAGACGCGCTTTTCCATCAGCGGGTGCGTTGAACCTCAGGGTGATGACGCGAGGCGTCGGCCTCGCGCGGCGGCACCGGATCGATCCCGGGCGCGGCAAACGGATGGCAGCGCATGAGGCGCCGCACGGCGAGCCACGTCCCGCGCAGCAGGCCGTGTCGTTCGAGCGCCTCCACCGCGTACTTCGAGCACGACGGCTCGAAGCGGCATGCACCGCCGACGAACGGGGAGAGCAGCAGCTGATAGGCGTGGACGAGCGTCACGCCCAGACGGACGCCCCAGGGATGAGGTTCAGGCGATGGCATGGGATGCGCTGCCTCGCCTCAGTCGTTCGACGGCGGATGCCAGGTCCTGGCCCACGAGCGCGAGCGGCGCCGTCAGCATGTCACGCTTCGGGATCGCCACGATGTCGAGCGATCGCGACGAGCCACGATCCGGTTCGCGCAGCCGGAACACTTCCCGCAGCCGGCGCTTCGCGCGCGACCGGACCACCGCGCCGCCGAACCGCCGCGACGCGATGATGCCCAGCCGGTCGTGACCGAGCGTGTTGGGGTGGCCGAGCACGATCAGGCATCGCGTGGAAACACGGCGGCCCTGCTGCTGAACGAGCTGGAACTCGCTGCGCTTCCGCAGGCGAACGTCTGGGCCGAACCGCTGGGACATTCAGGAACAGGCGAAGGGGACTCCGCTGGAGACGCCCGTCGCCAGCTCGATCGAGAGGCCGCGCCTCAGGACGTGGAAACGGTGAGCCGCTTCCGACCCTTGGCCCGGCGCCGCTTGAGCACGAGGCGGCCGTTCTTGGTACGCATCCGCACCATGAATCCGTGCGTGCGCCGGCGGCGACGGCGATTGGGTTGAAACGTGCGCTTCATCGGGGCTCCCGGCCGGGCACACGGAGCCCGGAAGAAACACCAATCGTAGCGGCCCTCCCAAACCCCTGTCAACGTGGCAGTTGCATGGCCGCCAGGCGGGATCTGGACGGTTCCTTGGCCTGCCACAAGGGATTGTGGTGCCCGATGCGGGAGGCCCCGGTCGCGTTGTCAGGCCCTGAACCCTGTGGTAGATTCGCCAGCCTTCCCCAGGAGCCGGAGCCGGCGGCGGGCCAGTTTTCCACACCTGTGGAAAAACCTGTGGAAATCGGCGTTTTCTGAACTGTACCCTCAAACCCATGTAAACAAATGGGTTAGAAGGTCCCCCTCGGCGACAGACGTCTCGGAAGAACGGGTAAGCACGGCATGGGCGGCACGATCTGGGACGAGACCCTCAATCGCATCGAGACCAAAGTCAATCGGTACACGTACTTCACCTGGTTCCGCCAGACGGCCTTCGGCGGCGATGATGGCGTCACGATCACCGTCCGGGTGACCGATCCGATGGTCATCGACTGGCTGACCAAGCACTACACCGGCATCATCCGGGAGGCCCTGGCCGAGGTCGGCCGGCCCGAGGCCCAGGTGGCGTTCCTGACCGAGGCCGACGCGGCCTCCGCCGCGCCGCCGCCTTCCCCCCAGGGCACCCCGGAGGCGGATTCCGAGGTCGCCGAGGACTTCCAGGCGGCCAGCGCCGGGGAAATCGCCGGGCTCAGTCCCCGCTACACCTTCGAGACCTTCATCGTCGGCGCTTCGAACCAGTTCGCGCATGCGGCCTGCCGGGCGGTGGCCGAGGCGCCCTCGCGTTCGTACAACCCGCTGTTTCTCTACGGCGGCGTCGGCCTCGGCAAGACGCACCTGATGCACGCGATCGGCCAGTACGTGCTGACGCACAACCAGGGGCACAAGCTCACCTACATCTCGGCCGAGCGGTTCATGAACGAGGTGGTCAACGCGATTCGCTACGACCGCATCCTCGAGTTCCGTGAGCGCTATCGATCGGTGGACGTCCTGCTGGTCGACGACATCCAGTTCATCGTCGGCAAGGAACGGACGCAGACGGAGTTCTTCCACACGTTCAACGCGCTCTACGACGCGCAGAAGCAGATCGTGCTGAGCAGCGACTGTCCGCCGCACCAGATCAGCGAACTCGAGGAACGGCTTCGCAGCCGCTTCGAGTGGGGCCTGATCGCGGACATCCAGTCGCCGGATCTCGAGACGAAAATCGCGATTCTGACGCGAAAAGCCGAGGCGGAAGGGGTGTCCCTGCCCGACGACGTGGCGCTGTACATCGCGGGCCGGATCAAGTCGAACATCCGCGAACTCGAAGGGTCGCTCATCCGCCTGCTGGCCTACGCCTCGCTGACCGGCCGCGATCTCTCCATGGCGCTCGCCCAGGAAGTCCTGCGCGACGTGCTCAAGCACGAGGATCGGGCGGTCACGATCGACATGATCCAGAAGTTCACCGCCGAGTACTTCCAGTTGAAGCTGACCGAACTCAAGTCGCGCAACAACTCGAAGTCGATCGCCCTGCCGCGGCAGATCGCGATGTACCTCTGCAAGACGCTCACGGCCGCCTCGCTGCCCGAAATCGGGAAGAGCTTCGGCGGCAAGCACCACTCGACCGTGATTCACTCCATCCGGCGGGTGGAGGAACTGCGCCAGAAGGACTCGGCCTTCAACAGCCAGATCAACACCCTGCTGGAGTCGTTCCGCTAGCGCGGAACGGGCTCGATCCGGCCCTCGACCCGGGTCCGGATCGGAGCCTCCACAGGCTCCGGCTGTGGACGGGCTGTGGACGCGTGTGGAGGTGGTCGGGAGGCCTGGATCCTCACAGGTACAGGGGCGGATCCCAGGCCGGACATCCACAGGATCTTCCACACCCTAATTCCTTGAAAAAAAAGGCTTTTGTCTGGCTCGAGGGCAGTACCAACAGGCCCTTATTCCTGCTATAATTCTCTGTCTTTCTTCTCTTCCGAAGGTGAGACAGATCCCCGCCACAATCGAGCGGGCTCAGAGCCGAGGTCGCCCCACCCATGGAACTCGTTGTCCGCAAGAACGACCTGCTGAAAGAACTGTCGCTCCTGCAAGGCATCGTCGAGCGGAAGAACACGATTCCGATTCTGGCCAACGTGCTGATCGACGCGACGAAGGATCAGGTGTCGCTGCTCGCGACGGATCTCGACGTCGGGCTGCGCAGCCAGTGTGAGGCGACCGTCAGCAAGCCGGGCACGTTGACGCTGCCGGCGAAGAAGCTCTTCGAGATCGTCAACGCGCTGCCGGACACGGAGATTCGGATCGAGGAGGACAAGGGCGGCAAGAGCGTGACGGTCGCGGCGGATCGGTTCGAGTCGCGGATGCAGACGTTGCCGGCGAGCGAGTTTCCGACGCCGCCGCAGGAGTCGGGCAAGCCGGAGGCGGTGCTGCCGGGCGCGGCCGTGAAGCGGATGATCACGCACACGCGGTTCGCGATCACCAGTGAGGACACGCGCTACTTCCTGAACGGCGCGCAGCTCGTGCTGCGGCCGGACTCGATGAGCATGGTCGCGACCGACGGGCACCGGCTGGCCTTCATCAGCATCCACGAGTCGCCGGGCAAGGGCGCGAAGAGCGACGTGCTGCTGCCGCGCAAGACGCTCAACGAGGTGGCCCGCCTGGTGGACGGCGGCGAGTCGGTGGAGTTCTCGCAGGGCGAGAACCACCTGTTCTTCCGCGCGGGTGGCCGGCTGCTCATCTCGCGGAAGATCGACGCCAACTTCCCCGCGTACGAGCGGGTCATTCCGAAGAACAACGACAAACAGATCGTCTTCGATCGCGACCGGCTGAGCGCCGCGGTGCGCCGCGTGCGGCTGCTGTCGAACGAGCGCTCGAAGGCCGTGAAGTTCGTCATCGGCAAGGACCAGGTCGAGATCACCTCGAGCACGCCGGAAGTGGGCGAGGCGCACGAGGTGCTGCCGGTGGAGTACGAGGGCGCCGGCCTCCAGATCTGCTTCAACGCCGACTACGTCGACAACTTCCTCAACGTGGTGGAGACCGAACAGGTCCAGCTCGAGTTCAAGGACGAGATGAGCCAGGCCGTCGTGAAGCCCATCGGCGCGGAAGGGTACGACTACACCTACGTGATCATGCCGATGAGGATCTAGGCCGCGCATGTCGAACTCGGAATACCAGCCAGTGGGGCCCGAAGGGACGCCGCCTGCCGGGGGCGTCCCGCCGGCCCAGGACGATTACGGCGCCGACAAGATCAAGGTCCTCGAGGGGCTCGAGGCCGTCCGGAAGCGCCCGGCGATGTACATCGGCTCGACCGGGCCCCTGGGGTTGCACCACCTCGTCTACGAGGTCGTGGACAACTCGATCGACGAGGCGCTCGCCGGTCACTGCCGGAACATCAAGGTCACGATCCACATCGACGGCTCCGTGACGGTCGTCGATGACGGACGCGGCATCCCCGTGGACATGCACGAGAGCGGCCGCCCCGCGGCCGAGGTCGTGCTGACGGTGCTGCACGCCGGCGGCAAGTTCGAGAACGCCGCGTACAAGGTCTCCGGCGGCCTGCACGGCGTCGGCGTGTCGGTCGTCAACGCGCTGTCGGAGTGGCTCGAGCTGGAGATCTGGCGCAACGGCCACGTCCACCAGCAGCGCTACGAGCGCGGCACGCCCATGGGCGACCTCTACGTCACCGGCACCACCGAGAAGCGCGGGACGAAAATCACCTTCAAGCCCGACGGGGCGGTCTTCGAGACCGTGGACTTCAGCTTCGACATCCTGTCGCAGCGGCTGCGGGAACTCGCGTTCCTCAACGCCGGCGTGACGATCGAGATCGAGGACGAGCGCGCCGGCAAGAGCCACCGGTTCCTCTACGAGGGCGGCATCCGCGAGTTCGTCGAGTACCTGAACAAGAACAAGACCGTGGTCAACGACGCGCCGATCTACATGACCGGCGAGCGCGACGGGATCGTCTGCGAGATCGCGGTCCAGTGGAACGACGGCTACACCGAGGCCACGTACACGTTCGCGAACAACATCAACACGACCGAGGGCGGCACGCACCTCTCCGGGTTCAGGGCCGCGCTCACGCGCACAATCAACGCCTACGCGTCGCGCAACAACCTGGCGGACAAGCTGTCCGAGAGCGTCTCGGGCGACGACATCCGCGAGGGCATGACCGCGGTCGTCTCGGTCAAGATCCCGCAGCCGCAGTTCGAGGGCCAGACGAAGACCAAGCTCGGCAACACCGAGGTCAAGGGCATCGTCGAGGCGATCATGAACGAGCGGCTCGGCGCCTTCCTCGAGGAGACGCCGGCGGTCGCGAAGCGGATCATCATGAAGGCCGTCGACGCGGCGCTCGCCCGGGAGGCGGCCCGCAAGGCCCGCGACCTCGTGCGCCGCAAGGGCGCGCTCGACAACACCGCGCTGCCCGGCAAGCTCGCCGACTGCCAGGAACGCGACCCGGCGAAGAGCGAGCTGTACATCGTCGAGGGCGAGTCGGCCGGCGGCTCGGCCAAGCAGGGCCGCGATCGCGGCTTCCAGGCCGTCCTGCCCATCAAGGGCAAGATCCTCAACGTCGAGAAGGCCCGGTTCGACAAGATGCTCAGCCACGAGGAGATCCGCACGCTCATCGCGGCCCTCGGGTGCGGCATCGGCCAGGACGAGTTCGACGCGTCGCGCCTCCGGTACCACCGCGTCATCATCATGACCGACGCCGACGTGGACGGGTCGCACATCCGCACGCTGCTGCTGACCTTCTTCTACCGGCAGATGCGCGAGCTGGTGGACCGCGGCCACATCTACATCGCCCAGCCGCCGCTCTTCCGCGCCAAGCGCGGTCGGCAGGAGACGTTCATCCGCGACGAGCGCGAGCTGGAGGCGTTCCTGATCCGCCGGGCCGCCGAGTCGCGCACGGTCGTGCTGGCCTCGGGGCGCGAGATCACCGGCCGCGAGCTGGAGATCCGCCTCGAGAAGCTCATGACGTTCCGCAAGCTCCTGCAGATCGTCGAGCGCCGTGGTCCGTTCCGCCGCGCGATCCTCGCGCTGCTCGAGGGCGAGGCGCGTGACAAGGCGTTCTGGGCGAACCCGGAGGCCGTCGAGGCGCTGGCGGCGCACCTGCGCACGCCAGGCGTCGAGGCACGCGTCGTCGAGGACACCGAGCACCAGGCGCTCGCCGTCGAGCTCGAGGACCGCACCGCCGGCTACGGCCGGCGACACCGGCTCGATCTCGACTTCGTGACGACGGGCGAGTTCCGCACGCTGGCGGCCGCGTACGCGGACGTCCGCGACCTGATCGCCGGCCCGGTCACCATCCGGACCGCCGCCAAGGCCGCCGAGGTCGAGTCGGCCGATGCGGAGGGCGCGACCGACGAGACGGCGCCCGACGCCGCCGAGGCCGCCGTGCCGCCGGCGGAGTCACCCGCGACATCGCCGGCCGGCCGGGCCGCCACGACCGGGCGGGACACCGACCGGCTGGTGGACGACCTCGACGACCTCGTCGAGTTCTTCGTCGCCGCGGGCCGCCGCGGCCTCGCGATCAACCGCTACAAGGGCCTCGGCGAGATGAACCCGGACACGCTGTGGGAGACGACGATGGACCCGGCCAAGCGGACGCTGCTGCAGGTCCGCGCCGAGGATCACACCGAGGCCGACCTGATGTTCACCACGCTCATGGGTGACCAGGTCGAGCCGCGCCGGAAGTTCATCGAGGAGAACGCCCTCGACGTGAAGAACCTCGACATCTAGCGACCGGTCCCGACTCCAGCGACCGGCCCCGAGGACCACCGCACCGCGACAGCCCCCGATATGGACAACGACCTGACCCGCCTGCCCGTCAACATCGAAGACGAGATGAAGCGCTCGTACATGGATTACGCGATGAGCGTGATCATCGGGCGGGCGCTTCCCGACGTGCGCGACGGCCTGAAGCCCGCGAACCGGCGCGTGCTCTACGCGATGCGGCAGATGGGGCTCGCGTCGAACCGCGCGTACCGCAAGTGCGCCAAGATCGTCGGCGAGGTCATCGGCAACTACCACCCGCACGGGGACGCGCCCGCGTACGACACGCTCGTGCGCCTGGCGCAGGACTTCAACATGCGCTACCCGCTGGTGGACGGGCAGGGCAACTTCGGGTCGGTCGACGGCGACCCGCCCGCGGCGTACCGCTACACCGAGGCCCGGCTGAAGCCGCTGGCCGAGGCGATGATGGCCGATCTCGACAAGGACACCGTCGACACGCGGCCCAACTTCGACGAGACCACCGACGAGCCGGTCGTCTTCCCGGCGCCGTTCCCGAACCTGCTGGTCAACGGGTCCACCGGCATCGCGGTCGGCATGGCGACCAACATCCCGCCGCACAACATGCGGGAGATCCTCGACGGGGTCATCGCCGTGATCGACCGTCGGACCGCGCCGCGCGAGGACCGGTTCCGTGCGCTGCTGCAGCTCGTGCCCGGCCCCGACTTTCCGACCGGCGGCACGATCGTCGGCCGCGAGGGCATCTACCGCGCCTACAAGGACGGGCGCGGCGGCCTCACCGTGCGCGGCAAGGCGACGTTCGAGGAGCATCGCAACGACCGCGTCTCGATCGTGGTCACCGAGATTCCGTACCAGGTCAACAAGAAGAGCCTCATCGAGGACATCGCCGCGCAGGTCAACGACAAGCGGCTCGAGGGTATCTCGGACATCCGCGACGAGTCGAGCCGCGAGGGCATGCGCATCGTCATCGACCTGAAGCGCGGCGAGCTGCCCGACGTCGTCCTGAACAACCTCTACAAGCACACGAAGCTGCAGACGGGCTTCGGCATCACGCTGCTCGCGATCGTGGGCGGCCGGCCGAAGGTGCTCGGGCTGCTGCAGGTCGTCGAGCACTTCATCGAGTTCCGGCGCGACGTGGTGCGCCGGCGCACCGAGTTCGAGCTGCGCAAGGCCGAGGCCAGGGCCCACGTCCTCGAGGGCCTGAAGATCGCCCTCGACCACCTGGACGCGGTCATCGCGCTCATCCGCGCGGCCCGCAACCCGGCCGAGGCGCGCGTGGGCCTCGTCGAGCAGTTCGGCCTGACCGTGATCCAGGCGCAGGCCATCCTCGACATGCAGCTCCAGCGCCTGACCGGCCTCGAGCGGCAGAAGATCCTCGACGAGCTGGCCGAGCTGGTGGCGCTCATCGCGAAGCTGCGCGAGATCCTCTCGAGCGATGACCTGATCATCGGCATCGTCCGCGACGAGCTCATCGCCGTTCGCGACAAGTACAGCGACGCGCGGCGCACCGACATCATCGAGGAGAGCGGTGAATTCCGCGTCACGGACCTCATCGCCGACGAGGACGTCGTCATCACCGCGACGAACACCGGCTACATCAAGCGCACCGCGCTCGATGCCTACCGGCAGCAGCGCCGGGGCGGCAAGGGCCTGATCGGGATGCAGACGCGGGAGGAAGACGTCGTCCGCCACCTGTTCGTGGCGAACACCCACGCGTTCATCCTCATCTTCACCGACCGGGGCCGGTGCTACTGGCTGCGCGTGTACGACATCCCCGAGGTCTCGCGGAGCTCGAAGGGGAAGGCGATCGCGAACCTGGTGCACATGGCCGCCGACGAACGCATCGCGGCGCTGCTGCGCGTGCAGGACTTCCCGGACGAAGAAGGCCAGCGCTTCATCGTCATGGGCACGCGCCAGGGCGTGATCAAGAAGACCGACCTCAAGGCCTTCTCCAACCCGCGGTCGGCCGGCATCATCGCCATCCAGATCGACGACGACGACCGGTTGATCGGGGTGGCGGAGACCGACGGCTCACGCGACCTCGTGCTCGGCTCGCGCAACGGCATGGCGATCCGGTTCGCCGAGGCCGACGCCCGGACGATGGGCCGCACGGCCCGGGGTGTCCGCGGCATGCACCTGCGCGAGGGTGACCAGGTCGTCGCCATGGAAGCCGTGACCGAGGACGGCACGCTGCTCACCGTCTGCGAGAACGGCTACGGCAAGCGGACCGACGTCTCGGAGTACCGTCGTCAGACGCGCGGCGGCATCGGCCTGAAGAACATGCAGGCGAGCGACCGCAACGGCCCGGTCGTCGGCCTCGCCTGCGTGACGGACCGGCACGAGCTGCTGCTCGTCACCGAGCAGGGCCAGATCATCCGGATGCGCGTCGCCGACCTGCGGCCCATCGGCCGCGACACCCAGGGCGTGCGCCTGATGGACCTGGCCGAGGGCGACCGCCTCGTCTCGATCGCGACGCTCAGCGAGCCCGAGGAGAACGGCGAGAACGGTGATGCCGGCGGCGGGAGCCTTGCGGGCAACGCGGGCGCCGATGGCGAGGGTGCGGCCGGGGGGAGCACCGGGGCCGACATCGCCGACATCGCCGACACGGCCGACACGGCCGGTGCGGATGACGGAACCGGCACGGACGACTGAACGGCGGAGCCTGCGGGGAACGCCTAGGCAGGTTCCAGGTTCGCGTAGCGGGCCATCAGCTTCTTCGTCCCGACCGACGCGAACTTGACGGTGACTTTCACGTCGTCGCCGGTGTCCTCCACCGCGACGACGGTCCCGGTGCCGAACTGGCGATGGCGGACGCGCATCCCGTTGCGGACGCCGCCGGGCGCCGACTGGTCCTCGTCCTCGTAGTTGAACCCGCCCGACTGGCCGTCGCGCGCGCGCCCGCGTCCACCGCCGCCGTACCGGCGGCCGTAGGGATTGCGCAGCTCGTAGCCGCTCTGCCAGCGGGGCGTGGGGGCGACCGGCTCGATCCGATCGACGAGCTCCGCCGGAATCTCGTCGAGGAACCGCGACGGTTCCGTGCCCTGGTACTCGCCGAAGATCCGCCGCCGGGCGGCGCTCGTCAGGATCAGCTTCTGACGGGCCCGCGTCAGGCAGACGTAGCACAGGCGGCGTTCCTCCTCGACGTCCTCCTCGCTCTCGGCCGCGCGCGAATGGGGAAACAGGCCCTCCTCCATGCCGGCGACGATGACGGTGGGGAACTCGAGGCCCTTGGCGGCGTGCATCGACATCAGCCACACGCGCGCTTCGCGCGCGCCGTCGGCCTCGTCGGCCTCGGAGAGCAGCGACAGCCGATCGACGAACCCGCCGAGTGACGCATCCGCCTCGCGGGCCTCGTACTCGCGCGCGGCCGAGACCAGCTCCATCAGGTTCTCGATGCGCGCCTCGGCCTCCTCGGAGTGCTCGTCGCGGAGGCTGCGGAGATAGCCGGTGCGGTCCAGCACGAGGCCGATCGTGGTCGAGACGGTGGCCGTCCCGGCCTCGGCGACGAGGCCCGTGATGATCTCCCGGAACGCCCGAAGGGAGGTCTGCGCCCGCGGCGACACCAGGCGCCGGTCGACGGCGGCGACGAGCCGGCTCCAGAGCGACCGTGGCTGCTGTACGGGCTGCAGGCCGGCGTTCAGGAGGGGGGTGTCGTCCACCGTCTCCTCGAGCGCGACCTGATCGAGCGCGTCCATCACGCTCTTGCCGACGCCGCGCGCCGGCACGTTGATCACCCGCCGCAGGCTCACGTCGTCGTGCGGGTTGATCAGCAGGCGCAGGTAGGCGAGCGTGTCCTTGATTTCCCGGCGCTCGTAGAACCGGACGCCGCCGATGATGCGGTACGGCACGCTCTCGCGCATGAGCGCGTCTTCAATCGCGCGCGACTGGGCGTTGGTGCGGTACAGCACCGCGAGCATCTCGGCGCTCCGGGCGACGGACTCGCGGATCGCGCGGGTGATGAAGTCGGCCTCCTCGATCTCGTCGCCCGCGCGGTAGGCCGTGATTCGCGCGCCGCCCTCCTGGTCGGTCCACAGCCGCTTGTCCTTGCGGTTGCGGTTCCTGCTGATGACCGCGGAGGCCGCGTCGAGGATGACCTGCGTGGACCGGTAGTTCTGCTCGAGCCGCACGATGCGCGCGTCGGGGAAGTCCTGCTCGAAGTCGAGGATGTTGCGCAGGTCGGCGCCGCGCCACTTGTAGATCGACTGGTCCGGGTCGCCGACCACGCACAGGTTGCGGTGCACCTCGGCCAGCCGCCGGATCAGCAGGTACTGCGGCCGGTTCGTGTCCTGGTACTCGTCCACGAGGACGTAGCGGAACCGGTGCGCGTAGGTCTGGCGGACGCGTTCGCTGTGCTCGAACAGGTCCACCGTCTTCAGCAGCAGGTCGTCGAAGTCCAGCGCGCCGGCGTCCTCCAGGGCCCGGAGGTAGTGCTCGTAGATTCGGCCGATCTGCTGGTCGCGCAGGTTCCAGCCGCCGGACTTCAGGTCGGCGGGGCTCTCCATGCGGTTCTTCGCCTGGCTGATCCGCGACAGGGCCGCGCGGGGCTGGATCAGCTTGTCGTCCACGTCGAGGGCCTTCATCGCGCGCTTGACGACGGAGAGCTGGTCCGACGAGTCGTAGATCACGAAGTCGCGCGTCAGCCCGATGGCCGGCGCCTCGCGACGCAGCAGCCGCGCGCACAGGGCGTGGAACGTCGAGAGCCACACCTGGCGGCAGTCCTCGCCGACGAGCTGTTCCACGCGCGACCGCATCTCCTCGGCGGCCTTGTTGGTGAAGGTCACCGCCAGGATCTCGCCGGCCCGCGCGTGTCCTTCCTGGATCAGGTTCGCGATCCGGAACGTGATCACCCGCGTCTTCCCGGATCCGGCCCCGGCGAGGATGAGCAGCGGCCCGGTCTCGTGGAGCACGGCGTCGCGCTGGGCGGGATTGAGGGAGTTCAGGGCACTCATCGAGTCTGGCACTGGGCGTCTGGCACTGGGCACTGGCTAGCGAGGTCGAGCCTTCACATTATGTCCCGGCTCGCCATCACCTGCCGGCGCGAGCGATCTCCAGAGTCCCTGCGCCAGGCGGCTGACGGTCTCCGTGTCGGCCAGCACGGGAGCGCATTCGGACTCGGGCAGGTATCCGAGGCGTCTGACGAGCTCGAGCTGCGTGGCGAGTTCGCCACCCGATCCCAGGGCAATGGTGACATGCGCGCGATAGGCCCGTCGCGAGTGACGACAGAAGCCTTCCGCGATATTCGATGGGATCGAGGTTGACGAGCGTCGAATCTCCCGACCGAGCTCGAACCGCTCCTCCGGCGGCAGCGTGGCCGCCAGCCTCCTCACCCTGACGGCCAGGTCCATGGCGAGCTGCCAGACCAGGAGATCGCGAAAACTGCGTACTTCGCTGGACGGCTTCATTGCAGGATCTGCCATGCCTTGAACCTCCTCGAGCGTCGTGGGCCGGCTACGGAGACCGGCGGTGGAACGGCAAAAGGGCCGTCATTTCTCGCAGGGAGAAGCCGTCGTCGGGCACGGCAGCGGTGTCGAGATGCGTCCGCCGAGTGCCCAGTGCCCAACGCCCGGTGCCCTCCCATAAGCAACCCCCATGCCCCGATGCGCGGCGCTTCTTCCTGCTACCATTCGGGCGGGATGGCACAGACGCTGTTCGGGAAGGTCTGGGACCTGCACGCCGTGCGGCGGTTGCCGACGGGCCAGACGCAGCTGTTCGTGGGCCTGCACCTGGTCCACGAGGTCACCAGCCCGCAGGCGTTCGCCGAGCTCGACGCGCGGGGCTGGACCGTGCGCGCGCCCGACCGCACCTTCGCGACCGTCGACCACATCGTCCCGACCCTCGCGCAGGTGCGGCCCTTCGCCGACGCGATGGCCGAGACGATGACGACGTCGCTCGAGGCGAACTGCCGCCGGCACGGGATTCCGCTGTTCGACCTCACGAGCGGCGCGCAGGGCATCGTCCACGTGATTGGCCCGGAGCTGGGCCTCACGCAGCCCGGCATGACGATCGCCTGCGGCGACAGCCACACGTCCACGCACGGCGCGTTCGGCGCGCTGGCGTTCGGCATCGGCACCTCGCAGGTCCGCGACGTGCTGGCGTCGCAGTGCCTGGCGATGGCGCCGCTCAAGGTGCGCCGCATCGAGGTGGACGGCGCGCTCGCGCCGGGCGTCTACGCCAAGGACGTCATCCTCACGATCATCGGCCGGCTCGGCGTGAAGGGCGGCGCGGGGTTCGCCTACGAATACGCGGGCGAGGCGATCGACGCTCTGTCGATGGACGAGCGGATGACCATCTGCAACATGTCCATCGAGGGCGGCGCGCGGATCGGGTACGTGAATCCGGACGAGACCACGATCGCCTACCTGCGCGGGCGACGGTTCGCGCCGGCGGGCGACGACTTCGAGCGGGCCGCCACCTGGTGGCGCGGCCTGGCCTCGGATCCCGGCGCGCCGTACGACGACCTGGTCCGGATGGACGCGGCCGACATCGCGCCGACGGTGACCTGGGGCATCAACCCCGGCCAGTCGGTGGGCGTGGACGGCACGCTGCCCGATCCGGCGGCCGTCGAGGGGCCGGACCGCGAGGCCACGGCCGAGGCCCTGGCCTACATGGACTTCCGGCCCGGCCAGCGGATGGCCGGCACGAAGATCGACGTCGCGTTCATCGGCTCGTGCACCAACGGCCGGCTGTCCGACCTGCGCGAGGCCGCGCGCGTCGTCCGCGGCCACCGGGTCGCGACACACGTCCGCGCCCTGGTCGTGCCGGGTTCGCAGGCCGTGCGGGCCGCGGCCGAGCAGGAAGGCCTCGACGCGATCTTCCGCGAGGCCGGCTTCGACTGGCGGGGCGCCGGCTGCTCGATGTGCCTGGCGATGAACCCGGATCGGCTCGAGGGTCGCGAGATGGCGGCCTCCTCGTCGAATCGCAACTTCAAGGGCCGGCAGGGCAGTCCCACCGGCCGGACGCTGCTGATGAGCCCGGCCATGGTCGCCGCGGCCGCCGTCGCCGGCGAGGTCACCGACGTGCGCGCGTGGCCGGGGGGCCGGTCGTGAGCGGGGCGTCGCGGATCACGCGCGTCGCGGGCCGCGCGATCGTCCTGCCCGGCGACGACATCGACACGGACCGCATCATCCCGGCCCGGTTCCTCAAGGCGGTCACGTTCGACGGGCTCGGCGCGCACGTGTTCGAGGACGACCGGCAGCAGGCCGCCGACGCCGGCACGCCGCACCCGTTCGACATGCCCGAGGCGCGGCGCGCCCGGGTGCTCGTCGCCGGCGCGAACTTCGGGTGCGGGTCCTCGCGCGAGCACGCGCCGCGCGCGATCGCGCTCCATGGCATCCAGGCGATCGTCGGCGTGTCCTTCGCGGAGATCTTCTTCTCGAACGCGGTGGCCATCGGCCTGCCGTGCGTCACGGTCAACCGCGACGACCTGGCGCGGCTGTCCGAGGCGGTCGCCGCCGACCCGGCCACCGAGGTCGTCGTGGACGTGGACGCACAGTCGGTCACCGCCGGGCCCGTCCACGTCGCGGCCCGCATGCCGCCGATGGGCCGCGAGGCCCTGATCACCGGCCAGTGGGACGCGACGGGCCTGCTCCTCGAGCAGTACGACGACGTGGCGCGCGTGCGCGCCCGCCTGCCGTATCTGAAGGGGTTCTGACGCCCGGCGTGTCGGGCCAACGGACGTCGGCCGCCTCGGCGGTCCCGTCCGCGTCCCCGGCGCCGCCCTGCTCGGCCCGCACGATGTCGAGGAAGGCGCGGGCGGCGTGCGACAGCGCGGCGCCGCGACGATGGACGAGCCGGAGCTGTCGTGGCGCGCGCAGTTCGGGCACCTGGATGGCCAGCAGCTGGCCGCGCGCGATCTCGGTCTGCGCGCACCGGCGGGGCAGCAGCGCGACGCCCAGGCCCATCTCGACCGCGCGCTTGATCCCGTCCAGGCTCGGCAGCGACATCCGGATGTTCAGCAGCGCGTGCCGCCGCTCGTACTGGCGCAGCACGTGCTCGCGCGCCGGCGACGGGTCGTTGTGCGCGATGACGGTCTGGCGCCCCATCTCCTCCATCGTCACGTGCGTGCGACCCGCGAGCGGATGCGACGGCGCCACCAGCAGCACCAGCTCGTCCGTCCCGATGAGGATCGACTGCAGCTCGCGCGCGTCGGGCGCGAACGTGAAGACGCCGAAGTCCACGGCGCGGAGCAGCAGCTCCTGCGACAGACCGCGCGCGTGCACGCGCCGCACCTCGACGTGGACCGACGGATGCACGGCGCTGAAGGCGGCGATGTGCGGCAGCACCGCGTGGACGCCGCCCTCGTTCGCGCCAATCACGACGCGGCCCGCGCGCACGCTCCGCAGGTCCGAGACCGCCGCGCCCGCCTCGTCGGCCAGCCGCAGCAGGCGCGTCGCGTAGCCGAGCAGGACGTCGCCCGCGTCGGTCAGCGTGCCGTCGCGCGCCGACCGGTCGATGAGGCGCTCGCCGGCCTCGTCCTCCAGCCGGCGGATGGCCTGGCTCACGGCGGGCTGGGTCCGCCCGAGCTTGTGCGCCGCCCGCGAGAAGCTGCGCTCGCCGGCGACCGCTGCAAAAACGCGAAGATCCTCGAAAGTCATGGAAATGTATAAGGAATATTACTACTAGTCTAAAGAAGATAACTTTGACTTCTTCACACGCGCTGGTCGAGACTGGCCGTCATGGCTGAGCGACTCGTGATCTTCGACACCACGCTGCGCGACGGGGAACAGGCGCCGGGCTTCTCGCTCCGGGTGGACGAGAAGGTCCAGATGGCCCGGCAGCTCGAGCGGCTGGGCGTGGACATCGTCGAGGCGGGCTTCCCGATCGCGTCGGAGGACGACGCCGAGGCGGTGCGGCGGGTGGCGCTGGCGGTGGAACGGCCGGTGGTCGCGGCCCTGGCGCGGTGCGCGGCGGGTGACATCGATCGCGCGGCGTGGTCGATTGCGCCGGCCCGCCGCGGGCGCATCCACACGTTCATCGCGACGTCCGACCTCCACCTCAGCCGCAAGCTGCGCATGACGCGCGAGGCGTGCTTCGACGCCGCGGTGGGCGCGGTGCGGCGGGCGCGGCAGTACACCGACGACGTGGAGTTCTCGGCCGAGGACGCGACGCGGAGCGACTTCGACTTCCTCGCGCGCGTGGTCGAGGCGGTCATCGACGCCGGCGCGACGACGATCAACCTGCCGGACACGGTCGGCTACTCGACGCCCGACGAGATCGCGGAGTTCTTCACGCGGATCATCGCCCGCGTGCCGAACGCCGACCGCGCGATCTTCAGCGCGCACTGCCACGACGACCTGGGGCTGGCGGTGGCGAACACGCTGGCCGCGATCGGCGCCGGCGTGCGCCAGGTGGAGTGCACGATCAACGGCGTCGGCGAGCGCGCGGGCAACGCGTCGCTCGAGGAGATCGTGATGGCGACGCGCGTCCGCGCGGATCGCCTCCCGCTCGACACGGGCATCGACACGCGCCAGCTGTTCGCGAGCAGCCAGCTGCTCACCGCGCTCACCGGCGAGGCCGTCCAGGCCAACAAGGCCATCGTCGGGCGCAACGCGTTCGCGCACGAAGCCGGCATCCACCAGGACGGGATGCTCAAGGACCGCCGCACGTACGAGATCATGCGGCCGGAGGACGTGGGCGTGCAGCGATCGACGCTCGTCATCGGCAAGCACTCCGGCCGGCACGCGGTGCAGCAGCGCTGCCAGGAGCTGGGCGTCACGCCGTCGCGGCACGACCTCGACCGGATCTACGTGCACCTCATGTCGATCGCCGACCGGAATCGCCACGTGTCCGACTCGGACGTGCGCGCCGCGATCGTGGAGATCTGCCACGCGACCGTGCGGGTCGAGTCCCACCGCGAGACGGTCCCGCACGACGCGGGCTACGGCTTCGGCGTGTGAACGCGCGCCTCGTCCTGCTTCCCGGCGACGGCATCGGCCCCGAGGTCATCGAGGCCGCGGCGGCCGTGCTCGACGCGGTCGCGTCGCGCTTCGGCCACGCGTGGGACGTCTCCCGCGCGCTCATCGGCGGCGCCGCGCTGCGCGAGGGCCGGCCGCCGCTGCCCGACGAGACGCTGGCGGCCGTCCGCGCGGCCGATGCGGTGCTGCTCGGCGCCGTCGGCGATCCGGCCTTCGACCGTGAGCCGCCGGGGCGCCGGCCCGAGTCCGCGCTGCTCGCGCTGCGCCGCGAGATGGGCGTCTTCGCGAACCTGCGTCCCGCGCGCACCTGGCCCGGGCTCGAGTCGGCCGGCCCGCTCAAGCCGGAGGTGCTCCACGGCACCGACCTCGTCGTCGTCCGCGAGCTGACGGGCGGGCTCTACTACGGAGAGCCGCGCGGGCTGGACGCCGATGGCCAGGGCGCGGTGAACACGCTTCGATACACGCGCCCGGAAATCGAGCGGGTCGCGCGGGTGGCCTTCGACCTGGCCGGGCGCCGCCGCGGCCGGCTGGTCTCCGTGGACAAGGCCAACGTGCTCGAGGTCTCGCGGCTCTGGCGCCAGGTCGTGACGGAACTCGCGGAGGCCTATCCCGGCGTCACGCTCACGCACGAGTACGTGGACGCGGCCGCGATGAAGCTCGCGCTCGCGCCGGCGGCCTTCGACGTCATGCTCACCGAGAACATGTTCGGCGACATCCTCTCGGACGAGGCCGGCGCCGTGTGCGGGTCGCTCGGCCTGCTCGCGTCGGCGAGCCTCGGCGAGGGCGCGGGACTCTTCGAGCCGGTGCACGGGTCGGCGCCCGACCTCGCCGGGCGCGACATCGCGAATCCCATCGGCGCGATCGGATCGGCGGCGATGCTGCTCGGCGACGGGCTGGGGCTCCGGACGGAAGCGGACGCGGTGGTGGCAGCCATCGAGGCAACGCTCGGAACGGGCCGGCGAACGGCGGACCTCGCCGGCCCTGGCACGCCGGCCATGCCGGTCACCGGCACCACGGCCTTCGCCCGGCACGTGGCCGACCTCGTCCGCCGGGCGTGAGACCCGGCGAGCGTCCCGGGCGGGCGGCCGCCGTTCCGATCGGCACCTGACGGTTTCGTCATCGCCGCCCGGGATCCGGCAGGCGCCAGGCTCGGGCCGCGTCCGACTTCGGGACGCCGGCGGCGTTTCCCCCCATCTTCCTGTCGGATCGGGATTTGCAGCCACAAGGGCCGCGAGAGCGCGGTCGTGATTACCTTTGCCTGTGCCCGCTGCCGCGGCGGCGTGCACGCCGCCGATGGCCGCGCGGGACGCCCCGTGGCGTGCCCGCGCTGCGGTCAGCTGACCGTGTGTCCCCAGGCGTCGATGGACACGTCCGGCGGTCAAGCCGGCCGGCCCGACACGGCGCCGGGGCCGGTGGCGGCGACTACCGCGCTCCGCACGCCACGCGGACGATCCTCTGGTCTCACGCTGTTCGTGGCCGGCGCGCTCATCCTCGGGTCGGCCGGGTGGGCGTCGTGGCGCGCGTTCGACACGAGCGGGATGCGGTCGAGTGTGCGACCCGCGGCTTCGCCGGCCGAGGCGCGCCAGCGCGAACTGCTCGAGGCCAACATCGACGCGGCCGGCGATGCGTCGCTGACCTCGCGGTTCGCCGAGATCAACGCGCGTCACTTCGCGGGCCGGCTGCCGGCGACGCCGGTGATCTGGGAATCGCGCCTGGACGAGGTCGGCGCGCTCGCGCAGCACGCGTTCACGCTCGAGGGCATGTTCGGCCACGTCGGGTCGAAGAGCGTGGTGCTGCTCAACCCGAACCTGCGATCGGACCCGCGCGCGCTCGACCGGGCGCTGTGCCACGAGATGGTGCACGCGTACCTGCACGCCATCGGCGACGAGACGACCGATCACGGCGCCGCGTTCCAGGCCGAGCTGCGGCGGCTCTCGGCCGAGGGCGCGTTCGAGGGCATCGTCGCGACCGACGCGGAACGCGCGCAGCTCCGGGCCTGGCTCGACCAGGAAGCCGCGCGGCTCGACGCGGAGCACGAGGCCATGGCGCGCGAGGGCGAGGCGATCCAGCGGGAACAGCAGGAACTGGAGCGCGACGTGGCCGACCTCAACGCGCGCGTCGCGGCGGCCAACAGCCAGGGGGCCGCGCCGCCGACCGCCGCCGAGATCGAGGCGCTCAACGCCCGTCGCGACGCGTACAACCGCCGTGCCGAGGAGGCCAACGCGCGCCTCGCGCGCGACCGCGAGGCCGTGGCCGGGTTCAACCGGCAGGTCGATCGCTACAACCTGATGCTCTCGTATCCGGACGGCGTGGACGAGGACGAGCTGGTCCAGCCGCGCGCCGGGGCCGGCGCTACTCGACGGTGACGCTCTTGGCCAGGTTGCGCGGCTGATCGACGTCGCAGCCGCGCTTGACGGCGACGTGGTACGCGAGCAGCTGCAGCGGCACCACGAGCAGCACCGGCAGCATGAGCGGATGCGCGTCCGGCACCGCGAGCACGACGTCGCGATCCGCGTCGAGCATGCCCGCGAACTCGGCCTCGCGCGCGGCGTTGGTCACGACCGTGACGCGCGCGCCGCGCGCCTTGGCCTCCTGGATGTTGCCGAGCGTCTTCTCGAACACGTTGTCGCCGGCCGCGAGCGCGATGACCGGCAGGTCCTCGTCGATGAGCGCGATCGGGCCGTGCTTCATCTCGCCCGCCGGGTAGCCCTCGGCGTGGATGTACGAGATTTCCTTCAGCTTCAGCGCGCCCTCGAGGGCGATGGGATAGTTGATCCCGCGGCCCAGGTACAGCGCGTCGCGGTGCTGCTGGATGCGGCCCGCGAGGTCCTCGATGGCCGCGTCGAGCTTCAGCGTCTGCTCGAGGCCGAGCGGCAGCTGGTCGAGCGCCTGGATCAGCCCGCGCGCGCGGTCCGGCGTCAGCGTGCCGCGCGCCTGGCCCATCGCCAGCGCCAGCAGGTGCAGGGCCACGAGCTGCGACGTGAACGCCTTCGTCGAGGCCACGCCGATCTCCGGGCCGGCGTGCGTGTACACCGTGCCCTCGGCCTCGCGCGTCGCCATGCTGCCGACCACGTTGCAGATCGCCACGCTGCGCGCGCCGTGCCGCTTCGCCTCGCGCAGCGCGCCGAGCGTGTCCGCGGTCTCGCCCGACTGCGTGATGGCCACCGCCAGGGTCCGCGCGTCCACGATCGGGTCGCGGTACCGGAACTCCGACCCGTAATCCACCTCGACCGGCACCCGGGCGATCGCCTCGATCAGGAACTTGCCCACGAGCCCGGCGTGCCAGGACGTGCCGCACGCCAGGACCACCACGCGCTCGATCGACGCGAGCGCCTGCTCGTCGATCTGCATCTCGTGGAGGAACACGCGGCCGGATTCCACCGACGTCCGGCCCAGCACGGTCTCACGCACGGCCCACGGCTGCTCGTAGATCTCCTTGAGCATGAAGTGCCGGTAGCCGGCCTTCTCGGCGAGCACCGGGTCCCACGTGATGTGCTGCGGCGCCTTGTCGTGCGGCCGGCCCTCGAAGTCGGTGAACGTCACGCCGTCGCGCGTGACCACCGCCATCTCCGCGTCGTCCAGGAACACGACCTCGCGGGTGTGGCTGAGGATGGCCGGGATGTCCGACGCGACGAAGTACTCCCCGTCGCCGAGCCCGACGACCACCGGCGGCCCGTTGCGCACGGCGACGATCGTGTCCGGGTCGTCGGCCGAGACCAGCACCAGCGCGAACAGGCCGCGCAGCTCCGCCAGCGCGCGACGTACCGCGGCCGCCAGCCCGTCATCGCGCATGTGCTTCTCGACGAGGTGCGCGACGATCTCCGTGTCCGTCTCGGTGACGAACGTGTGGCCCTCGGTCGTGAGCTGCCGCTTCAGCTCGAGGTAGTTCTCGATGATGCCGTTGTGCACCACCACGATGCGCTTGCGGCAGTCGCGGTGCGGGTGCGCGTTCTCCTCGGTCGGCCGGCCGTGCGTGGCCCAGCGCGTGTGCCCGATGCCGTACCGGCCGTCCACCGGGTCGCGCGCGAGCACGTCGTCGAGGTTCGAGAGCTTGCCCGCGCTGCGACGCACTTCCAGCTGGCCGTCGCGGATGACCGCGATGCCCGCCGAGTCGTAGCCGCGGTACTCCAGGCGGCGCAGGCCGTCCATCAGGACGGGCAGGAGGGGCTTGGGGCCGACGTAGCCGACGATGCCGCACATGGGAGGTCAGGCCTTGGGTTTCTGGCGCGCCGCGCGGCGGGCCGCCGCCCAGCCGGGCTTGATGGTCTGCCGGTTCCGCGAGATCGCGAGCGCGTCGGCCGGCACGTCCTCGGTGACGGTCGAGCCGGCGGCGACGTAGGCGCCCTTGCCCACGCGCACCGGCGCCACGAGCTGGGAGTCCGAGCCCACGAACACGCCGTCCTCCAGCACCGTCGGGTGCTTCTTCACGCCGTCGTAGTTGCAGGTGATCGTGCCGGCGCCGACGTTGACGTCCTCGCCGATGGTCGAGTCGCCGAGATAGGCGAGGTGATTCGCCTTCGATCGCGCGCCCATCGTCGTCTTCTTCAACTCGACGAAGTTGCCGACGCGGGCGCCGGGGCCGAGCGTCGAGTCCGGCCGCAGGTGCGCGTACGGCCCGACGGCCGCGCCGTCGCCGACGGCCGAGTCGATCACGATGGAGCCGTCGAGGATCGTCGCGTCGTGGCCGACGGTCGCGTGGGTCAGGCGCGCGCCCGCGCGGATGCGGCAGCGCTCGCCAATCGTCGTGCGGCCCTCGAGGGTGACGCCCGGACCGATGATCGTGTCCGCGCCGATGGTCACGTCCTCGTCGATGTAGGTCGTCGAGGGATCCTCGAGCGTTGCGCCGGCCAGCATCACGGCCCGGTTCTTGCGGGCCCGGACGACCGCGGTCAGGTCCGCGAGGTCCGCGCGGCTGTTGACGCCCCGCAACTCCTCGGCCGACTCGAGGCACAGCGTGCCGACGCGCAGGCCCTTGCGCCGGTAGAGCGCGACGAGATCCGTGAGGTAGCGCTCGCCCTGCGCGTTGTCGCTCTCGAGCTCGTGGAGCGCGGGAAACAGCGGCGCGAGATCGAAGGCGTAGATGCCGCTGTTGATTTCGCGGATCGCGCGCTCGGCACCCGAGGCATCGCGTTCCTCCGCGATCCGCGCGATCGCACCGTCGGCGTCGCGCACGATGCGCCCGTAGCCATAGGGGTCGGCGATCTCGGCCGTGAGCACCGTCGCGGCCGCGCGCGAGTTGCGGTGGCTCTCGAGCAGGCGCTGCAGCGTGCCCGACGACAGGAGCGGGACGTCGCCATAGAGGAGCAGCAACGTGCCCGCGCGATCACCGAGCACCGACTCGGTCTGCTGCACGGCGTGGCCCGTGCCGAGCTGCGGCGCCTGCATCACGAACTGCAGGCCCTGACGCCCGGCCAGCGCGGCCTTCACCTGGTCGGCGCCGTGGCCGACCACGAGGACGGTCTGGGCCGCCCGGAGCGCATCCACGGTCCGGAGCACGTGCTCGATGATGGGCCGGCCAGCCAGCGCGTGGACGACCTTGGGCTGGGCAGACTTCATCCGGGTGCCCTTCCCGGCCGCGAGAATGACGACGTAGAGATCCATGTCCCCAGGCCTGGCCCTGTTCCCGCGGAACGGCGGGCGGGCAGGCGTCCTGAACTCTCACCAATTATGAGTCTTATCGGCCGGTCCGGCCTTGACGGGAGCGTAAACACCCGAGCGGAAAGCGGCAGTTCTCAGGAAGGAGCAGGGCCTTCCGTCAGGAGCTTGAAGGCCTCCATCTCGCGGAGAATCTCGAAATCGTCGTCGTGTCTGGCTTGTGCCCGAACTTCCGGGCTGATCTGGATGGCCTTCGCCAGCCTCGACAGGGCATCGTCGCGCCGGCCGCGCCGGGCTTCGACGGCGGCGAGCAGGTAGAGCGCCAGTTCCTGATCCGGGTCGTCGCGCAGGACCGCGTTGGCGAGCCGTTCGGTCTCGTCTTCCCGGCCGAGGTTCAGGGCGGCGGTTGCCGCGGCGAGACGTTCCTCAATCGAGTCCGGCGTTTCCAGTCCATCGGCCCTGGCGCGCCGGAGCTCGCGTTGGCAGAGGTCGATATAGACCCGCGCCCGATCGAGCAGGGCCCGCTCGGTGGCGTGGCCCTGGATGAGTGCCTCGAACAGACCGGCCGCCTGTTGATACTCGTGCGCCTGGAGGGCGCGCATGGCCGCGTCGAAAGCCCGGACGGCTTCCGGGGTGGGGCCCTTCGGCTGAAGGGCTGAACCCTGTGCGGGCTGATGGGAACGCGTGCTGGCCGAACTCACTTTTGGCCGGCCGTGCTTGGCCATCGGAGTACTCCCAATCTGGAGGGGAACAGGGAAAGGCTGAAACTAGCAAACGCCAGTCGCCGAGGTCAAGCCAGCCTCACTTGGACGACAGTCTGATTGGCTATTTACCAGAATATCTGCGTTTCTTGTCAGCTCTCTTGACCAGCGAACCTGTGGCGCCCACTGACCTGGCTGCAAGCTCCAGTGCCTCCTGATACTCGAAGTCGCCGTGCCCGACGAGGCTGTCCATGATTCTGAGAGCCTTGGCCTCTGTTTCTGGGCTCATTTCAGCCTCACCTCCTGGCCCGACGACGATGACATATTCGCCCTTTTCTGGAAGGGCCTTGCCACCGGCGTTATTGTGTTGTTCGACCAATTCTTCGAATATCTTGGTTAACTCTCTATGAACCAAAATTGGTCGTTTGGAAAACTCGACTCCTCGAAGGGACTCCGCGGTCTTTCTGATTCGGTGAGGTGCTTCGAAGAAGACCACCGGCCTGGTCTCCCGGGCGAGTCGTTGGAACCACTCCGTCCGTTTCGGTCCGCTTGCCGGCGGGAATCCCATGAAGGCGAACTCATCCGCCAGGAGTCCCGACACGGAAAGTGCCGTGACCACCGCGGAAGGCCCGGGAATCGGGACCACCGGAAGGCCGGCCGCACGCGCGAGGCCCACCAGGCGTGCCCCCGGGTCCGCGATGGCCGGGGTGCCAGCGTCCGACACCAGGGCGACGGACTCGCCGGCCTGCAACCGGGCGATCAGGCGCTCTGATTCCCGCCGCTCGTTGTGTTCCCGGAGGCTGACCAGGGGCTTCCGGATCCCGTAATGGGTCAGCAATTTGGCGGTGCGCCGCGTGTCCTCGGCGGCGACCACGTCGGCGTCCCGCAGGACGCGGGAGGCCCGGAACGTCAGGTCCTCCAGGTTCCCGATCGGGGTCGCGACGACGAAGAGTGTGCCCGGCATCGGTTTTTCTATAATGATGAGTTGCCCAGGGACGCATCATGCCGCTCTACGAGTACGAATGCCAGTCGTGTCACAAACGGTTCGAGCGCATCCAGAAGTTCTCGGACCCGCCGGTCGAGACCTGCCCCGAGTGCGGCGGACCGGTCACGAAGCTGATCTCGTCCCCCGCGATTCAGTTCAAGGGGTCGGGCTGGTACGTCACCGACTACGCGCGCAAGTCCGAGTCGGGATCCGGATCATCGGGGTCTTCGCCGAAGGGCGAGGCGAAGGGCGACTCCACGAGTGAATCGAAAGGCGGTTCCTCCTCGTCGTCGGCCTCTGGCTCGTCGTCCTCGTCGAGCTCGACATCGAGCGAGACGAAGTCGTCGGGCGGAGACGCCGCTGCCAGGCCGGCGAAGAAGGACGGATCGAGCTGACGTCCGGCGATCGAGTGGGCGAGCTCGACGAGTGTTCAGTCGAGCTTCAGCGACCGCAGGTATTCCCTGAACGGGCCCGCGAGTTCCGGCCGGCGCAGCGCGAAGTAGACGGCGGCCTTCAGGAATCCGATCTTGTTCCCGGTGTCGTGGCGGACGCCGGTCACTTCACAGGCGTAGATCGGCCGTGATTTCAGCAGCCGTTTCAGCCCGTTGGTGAGCTGGATCTCGCCCGTCCGGTCACTCGCGGTCGCCTCGAGCGCGTCGAAGATGTCCGGCGTCAGGATGTAGCGTCCGATGATGGCGAGGTCCGACGGCGCTTCTTCGACCGGCGGCTTCTCGACCAGGTCGGTCACGCGGTAGACGCCGTCGCGGATGGCCTCGGCGGCGATCACCCCGTACCGCGAGACCTCGTTGCGCGGCACGCGCTCGACGAGAATGACCGGGCCGTCCACCTCCTCGAACACCTTCAGCATCTGCGCGATCGCCGGCGGGTCCGCGTCGATCACATCGTCGGCCAGGACGACGGCGAAGGGCTCGTTGCCGACCAGGTCGCGGGTCACGAGGATGGCGTGGCCCAGGCCGAGCGGCTCGCCCTGCCGGACGTAGGCGACCTTGATCATTCCGGAGATCCGCCGGACCGCGTCGAGCATGTCGTGCTTGCCGCGCGACTCGAGGAAGTTCTCGAGCTCGACGGCGACGTCGAAGTGGTCCTCGATGGCGTTCTTGCCGCGCCCGGTCACGAGCAGGATGTTCGTGATGCCCGAGGCGACGGCTTCCTCGACGCCGTACTGGATGATCGGCTTGTCCACCAGGGGCAGCATTTCCTTGGGCTGGGCCTTGGTGGCGGGCAGGAATCGGGTGCCGAGACCGGCGGCGGGGAAGACGACTTTTCGGACCTGTGGCACGGGGGTGATCTTAGCAGGTGCCGCCTGAGCTACGATCCACCCATGCTCGACCCGGCACTGGTCAGGGACCAACAGGCGACGGTTCTGGAACGGCTGCGTTCGCGGGGCATGGACCCGACGACGGACCTCGAGGAACTGGCGGCACTCGAGGCGGAGCGCCGCCGGCTGATTCCGGAGGTGGAGAGCCTCAAGCGCGACCAGAACGCGTCGGGCGAGGCGATCGCCCGGGCGAAGCGGGCGGGCGAGGATCCCTCGGCCATCTTCGCCGAGAACAAGGCCCGCGGCGCCCGGATCAAGACGCTGGAGGCGGAGCTCGCCGAGGTCGAGGCGAAGCGCGACGCGCGGCTCCTGACGCTGCCCAACCTGCCCCACGAGAGCGTGCCCGTCGGGGCGAGCGCGGCCGACAACGTCGAGGTCAAGCGGTGGGGCACGCCGCGCGAGTTCGACTTCGAGCCGCAGCCGCACTGGGACCTCGGGCCCGCGCTCGGCATCCTCGACTTCGAGCGCGCCACGCGGATGTCCGGCGCGCGGTTCTCCGTGCTGCTCGGCGCCGGCGCGCAGCTGGAGCGCGCGCTCATCGACTTCATGCTCGACCTCCACACCACCGAGCACGGCTACCTGGAGGTCGAGCCGCCGTTCCTCGTCAACCGGGCCGCGCTGACCGGCACGGGCAACCTGCCGAAGTTCGAGCAGGACCTCTTCAGGATTGCCGGCGACTGGGATCTCTTCCTGATCCCGACCGCCGAGGTGCCGCTCACGAACCTGCACCGCGAGGAGATCGTGGACGGCGCGACGCTGCCGCGCCGGTACACGGCCTACACGCCGTGCTTCCGGAGCGAGGCGGGATCCTACGGCGCCGACGTGCGCGGCCTGATTCGCCAGCACCAGTTCGACAAGGTCGAGCTCGTCGCCATCACGACGCCCGAGCGATCGCACGAGGAACTGGAACGGCTGACCCGGAACGCGGAGACCGTGCTCGAGCGGCTGGAGCTGCCGTATCGTCGCATCACGCTCTGCACGGGCGACATGGGCTTCGCGTCGGCGAAGACGCACGATCTCGAGGTCTGGCTGCCGAGCCAGAAGACCTACCGCGAGATCTCCTCGTGCAGCAACACCGAGGCGTTCCAGGCGCGCCGGGCCGGCATCCGGTTCCGGCCCGAGGGCGGCGGCAAGGTCCAGTTCGCGCACACGCTGAACGGTTCGGGCCTGGCCGTGGGCCGGACGCTCATCGCGATCCTCGAGAACTACCAGCAGCAGGACGGCACGGTCGTGGTGCCCGAGGCGCTGCGCCCCTACATGCGCGGCCTCGAGGCGATCACGCCGGCGGCACGCTGACGCGCGGCACCGGCCGCCGTCAGGCGCGTCCGCGCCGCCTCAGTCCGGCGCCGCCAGGGTCGCGATCAGGTTCTGGATGTAGAACAGGTCGCCGCGCGCGAACGCCGGCTCGTCGAGGTACTTCACCAGCTCGCCGAACGGCGCGCCGATCACGTAGGCGCGCGCCAGGAACAGCGCCCACCGGTCGAAGAGGTGGTGCCCGACGCCCTCCTCGTACGTGCGCTCGTACTTCGGCACGAACCAGAACGGTGCCACCGCGTCGTACTCGGCCAGCGCGGCCCGCACCGCCTCGCGCTGGCGCGCGCCGAGCGCCTCGCCAAGCTCGGGCGTGAGCCACATGAAGTTGCGCGCGACGTTGAGCACGAAGTTGTGCTGGTACTCCTCCGCGCGGAAGCTCGCGAACGGCGAGTTCGCGTCGAAGTGATCGACGCGGAGCGCCAGGAGCCGCTGGTACTCGGCATACTCGGTGCTCTCCGAGACGTCGCGCGTGTAGCCCGCCAGCCGCTCCAGCTCCAGGTAGCCGCGATAGCCGGCGATGTACTGGTTGAGGATGTACGGCCACAGCACCAGGGAGAGGTCGTTGAGGTCCGTCCCGGCCGTCCGCGGCAGCCGCGGCTTCATCGCGTCGAAGAGCGCCCGGGCGCCGGCCGGATCGAGCACGGCCGCGGCGTAGCGCCAGGCGCCGTCGAAGGCGTCGGGCGGAAACGGGCCGATGTTCACCCACGTGGCGCAGCAGGTCGGATACGTGATCGTCTCGCGCGGCGTGGTGACCGGCATCTCCGGGCTGCCGTCGCGCATGATCGCCGCCAGCTCCGGCGGATCGGGCCAGGCCTCACGGCGCGCGCCGTCGCGCCAGCCGATGTGCGCGACGCGCTCCACCGGATAGGCCGCCTGCTCCGCGCGGAGATACGTCTTCACGCGCGCCTGCAGCGCGGCGTCGAGGTAGGGCAGCGCCGCCGAGAGCGTCGCCAGCGTGTCGCCGGGCGTGTGGAAGTAGTCCGTCATCCGGTCGCCCGCGATGACCTCGGTCCGCGGCGCGTCCGGCCGGTAGACGTGGTTCGTCCCCAGCCAGCGATTGACGTACCCGAAGTTGTAGTAACCCGGCCGCAGGTGGCCGGCCTCGACGATCTTCTCCACCTCCGTCGCGAGCCGGCGCCGGACGTCGTCGCGCGTCAGCGAGATCGCCGCGGCCGCCCGCGTGGCCGGCGCGGTCGCCGCGGGCAGCTGGCGACTCCGGCCCTCCGGGCTCATCGCGTACAGGACGTTCGCGTTGACGAGGTACAGTCGGCCCCGATACGGCACCGGGCTCTGGTTGGTCACGCCGTCGTAGTAGCTGTAGACGCCGTTCGTCGCGTCGCCGAAGCGTGACGCCAGCCACAGGTCCGGCGCGTTCGGGTTGAAGAAGTACTTCGTCCGCGCGCCGGGCACGGCCCTGGGATCCTGCCACGTCCACGCGTTCCGGCCGGGCGGACGCGCGACGTCCACCGTGCCCCACGCCTGGTGGTTCACGCCCTCGCCCCAGTAGACGAGGTTGCCGCCGCTCGTGAACGCCGGCGGCTCGTCGCACGCGCCGGCGTCGTCCCAGATCCGGCTCACGCGGGCGGTGCCGAACGCCCAGCCGGCAATCCAGCCCGTGCAGCCGCCGTTGCCGCCGTGGTTGTAGCCGATCTCCGTGTAGAGCACGCCGTCGCCGCCGACGATGGGCGGGTGCTTCTGGCCGCCGTGCGACGCGCCGGCCCAGTTCACCGGCGCGTACGGCGTGACCTCGGTGCCGTCGGTCGCGCGGAGCGCGATCAGGTTGCGGCGATCGGGGCGCCGCTGGTTGAAGTAGTCGAAGATCGGCGAGCAGTCGAGCACCGCGGTCGCGCCGGACCAGAGGTACGGCGGCGGCGCACCGGCCGGCGCGCAGCCCTCCATCTCGTCGTTCTCCTGGTGATAGGCCGTGCCCGGTCCCCACCAGCCGTAGGTCGCGGCCTTCTTCGACAGCGTCAGGAGGATGAACGTCTGGCCGGACGTCGGTGACGCGCGATGCGTGTCGGTCCAGATCACCGGCCAGTAGGTGCTGAAGCCGGCGCCGGGCAGCGCCGCGGACTTCCACACGACCGTGCCCGTCCGCGCGTCGATCGCATACGCGAACCCATCGTCCGACGCGACGTACGCGCGCCCCGCGTCGTAGGCCGGACTGAAGCGGATCGGCCCGCCGGTCTGGACGCTCCAGCGCTTCGCGCCGGTCACCGCGTCGAGGCCGTAGACCTGACCGTCGCGGCTCGCGGCGATGATGAGGTTCGGGTTGCCGGCTTCACCGGGGGAACCGGCGCCGGCTCCGGTCAGCACCAGCGGGTTGGTTTCGAAGCCCGCGCCGGCCTCGAACGGCGTGTAGCCTTCGACGGGGGCGCCGGTCGCCGCGTCGATCGCGTGCACGCGATGATCGAAGCCTGGCGCGTAGACGATCGACCGGCCGCCGATGGTGGCGACGGTCGGCGAGTGCCCGAGCGGCAGCTCCGTGCCGTAGACCCACAGCTCTGTCCCGGTCGCGGCGTCGAAGGCATAGAGGCCCTGCGACGTGGAGAGGAACACGCGTCCGGCCGCGGCGATCACCTGGACCTTCGCGTCCACGTACGGGTCGATCACCCGGTACCAGTCCACGCGGAGATCGCCGCGGACCTCGACGTCGTTGTGCGACGTCCGTTGCGGGTTGGCCGCGAGCGTCGGCCACTCGGACGCGGGTTGAAGCGCCGCGGCTTGCGCGGCCGATCCGGCCGTTGCCGCGGTCGTGGCCATCACCCCCGTCTGCCCGACGCCCGGCAGCAGGACGCCGACGAGGCCGAGCAGACAGAGGGCGATGCGGGTCACTTCAGGCTGATCAGGTTGGCCAGCAGCTGATACGCGCCGGGCGTGGCGGCCGGCAGCTGCCGCCACAGGCCGAGGCCGACGTAGAGCCAGCGACCCTGGCCGACCTTCGCCTCGACGAGCGATCCGAGCTTCTCGCCCGGGTTGTCCGGGAACGAGTCCGTCATGGAGATGAGGTCGGTATACCTCGGATCCTTCTCGCCGAGGAAGTACAGGCCGCGTTCCTGGGTCCAGTGCTGCCAGGTCAGCGGCCCGATCTCGTTCGGCGTGTTGAAGACCGGGGAGTTCGGCACGAGGATCTTCACCGGCACGTCCTCGTCGGCCACCCGCCCCCGACCCACGACGGCCGGGTACGGCCCGTACTGCGCGTCGTTGAACTCCATCTTGTTGTACTGGACGATGACCGTGCCGCCGGCGGAGGCGTAGTCGATGAGCCGGCGGTTGTAGGCGCGCAGGTCATCGCGCCGCTCGTAGGCGCGGACGCCGGTCATGATCACGTCGTACTTCGACAGGTCGCCCCACGCCAGCTCGTCCGTGTCGATGAAGGTCACCTTCGCGCCGAGCTGCTCGATGGCCGGCGGCACCTGGTCGCCGACGCCCTCGATGTAGCCGACGTTCAGCCCGGGCCTGGTCACCACGTCCAGCACCTCGACGGTCGTCTCGGCCGGCTTGATGACCTGCCGCCGCGCGATGTGCGGGTACTCGATCGCCTGGTAGCCGTCGGTGAACTTCTCCGTGCCCGTCACCGACGACGTGACCGCGGCCTTCAGGGCGTAGGTGCCGTTCTTCACGCCCGCCGGCGCCGTGACGTGGAAGCGCGCGCTCAGCGACTCGTCTTCCTTCTCGAAGGCGATGGGCGCCGTCGCCGGCGTCACCGTCCAGCCCGCCGGCGCGGTCAGCGCGACGGTCGTCTGCGCCGCGCCCTTGGTGCTGTTGGTGACCGAGACGAACACGTCGCGGCCCACCGGCGCCGCGGCGCCGTCGGCCGACGCGGGGATGACCGCGAGCGTCGGCGTCACGCGCACGGAGAACGCCGGCTCGACGGTGATTTCCATCCGCTTGTCGCCGAAGTACAGGTCCTGGACATAGCGGAACTCGACCGGCATCTCCTTCGTGACCTTCACGCCGCCGGCCGTCAGGTGGAACGTGACGCGGAAGGGCGACGGCGCGAACGGCACGCCGAACGGGACGCCCGGATCGAAGGTGTAGATCGCCTGGCTCGACGGGTTCTTCCAGTAGGTGTCGTGGAAGTAGGGCTCGGTCGGCTTCGCGTCGCGCGGGATGGTGGCGTCGGACGTGCACGTGTAGACGCCGTTCGGCGTCGCCGTGCCGGCCGCGCACGCCGCCGCGCCGGCAAAGCCCTGGATCTCGACCCGGTCCACCGAGACGTCCGTCGCGCCGCGGTTCGACGCGACGAACGTGAGGCCGATCGGCTGCCCGCCGATCACCAGCCCGTCGTCGGCGACCGCGTCGAGTGCGAGGCCGTGCGCGGCGATGACCGCGTCCTCGTAGTCGCGTTCCTTCGTGCGCAGGCGGAAGTCGATCTCGTATCGGGCATCGTCGGAAAGGCCCATGCCCGCGAGCCCGCTCCGGAGCTGGCGCAGCGCGGTGAGCCCCGCCTCGATCGGCGCGGCGGTGCCGGCGTCGTTGCCCGCGTCGAACGCCTGCTTCGCGCGCGCGGCGGCGTCGGCAACGGCCTTCAGCCCCTGCGTCAGCGCCGCGGGCGGATTCGCGCCGGCGTAGCCCGCGAGCGCGGCCAGGTGGATGTCGATGCCGTCGAAGAACGACGTCTCGTCCACGTCCTTCTGGCCGGGGAGCGTCGTGTCCATCAGCGTGTAGGTCAGGCCGCCGCCGGCGCCGCCGCGGCCGCCGAAGCCGCCCCGTCCGCCGCGCCCGCCGCGCGCGAGACCCGGCAGCGGCGGCAGGCCGCCCGTGCCCTGGCACTTGTGGTTGCTGTGGGCGTCGGTGCCGATCTCGGCGTAGGTGCGGCCGAGCAGCTCGTCGTAGATTCCCGTGTCGATCCGGCAGACATGGGTGAGTGCCGGCTGCGCCGCCACGCGGTCCGCGCCGGCGGCCGTCGCGCCGCCACCGCCGCCCGGCCCGCCGCGGCCGCCGCGGCCACCACCGCCGCCGCTGAAGTACAGCTTCTTCGCCTGCCACGGCCGCAGGCCCTCGCGGATCTGGTCCGGATAGCGCGCCGGATCGCCCGCGGCCCGGAACGCCTCCTGCACGAGCAAGGTCGTCGCCTCGTGCGCGCGGTCGCCGCCGCCGCCCTGGATGTTCATCGTCACGATCACGTCGGGCCGCAGCGTCCGGATCAGCCGGACGTAGTCGCCGACGATGTCCTGGCGGCCCCACTTGTCGATGACCTCCTGGGGCGAGAAGGAGTAGCCGTAGTCGATGGCGCGCGTGAAGTACTGCTCGGCGCCGTCGATGCGGTGCGCCGCGAGGAGCTCGGCGGTGCGCAGCACACCGATGTCGCGGAACAGCTCGGGGCCGATCTCGTTCTGGCCGCCGTCGCCGCGGTTGTTCTGCACGTCCACGGAGCGGATGCCCATGCCGTGCGTGAACATCGCGAACAGCGCGTTGGTCTCGTCGTCGGGGTGCGCGGGCGCCTGCATGAAGGTGGCGGACACGCCGAGCTTGCGGATGGCGAGGCCGAGCGCGATGTGCCCCTGGTCGGGGTCCACGATGGAGAAGTTCTTGCGGTTCTGGGCCTCGACGGTCGCGCGGCCTGGGATGAGCGCGGTGAAGAGCAGAGCGAGAACGGCGGTGATGATGACCGGACGGGTGCGATGACGCATGTGGGATCCTCGCGTCGGCGCTCGCGCTCGCGGGCGCGAGCGGTTCAGGGAAAGAAGACGGCGGCCGGACTTTCTTCGACCGCTTATCAAAGTAGCGTATGGGGGCCGTGGCGACGTGTCAAATTTTGGGGGCCGTGGGGGGATTTGGAGGACGTGGGGAGAGCCCGGTGGCGTGAGGACGTGGGGAGAGCGACGGGCCATGGGGACGTGGGGCGCCGGGAGACGTGGGGAGAGCAGGCAGGTCTGGTTCGTCTACCGCTCTTCCCCTGCTCGCTCTCCCCACGGCCCCCGGCGCCCCACGGTCCCCACGGCCCCGGCTTTCCCCACGGTCTCCATGACCGCTTTCTTCACGGCCCCCACGGGCTCCGCCGTCGCCACGGTCTCCACCACCCCCACGCTCCCCAAAGACCTAGAATGGAGGGCGCTCACGCGCGGAGGGATGGCCGAGTGGTTTAAGGCGGCGGTCTTGAAAACCGCTGTGTCGGAAACGGCACCGGGGGTTCGAATCCCTCTCCCTCCGCCAACCTTCGCCAAGCGCTCGCTTCGCTCGCGGCTTCGGTCAGCGGGCCAGGGCGCGATCGCCCGCTTCGACCACGGCTCCGGCTGGCCTGCCGCGTCACGAACCCTTGACAGTCACATCTTGACAATCAAGATGAAGCCCCGCTAGGCTCGTGCGCATGCCGGAGCCGAACACCGACGTGATCCAGGGCACGCTCGACATGCTCATCCTCAAGACCCTGAGCCTGCAGCCGCTGCACGGGTTCGGGATCGCGCGCCGGATCGAGCAGACGTCACGCGGCGTGTTCAGGGCCAACCCCGGGTCACTCCTCACCGCGCTGCAACGCCTCGAACGGGCGGGCCTCGTGGACGCGGCCTGGCGCGCGACCGAGAACGCGCGGCGCGCCAAGTACTACACGCTCACCCGCGCGGGCCGGAAGCGCCTCGACGCGGAGACCGCGGACTGGAAGCGGCGGGCCTCCGCCGTGGCGCGGATGCTGACCGCCGGGGAGTGACCCGTGCGCTGGATCCGGCCCATGATCCGCGGGCTCCGGGCGCTCCTGCGATCGCGTCAGGCCGACGCGGACGTGGACGCCGAGATCGCGCACTACCTCGATGAAGCCACCGCGCACCACGAGGCGCGCGGCCTCGCACCCGAGGCCGCCCATCGCGCGGCGCGGCTGGAACTCGGCGGCGCCGTCGCCGCGCGCGAAGCGGTCCGCGCCTCGGGTTGGGAGCACGCGATCGAGACGACAATCGCCGACGTCCGCGATGCGGCCAGGCGTCTGCGCCGCGACCCCGGGTTCACGCTGACGGCCGTCGCCACGCTCGCCATCGGCATCGGCGCCTCCACGGCCGTGTTCAGCGTCGTGCACCCGATCCTGATCGAGCCGCTGCCCTATCCCGACGCCGCCCGGCTCGTCACCGTGGACGACCGGACCGCCGAGGGCGTGCCGATGGACCCGACGCTCGGCACCTTCGACGAACTCCGCGCGCGTGCCCGCGCGTTCGACGCGCTCGCGGCCGTCGATTCCTGGCGGCCGTCGCTCACCGGATCCGAGGCACCCGAGCAGATCGACGGCCGGCGGATCGGCCCCGGCTACCTCGATCTCCTCGGTGGCGTGCCGATCGCCGGCCGCGCGTTCACCGCCGCCGACGACGAGCGGGGCGGACCGGCAGTGGTCATCATCGGCCACGCACTGGCCGAACGGCGTTTCCAGGACGCGCGCGCCGCGGCCGGCCGCGACCTCGAGCTCGACGGCCGGCGATACCACGTCGTCGGCGTCCTCCCACAGGGCTTCGTGGACGTGCTGTCGCCGACGGTCGAGATCTGGGCGCCGCTTCGCGAACGCGCACCCGCGGATCCCGGCGGACGCGAATGGGGACACCACTACCGCATCGTCGCCCGCCTCGCCGCCGGCACCACCGTCGATGCGGCGCAACGGGAGCTTCTGGCGCTGGGGCAGGATCCGGTCGCCGAGTTCCCGCGTCCGGTGTGGGCGAGCCTGGCGAACGGCCTGCTCGTACGGCCGCTTCAGCGGACGGTGACCCAGAGCATCCGTCCCGCGCTCTACGCCATCGTCGTGTCGGTCGTGCTCGTCCTGGCGATCGCCGCCGTGAACGTCGCGAACCTGCTGCTCGCGCGCGGCGCGCGGCGGAGCGCGGAGGTCGCGATGCAGCAGGCCCTCGGCGCGTCGCGGTCGCGGCTCGTGCGGCAGATCCTGACCGAGAGCGTGGTGCTGGCGGTGCTCGGCGGGGCGGTGGGTCTCGGCGTCGCCTGGCTGGGCGTGGCCGCGCTCGTCGCCGCGGGGCCCGCGGGCCTGCCGCGCCTCGACGCGATCCGCCTGGACGGATCGGTCTTCGCCTTTGCCGCGGCGGTGACGACGGCCGTCGGGCTGATCACCGGCCTCGTGCCGGCGCGGAGCGCCCTCGGGCGCGCCGGCGCCGCTGGTGTGCCGCGGGGCTCGCGCGCCATGAGCCGGCGCCACGGCCTGCGTGGCGCGCTCGTCGTGGCCGAGGTCGCCCTCGCGATCGCCCTGCTCGTGAACGCCGGCCTGCTGTTCCGGAGCGTGCGCGTCCTACTTTCCGTCGAACCGGGGTTCGACCCGGCGCACGTCGTCACGCTGCAGATTGTGCAGGCGGGGCCGGCGTTCGCCTCAAACGAAGTCCGGCTGGAGTTCCTGGACCGCGCGCTCGCATCCGTGCGCGCCTTGGCCGGCGTCGAGCACGCGGCTTTCACGAGCCTGCTGCCGCTCTCTGGCGACGTGGACGGCTACGGGCTGGAGGCGCAATCACGGCCCGGCCGTCGCGGCGAGGACGGCAGCGCGCTCCGCTACGCGGTGACGCCGGACTACTTCGAGACGATGGGCATCCCGATCGTCGCCGGCCGCCGCCTGGCCGCGACGGATCGGCCCGGCGCCCCGCCGGTTGTCGTCATCAACCGGAGCCTGGCCGAGCAGCTCTTCGGCCGGCCGGATCCGATCGGCGAGCACATCCGCTTCGGCCCGCAGATGCACGACGGCGGCTCCTGGCTGGAAATCGTCGGCGTCGCCGGCGACGTGCGGCACTACACGCTGGCGGCCGGCCCGCCAAACGCGTTCTACGTCGCGAACGGGCAGTGGGAGTGGATCGACAACGTCCACACGCTGGTCGTCCGGACGACCGGCGCCGCCGCGCCGCTCGTGCCGGCGCTGCGGCAGGTGCTCCGCTCGATGAGCGGCGACGTGCCGATCCGGCGAGTGAGGACGATGGACGACTACGTCACGGCGTCGGCCGGCAACCGGCGCTTCGCGTTGCTCGCGATCGAGACGCTGGCGGCCACCGCGCTCGTCCTCGCGATCGTCGGCCTCTACGGCGTCGTATCCGGTCAGGTCGCCGAGCGGACCCGGGAGATCGGCATCCGCACGGCGCTCGGTGCGACGCCCCGCGAGGTGATCGGCCAGGTCGTGCTGCAGGCGGAAACGCTGACCGGCGCCGGTGTCGTCCTCGGCCTCGCCGGCGGCTTCCTGGGCAGCCGGCTGATCGCGTCGATGCTCTTCGGCGTCACCGCACGGGATCCGATCACGTACGTGGGTGTGAGCGCGGTCATGGCCGTGGCGGCGTTCCTGGCGGCCTGGGCGCCGGCGCGGCGCGCCGCGCGCGTCGATCCGGTGATCGCGCTCCGCGCGGAGTGACGTCGGTCCCGCCACGTCCGCGGTCGATTCGCCCTTTGCTCAGTGAATGTCGAAGAACGGCAACGGGACGTCGGAGCTGGCGCCGAACGTGAAGACGCCGACGCCGCCGGCGGCGTAGAGCACCCACCACTGGCCGTTCCGGTAGATGGCGCGATCCGCCTTGCCGTCGCCGTCATAGTCGGCCGGCACGGGCGTGTCCGTCGAGAGACCGAACGGCGCGATGGTCACCGCGCCGGTCGTCCCGAGCACGTACCACCAGCGCGCGCCGGCCTGGCTGCGAAGCGCGCCGATGTCGCCCTTGCCGTCGCCGTCGTAGTCCAGCGGCGAGATCAGGTCCGAACTCAGGCCGAAGATGCTGACGCTCACTGCGTTCGACTGGTTGAGCAGCGTCCAGTGCTGCTGGGCCGCGGGACGCCACGCCGTGTAGTCGGTCCGGCCGTCGCCGTCCCGGTCGGAGGTGTAGGCGACGTCGCCGGTCGTGCCCCAGGGGAACGTCGTCAGGGTCGAGGTCAGGCTGCGCAGCGACCAGAACGCGCCGGGCGCGCCCGCGCGATAGATGGTGAAGTCGCCCTTGCCGTCCCCATCGACGTCGCCCACCAGCGGCTGATCCCCGGCCAGGCTCATCGGCGCGAACTGGACGGTGCCGGTGCCGGTGAGCATCGCGTAGAACCCCACGCCGGGCCTGAAGGCGATCGCGTCGTCGAAGCCGTCGCCGTTCACGTCGGAGCAGAGCAGCTGGTCGGTGGCGCTCGCACCGAACGGGAACGTCGTCACGCCGCCGGAGGACTTCTGGATCCACCACCGGACGGTGCCGCTCTCGTCACGCGCCACGACGAGATCGGTGCGGTTGTCGCCGTCGAAATCGCAGTGCGCGGGCGCGCCGGCGGCCGCGAGCCGTGGCACGATCAGCGCCGCCATCGCCAGGGTCAGGATTGCACGAGACATCGGTCCTCCCGGTCCAAGGGTCATCCGCCGCTGAGGAGCTGCGAGAGCTGGGCGTCCATCGTGTCGATCGCCTGACGGCGCGCCGCGATGTCGCGTTCGAGTTCGGCAATCTGGCCGTCGATGCCCGCGATGCGCGCCTCGGCGGCGGCGATGCCCGCGCTGACGCGCCGGCGTTCGGCGGCGAAGGCGTCCACGTTCATGCCGCTCCGGTCCGCCCGTTCCATGGCATCGACCGACGCGGACATCCCCTGATATTTCTCGCGCTCGCCTTCCTGCGCCTGCCGATCCGCGCGCAGTTGTCGCATCTGGTCCATCTGCGGCGCCAGGCGACGTTCGGCCATCTCGATCCGTCCCATCAGCAGCGACGCCGTGTCACGCCGCGCCGTCTGCTGGACGAGCTGCTGCAGCAGCTGCACGATCTGATCGAGGGATCGCCGCATGGCCGACAATTCGGCCGAGACCTCCGGAGGGGCGGAGGATGCCTGCTGCGCCTGGAGGGGAGGAATCGCGAGCGCGAGGGCCAGAAACGCCGCGGTGACGTTCGGCATGCTGTATGAACCCGCAGGCAGTCTAGCACAGCGACCCGAGGGCCAATGGTGATGCGATCCGCCGTCGCGTGACGGTTACCGCGGCGCGTCCGCATCCGTCGTCGTCAGCACGCTCGCGAACACCCGCCGATGCTGCTCCGCCACGTCGCGCCAGGACGCGTGGGCCCGCACGTAGTCGCGCAGGCGACCGCCGCGGGCGGCCAGTCCGGCCGGATCCGAGAGCAGCCCCGCCATCGCCGACTCCAGGCCTTCGACCGTCGGCGGTGTCACCGCCCCGCCGCCGATGGCGGCGACCTCGTCGAACCCGCAGCGGTCGGTCAGCAGCACCGGCGTGCCCGACGCGCCCGCCTCGAGCGCGACGATCGACATGGCTTCCTGGCGGGACGGAATCACGAGCAGCGACGCCGCGTGATACGCACCCGCCTTGTCGTCGCCACCCACGTAGCCGGGGAAATGAACCCGCTCGGCAAGGCCCAGCGAACGCGCGGTCGCGCGCAGCGACGCCTGCAGGCCCTCGTCGGTGCCGATCATGACGAGGTGGTGATCGGGGAATCGCCGGGCCACCCGGCCGAACGCGTCGAGCAGCAGGTCGGGTCCCTTGGACCAGGCCAGCCGGCCCACGAACAGCACGAACGGCCCTCCCGGCAGGCCCAGCGTCCGCCTGAAGCGGTCCGGATCCCCGCCGGCGAACGCCTTGGGATCGACGCCGTTGGGGATCACCGTGACGCGTCGTGCCGCAACGCCGTATCGCTCGTACTCCGGCAGCTCGTTCCGCGAGACCGCGATCCAGGCCGCCGCCTCCCGGATCATCCTGACGCCCCCGGCCGCGTTGTAGGCGCGCTTCAGCATCCGCGACCGTCCCGCCAGCCGCAGCGCTCCAGCCGGGCTGACGACGACGGGTCGACCGCAGCGCCGGGCGGCGGCCGCCGCCAGCAGATTGATGGCGGTCCAGTGACCGACGATGTGCACGAGATCCGCCGCGCGAACGCGTTGCAGGACCGTGGACCAGGCCGGGAACGGCAGGGAGAACCGGCGGTTCAGCGTGCGGAGCGCGGTCACCGGCGCGGGGGCCAGGTCCTGCCGGCGCTGCGGCGTCAGGCCGGCGTCCATCGTGAGCACGCTGGAATCCACTCCGGTGCTCGCCAGCGCGCGCGTGATCTGCGCGACGCGCTCGGCCGTCCCCCCGCCGGCGACGGGATCGAGGAGGTAGTTGACCGTCAGGATTCTCACGGGACTCTGCGGCGCGCGCCGCGCACGCCGGCGCCAGCTTATCCGGTCTGGACGCGTTTCGGACCCCGGCCGACTTGACTACACTAGGGCCGGGGAGGGACGCGTCGATGCGAGTGCTCGTGACCGGAGCCGGCGGCTTCATCGGCAGTCACCTCGTGACCGCGCTGAAACGCCGTGGCCACTGGGTTCGTGGCGCCGATCTGAAGCACCCGGAGTTCGGCCCGACCGACGCCGACGAGTTTCTCCTCGCCGACCTCCGGCAAGCCGACGCCTGCCTGGCCGCGACCCGTGCCGTCGACGACGTGTACGCGCTGGCCGCCGACATGGGCGGCATGGGGTACATCTCCGGGCATCACGCGCGCATCCTGCACGACAACGCGCTCATCAACATTCACACGCTCGACGCCTCCCGCGCGAACGGCGTCCGACGCCATCTGTTCGCCAGCTCCGCGTGCGTGTACCCGGAGGGACTGCAGCAGGACGCGAACGTGACCGCGCTGAAGGAAGCTGACGCCTACCCGGCCCAGCCGCAGGACGCCTACGGCTGGGAAAAGCTGGTCACCGAGCGACTCTGCACCCACTACGCCGCCGACTACGGTCTCGACGTCCGGATCGCCCGTTTCCACAACATCTTCGGCGAGCGCGGGACCTGGCAGGGTGGTCGCGAGAAGGCCCCGGCCGCGCTGTGCCGGAAGGTGGCGCAGGTCAGGCTCACGGGCAACCCCGAGGTCGAGATCTGGGGCGACGGCGAGCAGACGCGCTCGTTCTGCCACGTCGACGACTGCGTCGAGGGCCTGCTGCGCCTGATGGCCTCCGGCTGCCAGGATCCGATCAACCTCGGCCAGGACCGGATGGTCAGCATCAACGAGCTCGCCGACATGGTGGCCCGCATCGCCGGCGTGCGGATCGTCAAGCGCCACGTCCCCGGACCGCAGGGCGTGCGCGGCCGCAACTCCGACAACCGGCGCCTGCGGGAGGTGCTCGGCTGGGAGCCGAGGATCTCGCTCGAGGCGGGACTCGAGCGCACGTACGCCTGGATCGAGGCGCAGCTCCGGAAGACGGCGATGCGCGACGGCCGGGAGGCCGGCGTCCGATAGATGAAGGCGTCGGCCAGGACGAGCGAGTTCCGGCACGTGCCGATCGCGCGCGTGCGGGACTACTGGAATGCGCGTCCCTGCAACCTCCGGCACTCGCCCGCTCCGGTCGGCACGCGGGAGTACTTCGACCAGGTCGAAGCGCGGAAGTACTTCGTCGAGCCGCACATCCCCGCCTTCGCCGACTTCGAGCGGTGGCGCGGCCGTCGCGTGCTCGAGATCGGGTGCGGCCTCGGCACCGACACCATCAATTTCGCCCGGGCCGGCGCCGACGTGACCGCCGTGGACGTGTCGGCCGCCTCGCTCGACCTGGTACGCCGCCGCGCGGCGCTGTTCGGCGTGGCCGATCGGATCCGCTGCCTCGAAGCCGACGCCGAGACCCTGTCGTCGCGCCTGCCGCCCCAGTCGTTCGACCTCGTCTACGCGTTCGGCGTCGTCCACCACTCCCCGGACCCCTCGCGCATCATCCAGCAGATCCGCCGGCACTACGTGGACGCCGGCAGCACGCTGAAGCTGATGGTCTACCACCGCCGATCGTGGAAGGTGATGGGCATCCTGCTGGGAACGGCGAAGGGACGATTCTGGGAGCTCGACCAGTGGATCGCGCGGCACTCCGAAGCGCAGACCGGTTGCCCGGTGACCTACACCTACACGCGGGCGTCCGTGAAGGATCTCCTCGGCACCGGGTTCGCGCCGGTCGCCGTCCACGTCGATCACATCTTTCCGTACCGCGTCGCCGACTACGTCCGCTACCGCTACGTCAAGCCGTGGTACTTCCGCTACCTGCCGCGTCCCGCGTTCCGCGCGCTGGAACGCCGCCTCGGGTGGCACCTGTGCGTGACGGCGCGCCCCGTGACCTAGCCGCCGGCCGATCCCGGGAACCGCCAACCGGCCGCGGCCGCATACGAGGACCAGGCGAGACGCGCCGACGCGCGCTCGTCGAATCGTGCCAGCACGTGCGCCCGACCCTGCCGCCCGAGGCGGTCACGGAGCGGCGCATCGTCACGGAGCCTCAGCAGGGCATGGGCCAGCGCCTCCGCGTTGCCGGCCGGGACGAGCAGGCCCGTCTCGCCGTCGGTCACGGCTTCCGGGATCGCGAAGACCGGCGTGGTGACGGACGGAAGACCGAGGGCCATGGCCTCGAGCAGCGCGATGGGCAGGCCATCCATGAAGGTCGGCAGGCAGAAGACGTCAGTGGCGCGCAGCAGGCGGAAGACGTCGTCATGGTCGGTGCCGAGATCGGCGGCCCTCAGCAGCCGGAACCGGTCCTCGAGCCCGTACCGGTCGATTCGTGCGCGGTCGCCCGCATCCACGGCCGAGTTCGACAGCCACACGAAACCGATGTCGTCGCGGCGCGCGGCCACGTGCCTGGCGGCCTCGAGAAACGTCCAGCGTCCCTTCCGGTCGATGAACTGTCCGACGCAGGCCACCAGAAACGGTCGCGCCGGCAGCGCGAACCGCCGCCGGATTCCGGAGGCGTCGATTGGTTCCCCGCGTACGGCGTCGATCCGCTCCGGGTCCACACCCGTGCAGGTGACGCGCACCCGGGCCAGTGCCTCGGGGGGCAGCAGACGTGCCAGGCTCGCCCGCGCATCCGCGTTCGACGCCAGGACGTGGAAGCGCGGGTTCCCGGACAGTACGCGGAACTTCATGCGCCACAGCGCTTCCCGCCACCATCCGTGGCTCGGCAGCGCCGTGTGACAGGTCACGAACACCTGCGCCCGGCGCGCGAGCCAGAGGAGCGCGGCCATCGACTGCCAGGGCGCCAGGTCCACGTGCAGGACGACGTCGGCGTCGCAGCGGCGGCCGAGCGCGCGGACCATGGCGAGCTCCGATCGCAGCTTGGCCAGGTGTCGCGCCGCCTTGCGACGAACCGTTCGCGCAACCCCGGCGTCGGTCGCCGGGAAGGCCGTTTCGCAGGGAATCCCGAGGGCGTCGAACGTGGCGAGCAAGGTCGGATCGGAGCCCTCGGGTACCAGCACCTCGACCGGCACGTGGGTCGCGGCCTCGCGCATGAGCGCACGCAGGTAGACCTGGGCGCCTCCCCACTCCACGTAGTTCCAGGCGTAGATCACGCGGCGGCCCCGGTTCGCGCCCGCCGGCCGGCCGGTGCCCGCGCCGTCCATCACGTTCATGGCCTCGGGGCGGGAACACGCTGGCGCGGTGGATCGCCGGGCGCTTCGTCCAGGCGCCGGTTCGCGAAGACGTCCCGGAGGGGGGCCTCCGGCCGGGACGCACCCCAGGCGCCCTCGATGTTGCGGCCGAGACCCCATCGGACGAAGAACATGACGAAGGCGACGACGCCGTGCACCGGTGTCGGCGCTCCGTGCCAGTACCCGAGGAAGCGCCTCCGGATGTTGTGCGGATGCTTCAGGTCGCCGACCAGCGCGGCGACGCGGCGGGACCACGGCAACGAACGCGGCGAGGCCGGCGGCGTGTTCGGCTGACAGTAGACGTGCGCGCGCGGGTCGATGACGAGTTGCCAGCCGGCCTTGCGCAGTCTCGGCGTGAACTCGGCGTCCCCGTAGTTCGGGAACCGGCGTGCGTCCATGAGGCCGCACTCCCGGAACGCCTCCGCCGGAACCAGCACGCAGTTCCCGACGATCAGGTCCACCGTCCACGGTCGATCCGGCACCGTCTCGATCGTCTGGTGGTGCCAGTGCCGCCACCCGCCCCGCCACGAGTCCCAGACGGGCGCGGTCTGGAACAGCTGCCGGGGACGATCCCAGAGGAACAGGAGCGGGCCGACGACCGTCCTCGGGTACCGGCGCGCCGTTTCCACGAGGCACTCCAGGCAGCGCGAGTCGAATACCTGGTCGTCGTTGATCATGAGGACGAAGTCGGGATCGTGGGTGAGTGCCCGGCGGACTCCGACGTTCGTGCCTTCGGTGAACCACGCCGTTCCGTCGGTCCGGATGACCTCGACGCCGGGATGCGCGGCGGCGATGGCGGCTCCCGTGCCATCCGTGGATCCGTCGTCAACGATCACGGTCCGCACGCTCAGGCCCGACCGGGAGAGCGCGTCGATGCTCTCCAGGCAGCCGAGCGTGAGGTCCTTCCGGTTGTGGACGGGCGCCACGATCACGACGCTGGCGGCGTCCGCGGCCGCCATCAGCCCGGCCCGTCGGTCCACAACGTCGCGAGCCGGGCCGCGTTCGCCGGGTCGTCGGCCGAGAGACCGACGCCCAGGTACCGGATCCCGGGACGATGTTCGAGCACGCGGCGCAGCAGCCGCCAGCAGTCGAAGACGACCCGCGGTTCCGGTCCGCGTGACTCGAACAGGGCCGGATCGAGCGCGGCGAACGCGGGGTCCGGTGTCGCGATCACCACGCCGTGCGCCTCGGCCAGGCACGCGGCCGGCGATGCACGTACGTCGATCCCGACCCGCGGGTCGCCGTCGAGGCTGGAGACCAGCGGATCCGTCGCGACGACACGCAGGCCGGCCGCCGCCAGTGCCCGGGCCAGATGCAGGCCCGCCGAGGCCTCGACGACGTCGGATGCCGGCTTGTAGGCCAGGCCGAGGACCGCCACCGTCGCGCCCGCCGGCAGCGCCGCCACGATCGTGTCGGCGAGCGCGGCCGTCCGCGCGTCGTTGGCCCGATCGGTGGCGACCGGCAGCGTGGCCTCCGTTCCCAGGGCCCGGGCGAGGTGGGCGAGCGCCACGTTGTCTCGGGGAAAGCAGGGACCGCCGAAACCCAGGGCGCCCGTGAGGTACGGCCGACCGATGCGCACGTCGTCGCCCATGGCCGCCGTCACCACGTCCACGTCGCCGCCGGGAAGCCGCTCGCACAGGTCGGCGAGCATGTTGGCGAACGTGATCTTGGTCGTGACGTAGGCGTTGAGTGCCACCTTCGTCAACTCGGCGTTCTCGAGGCTCATGCGACGGCACGGCGCGCCGTTCTGGACGACGGCGGCGTACAGCGACTCGAGCGCCGCGCCGCTCCGCGCGTCGAGTTCCCCGACCAGCGTGAAATCCGGATTGAGGAAGTCCCGGATGACGCTGCCGAGCGCGATGAACTCCGGGCTGTAACACACGCCGAAATCGCGGCCCGCGCGCCGACCCGACTCGCGCTCGAGGATCGGCAGCAGGACGGTGCGCGTGGATCCCGGGAGCACCGTGCTCGTGAGCGTGACGACGTGATAGGCGTCGCGGGCCGCGAGCCCCCGCCCGATCTGCGCGAACGCACGCGCCACGACGTCGAGCGCAAACGCGCCGCGCTCGTCGCTCGGCGTGGGCACGATCACGAACGAGACGTCGGACCGGCTGACGGCGTCCGCGGTGTTCGTCGTCGCCTGCAGGCGCGAGCGGCCGGCCTCGAGGCAGGGCTGCAGGCCGGTCTCCCGGACCGGCGCGCGCCCCTCGTTCACGAGCCTGACGACGTCGGGGTTCGTGTCCACGCCGATGACCGACATCCCGCGGCTCGCCAGGGCGGCGGCCATGCTGGCGCCGAGCTTGCCGAGCCCGATGACGGCGACGGTGGGTGCCACGTCAGTCACTCGTCACGACGCCCATGCCGGGATCCTATCCGATTGCAGTCGGCATCGAGCTTCGCTACGCTGACCCGCGTCCCGACCGCCCGCCACCAGCGTACCCATGCCATCCCCGCCACTCGTTCAGCGCGTCGAGTTCGTGACGGCGATCTGCCGCGGACGGTCGGTGCTGCACCTCGGCTGCACCAACCATCCGTACACGGCCGAGGCGCTGCGATCCGGGACGCTGCTGCATTCGCAGATCCAGGCCGTCGCCTCCCGCGTCGTCGGGTTCGACGCCGACGCCGGGGGGCTCGAGACGCTGCGGCAACTCGGGGTCACCGACCTGCATCGGGCCGACCTCGAACGGCTGGACGCCGTGGACGTCGCCGAGACGTTCGACGTCGTCGTGGCCGGCGAGATCGTCGAGCACCTCGCCAATCCCGGCCTGTTCCTCGCCGGGGTCCGCCGGTTCATGCATCCGGCGTCACGGCTCGTCGTCACGACGGTCAACGCGTACTGCGGGCTGCGGTTCGTGCTCTACGCCCTGCGCGGTCGCGGCGGGACGCGGGAGCCGGTGCATCCCGACCATGTCGCGTACTACTCGTACGCGACGCTCGGGCTGCTGCTCCGCCGCCATGGATTCCACGTCGACGAGTGCGCCTTCTACGATCTCGGCCGGGAGCATCGTCCGCACAACCCCTGGTACTACAACCTCACGAACGACGTCCTGGTGACCCTGTCGCGGCAGCTGGCCGATGGCCTCGTCGCGGTCTGCAGCCTGCCACGCGAGCCGTGATCGGCCGAGGGCGCCAGCGGTCCGTCACGGGATCGACGGGCGCAGGACGGCGGTCAGCGTCGTCCACACGGTGTCGATCGAGAGGCTCGTCATGCAGGGATGGTCCTCGATCGGACAATCTCGCAGCCGGCATCCCTCGCAGGGCGTGCGGTGTCGCAGCACGACGTGTCCGGTGCCGAGCGGGTCCCACTGACCGATGCCGGCGCGGCCGCTCGTCAGGACGACGGCTGGACGAGCGACGGCGGCCGTCAGGTGCGCAAGGCCGGAATCGACGCCCACGTAGGCCTCGCACCGCGAGAGCAACGCCGCGCTTTCGCGGACCGACCATCGACCGCCCGCGTCGAGCCCGCCGCCCCAGCGCTGCACCCAGTCCGCCGCGGATCCGTCGTCGCGCCCGCTGCCCACGATCACGGGGCACCACCCGCCGGCGAGCAGTCGGCGTCCGAGTTCCACGAACCGGTCCTTCGGCCAGAGCTTCGACGGCATGAGCGTCTCGGGACCGACGGCCACCGGCCGCGCGTGCGGTCCGGCGACGACATCCAGCCACGCATCGACGGCGCGGCGGTTCCCGGCATCGACGTCGATCAAGGGCGCCGCGAGCCAACGCGGATCGGCGGCACTGGTGAGGCCGTCCGCGGCCAGCCGGTCGAGTTTCCGGACGGCCTCGTGCGGGGCCGGGGCATCGGCGGCGCCACGCCACGATGCCGCGCCGGGGCGGAATCCGTAGAGGCGTCGCACGCCGGCCGCGCGATAGAGCGCCGCGTCCCGTCGCAAGGCGGAGGGGGCCCGTTCGCTCGGACCGACGAAGACCGCGGCCGACGGCGCCAGGCGCCGGATCGCGCGCCAGACGCGCACGACTTCCCGCCCCAGCGCGAGGCCGCCGACGTGACGGGCGTAGGGCAGGAACTCGTCGACCAGGCCCGAGCCGCGCAGCACCGCGTCGGACGGAACCGCCTCGGGCCTGGCGGCCGATCCGGCCGTGTGCAGCAGGACGATTCGCGCGTCGGGCCACTCGGCCCGCAGCGCGCGCAGCGACGGGATGGTGACGATCGTGTCGCCGAGCGAACCGGTGTGGTGGACCAGGATGGTCATGCGGGTGCCGATCCGAGGGATCGTGATCGCGACCCGCGACGGCCGCGCCGAACGGCCCGGGATGCTATCATACCGGCCGCTTTCACGGCCGTCTGGCGGTGCCTGGTCGAGTCCCGCTCTCCGCATCGGAGCGACCGGTACGCCCCGGTGCCCGTCCACGCGACCCCACGTCACATCCTGCGCGATGCCCGACGACGATCGCCCGGCAATGTCGATGCGCCAGCCACGGCTCGCCGGATGGCACATCGCCGGCAACATCGGCGCCTGGGCGCTCCCGCTGCTCGCGACCATCGTCGCGATGCCGTTTCTCTGGCGCCTGCTCGGCCGCGACGGTTACGGCCTGTACGTGCTCGCCGCGGGCTACGCCGCGCTGGCCGGATCGCTCGGGCCCCTGCGCGGCGCGGCACAGCGGGTCGCGAGCCGCGCCTCGTCCGCTGCCGGTGTCCGGGCCGCCTCGGGCGGCGCCTATCTGGCGGCCATCGGGACGGGCGCGGTGGCGCTGGTCGCCGCGCTGGTCGCGGCGCCGGCATTCCTCCGGGTTGCCGGTCTCGATCCCGACACGTCACCGTCGATGCTCCTCGCCGTCCGCCTGGCCGCGGCCGCGGCGCCCGCGATGCACGTGACGGCGGCCGGACGGGGCGTGCTGATCGGCCTCGAGCGGTACGGGCGCTACGGCGCGCACGTCGCGGTGACCAGCGGCGTGACGACGCTCGGGACGGTGCTGCTCGCCGCCCGGGGAGGCCAGGCTCCTGAATTGATGGCGTGGCTCGCCGCCGCGAGTCTGCTGAGCGCGGCCGGTGCGGTGGCACTGGCGCAGACGGCCGGCGTCGGCCTTCCCGTGTTCTCGCGGTCCGACGGCCGCGCCATCGTGCGATTCGGTGCGACGGTCGTCGCCACGGACGCGATCGGGAGCCTGTACGTGCTGGCCGAGCGCACCATCCTGACGAGGGCGATGGGCGTCGGCATCGTGGCGGAGTACACGATCCCGCTGAGCGTCGCGAGCGCCCTCCAGCATGCGCTGGGGGCCGGGGCCGTCGTGCTGCTGCCCCGCGCCGGCGCGGCCTGGGCCCGCGCCGATTCCGTGGCACTGCGGTCCATGTACGTCAGGGCCGTCAAGGTCATGGTGCTCGTGGCGGTCGGCGGTTCGATCGCCATCGCCGGAGCTGCCGAGACGCTCGTCGGCTGGTGGATCGATCCGGGCTTCGCGCGGCAGACGGCCGCCGTCGTCGTCGTGCTGCTCGCGGCATTTGCGGTGAATGCGGCGGCCACGCCGCTGTGGTGTCTGTCGGAGGGGGCGGCACGACCGGCGAGGAACACCGCGCTCAGCGCCGGCATCGCCCTCGTCGGTGCCGGGGCGGCCGTGGCGCTGGCGCCGGGGTTCGGCCCGCTCGGCGTGGCCTGGGCGCGCGGCCTGGCGATGGTGGCCGTGCCGGTGTTCATCGCGTCCGGGGAGCGCCGACTCCTCGGCGGTGGCCAGCGGGAGCTCTGGCGGGCGATCGCGCGCCACGTCGTGCCGGCGGCCCTGGTCCTGGGCGCCGCGGTGGCGCTCGCGCGACATCTGCTGTCGGGCGTGCCGCTGATCGGGGCCGCGGGTCTGCTTCTCGCGGTGTTTGCCGGGTGGCTCTGGCGCTCGTCCTACTTCGACGCCGCGGACCGGAACGCGATCGGTCGTCTCGTCCGAGCCCGCGTCTAGCGCGGGCGCGCGGCGCCGGACCAGCGCGTCCGCAGCCAGCGCGCCTCGTCCCGCAGCACCGCACGCCAGTCCGTGCGCGCCAGCCGGCCGTATCGGGCTTCGTATCGGCTGACGTCGTACACGTGATCGGCCAGCCACGCCCGAAGGCCGTGCGCCACCCAACCGACGCCGTCCGAGTACGGCTCGACGCGGCTGAGGCCGGCGAGCGTCCATTCGACGATACGCTGCGGCACCTTCACCCGCGGCTCCGGGGCGCCGAGAGCGTCGGCGAGCACACGCACGATCTGCTCGAGGTGCACGGGCGGGCCCGCGAGGTTGTACGTGTCGTCGTCCGGTGGTTCGGCCGTCGCGATGCGCAGGCAGGCCTCGGCGACATCGGTCACGCCGATGAGGCACTTGCGCGCCCGGCCATCACCGCGTGCCACGAAACGGCGGCGGTGGAGCAGGCGCGCCAGGCGCGCGACGGAACCGGGATCTCCCGGGCCGATCACGGTGGCCGGTCGCACCACGCACAACGGCACGCCGGCCCCGGCGGCGATTCGGCGCGCCTCGACCTCCGCGTCATGTTTGCTCGAGGCGTACGGGCCGACGGGCCGACACGGTGTCTCCTCCGTCACGACGTGGTCGTGCGATCCGTACACCGACACCGAGCTCACGCACACGATCCGGCTCACGCCGGCGGCCACGGCCGCTTCGACGACCGTGCGCGTGCCGGTGACGTTGGCATCGGTCCAGGCGGACGGCGGTAATCCCGACGTGCGGTGCGCGAGGCCGGCCGCATGAATCACGACCGTGGCGCCGCGCATCGCCTCGTCGACGCGCCGGCGGTCGCCGGCGTCGCCCGCGATCATCTCGACGTCGTCGACGGGCGCGGGCCGGCGGCAGAAGCCGATGCGCTGCCGGATGCGTCCCCGCGCCGCGCGCAGGATGGCCGAGCCGATGAACCCGCTGGCGCCGGTGACCAGGAGCCGCCGTCCGGTCGCGGGTGGTGCGCTCACCCGGCCTCGGCCAGCAGCGTGGTCACGAGCCGGCGATAGTAGGCGAGCGAGGGCGCACCGGTATAGCTGCGCTCGGCGGCCCGGCGGGCGCGGACGCCCATCTCGGCGAGGCGCGGCCCGTCGCTGGCCGCCTCGCGAACGGCCGCGACCAGCCGGTCCACGTCGCCCGGTGGCGACGACCAGCCGATGCCTTCCTCGCGGATGACCTGATCGACCTCGGATCCGGGCTCGACGAGGCCCAGCACGGGCTTGCCCGCGGCCAGGAAGTTGTACAGGCGACTGGGGACCGACACGCCCCACATGCCGCGGACGAGCGTGACGAGTCCGACGTCGCAGGCGTTGAGGAACACCTGCTGGTCGCTTCGGGGACGCGGGCCGAGCAGCGTGACGTTGCGCAGTCCGCGGGCGCGGACCTCGGTCTCGAACCAGGCTCGCCTGGCGCCGTCGCCGACCACGAGGAAATGAAATCGCGGGTCGTCGCCCAGTCGCCCGGCGGCGGCGAGCAGCGTCTCGAGTTCCTGGGGCCAGCCGATGTTGCCCGCGTACAGCAGCACGAACCGCTCGGTCAGCCGCAGGTCGGCGAGC
>JAWKHR010000012.1:0-145420 GCA_041394725.1 Vicinamibacterales bacterium | reverse complement strand
GCGACCGGGTCGCCTCGCTGATCAGGATCCGTGTGCCGTGCTCCTTGTTGAGCGACTCCAGCCTCGACGCCAGGTTCACCGCGTCGCCGATGACCGTGTAGCTCATGATCGCCTCGGACCCGATGTTGCCGGCGATCATCTCGCCCGAGTTGATCCCGATCCCGATGTCCATCCGGGGCCGGCCCTCGGTCTCCCACCGGTCGTTCAGCCGCTCCAGCTCCACCGTCATCGCCACCGCGCAGGCCACCGCGTGGTCCGCGTGCCGGCCGTCGTCCAGGGGCGCCCCGAACAGCCCCATCACCATGTCGCCCACGAACTTATCGAGCGTTCCGTGGTGCCGGAACAGGACGTCCACCATCGCCGAGAAGTACTCGTTCAGCTGCAGGACGACGTCCTCGGGCGGCCGCCGCTCGGAGGCGGCGGTAAAACCGCGCACATCCGAGAAGAGCACGGACATCTCCCGGCGCCGACCGCCGAGCTGCGCCCGGGTCGGGTCGGCCTCGAGCTGGGCGATGACGTCCTTCGAGACGAACCGCCCGAACAGCCGCCGCACCTCCCGCTTGGCGCGCCCCTCGATGAAATATTGCCACGCCACGCCGCCGAAGAGCGCCAGCGCCGCGGCGCCCGCCGGGGGCACCAGGCCCACCCAGAGCCCGCGGCCCACCGCCGCCGTGAGCGCCCAGATCAGGGCGCCCATGAGCCCCAGCGCGATCGGCGTCCCCCAGGCGACGGGCACCAGCGTGGCGACCAGCCCGATGCCGACGCCGGCGACGATCGTGATCGTCGTCTCGAGCGACCGCGGCGCCCGGGCCATGACGTGGCCGGTCAGGACGTTGTCCGCCAGCGTCGCGTGCAGGTGCACGCCGCCGATCCCGCCGAGGTCGAACGGCGTCTGCACGATGTCGAAGAGCCCGGCCGCCGTCGTCCCGACGAAGACGATCTTGTCCTTGAACACGGCCGGGTCGATCACCGGCGTCTGCCCCGTCGCGACCTGGTCGCCCGAGAGCAGCACGTCGAAGAACGGGTACGACGGGAACGTCCCCGCCACCCCGTCCGGCCCGGCGACCGGCTGCCGGAACCACAGCAGGCCGCGCAGCGCGGTGGCGGCGTCCACCGTGCCCGGCGAGCCGCCCGTGCCCGGTGCGTCACCCGCGCCCCGCGCTTCGCCGGCGGCATTCCCCTCTGCCGCGCCGGACCTTCCCGCCGCACCGCTCCCCGCGTCCTCGCCGCCGCTGGCGACGATCGCGCGGTCACGCTCGAGCGGCCACCGCACGGGGCCGATGTCGAGCGTCGTGGTGCCGGGCTCGAGATGCACCGCCTCGGGGGGCAGGCGCTCCGCGAACAGCGCGGCCGCGAGTCCCAGCGCGGGAATCGCCAGCCCGTCGTGCACGATGAACGGGTCGAGCCGTCGTCGGGAGAGGCCGGCATCGACCACGCTGAAGTTGTGCCCGACTCCCGCCGCCGCGGCCGCCAGCTCCGGAAACGGCAGCTTCAGGCAGGGGCGAACCTGGAATCCCGGGCCCGGCGCATAGGTAGTGCCGAGCAGGGGCTGGGCGTTGCACTGTTCCTGCCGGGCCTTCTCGTCCGCGAGTCCCTCGTCCACCGCGTTGGCGAGCAGGATGACGTTGCCCGCCTGCCGCACCGAGTTCACGAGCGCGTCGTCCGAGATCCCGCCGCTGATCCGCTGCCCGGCCAGCTCGAACGCGCCGCGCGAGTCGTGCTCGGTGAACAGCACGTCGTACGCGATGACCTTCGCGCCGGCCGAGGCGAGGAAGTCGATCGCCGCGGCGTGGGCGATGCGCGGCCAGGGCCACCGGCCGAACGCGTCGGCCAGGGCCTGGACGGAGGCTTCGTTGATCTCGACGATGACGATGGGGCTGTCGGCGGGCGCGGGCGGCGCGGTCGCCCGCAGGCGCAGGTCGTAGGTGATGGTCTCGAAGCGGTCCACCACCGCGGTCCCCGACAGGAGCCAGGCGACGACGCCGGCACCGAATCCGATGCCGAGCGCGGCCAGCAGGCGGCGACGTCTCGAGGCAGGCACGTCCGGGCTAGTGTGGTCGGAATCGGGGTCCTTGCCAAGGGCTCCCACCTTCGCCGGCGCTGCAACCTTGGACGAATCCGCCCCGGGGCTTGTCAGTGGGGCGACCGACAGGGCGGTGCGTGGCAGTCGGCCAGGAGGATGGTCCGAAGCGAGCTTGCGTTCGGCAAGCGAGCCACGCGAACGGAGTGAGGCTTGGCCGAGTGCCCCTCAGGGGAGCCGAGCCGAACGCGAGAGCGTGTCGGGGTGCGCGCAGGGGCGAAGCCCCTCGCATTGAGGTTGGTACCGGTACGGGGATTCGAACCCCGGTCCCGTGGCTGAGAACCACGTGTCCTGACCCCTAGACGATACCGGCACTCGCGGACAGGAACCTTCATAATTAGCATCCTGGCACGAGCCCGGTCAAGTCGGCGATAATGTGCAGGTTCGGGCCCGGCTCACTCGCTCACTCGCTCATTCGCTCACTCGCGACGCCGTGCCTGTCTCATTCCCGTTTTCCTGAGTTCGGCATTTTCCCCGGGTTTCCTCCATGACTGCCCCACAACGCGTCGCCGTGTTCCTGCTCGCGGCGGGCCTCGGTGCGGCCGCCTGTTCCGCGCCGCCCCCGCCGGCCGCCACCGACACCACCCCGAAGAAGTCCGTCGATCCGGCCACGGCCGGCGCCATCGCGGGCCGTGCCTCGTTCGAGGGCGCGCGGCCGCCCGTCGAGACGCTGAACATGGGCGTCGACCAGGCCTGCGTCCAGTCGTCCGGCCCCAATCCGCAGAGTGACGCCGTGCTCATCAGCGATGCCGGCGGGCTCCAGAACGTCTTCGTCTACATCAAGTCCGGCCTGGATCCCGGGTACGGTTTCGAGACGCCGACCGAGCCGGTGGTCCTCGACCAGAAGGGCTGCATCTACCGCCCGCGCGTCCTCGGCATCCGCGTCGGCCAGCCGCTGCAGATCGTCAACGACGACCCGACGATGCACAACGTGCACGCGCTGCCGACGCTGAACCAGGAGTTCAACAAGGGCCAGCCGATGCAGGGCATGCGCGAGACGCAGGTGTTCACCGTGCCCGAGGTGCCCGTCCGGTTCATGTGCAACGTCCACAACTGGATGGCGGCGTACGTCGGGGTGGTCGCGCACCCGTTCTTCGCGGTGACCGACGCCGACGGCCGGTTCGAGCTGAAGGGCGTGCCGCCCGGCACGTACACGCTGGAGGCGTGGCACGAGAAGTTCGGCACGCAGGAGATGACGGTGACGATCGCGCCGAGCCAGAGCCAGCCGGCCGACTTCACCTTCCGCCTGGCGGCCGGCGGGTAAGCCGATGGCCTGGCTCCACCGCTACGCGAAGCTCCTGGCCGCGGCCACCCTGCTGCTCGTCACGGCGGGCGCGATGGTGACCAGCACGCAGTCGGGCCTGTCCGTGCCCGACTGGCCGAATACCTACGGCTACAACATGTTCCTGTTCCCGCTGAACAAGATGGTCGGCGGGATCTTCTACGAGCACGGCCATCGCCTGATCGCCTCCGGCGTCGGGCTGCTGACGATCGGCCTCGTCGTGTTCCTCTGGAAGGTGGACCCGCGCCGGTGGATGAAGCGGCTCGGGCTGGTCGCGCTCGGCGCGGTGATCCTGCAGGGCACGCTCGGCGGCATCACGGTGCTCTTCCTGCTGCCAGACGCCGTGTCAATCAGCCACGCGGGCCTCGCGCAGCTGTTCTTCTGCCTCACGGTCGCGATCGCGCTCTTCACCTCGCGGAGCTGGCGCACGCCGGCCGCCGCGCCCGTCGACGATGCCCGGCTGCGCCGGCGGATGGTGACGCTGACCGCGCTCGTCTACGTCCAGATCCTGCTCGGCGCGACCATGCGCCACACCGGCGCCGGCCTCGCGATCCCGGACTTCCCGTGGTCCTACGGCCGCGTGCTGCCGCCGATGTGGACGTGGCCGATCACGATCCACTTCGCGCACCGGATGGGCGCGCTCGTCGTGACGATCGTCGCGCTGGCGAACGTGGCCGACATCTGGCGGCGGCACGGCGGTCGTCCCGAGTTCACCCGCCCGGCGTGGCTGCTCATCACGCTCATCGCGACGCAGGTCTCGCTCGGGGCGCTGGTCGTGCTCTCGGGCAAGCAGCCGATCATCAACACGCTGCACGTGGCGACGGGCGCGAGCGTGCTGGTCACCTCGCTCGTCATCACGCTGCGCGCGTTCCGCGCGCGGTTCGCGGACGCGCCCGTGCCCGCGGCGCGGCCCGCGCTGTCCGGCGCCGACGCGGCGGCCTCGGCCTGGCGGACCACATGAGCGAAGCCGTCGCCCTGCCCCGCGAACACACGAAGTTCAGCGACCTGCTGATCCTGACCAAGGTCCGCCTGAACGCGCTCGTCGTCTTCACGACGGCCGGCGGCTACTGGCTGGGATCGTCGTCCGGCGTGGATCCGATCCAGCTCCTGCTGGCCTGCGTCGGCACGGCGCTCGTGGCCTCGGGCGCGGCCGCGATGAACCAGGTCTCCGAGCGCGAGATCGACCGGCTGATGCACCGCACGCGCCGCCGCCCGATCCCCGGCGGACGCATGGGCGTCGCCGAGGGCAGCGCGATCGGCATCGGCCTGGCCCTCGCCGGCTTCGCGCTGCTGGCGCTGACGGCCGGCTGGCTCCCGACGCTGGTCGCGGCGGTGACGCTGGTCTCCTACGTCCTCGTCTACACGCCGCTCAAGCGCCATACGTCGCTCGCGACCGTCGTCGGCGCCGTGCCGGGCGCGCTGCCACCGGTCATCGGGTGGGCCGCCGCGCGCGGCTCGATTGCCTCGCCCGAGCCGTGGGCGCTGTTCCTGATCATGTTCATCTGGCAGCTCCCGCACTTCCTGGCCATCGCCTGGATGTTCCGCGAGGACTACGCGCGCGCGGGCCTGCCGATGCTGCCCGTCGTGGACAAGCACGGCGCGCTCACCGGCCGCCAGGCCGTGCTGTGGGCCGCGACCGTGATCCCGATGAGTGAACTGCCGTTCCTGCTGGGCCTGTCGAACCGGGTCTACGCGATGGGCGCGCTCGTCATCGGCGTGCTCCAGCTCGTCGTCGCGGTGCGGTTCGCGCTCGACCGATCCCGCGAGCACGCGCGCGGGCTGTTCCTCGCGACGATCACCTACCTGCCGCTGCTCTGGCTGCTGATGGCGTTCGGGCGCTGACCGCGCCCGCCGCCGCGCCCCGAGGTCGCCGATGTCCGTCACCGATCTGCCCGCGCTCAACGCCACGCTCAACGCGATCTCGGCCGTGCTGCTCGTCGCGGCGTGGGTGCAGATCCGGGCGCGGCGCATCCAGGCGCACCGGCGGCTGATGATCTCGGCGTTCGTCACGTCGGCGCTGTTCCTGACGTCCTACGTCGTCTACCACGCGCAGGCGGGGTCGAAGCCGTTCCCGGGGACCGGGATCGCGCGAACGATCTACTTCGCCATCCTGATCCCGCACGTCGTGCTGGCCGCCGTCGTGCTGCCGCTCGCCATCGTCACGCTCCGGCGCGGGCTCCGGCGCGACGACGCCCGTCACCGGCGGATCGCCAGGTGGACGCTGCCGCTCTGGCTCTTCGTCTCGGTGACGGGCGTCGTCGTCTACCTGATGCTGTACCAGGTCGCGTGGTCCTGACGCCCGTGCCCGCGGTCCTCTCGCGGGCCGCCGCGGACGCCCGCCCTACTGCGTGATGGCGCCGGCGATCGTCGGCGGGAACACGTTGTGATCGAGCAGGCCCAGGAAGTTGATCGATCCGCGCCCGCCGGATGCGATCGGCAGGGTCGTGTCCACCGTGAACGTCTCGTTGCCGTTGTTCGTCAGCGAGCCGCCGACGCCGCCGGAGACGTGCCGCAGGCCGACGTAGAGATCCCACGTGCCGCCGGTGATGGCCGCCGAGGCGAACGGATCGGGCAGCGGATCGTGGTTGACCTGCACCACCATCAGCCCGTACGCGTTCGGGTTGAAGCCGACCTGGCCGTTGAAGATGCCGATGAAGATGGCCGAGCCGCAGAGGAACTGGGGACAGAGTTCCACGCCCGACACCACGCCCTGGATCGCCGGGAGCGAGGCCGTCTCGACGCGGCGGCCGAGTCCCGCGAACACGACCGCCACTGCCAGCACCGACGCTGCGAGCCTGTATCTCATCTGGTCCTCCTGAGTCTCCGGGATCCGGGCCGGGAAGCTGGCGCCTATCATAGGGCCGACCGATGACGACCGGGCCACAAATCCCCGATCCGCTCCGGAGCGGCGGCCGCCTGGCGCGCGCCGCGATCGATCGCCGGCGCTCGCGGCTGGTGCCGCTGGCCGTCGTGCTGGTGATCTGGTCGCTGACCACGCACGGCAAGTTCTCCGACTCGGGCGACGAGCCGCACTACCTCATCGTCGCCGAGAGCCTCGTCGCCGACGGGGACCTCGACGTCGGGAACAACTACGCGAATGGCGACGCGCGCTGGTTCGGCGCGGACGACCTCGAGGCCGGCCCCCACGCGCGCGCCACCCGGTCGGGCGCGGTGTGGACGACGCACGACGTCGGCGTCCCGGTGATCCTGGCGCCGCTCTACTGGATGGCGACGCGCGGGTCGCTCCTGATGCCGGACACCGCGCTCCGGCGCATCCGGCGAGCATGACCTGTTCGCGTACTCCATCGTGAGCCTCGGCCTGATCGGGCTCACCGCGTGGGGCGCGTCAGCTCGTCTACGGCGGGCTGCGGCACCAGTGCCGCCAGGCCGCGCGGCGGCGGTGGCGGCGCCGACGCAGCCACATCGCCGCCGATCCTCTCGCACGGGTTCTGGTGTTCCCGAGACGCTCGCGGCCGTCGTGATGTGCGGGGTCGTCTGGCTGCTCTCGGTCCCGGCGTCGCGACTGACGCCCGCACGCGTGCTCGGCCTGATGCTCGCGGTCGGGTGCCTGCCGTGGCTGCACCGGAAGTACTCGCCGCTCGAGATCGGGCTCGCGCTGCTGGTGTTCGCGCACTTGCGCCCGTGGATCGCGACGCGGGGACGCGGCCTCGTGCTCGCGCTCATCGCGGCCGCCGTCGTGCCGCAGCTCGCGCTGCACGCGTTCACCTTCCTGGCCTGGGGATCGCCCGCCGGACCGCAACTGCAGACGGACTTCCCGTTCACCGTCTCGGGCACGCTGCGCGGCGGTCTCGGCCTGGTGCTGGACCGCGAGCGCGGGCTCCTCGCGTACGCGCCCGTCTACCTGCTGGTGCCGGCCGCGGTGGCGCTCACGTGGCGGGCGTCGCGGTGGCTGGTCGCGGTGGCGGCGCTGCTCTACCTGCCCATGGCGGCGTTCAACGTCTGGGGCGCGGGGTTCTCGCCGGCGGCGCGGTACCTGGTGCCGCCTGGTGCCACTCGCCGCGATCCCCGTCGCGATCGCTCGATCGCCGGGCGGTGCGCCTGCGCGCTGGTCCTCGTCGTCTTCCAGGCCGCCATCGTCGCGGTCGTGTGGAACGACCCGCGGCTGCTGTGGCCCGAGGAACTGGGACAGAACCTGGCGCTGCAGCACGTGCCGGTCGTCGGCCCGCTCTGGGCGCGCCTGCTGCCGTCACTCTGGACGGGTGACGGCGGCATCGTGACGGCAGTGCCGGCGGCGCTGGTCGTCGTTATGACCGCCCTGTGGTGGGCCGCGCGCGGCCGGGTGCCGCGGGCCGCCTGATCGAGGATCGATCCGCTCCAGGCGAGCCGGGCCACGCACCTTGCGGAAACAGCCGCGCCCAGAGCCCCGTCACCGCGAGCGAGGCCACGCCGCCCGCGACCGCCGCGAGCACCGGCCCGAGCAGCCGCGCCGTCACGCCGCTCTCGAATTCGCCCAGCTCGTTGGACGCGCCGATGAACAGGAACGAGACAGACGCCACGCGTCCCCGCATCGCGTCCGGCGTGGCGACCTGGATGAGCGTCTGCCGGACGTACACGGAGACCATGTCGGCCCCGCCGAGCGTCGCCAGCGCGCCGAGCGACAGCCAGAACGACCCGGACAGGCCGAACACCAGCGTCGCGGCGCCGTAGATCGCGACGCCGGTGAACATGGCCATGCCCGCGCGCCGCCGGACGGGGTGACTGGCGAGGAAGAGCGCCACGACCGCCGCACCGGCGGCCGGCGCCGAGCGCAGCAGCCCGAAGCCCTCGGGCCCGACGTGGAGGATGTCGCGCGCGAAGACCGGAAGCAGCGCGGTCGTCCCGCCGAGGAGCACGGCAAACAGATCGAGCGAGATCGCGCCGAGCACGACCCGCTCGGTCCAGATGTAGGCCAGCCCTTCCTTCACGCGATCGAGGCTCGAGCCCACGTGCGGCGCGGGCCGCGTGGAGCGGCGGACGAACGCGAGGCCGGCAATGGGCACGAGGTAGAGCACCAGCGAGACCGCGTAGGCGTGCGTCGAGGACCAGCGGCCGACGATGAATCCCGCGAGTGCCGGTCCGCTGATCGTGCCGAGCTGGAACGCGAGCGAATTCCAGGCGATGGCCCGCGGCAGCAGCGGGCGCGGCACGAGCATCGGCGCGAGCGCGACGCCGGCCGGCGCCCGGAAGGCGCGCGCGGCCCCGAAGAGCACGGCGATGCCCAGCAGGCCGCCGACCGTGAGCGCACCGGCGGCGGCGGTCCACACCAGCGCCAGGGCGCACGCCGCCTCGCCCGCGAAGCAGAGGCTGAGCACGGTCTTGCGCGGGTACCGGTCGGCCACGACGCCCGCGGGCAGGGCCAGGAAGAAGAGCGGCAGGAACGTCGCCAGCCCGAGCAACCCGACGAACAGCGCGGACTCGGCGACGCCGCGATCGGCCCGCGCCAGGTCGTAGACCTGCCAGCCCATCGTCACGCTCTGCGCCACGGTCCCGAGCACGCCGAGCGTGCGGGTCACGAGGTACACGAGGAAGTCGCGCTCGCGCAGGAGGGCGAGAGCGCTGTCCGGCACGGGGCCAGCGTCTTCGGGATTCGAGGTGGGCGTCACGGACGTGGAGTCGTCACCGGTAGGCGCCGCCAACGGGACGCCGAGCCGTCGAGTATAGGCGAACCCGCGATCCGGCGTGTCGCCACGACGCGCGGCCGCCCGGGTCAGCGCTTCGGATTGAGCGCGCCCCAGAAGTACCCGGAGCGCGCGCGCACGGTGTGGCCGCCCGTGACCGCGACGTCGATCCGGTGCCAGCCCTCCTGCGCCACGCCGACGGGCCGGTAGCGCAGCACGTAGCTCGTCCGGAAGTCCTCGAGCGTGAGCCGCAGCGCCTTGGGCAGGTCCGGCCGGACCGCCACCTCCTGCATCCAGCCGCCGGTCGCGGCCGCGGCCCGGCCGAACGCCAGCGGGTCGGGGACCGCCCGGCTGAGCCAGTACCGGCGGGTGTCCTGGTAGTAGTTGGGCATCTCGAGCCGGCTGGTCATCACGTCCTTCACCAGCAGCACGTGCAGCACGGAGTCGGACCGCTTCGCCACGGCCTCGAGCGCGTCGGCGTCCATCGCGCTGTTGGTCTCGATGCCGTCGGTGAAGACGACGAGCACCTGCCGGCGATCGGCGCGCCGCGTGCGCATCAGCCCGGCGATCACGGCGTCGTAGATCGCGGTCGCTCCGTCGGCGACGATGACCTCGACCGGCAGCGGCGCGGTCGCCGGCTGGAGGCCGAAGACGTCGCGCACCTCGCCAGAGAACGTAATCAAGCGCACGCGGTCGTCGGCCCGGAGGACGGACGCCGCCTCGGCGACGTACTGGCGCACCTCGTCCACCATGGTGATCAGGCTGCCGCTGGTATCGACGATCAGCGTGAGATCGATCGGCAGCGATTCCACGTCGAGCATCTCGACCGTCTGGGCGACGCCGTTGTCCTCGACGTGGAAGTCGCCCGGCGTCAGGCCACGGACGAGCCGGTTGCCGTCGCGCACGGAGACGTCCACGGTGACGAGCGCACCGACCGCCCGGAACGTGCGCTGCGGATCCTGCGGGGGCGTCGCCTGCCGAGCCGCGACGACGATGCAGGCCGTCGCGACGAGGGCGGCGACCCCGGCCAGGCGGCCGCCAGGACGCCGCGGCTGAGGGAAGGCACGGCCGTCACGATGGCGATCGTCGCGCGTCATGACGCCGCCACCCTGGCGAGCGGCGCGCGTCATGACGCCCCCGCCATCCTGGCGAGCGGCGCGCGTCATGACGCCCCCGCCATCGCCCGCAGCTCGGCGATGAGCGCCGGCCACCGCCGCAGGTCGCCGTAGCCGTAGTCCTTCCAGGGATCCGTGCGGCCAGCCGCGCCGAGCAGGGCGGCCTCGACGAGCGTGTCCGCCTCGTCGCGCTCGTCACCGTGGACGTCTCCGTTCGCGACGGCAACCGCCTCGTCCTCGTACAGCCGCACGCCGAGCGCGAGCGCCGCGGAGAGCGCCGGCAACGTCTCGTACGCCCGCCTGAACCACGCGGTGGCCTCGGCCTTGCGGCCCTCGCGTTCGTGGACCCAGCCGATGAAGAGCTGCGCGAGGTACGTCCGCGTCAGGTCGTCGTCGCCCGCCGCGGCCGCCGTGAGATCCGCGAGGGCGGCCTCGGACCGGCCGAGCCGGTATTCCAGGAACCCGCGCCGGAGCTGCGCCTCGGGCCGATTCGCCGCCTGCCGCGCCGCCTCGTCGAGCGCGGGCAGCACCGTGGCGGCCACGTCGTCGTTGTGGATGAAGATGGGCGCGCCACTCACGCCCCGGAGGCGGTAGTGCCCCGTCCAGAACTCGTACTCCTTGAGCAGCGCGAGCGCGAGCGAGACGCGCGGTTCATCCGGGAAGCGCTCGGTGATGTGCTTCAGGTGCGCACGTACGTCGGGGTTCGCGAGGCCGGTCGCGCGGGATGGCGGCACGAAGTTGGCTTCGAGGAGCGCGAGGGCGGCCAGCGTCCAGGTGTGCTCGGCCGGCGTCGGCGGCCCGGACTTGCGCCACATCTCGCAGGCCCATTGCACGACCGCCTTCGAGACCTCCCACTGGTGATCGAGGCCCGCGTAGGCGGTCTCGAGCGCGAACGTCGCGACGAGCAGGCGCCGTCGGCCAGCCTCGGCCGGGCCGTCGGCCTGGATCCAGGCCTCGGAGTCGTGCTCGAAGAACGGGATCAGCGCGAACGTGTCGCTGCCCTTCGCCGCGGTCAGCGCGCGCACGACCGCGTCGCGCTCTCCGGCCTCGTAGTAGGTCAGCGCGTCGGACAGCGAGATCGTGAGCTGCTGGGATCGCGCGGCCCGCGGCGGCGCCGCGGCCAGCACGCACAGGACCATCGCGCCGGCGACGACCGGACGGCGCGGCGTCACTTCGCCCCTCCCGCCTGGTAGCCGGTGCGGGCGCGCACGTCGTGGCGACCCTGGCGCACCTTCACCTCCAGCGTGTGCCAGCCGGTCGGCGCCACGCCCTCGGGCGTGAACCACAGCACGTAGCTCGTCCGGAACTCGTCGAGCGCCGTCTTGAACGCGTCGGCGAGCGAGGTCGCTGGCGCCACGGTCCGCAGCCGTCCGCCCGTGACTTCCGCGGCGTCACGGAGCACGCTCGTCTGGCCCTCGCCCTGGTACGGCACCCAGCCCCACGTGCGATGGCTGGCGATCGGGGGGCTGAAGCTCGATGTGGGCGGCGACGAGCGATCGGGGATCTGCGGCAGGATCTGGCCCATGTCGAACGGCACTCCCGAGCCGGACACGCTGGACGTCGCCCGGTTGCGCAGGACGATGTGCATGAGCGCGTCGGCACGCTTCGCGATCGCGAGGACGTCGGGCGCGTCGAGCAGGCTGACGTTGTCCACGCCGTCGCTCATCGCGACGATCAGCTGGCGGCGGCCGGGGTCGGGGCGGCGGAGGAGCACGGCCGCGAGCGCCTGGTAGAGCGCGGTGGCGCCGCCGGCCGGGAGCTGCACGACGTCGGGCGCGTCCGACCCCGGCCGCCAGCCGAAGGCTTCGGCCGCACGGGTCGCGAACGTCACCATCCGGAGGCGATCGTCGGCGCCGAGCAGCCCCGTGATCGTCTCGATGTCGCGCTTGAACTGCGCGATCGCCGGACCGGCGAGGCTGCCGCTCGTGTCCACGACCAGCGTCACGTCGAGCGGCACGTGCTCGAGGGCGGCGGCGGCGATCCGCTGCGGCACGCCGTCGTCGAGCAGCTCGAAGTCGTCGGCGGTGAGGCCCAGCACCGCGCGGCGGCCGTCCTGCACCGAGACGTCCACGGCGACGGCCGACGTCGAGGCGCGGAACTGCATCGGCTGCTGGGCGCCGAGCGGCACCACGAGCGGGGCGCGCGGTGCCAGAACCACCGTCCCGCAGGCGACGGCGATCGGCACGAAGCGGCGCAGGATCATCGCGCATCCTCCGGGATCAGCATCAGCGCCTGGAGATCCGCGACGATCCTCGGCCAGTGCCGGAAGTCGCCCTGGCCGTAGTACAGCCACGGGTCCTGGATCGTCGGATCGAGTGCGAGCGCGCGTTCGGCCACCTCGGCGCTGCGCACGGGATCGCCCTGGCGCGAGTACGCGGCCGCGAGCGCGATCACGGCGGTCTGCGCGCCCGGTACGGTCTCCGTCGCCGCCTCGTACGCGCTGACCGCGTCATTCGGGCGCTGCAGCTTGTCGAAGGCCCGGCCGCGCAGCAACTGCGCGAGGTAGCGGATCACCGCGTCCGATGATCCGGCCGCGGTGTCGAGGTGCACCAGCGCTTCGTTCGGGAAGCCGCGCCTGAGGGCGGTGTACCCCAGCCGCAGGTGCGCCTCCTCGCGGTCCGCCGGGTGCCCGGCGGCCTGCTCGAGGCGCGCCGTCACGACGTTGAGCTGCGCGCCCGGCGGCTTGAGGCCGGACGTCGAACGGATGTCGGGCCCGGCGCGCAGTTCCGCGGCCACGGCCCGGTCCATGACCAGCGCATCGTCGTCCGGGACTCGCGCGAGCGCGTGGGTGAGGTGGACCTCCATTGGCGCCGGCTGCACGGCCCCGGCCATCAGGGTGGCGACCGCGTGGTGCCAGCGGCGCTCGAACTCGTCGGGAACCGGCGCGGCGCGCAGACGTTCGCACGCCCACTCGACCAGCAGGTGCGCGCGGGGCCAGTCGGAGAGGCCTTTCGCCTGCGCGGCCTCGAGCGCCACCATCGCGATGACCCGCTGGCGTCGCACCGTCGCGCTGGGCGGGGCGTCGCGCACCCAGCGATCGGCGACGTCGCGCACGCTGGCGGAGAACGCCTCGAGCGAGTCCACGATCCGGAGCGAGGCGGCGAGCGCGCCGTAGTCCGCGCGCTCGTAGGCGTCGAAGATCTCGAACACGGCCGATCGCGCCTCTGCCTCGGGATCGGCGGCTGGCGCGAGAGATGCGCGAAGGCGGCGGATGCCGTCCACGATGGTGCGCGCGTCGCCACGTTCGAGCGACGTCCAGGGATCGGCCTGGCCCGGCATCAGCGCGCGGGCCTGCTCGTGCGCGGCGACGGCCTCGGCATCCTCGCCGAGTCCCTCCAGTGCCACGCCGCGCAGGTGCGCGAGCCACGTCGCGACGGCGACGTCCTCGGTGCCGTCGCCGGCGACGTCGAGCCGGCGAATGGCGTCGCGGTATCGCCGCATGCGGTTGAGCGCGTGGGCCGCGCGCGCGGAGGCCTCGGCGCGCTGGCCCGGATCGCGGGCCGCGCGGTCGTACGCCTTGACGGCCGCTTCCAGCACCTTGGTGACGTCGGGTCCGCCCAGCCGCTCGGTCGCGAGGCCCTGCTGCAGCCAGAGCGCGGGAGACATGTCCACGGCGCGCTCCTGGTCCACGCGGCGCAGGAACGCGAGCGCCCGCGCTTCCCCGCCGGCGGCGACCTCGAGCGAGACCGAGGTCTCCATCCATGCCTGGACGAAGAGGGGGGCGAGCCCGGCCTCGTCCTTCTCCTTGCGGCGGAGTGCCTCGGTGCGGCCCAGGGCGACGAGCACGAGGGTGGCCTGCGGCGCCGGATCCGGCCGCAGCACGGCGGCGGCGGCGAGATCGAGGGTGAGCACCAGGCCGGCCTGCCGCCACGTCGGCGCCGCGGCGGACTGCGCCCAGGCCTGCATCAACGGGATCATCGGGGCGACCGCGGTGCCGGCCTCGAACTGCTGGTCCACGATGTCGAGGTTGCCGCGCCAGTAGGCGTCGAGCATGGAGGTGACGGTGGGCCCGGGGGACGCGGGGGCATTCGCCGTCTGCTGGCCTTCGGGCGACGCGCCGCACACGCCCACGACGCACCAGGCGATCGCGACGATCAACACGGCCGGCCGGAACGTCCGCACCAGGTCGTCCTTCCGTCGGCAGCCCAGGCCTGGCTACCGTCTGGCAGATGGCATCGAGAGGAGGATTCTACCGCAGGAGAGGGAGGGGTCAGGTCTTGGATCGCAGCCTCGGCCGAGTCCGACTGACAATATTGTCAGGACGAACTGGAGGAGCCGGCCCGTCGGGCCCGAGGGCATTGCCAATGGCTACCGGCGGATGGGCGACCGCCACAGGTACCAAGCCACGGTGAACGTCCCGTTCGAGGCGCTCACTCGCACCTGCGGCACCCGGCGTCGATCGGCGTCCGTGCGCGCGATGCCGATCACGTAGTGCCGGGTCCGGCGATCAGTCGTCCGGTGAAAGCCGAAGACGCACCCGGGCGCGTCCTCTCGATCCGGGACCGCCGGCCCGGGCCTGCGCATCACGCTGCCCTCGTCGTCGTGCAGCCGGACCGCCGAGACGACCGGGCGCGACTCCCCGTTCACTTTGACGACGAAGTCCTCGGGCCTTGGATCGGGCAGCGCCACATCCGCGACGCCAGTGGCTGGCACTATCTGCACGTCGATCGTCACGAGATCGACGCCGGCACGGAGCGGCGCAGGGTCCTGCGGCCCCGGTGTGGCGACGCCATCGTCTGACGCCGGCAGCGTCGCGAGAGCCAAGGCGCAGGCCACGAGCGCGATCGTCAGGGAGCCGGCGGCTGTCACCCGCTCATCCCCCGGTCACGCGCCGAGCCGAATCATCAGTGTCGCAACCGCCCGCAGCGCGGCCACCAGCGCCACGACCAGCAGCGCCGCCCGCACCAGGTTGCCGGCCGCCCATTCCCGCGCCGCGCGGCGGAGCGGCGCCGGATCCGCCGGCATCGGCTCTCGGAACATCGTGGCCAGGCGTGGATAGTGGAACGTGAACGTGATGACGTCGGTCAGGACCAGGACGCCGAGCGCCGCGAGGAGCGGCCACCGAGCCGAGGCGACCGTCCAGGACGCGATGCCTCCGACGAGCAGGACGGCCTGGGTCAGCGGTGTGGCGACGCGGAAGAAGTGCGCGGGTGTCGTGCGGACGAAGAACCGTCGCGCGAGCTCGAGGGATTCTGGAACGTCGCGTCTGTAGTTGGGCGCCATGACGACCGCTTCGTAGATGGTCGCGCCGAGCAGCACGCTCACCCCGACCACACCGAGCACGGCGAGAGCGCAGGGCACCATGGGGGCCTCCTCGCTTCCGCCAGCGTAGCACCCGGGTCCAGCGGTGGCCGAATTCGATCGAGCCGCCCGCCGGTAGAATTCGCCGCTCGATGCTTCCCGCCAGACGGTAGCCGGCCCGGGCTCCCGACGGAAGGGCGACCTGATGCGACGTCCCGGCCGGCCGTGTGGATCGCCGCGATCGCCTGGTTCGTTGTGGGCGCGCGCGGCGTGTCGCCCTCGGGCCAGACGTGCCGGCTTCTCTAGGCCTGTGCTGACAATATTGTCAGTCCGACGCGGCCGAGGCTGCGATCCAAGACCTGACCCCTAATACAACAGGTACTTCGCCCGGATCCTCCGCCACCGCGCTTCCGCGCCCGACCACGACGCGGCGACGGACGCCGGGTCGTCGCCCGCTCGAATCCTCGCGATCCCGGCCGCCGATCCGAACAACCCCGACGAGGCCTCGATCTCGAACTGCCCGGGGAAGAGCGTCATCAGCGCCGACGCGATCTCGACGCCCACCCGCACCGGGCGCAGCACGTCGCGGTCGGTGACCACCATGAACACGCCGCCGCAGGCCTCGCCGGCGAACTTGCTCGCCGTGGGCGTGAACGTGACCGGGTAGAACGACACGCCCGGCAGGCTCCGCGCGTTGAGCGCGTCGGCCAGCCGCGCGCCGTCGATCCACGGCGCGCCAACCTGCTCGAACGGCGTGTCCGTGCCGCGGCCGACCGAGACATTCGATCCCTCGAACGCGCCGATGCCCGGATAGAGCGCCGCCTCCCACAGGTTGCGCATGTTCGGCGACGGGTTGATCCACCGCAGGCCGGTCTCGTCGAACCAGTCGTCGCGCCGCCAGCCCCGGAGCCCGACGACCTCGAGGTCCGCGCCGATCCCCTTCTCGCCGTTGAACAGCCGCGCGATCTCGCCGATCGTCATCCCGTGCCGGATCGGCATCGCCGGCAGGTAGCCGATGAAGCTCGTCGCGGCCTCGTCGAGCGCCGGCCCCTCCACCTGCACCCCGCCGATCGGGTTGGGCCGGTCGAGCACGACGACCTTGATCCCGCGCGACGCGGCTTCCTCCATCACGTAGGCCACCGTCGTCACGTACGTGTAGAACCGCGCGCCGACGTCCTGCAGGTCCACGACGATCGTGTCGAGGCCCTGGAGCATCTCCGGCGTCGGCCGGCGCGTGTCGCCGTAGAGCGAGTGGATCGGGAGCCCGGTCTTCTCGTCGCGCGTGGACGGCACGCTGGCGTCGAGGATCCCGCGGATGCCGTGCTCGGGGCTGAAGAGCGCGACCAGAGTCACGCCTGGTGCGTCGGCGAGCAGGTCGATCGTCGTCGTGCCGTCGCGCGCCACGCCCGTGTGGTTGGTGAGCAGCCCGATGCGACGTCCGCGCAGCGCCGCGAACCCATCGCGCCGGAGGACGTCGATCCCGGCGAGGACGGGCTCGCGCGGCGTCGGCGGCGGCGCGGACGGCCGCGCGACCCGCCGGCTCCACTCGGCCCGGCGCAGCGCCTCGTCGGGCACGTCCACGAGCGACGAGGCCACGACGCTCGCCACCTTCGCGCGCACGGGCGTGACGTCGCCCCTGCCGTCCGGATGCACGCGGCTGGACAGGAAGATCACGAAGACCCGCGTGATCGGATCCACCCAGATCGACGTGCCCGTGAACCCGGTGTGGCCGAACGAACCGAGCGGCAGGAACTCGCCGCGGTTCGACGAGTAGGCCGAGTCGATGTCCCAGCCCAGCCCGCGCACCGCGTCCACGCCGGCCGGCGTCGCCGGCGACGTCATCCGCGCGATGGTGAGCGGCGCCAGCACGCGCGCGCCGTTCACCGCGCCGCCGTCGAGCAACATGCGCGCGAAGATCGTCAGGTCCGCCGCCGTGCTGAACAGCCCCGCGTGCCCGGCCACCCCGCCCATCCGCCGCGCCGTCGGGTCGTGCACGACGCCGCGCAGCATCCGCATGTCCGGCCCCTCGCACGGCCAGCCGTACATCGTGCACCGCTGCGTGGGCGCGATCCTCGGGATGAGCGACGCGGCTGGCTTGAACGTCGTGTCCCGCATCCCGAGCGGCTGGAAGATGTGCGTCTGCACGTAGGCGTCGAACGGCTCGCCCGACACGCGCGAGACGACCTCGGCCAGCAGGAAGAAGTTGATGTCGCTGTAGACGAAGCCCGGGTTCGGCGCGGGGACCTCCTCGGCGGCCAGCGCAATCGCCTCGTCGTAGCCGACCCACGGATCGCCCAGGTCGAGATCCGGCCGCAACCCCGACGTGTGGGTCAGGAGGGCCTGAATCGAGATGCGCGCCTTCCCGTACTTCCCGAACTCCGGGATGAACTTCGCCACCGGGTCGTTCAGCCGCACCTGTCCGTTCTCGACCAGCTGCATCACCGCGGTCGTCGTCGCCACGACTTTCGTGAGCGATGCGAGGTCGAAGATCGTATCGGTGGTCATGGGTTCGACGGCCGGCTCGATCGCGCGGCTGCCGAACGCCTTCTCGTAGACCACCTCGTCGCCGCGGCCGACGACGACGACCGCCCCGGGCATTTCGTGGTCGGCGATCGCCGCGGTCAGGACGCCATCCAGGCGCGCGAGGCGCGCCGCGTCGAAGCCCTGGCGCCCGGCCTGCGCGCCGGTGCCGGCTCCTCGGTCCCCGGCGTCGGCGACTCGCGCGGCCACGGTCGGGAAATGCGCGGAGACGAGCACCACCAGCGCGGCGGCGCACGCCGCCGCGGTCGTCACGGAGGCCCGGAAGTCTTTCATATGCCGTGGATTATACTGGCCGAGTCCGCCGGTTCTGCTCTCTCCTGATGGCGCGATCACGACGCACACCCCGTCCGGCTCCCGCACGAGACACCACCCGCGCGGCAGGGTCGCCGCGACGCGCCGTGCGGTCGTCCGGGTCGCGCTGGCCGGCCGTCGCCGCCCTCCTCGCCATCGTCGGCGTCGCGGCCGCGGCCTGGGCCCTCTGGCCGGGCGCGCGGCGGCAGGGTCCGGTCATCCTGATCTCGATCGACACGCTGCGCGCCGATCACCTGCCCGTCTACGGCTACACCGCGGGCCGCACGCCGACGCTCGACGCGCTCGCGCGCGACGCGATCGTCTTCGACCGGGCCTACGCGCACGCGCCGCAGACGCTGCCCTCGCACACCTCGATGCTGACCGGCCTGCTGCCGTTCGAGCACGGCGTGCGCGACAACCTCGGCTTCACCCTCGGCGACGATCACCCGGTGCTGCCGGAGCTGCTGCGCGCGGCGGGCTACGCGACCGGCGGCTTCGTCTCGGCCTACGTGCTCCGGTCGGCCACCGGCATCTCGCGCGGCTTCGACACGTTCGACGATGCGTTCCCGCAGGGCGGCGTGGACCAGTCGCCGGGCCAGATCCAGCGACCGGGCACGGCGACGCTCGCGGCCGCGACCTCGTGGATGGACCAGCGCGCGGACGGGCGCTTCTTCCTCTTCCTGCACCTCTACGAGCCGCACAAGCCCTACGCGCCGCCGGAGAAGTTCTCGATGCTCGCGCCCTACGACGGCGAGATCGCCTACGCCGACGAGATCGTCGGCAGCCTGTTCGGCTACCTGCAGCGTCGCGACTGGTTCGACGACGCGACGATCGTCGTCACGGGCGATCACGGCGAGGGCCTCGGCGATCACGGCGAGCAGGAGCACGGCCTGTTCGTCTACGACGAGTCCATCCACGTGCCGCTGCTCATCAGGCTGCCGGGCGGCCGGCACGGCGGGCGGCGCGTCGAGGCGCCCGTGCAGCACGTGGACCTGCTGCCGACCCTCGTCGATCTCGCCGGCGTGCCCGAGGCGTCGCGCCCCCAGGTGCCGCACGGCCGCGACCTGGTGCCGGTGCTCGACGAGTCGGGCACCGTGCGGCCCGAGGCGGTGTACTCGGAGGCGCTCTACCCGCGCTACCACTTCGGCTGGAGCGAGCTGCAGGCGCTGACCGACGAACGGTACCGCTACATCAAGGCGCCGCGCGAGGAGCTGTACGACCTCGAGCGCGATCCGGACGAGAAGACGAACCTCGCGCCCGAGCGCCAGTCGGCCGTGACCGCGATGCGCGGTGCGCTCGACGCGCTCGTGGCCGGTCGCGACCTCGACGCGCCGTCGGCCGTCTCCGACGAGGACCGGCAACGGCTCGCGGCGCTCGGCTACGTCGGCGCGGTCTCGACGCCGGCGGCGACCGGAGGCGAGACGCTGCCCGACCCGAAGGACATGGCGCCGGTGCTCGCGCGCTACCGCGCCGCGATCGAACGGCTCGAGGCGCGGCGCTTCGCCGAGGCCGCAGACGCCTTCAAGGCCCTGCTCGACGATCAGCCCGAGATGACCGACGTCTGGGTGCAGTACGCCGGCGTGCTCACGCGGCTCGGGCGTGACGAGGCCGCCTACGCGGCGTACCGCGAGGTGGTGCGCCAGAAGCCCGACGAACCGAGCGGCCTGCTGGGCGCCGCCGCGACGCTCATCCGGCTGGGCCGGCTCGACGAGGCGCGGCAGCACGCGCTGCTCGCCGTCGGGAAGGCGCCGGCCAACGCGCACGAGATGCTCGCGACGATCGCGGTCACGCGGCGCAACTTCGCCGAGGCGAAGCGCCAGGCCGCGCTCGCCGCCCAGGCCGACCCCGGACTGCCACTGCCGGCCTACGTCGACGGGCTCGAGGCCTACACGGCGGGCCGCTATGCGGACGCGCTGCCGAAGCTCCAGGCCGCCTACGACGCCTGGTCGCGGCGGACGATCCAGACGACCGACCTGCGGTACTACCTCGGCGACACGCTCGCGCGCCTCGAACGGTACGACGAGGCGGAGCGCTACTTCCGCGAGGAACTCGCGCTCTACCCGACCAACCTGCGCGCGCGCACCGGCCTGACGATGGTGTACGCGGCCACGAACCGGCCGGATCAGGTGGCCGGAACGATCGACCAGATGCTGCAGGTCACGCCGTCGCCCGCCGCCTACGCGCGCGCGGCCGAGCTCTGGGACATGTTCGGCCAGCCCGCGCGCGCCGCCGCGGTCCGCGATGCGGCGCGCGCCCGGTTCGGCGGGCGCTGATGCGGCGGCGGCGCCGGCCTGGCCGCTCGGGCGGCGGCCGCGCCGGCATGGCCGCTGGGGCGGCAACGCGTCGGCACGGCCGCTCGGGCGCGCGTCACGATGACGTGATAGCGTAGGCGCACCTCACGACACACAGGTGAAAGTCATGCACGTCCGGCTGCCGTTCATCGCCCTGTTCGTCGGCGCGATCACGCTCCCGCACCCGGCGTCCGCCCAGACGCCGGCCGACGCGCCGCCGCCCGTCTTCCGCAGCGGCGTCGATCTCGTCAGGCTCGACGTCCGCTTCCTCGACGCGTCGGGGCGGCCGGTGCCCGACATCCGGCCCGACGAGGTGCGCGTCACCGAGGACGGCGAGGCGCGGCCCGTGATCCTCTTCCAGCGCATCGCCGAGAACGGCGGGACGTACGCCGAGGCCGCCGAGCGGACGATTGCCGGCGTCGTGTCGACGAACCAGGGCGCGCCGCGGGGGCAGCTCTACGTCCTCGTCTTCGACCAGGAGCACATCACGGCGGGCGCCGAGACGCGGGTGCGGCAGGCGGCCGAGACGTTCCTGCGCGAACGCCTGCGGCCGCAGGACCGCGTGGCGATCTACGGCCTGCCGGCGCCGGGACCGGCGCTCGGCTTCACGAACGACCTCCGCGCCGCCGTCGGCGCGCTCGTGCACGTCCGCGGCGACCTGCAGAGGACGCTCACGCCGGGCCCGGTGGACATGACCGTGCACGAGGCCTACGAGGTGCTGCGCGGCAACGAGGCGGTCATCAGCCGGTTCCTCCGGATGTCGGACGGCACGCTCGACCGGACCGGCGTCATCCCCGACGTGCCCGTCGGCCGGGTCTCGCCCGGCGCGGGCACGATGCGCCAGCTCGTGCGCGACACGGCGCAGCAGGTGGTCGCGATGGCCGACGGCTCGGCGCGCCGCTTCCTCGGCTATCTCACCGACGTGCTGGGCACGTTCCGCGGCATCGACGGGCGCAAGACCGTCGTGCTGTTCTCCGAGGGCTTCCACGGCGACCACGTCTCGCGCGAGCTCACCGAGGTCGCGCGCACGGCCGCCGAGACGTACTCGGTGGTCTACGCGTTCGACCTGAACCGTCGGCTCTCCGTCACGGGCGCGCTGCCGGCCGGCGGCGACACGGGCGCGGAGATCGCGAGCCGGCTCGAGCCCCTGGGCGGCCTCGCGGCCGAGACGAGCGGTCGCCTGCTGCTCGACGCCTCGACGCACCTGCTCGAGGCGCTCGACGCGCTGGGCGACGCGGAGGTGGACTACTACCTGGTCGGCTTCGCCCCGCCCGCCGGCGCGATCGCCAACCGTGACGCCTACCGGCACGTGCGCGTCGAGGTCACCCGGCCCGGCGTGCGCGTGAGCATGCGCACGGGCTACGCGGTGGGCGACGCGCCGACGCCGGCCGATCGGCGGCGGGCGATCGACACGGCGCTCGCCGCGCCGTTCAGCCAGCAGGGCCTGCGGCTCGCCTACACGACCTACGAGGCGCGGGGCGACCGCGCCGGGGTCGAGAGCATCGCCGTGAGCCTCGAGACCGAGCTGCCGCTCGCGCGGGAACCCGGCGACGCGGCCGACGTCGTCTTCGCGGTCCGGAACGCGATGACCGGTCAGGTCGTGCAGAGTGGTTCGGGCCGGCTGTCGCTGCCGGACCGCGCGACGGACGGCCGCGCCACCGGCCTCGGCACGTGGCAGGTGCGGTTCGACCTGCCGGCCGGCACCTACCTCATGCGCTGCGTCGTCCGCGAGCCGGGCGGGCTGGTCGGCAGCGCCGACCGCCGGTTCGTGGTGCGCGCGCTGGACGCGCCGCGGGTGGCCGCGAGCGACCTCGTCCTCGGCCGCCCCGGGCCCTCGCTGCCGGTGCGCGCGGTGGGCTACACGGCGGGGTCGCTGCAGGGCGCGATTCGCGTCTACGCGCGCGAGCCGGCGCTGCTCGACGGGATGGACGCCACCCTCGAGATCGTCGATCCCGCCGGCGCGGCGGCCGGCGCGCCGTCGCGGCGGCTGACGGTCGCCGCGCGGCTGGGTGACGTCCAGCCGAGCGGATCGGGCGCGGCGGCGCGCGACGTCACGTTCGTCGTGCCGCTCGAGGGCCTCGCCGCGGGCGACTACGTGGCCCATGCCGTCGTGCAGGCCGCCGGCGCCATCGTCGCCGACGTCAGGCGGCCGGTCGAGGTGCGCGTGGGCGCGCCACCGGAACCGGAGCCGGCCGCCGTCACGGGACCGGCGACGGGGAACGCGGCGGCCGCCCGGCCCGTGCCCACCGTGGCCGGGCTGGAGCCGCGCGACGCGCTCGACGGGCTGGTGACGAAGCGCCTGGTGGCGGCGCTCTCGCGCGTCGCCGACGCCGCCGTCCGGCGCGCGGCCGGAGAAGCGGCGGCCGGACGCTGGCAGGCGGCGGCCGACCTGCTCGGCGCCCGCCCGGAGACGGACCGCTCGGCCGCCCGCCTGCGCGCGCTGGGCGCCATGGACGCACGCGACTACGCCGCCGCGGCGGCCAGCCTGACGTCCGTCTACGACGCGGAAACGCCGCCCGACGCGGACGTCGCCTTCCTGCTGGGCTGGTGCCGGGTCGGCACCGGCGACGAGGTGGGCGCCGTCTCGGCGTTCCGCGGCGCGGCGATGCTGGACCCGACGCTGCTGCCCGCGCACCTCGCGCTCGCCGACGCCTACGTGCGCCTCGGCCGTCCGGCGCTCGCGATCCAGGCGCTCGAAGCCGGCCTGGCGGCGCTGCCGGACTCGGGAGAGATCAAGGCCCGGCTCGACGCGCTCAAGGGGCGATAGCGACAAAAAAAAGGGGGCGCCCGGAGGCGCCCCCTCTTCACGTACCGGACTTCGTCCTCGTCCTCAGTTGAACGAGACGCGGACACCGAGACGGATGATCCGCGGGTTCTCGATCTCGAGGATCTGGTTGAAGTTGCCTGCCCCCGAGTCGAACTGCCGTCCGAGCGTGGTCGACGCGTTGAACAGGTTGAACATGTCGAGGTCGAGGTCCAGGCTGAACCGGTCGTACTTCAGGTTCTTGCTGACCCGGGCGTCGAACGAGTGCACGTTCGGCAGCCGGTTCTGGTCCACGTCGGACACCAGCAGCACGGTCTTGTCGGTGCCGGAGATGTCGTCGGCGGAGCCGGGCACGCTCGACATGTAGTAGGGCGAGGCGAATCCCTGCCGGAACAGGTAGTTCAGGCCGAGGTTGATGCCCCACGGCGCCTGGTACGCCCCCGTCAGGATGTACTGGTACTTCGGCGACGCCAGGTAGATGCTGCTCTTGCCGCTGCCGGCGGTCTGCTCGAGCACGAGGCCGCCGTCCTTGTTCGGCGAGAGCAGGGTGAACTGCGACGTCCCGGGCGGCGACGGCGTCGGATCGGCCTGCGCCTCCGGACCGGAGAAGTATTCCCGGTTCGCGCCGCTCGACCACGCCATGCGCATCATCCAGTTGTTGGACATGCGCTTGGTGGCCGCCACCTCGAAGCCGAGGTATCGCTGCGTGTAGCCGTCGCGCGCCTCGAACACCCGGCCGAAGTCGGCCGGGACGGCGTCGGGGTTCACGGCGTAGTAGGGCACGTTGTAGCTGCCGATCACCGGGTCGTTCCCGGAGACCGTGCCGGCCTGCGTGTAGTCGGCGCCGGTGACGCCGCGGAAGTGCAGCCAGTTGAAGTCGGTGTACTTCCGCCACGTGAACGTGCCGGTCACCCCGAAGTTCGGCATCAGCTCGTGCTCGGCGCCGAGGAGCACCTCGTGCGTCTTCGGCGTCTTGTACTTGCCGATCTTGTCGGGGTTGCCGCCCAGGGGGTTCTCCGGGTCGAAGCCGTAGGTGCCCTGGAACGTGGTGAACTCGCTCGGATCGAGGCGGTTGTTGCCGTTCGTGTCGGTGCCGGCCCAGTACACGTAGGAGTAGTACGGGATGGCGGACGCGACGGTGGCCGCGAAGTTCGAGTCGAGCTGGGCCGCGAACATCGAGTAGCTGGCGCGCACGAGCGTCTTGCGTTCGGCGCCGAGCGCGTAGGCGACGCCGATGCGCGGCGTGATGGTGTTCCAGACCACCGCGTTCTTGACCGCCGGCGCCGTGATGGCGGGCAGCAGGTCGGAGAGCGGGTTGGCCGGGACGGACGTCTCGCGGATCGAGGCCGCGGACCGATCCCACCGGAGGCCGGCGTTGATCGTCAGGCGATCGCGCGTGTAGGTGTCGCCGACGTAGCCGTTCCAGTACAGGCCCTCACCGGACGACGCCCAGTCGCGGACGATGGTCGCCTCGATGTTCGGGTAGTTGCGGTGGAAGCTGTAGATGCCGCCGGGCCAGACGACGGACGAGTCGACCAGCGACCGCCGCCAGCCGAGGCCGGCCTTCAGCTCGTGGTTGCCCTTGAAGTAGTTGGCCTCGAACGCCAGCGTGTCCTGCGGGCGGTCGGTGGTGTACTCGTAGTACGTGCCGTGGTACACCCGGTTGTCGTCCCGGTACACCGTCGTGTCGAGGCCGCCCTGCGGCTCGAACGAGAAGCCCGAGTTGATGTGGGCGTAGCGCGCGGTCGCGAACAGCGAGTTGCCGAACGTGTGGTTGATCTCGCCCTTGAACATCTCGGTCGGGCCGTCCTGGTTCCACGTCGTCTCGGCCGGCCGGGTCGCGCTGGCGCTGCGGCCGAACTTCTGCTTGTTGCCGCGGAAGTAGGTGAACGACGCCCGGGTCGAGTTGCTGATCTCGGCCGTGGCCTTGCCCGAGTAGTTGACGAGCTTCGTGCAGTCGCGCGCGCTGATCGCGAACACGTTCGGGCCGACCGTGGACGAGGTGCCGAGCGGCTTGCAGTCGGGCGTCTGGTTGATGAACGTCGCGCCCGACGGGCCCGTGTAGCTGTAGATCTCGAGCCGCGGCTCGGTGCGCCCGTACGCGCCCCAGACGAACAGCTTGTCCTTGAGGATCGGCCCGCCGCCCTCGGCGCCCGTGTCGAAGTACTTGTTCACGCGGTTGTAGCTGGTGATCTGGCCGGCCAGCGTCGGGTCGAGGTTGTCGGACTGCAGGTCCTTGTTCTCGAAGTAGTAGCGGCCCGACCCGCGCCAGTTGTTCGTGCCGCTGCGCAGCACGAAGTCGAGCTGCACGCCCGGCGTGGCACTCGTCACGTCGGCGCCGCCGGTGGTGACGCGCATCTCCTGGAACATGTCGAAGTCGTAGTAGGTCGGCGACGAGCCGAGCGCCGCCATGTCCGTGATCGCGACGCCGTCCATGTTCCACGTGTTCTGGTTGACGCCGGCGCCCTTGGCCTTGTAGTTCGACTGCTGGCCGGACTCGGCGCCGCCGACGTTGACCCGGTCCACGATCACGCCGGGCACGGTCTGCAGCACGACCCACGGGTCGCGGGACGTCGGGATGCGCTGCAGCTCGTCGAGCGACACGTTGGTCGCCACCGCCGGCCGCTTCGCCTCGATCACGGGCGTCTCGGCCGCGACGGTGACCGACTCGGACACGCCGCTGACGGTGAGGGTGACTTCGAGCGGAATCACCGAACCCGCGTTCACGGGCACGTTCTCGTTGCGGTAGGTGTTGAACCCGCTCAGGCGTGCCTCCACGGTGTAGCGACCGGGCGCGAGGTTGAGGAAGTGCGCCTCACCCCGCGTGTCGGTCACCGACGAGGTGGCCTGCACGCCGCTCAGTTCGACGGTGACGCCCGGCAGCACCGCGCCGGTGCCGTCCTTCGCGGTGACGTCGATGCGCCCCGTGAAGACCTGCGCCGACGCGGTCGTCGCGGCGACCGCCAGGCACAGCAGCGCCATTGCCAGCCGTGCCAGTCCTTTCCTGCTCATGTAGTGCCTCCAAGCGGAAACAGCGGGTGCCGGAACCGTCCGAAAACGCCCGGTTCGGACCCGCACCATGGAGGCCTGTCATTGCAAGAATCAGGCACATTCGCCGGGACGCTGGAGTCCGCTCGTGGTGACTAATGTCCTCTCGCGGACGGCATTTTTCCGGGAAATCTACACGCGGATGGAGAGGGGGCTTCAACCGGATGGATCGATGGCCGGGCCGCCCAAGCCCGTGTGCGGCGCCGCACACGGGGCCTCCGGCCGTCTGATAGAATGATCGCTTCCCAGGAGTTTCAGAGCCATGCGACACCCAGCGCTTGCCGCGGTCATCGCCGCCGCCACGTTGGTGACGGTCTCCGCCCAGACGCCCGCGCCGGCGTCCCAGACGCAGTCCTCCCAACTCACCTTCCGATCCGCCACGAACCTCGTCGAAGTCGACGTCGTCGTCCAGGATGGTGACGGCCGCTTCGTGCCGGGCCTGACGGCCGACGACCTCGTCGTGCTCGAGGACGGGCGTCCACAGGCGATCCAGCAGTTCTACCTGGTGAACAACCAGAGCACGTCGGTGGCCGGTCCCGACGAGCTGCTGCCGTCGATTGACGTGGACCCGCGCGGCCACCGGCTCTTCGTGTTCCTCTTCGACCTCGGCCACCTCGGGGTCGAGTCGCTGCTGCGATCGAAGGTCGGCGTCGAGCGCTTCATCAACACGCAGTTCCGCAAGGGCGACTTCGGCGGCATCTTCGCCGAGGGCGAGATGCACCGCGATCGCATCACGTCCGACAAGCTGTCGCTGCTGGCCGGCCTGCACGCCGTCCAGCCCGCGGTCGAGACCCGCGAGACCCGCCTGCAGGGATTCCGCGAGTACCCGCAGATTCCGAGCGAGGCCGACGCCGTCCGCATCGACCTCGGCGACGACCGCCTCGCCGAGTCGCTCGCCACGGATCTCTGCCAGCCCGGCACGGCGACCGCCGAGGAGTGCCGCGCGGAAGGCGGCATCGGCGAGACCGCCCGGCGCATCACGCGCAAGGCGCGCAACTACATCCGCGACGCGCGCATCGCGACGGGCCAGACCGTCGCGCAACTCCAGCTGGTCGCGGCCAACCTGGCCACGATCCCGGGGCGCAAGACCGTCATCTTCATCTCCGACGGGTTCTTCATCGAGGAGTCGCGCGCGGAGGTCGAGCAGATCGCCGCGATGGCGGCGCGCGGCGGCACCGCCATCTACTCGGTCTACGGCCGCGGATCGTCGGTCATCGGCGGCCGCGCCATGCCCGACGTCACCACGTCACGGCCCACGCTCTCGAGCACGTTCGACACGTCCGACGACGGCCCGCAGATCCTCACGGCGGGCACCGGCGGCTTCGTGATCCGCAACCTGAACGACATCTCACGCGCCATCAACCTCGTCGCGCGCGACACCAGCACCTACTACGTGCTGGGCTACTCGCCGACCAACGCCGTGATGGATGGAAAGGTCCGGAAGATCGAGGTGAAGGCGAGGACGGGCAGCCTGCACGTCAGGGCGAGAAACAGCTACCTGGCCTCGCCCCTGCCGCCCAGACAACCCTTGCGGTACGACGGGGGCGGAGGCCAGTAGCTGCAGTTACCGTCCAGCTGCGGTCCCGGAGGAACGACCAGCGGGTCTCACTTGGCGAACCGGTCGAAGATGTCGACCAGCTCGCTCAACGACTTCTTGCGTTCGACATCGCCCTTCGCCACCCCGTCGACCACGCAATTGTCGACGTGATACTTGAAGACGGCGAGGCTGATGCGGTTCAGGGCCGCCTCAGCAGCGGCCAACTGCTGCAGAATCTCGATGCAGAGGCGCGGCTCCTGAACCATGCGACGGATCCCGCGAATTTGCCCTTCGATTCTGTTCAGGCGCGTGATGAGCGCCTGCTGTTCCGTTGTTCCCAACATCAAGTCAGTTCTCACCCAATGCCGAGACCGGTGATCGCCTAGCGCTGGCCGATAGGTGTCCCACGGGTTCCGGGCTGATCTGACTATACGACGTACTCCCCCGGCCGTTGCAGGTACTGAGTACGGTTCCGCTCACCCCGGCCGGGCCCGTGGCCCTGGGCTGTCCCGGCGACCGAAACGGACGTGTTTACAGCGAGTTACGAGCCCCGGCACAAAGCCCGGCCATCGGCCCCTCGCCGGTGCAGAATGGCGGAAGCACGCCATGCGACGACCGATCCGACACGCCGCCGTCCTCGGCGCCGGCACCATGGGCGCCCAGATCGCCGCGCACCTGGCCAACGCCGGCGTCACGGTCACCCTCTGTGACGTCACCCTCGAGGCCGCCGCCGGCGCCCGCGCCAGGCTGCCCCGCCTCAAGCCGGCCCCGTTGTTCCGGCCGGATCTTGCCGACCGCATCCGGCCCGCCGCGCTCGACGACCCGGACGCCACCCGCGGCGCGGACTGGATCATCGAGGCCGTCATCGAGGACCTGGAGATCAAGCGGGCCCTGCTCGCCCGGCTCGATCAGCCATCCGACGGACGTCCACCATCGGCGTTCGTGTCCTCCAATACATCGGGGATTCCGCTCGAGTCCCTCGCCGAGGGCCGGAGCGACGCGTTCCGCCGGCGCTGGCTCGGGACGCACTTCTTCAACCCGCCGCGCTACCTGCCCCTGGTCGAGCTGATTGCCACCCCCGACACCGACCCGGCAGTGGCCGATGATCTCGGGGCGTTCCTCGACCGCGGGCTCGGCAAGGGCGTGGTGCGGGCGAAGGACCGGCCGGGGTTCATCGCGAATCGGATCGGCCTGTTCGCGGCGGCGCGGACGCTGGAACTGGTCGCGTCCGGGGCCTTCACGATCGAGGAGGCCGACGCGCTCAGCGGGCCGCTGATCGGCCGGCCGAAGAGCGCGACCTTCCGGACCGCGGACCTGGCCGGCCTGGACATCCTGGCGCGGGTCGCCGCGGATCTCGCCGCTCGGCTCGGTGCCGGCGGGCCGCCGTTCGTCCTGCCGGACGTCGTCGGCCGGATGATCGCGGCCGGCCGGCTCGGCGACAAGACCGGCGGCGGGTTCTACCGCCGGGCGTCGGCCGAACCGGGCGCGCCGATTCTCACGATCGACCTCGCCACGCTCGACTATCGCGACCGGCAGGCGCCGTCCATCGCCGCGCTCGAGGCCGTCCGCGCGATCCCGGCGCTCGAGGACCGGCTCCGGGCGCTCTTCACGGCGCGCGATCGGGCCGGCGACTTCGTGCGCCGGACGCTCGGCGCCACGATCGTCTACGCGGCAACCATCGCCGCCGAGGTCGCCGACTCGCCCGACGACGTCGATCGCGCGATGCGCTGGGGATTCGGCTGGGAGCTCGGTCCCTTCGAGATCTGGGACGCGGTCGGCCTCGAGACCGTGCTGACCGCGTGCGCGGTGGCGACGCCGCCTCCGCTCATCGCCGACCGCCTGGCACGCGGTGACGCGCGGGTCCGGCCCGGCCCGCTCCCCCCGGCGTCGCCCGATCTGGTGACGTTCCGGCCGGCGGGCACGCGCCTCGTGCAGGCCAACAGCGGCGCGACGCTGGTGGATCTCGGCGACGGCGTCCTCGGCCTCGACATCCACTCGAAGATGAACGCCATCGGCGGCGATCTCCTGCAGATGATCCACGCCGGCCTCGCGCGCGCGGAAGCCGGGTTCGAGGCGTTCGTCATCGGCAGCGACGCGGACCTGTTCTCCGCGGGCGCGAACCTGGCGCTGCTGCTGATCGAGGCGCAGGACGGCAACTGGGAGGACGTGGACGACATGGTCCGCGGGTTCCAGGCCGCGACGCAGGCCATCCGGCGCGCGGCGGTGCCGGTGGTCGTCGCGCCGCGCGGGCTCTGCCTGGGCGGCGGCTGCGAGATCGTCCTGCAGGCGACGCGCGTGCAGGCCGCGGCGGAGTTGTACATCGGGCTCGTCGAGACCGGCGTCGGCCTGGTGCCGGCCGGCGGCGGATCGACGGAGATCCTGATGCGGGCCAACGCGCGCGACGCCGCGGATCGCGCGGCCGCGGTGCAGGACGCGTTCGAGCACGCCGCGCTGGCGCGCGTCTCGACCAGCGCGCCAGACGCCGCGCGGCTGGGCTACCTGCGCGACGCCGACGGTCTGAGCATGAACCGGGAGCGGGTGCTGGCGGACGCGCGGTCGCTCGCCCGGCACCTGGCCGCCGCCGGCGAGCGACGGGCGCCCGAGGGCCCCGTGGCCGTGGGCGGGCCGGACCTGTTCGCGCGCCTGTCGCTCGGCGTCCATCTCGCCGAGCGCGCGGGTCGCGCCTCCGCGCACGACGCCCTCGTGAGCCGCAAGCTGGCCTGGATCCTGACCGGCGGCGACATCCCGCGCGCCACGACCGTGACGGCGGCCTACCTGCGCGACCTCGAGCGCGAGGCGTTCCTCAGCCTGTGTGGCGAGGCGAAGACGCGCGCGCGCATCGCGCACACGCTGAAGACGGGCAAGCCGCTCCGGAACTGACGAACTGATGCGCATGATCGACCGTGGCCACGGCACGCCGCTCGTGCTGATTCCCGGCATCCAGGGGCACTGGGAGTGGATGATGCCGGCCGTGCGCGCGCTCGCGCGGCGCTGCCGCGTGCTCACCTTCTCGCTCGGCGAGGCGGGGCGCGATCCCGCGGTGGTCTTCGACCGATGGACCGCCATCGTCGACGCGATCGCCGGCCGGGCCGGCGACGCGCCGGTCGCGGTGGCCGGCGTGTCGTTCGGCGGCCTGATCGCCTATCGGTACGCGCGGCTGCGCGGCGCGCGGGTGTCGAAGCTGATCCTGGTGTCGGCACCGGCGCCCGACATGCGGCTCGATCCCCGGGTGGACGGCTACCTGCGGCACCCGCACCTGTCGGTGCCGCTGTTCGGCCTGCGATCCGGCCTGGCCCTCTGGCCGGAGGTCCGGTCAGCGCGACCGACGCTCGGCGGGCAGCTGCGGCTCGCGCTCGACTACCTCCGGTGGCCGCTGACGCGGCCGATTTCGCCGGGAGCCATGGCGACGTGGATTCAGGCCTGGCGCGCGACCGACGTCGCGGGCGACGGCGAGCCGGTCCACGTTCCCACGCTGATCGTCACCGGCGAGCCGTCGCTCGACCTCGCGGTGCCGGTGTCGAGTACGCTGGAGTACATGCGGCTGGTGCCCGGCGCGCGGCACGTGACCCTGTCGCGCACCGGCCACATCGGCCTGGTGTCGAGGCCCGACGCGTTCGCGGACGTCGTGGGCGGGTTCCTCGACGATGCCGGGGGTCTCGACGACCGCGGGGCCGGCGCGGGCGATCGGGCCGGCGGCGGCGCGAGGCCGGACCGGCCGGCAGGAGACGTGAACGCGTGCGCGTGACGATTGACGGCCCGGCGGGCCGACTCGAGGGCCTCATCGACGCCCACCCCGGCGACTCGGGCGCGCCGCGCGCGGCCGTCGTCTTCGGACATCCGCATCCCGAGCACGGCGGCACCATGCACACGAAGGGCGTGTTCCAGGGTGCCAAGGGCCTGGCGCGCATCGGGTGCGAGGTGCTGCGGTTCAACTTCCGCGGCGTCGGCGCGAGCGCCGGCACCTTCGACAGCGGGCCGGGCGAGCAGCAGGACTTCGTCGCCGCGCTCGACTTCATGGCCGCGCGCCATCCGGGGGTGCCGCTCTGGGCCGCCGGGTTCTCGTTCGGGGCGTGGGTCGCGCTCGAGACGGGGGCCGTGGACCCGCGCGTGTCCGTGCTCATCGGCGTCGCGCCGCCGGTCTCGCGCCCCGGCTACGCCTTTCCGCAGACGCTGGAATCGACCAAGCCCAAGTTCTTCGTCCAGGGCGACCTGGACGAGCTGTGCCCGCTGAAGGACCTGTGGGCGTTCTACGCGCGCCTGAAGGAGCCCAAGGAACTGGTCGTCATCGACGGCGCGAACCACCTGTTCGAGGGCCGCACGCCCGAGGTCGGCGAGGCGCTCGAGGACCTGCTGGGAGACTTCGACTGATGGCGGCGCGCGAGGCGGTGCTCGTCAGTGCCGTGCGCACGCCGATCGGCCGCGCGCCGCGGGGCGTGCTCCGCGCCACCCGGCCGGACGAACTGGCCGCGCTCGTCATCACCCAGGCGCTCGCGCGCGCGCCCGGCCTCACGGCCGACGAGGTGGGCGACGTGATTCTCGGCTGCGCCATGCCGGAAGCCGAGCAGGGCCTGAACGTCGCGCGCATCGCGAGCCTGCGGGCGGGCCTGCCGGTGACGGCGTCGGCGATGACCGTGAACCGCTTCTGCGCCTCGGGGCTCGAGGCCATCGCGATCGCGGTCGACCGCGTCCGCCGCGGCGCCGCGGACGTCATCATCGCCGGCGGGACCGAGTCGATGAGCCTGATCCCGATGGGCGGACACCACGTCGCGCCGAACCCGTGGCTCATCGCGCACTACCCGGACGCCTACCTGACGACGGGACTGGTGGCCGAGAACCACGCGCGGGAACGGGGCATCGCGCGGGAGGCGCAGGACGCCTTCGCGCTCGAGAGCCACCGGCGCGCGGTCGCCGCGCAGCAGGCCGGGCGGTTCGCCGAGGAGATCGTCCCCGTCGAGATTGCGGTCGAGGAGGACGACGCCCGGGCGACCGGCGCGGCGCGGGCCGGCGAATCCGGCGGCGCGGGCCGGCGCGGCGAGCGACCGGCGTTTCGAACCGTGATTGTCGATCGCGACGAGGGCCCGCGGCCCGACACGTCGGCCGAGGCGCTCGCCGCGCTCCGGCCGGCCTTCCGCGACGACGGCACGGTGACGGCGGGCAACGCCTCGCAGACGAGCGACGGCGCCGCGGCGGTGGTCGTGACGACAGCCGAACGCGCCGCGCGGGCCGGGCTCACGCCGCTGGCGCGCATCACGGAGTACGTCACGGTGGGCGTCGAGCCGGAGCGCTTCGGCCTGGGTCCGGTGCCGGCGGTGCGGACGCTGCTCGCCCGCACGGGCCTCTCGCTGGCCGACATCGACCTGGTGGAACTCAACGAGGCATTCGCGGCGCAGGTGCTGGCCTGCCAGCAGGATCTCGCGATCGACCCGGCGCGGCTCAACGTGAACGGCGGCGCCATCGCGCTCGGCCACCCGCTCGGATGCACGGGCGCGCGGCTGGCGACGACCCTCGTGTACGAACTGCGGCGGCGCAACGCGGCGCGCGGCCTCGTCACGGCCTGCGTCGGCGGCGGCATGGGCGTGGCGGCGCTCTTCGAGCGTTAGGGGTCAGGTCTTGGATCGCAGCCTCCGGCGCGATCCAGACACGATTCTGTAATGACACAATTGTGTGTCAGTCGCGCCGGAGGCTGCGATCCAAGACCTGACCCCAAGGAGACGAACGTGACGACGGATACGGGCACACGGGCACGGCGGGGCGGCGACTGGCTGATCGACGACGCGGATCCGGGCGGCGTCTTCACGCCGGAGCGGCTGTCAGAGGACCACCGCCTGGTCGGCCAGACCGCGACCGAGTTCATCACCAACGAGGTCGCCCCCGCGCTCGACGCGCTCGAACGCAAGGAGTGGACCGAGGTGCGGCGGCTGCTGGCGCGCTGCGGCGAACTCGGCCTCATCGGCGTCGATACGCCCGAGGACGTCGGCGGCGTCGGGATGGACAAGGCCGCCTCGATCGTCGTTGGCGAGGCCGTCGGCGCGACCGCGTCGTTCGCGACGTCGTTCGGCGCGCAGACCGGCCTCGCGATCATCCCGATCCTCTGCTTCGGCACGCCCGACCAGCAGCAGCGGTACCTGCCCGGCATCCTGGCCGGCACGACGGTCGGCGCGTACTGCCTCAGCGAGGCCTCGTCCGGATCCGACGCGCTCGCCGCCCGCGCGAAGGCGACCCGCGCCCCCGACGGCGGCTGGATCCTCAACGGCGAGAAGCTCTGGATCACCAACGGCGGCTTCGCCGACCTGTTCATCGTGTTCGCGAAGGTCGACGGCGAGCAGTTCTCCGCGTTCCTCGTCGAGCGCGGGTTCCCCGGGGTGAGCCACGGCCAGGAGGAGCACAAGATGGGCCTGCTCGGCTCGTCCACGACGCCCGTCATCCTGGCCGACGCGAGGGTGCCCGCGGAGAACCTGCTGGGCGAGGTCGGCCGCGGGCACAAGATCGCCTTCAACGTGCTCAACTACGGCCGGTTCAAGCTGGGCGCGATGTGCAGCGGCGGCGCCAAGGCCGCGATCGCCGAGGCCGTGCAGTACGCGGCCGCCCGACGCCAGTTCGGCCAGCCCCTCACCGCCTTCGGCGCCATCCAGCACAAGCTCGGCGAGATGGCCATCCGCGAGTACGTCGTGGAGAGCATGCTCTACCGCACGGCGGGGCTCATCGACGAGCGGATCGCGGCAACGGGCCACGACCCGGCGTCGATGGCGGCCGCGCTCGAGGAGTTCGCCATCGAGGCGTCGCTCCTGAAGGTCGCGGGCAGCGAGATGGTGGACTTCGTCGTGGACGAGGACGTGCAGATCCACGGCGGCAACGGCTTCGTCCGCGACTATCCGGCCGAGCGGCGTTACCGCGACTCGCGGGTCAACCGGATCTTCGAGGGCACGAACGAGATCAACCGGCTGCTCGTGCCCGGCCTGGTGATCAAGCGCGCGCTCAAGGGCGGGCCGGCCGTGCTGGCGGCCGCGGCGGCGCTGCGCGACGAACTGCTCGGCGGCACGCTGCCGGCGCCGGCCGACCCGGGCGACCCCCGGCTCGCCGCGGCGGCGCGCGCGGTCGCGGCGGTGCGGCGGGCGGCGCTGCTCACGCTCGGGCTGGCCGCGCAGACCTTCGGCGAGAAGCTGGCCGACCAGCAGGAAGTGCTGATGCTCACCGCGGACCTCTGTCTGGACGCCTTCGGCGCGCAGAGCGCGCTGCGGCGCGCCGCGCAGGCCGCCGCGGCCGGCCATCCGATCGCCGCGGCGCATGTCGACGCGGCCACGGTCGCGGCCCTCGACGCCGCAGGCCGCGCCGACATCGGCGCGCGGACCGCGGTGACCGCCACCGTCGACGGCGACGACCGGCGCACCGCGCTCGCCGCGCTCCGCCGCATCTTCAAGGGCGACCCCGAGGACACGGTCGCCGCGCGGCGGCGCGTGGCGGCGCTCGTGATCGAACGGAAGGGCTACCCGTTCGCCTGAGGCGCGCGCCGGCGTGACGCGATGCCAGGATGCCGAACCGTGACCGATCCCTCACGGCCTGACGTGGACGTCATCGTCGCCGTCCGCGACGAGGCGCGGCTCGTGGACGGCAAGATCCGCGACGTGCTGGCGCTGCGGTATCCCACCGCGCGTCTCCGGCTGATCGTCGCCGACGGCACGTCCACCGACGACACGCCCGCGCGGCTCGCGCGGGCGGCCGCCCGCGACCCGCGGATCGAATGGATCGACGCGGGCCCGGGCGGCAAGGCGGCGCAGCTCAACGCCGCGCTGGCCCGGTCGCAGGCTCCGTGGGTGCTCGTGACCGATGCCGACGCCCGCATGCCGGCGGACACCCTGATCCGCCTGGTCGACGCCGCCCGGCGGGATGCCCGCGTCGCGGTCGTCGGCACCCCGCTCGTGCCGCGCGGCGCGCATCCGCTGGACGAGTGGCACTGGCGGCTCTCGAATCGGATCCGCCGAATCGAACACCGGCTCGGCACCACCGGCCTGGTCGTCGCGCCGTGCTACCTCTTCCGGCGATCGCTCCTCGATCGCTTTCCGCTCGATGCGATCGCCGACGACGTGCACGTGGCGAGTCTGGCGGCAGCGGCCGGCCGACGCGTGGCGCTGGTGGACGTGCCCGTCGAGGAGGTGCGCGCACCGGCGACGGGCGGCGCCTGGCTGCGCGTGAAGCTCCGGCGCGCGCAGGGCTACCTCCACGAGGTCGTGCGGTTCCTGCCGCGCGCGGGCGGGATGCGGGGCGCGACGGGCACGGTCTTCTTCTGGCGGGCGATCGCGCTCACCGCCCTGCCGGCGCTCGCGGCCGTGCTGGCGCTCACGGCCGCCGCCGCCGCGCCGTCGGCCGCCGTCGGCGCGTCATCATCAGCCTGATCACCGGCGGCGCCAGCCTTACTGCTGGCATCGGCCCAGCGCGCGGGCCGGGCTGCACCTGCTGCAGGGCGCGACCCTGCCGTTCTGGATCGTGGCCATCGCGTTCGCGGCGCTGGTCCTCTATCCCTTCGCCCGGCCCGATCCGTCGTACCCGCGGCTGCCGGCACCGGCCGACGAATCGGAGGCCTGGTGACCCGCGGGCTGCGCTACGCGGCGCACTTCCTCCGGTACCGGTTCCGCGACCTCCACCCGTTCGAAGTCCAGGCGGTGCTGCTCAACGCGTGCAACCTGCGGTGCCGCTACTGCCGGTGCCCGGAGATCCCGGTGCCGCAGATGACGACCGTGCAGTGGGTGGACGCGCTCGGCCGGTTCGCGCGCGCGGGCACGCTGCGCGTCAAGTTCCAGGGCGGCGAGCCGACGATCCGCCGCGACTTCGCGGAAATTGCCGCGGCGTCGCGCGCGGCCGGCATCATCACCGCGGTCGTGACCAACGGCCTGGCGATCGCCGAGCGACCGGCGCTGCTGGATCACCTGGACGAGGTCGTGGTCAGCCTGGACGCGCTCACGCCGGCGCGCCACGACGCGTGGCGCGGCGCGGGCACGCACGCGCCCGCCGTCGCCGCGCTCGAGGCCGCCGCCGCGCGTGGCCGGGCCGCCTACGTCAACATGGTCGTGCACCGCGACACGCTCGAGGAGGTCGAGCCGATGCTCGAGTTCTGCGAGCGCCAGGGCTACGGGCTCAACGCGCAGGCGGTGATGTTCGGCGCCGACTACCAGGACGCCTCGGCCAGGGGCGAGATCGGCCTGACCGATGCGGAGGAGCGCGCGCTCTACGCGCAGCTGGCGCGCTGGCGCGCCGCGGGCCGGTCGCTCATGTTCTCCGCCGCCAGCTACCGGCGGACGTCGCGGTGGCACGACTTCCGCGTGCTCTCGATCGCCCGCGACGGTCCCTCGCGCTGCATGGCGGGACGCGACTACCTGCACGTCGAGGCCAACGGCGACGTCCATCCGTGCATCGTCCACACGGGACCGTTCACGCCCCGGAACCTGGTGCGCGACGGGTTCGAGGTCGCCGTCCGCCACGCCCGCCATCACTCGTGCGTGGACTGCAGCCTCGCCTACCTCAACGAACGCAAGGCCCTGTTCGGCCTGCGGCCGGGCGCCGTGTTCGGCATGCTCCGGCGCTGACCCCTGGGCCGATGGCGACCCTGACGCGATGCCCCTGAGCGACCGTCGCCTGATCCGCCGCCGCGATGATGATTGCGGTCTCGCCGCGGTCGCGATCGTGATCGCCGCGGCGGCGGCCTTCTGGCGGACCCGACGCGTTCTACCTCCCAGGCAGCCGGCAGTGCGCGCGGCTGGCCGCGGCGCTCGTGCACGACGGCGCGTATGCGCAGTGGACGGCCGGCCGGAGATCTACCGGCCGCCGGGCTACCCGGCGCTCGTCGCCCGTCGGCACCGCGCTCGGGGCGCCGACGGCGATCACCTTCGGGCTGCAGGTCGTGATGGGCCTCGTCACCCTGCTCCTCTGCGTGGACCTCGGCCCGCTCGGCCGGCGACGCCACGCGGGCGCGGTGGCGGGCCTGCTCTACGCCTGCGAGCCGGGTCAGTGGATCCACGGCGCCTTCGTCCTGTCCGAGACGCTGTTCACCGCGTGCGTGGCGCTCGCCCTGGCGGCCGCGGCACGGTTCCTGGTCACCTCGCGCCGCCGCTGGATTGTGGTCGCCGCCACGGCGGCGGTCGCGTCGGCCTACGTGCGACCGATCGGCTACCTGCTCGTGCCCGTCGTTCTCGGGGCCGTCCTCTGGGCAGGCCGGCGTCCAGCCGGGCCCACGGCGCGGGGCCGGGCCGCTGGAGGGCACGCGGCCAAGGCGAGCCGGCCGGCGCGCGCGGCCCGGACGACGCGCGGCGACTGGCGCGCGTATGCGAAGGCCGCGACGTTGACGGCGGTCGTGCTGCTCGGCGCGTGGCACCTGCGCAACGGGATGGAGACGGGATACTGGGGCTTCTCGGTGCCAGTTCCGAGGCGCGCCGCCTGAAACTGGGCGGCGCGTCGGCGCTCGCGCGCGAAGGCGCCGCGCCGGTGGAGGCGCGCCGGGCGCTCGACGACCGGCTGCGGGAAGCCGGCGACACTGGCGGCGGGCACGCGCCGCCACGTTCATGTGGACTGATGCGGCGCGACGCATCCTCGCCAACCCGGTCGGCTTCGCGGCGACATGCGGCAGCGCGGCGTGGCCGCCGTCCTGCTGCACCCGGATCCGGGCGCGGCGTTCCGGCTGTTCGGCCGCGGCGATCCGGCGGCCGACTGGTCCGACTCGGCGACCCGGCTCATCGTGTACGGCCGGTGGGCGGACGCGTGGACCGCACTGGCGCGCAAGGGCGCGGCCTACTGGGCGGTCACCGTCGTGCTCGGGGCGTCGGCGGTGTTCTATCTCGGCCTGGCGATCGCGGGCGCGTGGCGGGCCAGGGCCGGGCCGGCGACCCGGCTCATTGCGGTCGTCGCGCTCGCCCTCATCTGCGTCTCGGGCGGGCCCGACGCGGACGCGCGGCGGCGGGTGCCGATCACGCCGGCGTTCTGCGTGCTCGGCGCACTCGCGCTCGCGGGCCCGATCCGTGGCGGGGCCCGCGGCCCCGCCCGATCGGACGCGCCGGTCGCGCGTGGATAATAGGGAGCGATGCCGACCGTCACGCGCCTTCGGGGCCTGTCGCGCCTCACGTCTCCGGCCACGCGGCTCGGCGTGTTCAGCCTGCTGGCCCTCGCCGCGACCGCGGGCTGCACGTCCGGGCCCTCGAAGCCCGTGGACACGCGGACGTACGACCAGCAGATCGCGGCCGACCGCGTGGACAAGGACCTGGCGTTCCGCACGTCGGACAGCTCGCCGCTCCTGCCCGCGGACCGCCCCGGCTTCCCGGGCATCAACTACTACCCGATCGACGAGTCCTTCCGCGTGCCGGCCCGGCTCGTCCAGGAAGCGAGTCCGACGCCGGTCATCATCGAGCTCGAGAACAGCCAGCACGAGCGCGAGCGCATGCGGCGCGTGGGCCGGCTGCGCTTCACGATCGGCGACGCGGAGTACACGCTCGCGGCCTTCATCCCGGCCGAGGCGCGGACGGTCGATCGGCTCTTCGTCCCGTTCGGCGACCTCACGAGCGGCGCCGAAACCTACAAGGGCGGCCGCTACCTGGATCTCGATCGGACGCCGACCGGGCTCTACGACCTCGACTTCAACCGCGCCTACCACCCGAACTGCGTCTACAACGACCAGTGGATCTGTCCGGTCCCGCCGCAGGAGAACCGGCTGCCGATTGCGATTACCGCCGGCGAGAAGCTGCCGGCCGGCAAGAACTAGATCGACGAACCGGTCCGGCGCTCGGCTTCCGGCGCGCCGCGCTCGGAGCTCGGTGCTCGGCGCGAGGTGCTCGGCGCCGGGCGCGCCCAACGCCCAACTCCAGGTGCCCCGGCGCCAGGTGCCCAGCGCCCAGTGCCCGACGCCCAGTGCCCAACGCCCAGTGCCCAACGCCCAGTGCCCAACGCCCAGTGCCCAGCGCCCAGTGCCCGACGCCCAGTGCCCGATCCCGACCGACGACGTGATTCTTGCAATACTCAGGTGTCCATCATATAGTCGTCCTTCATGTTGCGGCGGAGCGCCATCGACGAAGCGAAGAAGGGCAGCGCGGAGCTGCTGATCCTGGCCCTGGTCGAGGGCGAGGCGCTGCACGGGTACGAGATCGCAAAGCAGATCGAGGCGCGGTCGGACGGGACGCTGTCGTTCACCCTCGCGTCGCTCTACGCCACGCTGTACCGGCTCGAGGAGCGGGGCTGGCTGCGGGGCCGGTGGGTCGAGCGGGCCGGGCAGCGGCGCCGATGCTACTACCGCATCACCGAGAGCGGCCGGAAGGTGCTGGCCGCGCAGCGTGAGGACTGGGCGCGGTTCATCGGCGTGCTGGGCCGTGTCGCCGGCGTGCGGCCGGCCTGATCGCGAACCGGCGCCGCGGCCAACGCCCGGTCGCGCCGCGCCGTCTCACTTCGAGTCATGACCGACTGGCACGCGCGCGTCCGTCGCCACGCCGACGCCCGGGGTGCCCGCCTGGCGGCCCACGCCGTCCGCGAGCTGGCCGAGCACCTCGAGGATCTCCAGGCCGACGCCCGCGCGCGCGGCCTGGATGAGGCGGCCGCCACCGCGCTCGCCGAGGCCGCGCTCGCGGAATCCGACCTCGACGCGCTCACCGGATCCGCGCTGCGGCGCGATCCGCCGACGACCACCGCCGTCCCGGGGCTCGGCCAGACCCCGGCGTTCCGGAGCCTGTCCATGGGTCATGCGCTGCGCCTCGCCATCCGCCAGTTCGTCCATCACCGGAGCTTCGCGCTCGTCACCGTGCTCGTGCTGGGGATCGGGCTCGGCGCCGCGGTCACCGTCTACTCGATCGTCGACGGCGTCGTGCTGCGTCCGCTGCCCTATGCGGCGCCGGATCGGCTGGTCACGCTCTGGGCGACCAACGCCGAGCAGGGGCTCGCGCACGACCCGATCTCGCCGGTGAACTTCATCGACTACCAGCAGCTCGACGTCTTCGAGGACGCGGCGGCCTGGTGGCGGCCGGACGTGAACCTCGTGGATCCCGGCCTGGACCCGGTGCGCGTCCCGACGATCGAGACCGGCGCCAACCTGATGGCCGTGCTCGGCGTCGCCCCGCAACTCGGCCCGGGCTTCCCACGCGACGAGCCCTACTTCGCACGCCAGCCGCTCGTCGCGGTGATCAGCGACCGCCTCTGGCGCACGCGCTACGGGGCGGACCCGGCGATGATCGGCCGCCAGATCCGGCTCGACGACACGCCGTACACGGTCGTCGGCGTGATGCCGCCCGGGTTCGACTACCCCGGCGGCATCGACGTCTGGCAGCGTTCGACCTGGGACTTCTCGCAGCACAGCCGCGCGGCGCACTTCATGGAGTCGGTCGCGCGGCTCGCGCCCGGCGTGACGCTCGCCGAGGCCGACGCCGCCGTGACGGGCCTCGGGCAGCGGCTCGAGCGCGACTTCGGGGCGACCAACCGGAACTGGCGCGTGCGGCTGGTTCCGCTGCTCGACGAGGCGCTCGGCTACTACCGGCCCGCGCTGGCGGTGCTCTTCGGCGCGGTCGGCCTGCTCCTCGTCATCGGGTGCCTGAACGTCGCCTCGCTCCTGCTGACGCGCGCGCTCTCGCGCGAACGGGAAATCGCCGTGCGCACGGCGCTCGGCGCCTCGCCGCGCCAGCTCGTCACCCAGCTCGGCGCCGAGGCCCTGGTCCTCTCCGTCGCCGGGACGACGGCCGGCCTGCTCGTCGCGTGGGCCGCGCTTCCGCTCATCGCGGCGACGACCCCGGTCGAGATTCCGCGGCTGGCGGAGGTGTCGATCAACCCGCGCGTGCTCGGCTTCGCCGCCGCGCTGGGCATCGGGACGACGATGCTCTTCGGACTGGTGCCGGCGCTGGTGCTCCTGCGTCGCAGCCTGTCGGCCGACCTCCGTGCCGGCGAGCGTGGCAGCTCCCGCGGGAGTCGCGGCCTCTACCGTGCGCTCGTCGTCGGCGAGGTCGCGCTGGCCGCCGCGCTGCTCGCCGGCTCCGGCCTGCTGATCCGGAGCGTCGCGCGCATGACCGACGTACCGACCGGCGTCGGCAATCCCGACGTGGTGACGACCAGCGTCCAGATCCCGGAGGCGGCCTATCCGGACTGGACCGAGACCGGCGCGCTGCACTCGACGATCCTCGAGCGGTTGCGCGAGCAACCCGGCATCCGTGGGGCGGGCGCGGCCAACTTCCTGCCGCTCGAGGTGGGCTGGCGCCAGCCGGTCGCCATCGAGGGCGACGTGCTGCCGGCGCAGACGAGCGACCTGCCGCGCGCCCAGTTCCACAGCGCAAGCGAGGGCTACTTCGAGGCCATCGGCGCGACGAAGGTCTCCGGTCGCTTCTTCGACGCCCGGGATACCCCCGCGGCCCCCGGCGTCGTCGTCGTCAACGCGTCGTTCGCGCGGCGCTACCTGGAAGGCCGGACCGGCCGGGTGGTGCTGATGACCGGCACCGCCGGCATCGGCCCGCTCGGCCGCAACCTGATGCCGCGCACGCCCATCGCCTTCGGCGGCCAGCAGGTGCCCGTCGCGAAGTTCGAGGTCGTCGGCGTCGTCGCCGACATCCGGGACGCGCCGCTCGGCCAGGACGTCGAACCGGCGGTCTATTTCTCGGCGCGGCAGTTCCCGTTCCGGTCGATGTTCCTCGCGATCGACGCGGTCGACGCGCCCACGGCCCTCGCCGCGCTGCGCGAGACGCTGCGCGCGACCGCGCCCGGCATCCCGGTGACCAGCGCGAGCACGTGGGCCCAGCGCCTGCGCGCACGCACCGCCGAGCCGCGCCTGCTGATGGTCGTGTTGATCGGCTTCGGCGCGCTGGCGGCGCTCCTCGCCTCGCTCGGCGTCTACGGCCTGTTCTCGTGGACGGTCGCGCTGCGCCGGCGGGAACTCGCGATCCGCCTCACGCTCGGCGCGCGCCCCGTGTCGGTCGGCGCGGCCGTCGTGCGCCAGGGCACGGTGCTCGTCGCGATCGGGCTGGTCGCGGGCTGGGGCCTCGTGCGGGCCGCCGACACCGCGCTCTCACGCGTGCTCTTCGAGGTGCGGACGATGGACGCCGCGTCGCTGGGAACGGCGGCGCTGGTGCTCGCGTCCGCCGCCCTGATCGCCTGCCTCCCGCCCGCGATCCGCGCCATGCGCGTGGACCCGGCCGAAGGCCTGCGCATCGACTAGCCGCAGATCCCGCAGGGCGTCGATCCCGGCGGCATCCGGCCGCGCCCGGAAACCGCCGGAACCGCCGGACACACGACGGGCGGACCGGGACCTGTGGCAGCAGGCCCAGGAGCAGGCTGGCTGCTTTCGTCGCGTGCCGACTGGTTCCGGCTTGTGGGAGTTAGACACCAGCAGGGACGTGAAGGTCCCCAGGGTCCCAGGACCGCAAGGGCCCAGCGTCCTGGAGGTCCCAGGGCCCAGGCCCCTTGGGCCCCTCGGACCCTGGGACCTTGGGACCCTGGGACCCTGGGACCTTCACGTCCCTGGAGGATCCGCTACGTCTCCCCGCACGACCGTCACGGCATGTCCGGTGAGGCCGACGCGGTCGCCCCGGACGTCGACCCTCACGGTGCCGCCGCGCGGCGACGCCTGGTAACCGGTGAGCGCCGTGCGGCCGAGGCGCTCGCTCCAGTACGGGCCGAGCGAGCAGTGGGCCGACCCGGTGACCGGGTCCTCGTCGACGCCGAAGCGCGGCGCGAAGAAGCGCGAGACGAAGTCCACGCCGTCCACGTCGCCCGGAGCGGTGACGATCACGCCGCGCACGGCGACGCGGCGCAAGCGGCCCATGTCGGGCGCGAGGCCGCGGACGATCGTGGCGGCGTCGACACGCACGAGCACGTCGGGCTGCGCCGCGCGATTGCTCGACACCTCGCCGCCCTCGAGGCCCAGCGCCGCGAAGAGCCCGTCGGGCGGATCGATCGGTGTCGGCCGCGTCGCCGGAAAGTCGAGCGTGATCCCGCCGTCCACCGCGCGGGTCGCGGTGAGCCGCCCGCTGCGCGTGTCGAAGCGTGCGGCCTCACCCTCCGGCAGCCGACCCGTCGTCCACAGGAAGTGCGCGCTGGCGAGCGTGGCATGCCCGCAGAGATCGACTTCGGATGCCGGCGTGAACCATCGCAACCGGAACGCGTCGCCCTCGCGGCGCAGGAAGGCCGTCTCCGCCTGGTGCATCTCCATCGCGAGCTGCTGCATCCAGGTCTCGGGCGCGGGGCGATCCAGCCAGCACACGCCGGCCGGGTTGCCCCTGAAGGGGACGTCGGTGAAGGCATCGATCAGCCAGAGGTCGGACATCGGGATCCTCGTCGGCGTTCGGCTCGGCGGCGGACGCGTCCCTGCGGTCGGCTTTCGGGACGACTGCCGTCGAGCCGCAGTCGCCGGGCCTCGAGCGCCCGTCGCCGGCCCGCAGGCGCACTCATTAGACTCCCCCCGCCGGCGCGGCGACAAGGACGGCGCCGTGTCCGGTTCCGGAGCGGCAGGCCTACCACGACGCGTGTCCCGACCCGATAGGGATCCCATGCGCCGCCCGAGGGGGGTGGTGCCGGAGTTCCCCATGCGACGAGTCCTCACGTTGATCCTGGCGCTGGTCGTGGTGATCGCCGCGGCAGGTATCGCAGCCTGGTCGAATCCCGCCGTGCTCGAGTCGGCCTGGGACTGGCTGCCCGCCAGCGTTCGCCTGCAGCCGCGGGTCTACGCGCGTCATGCCCTGCGGACGATCGAGCGCGAGGCCTTTGCCTCAGGCAGCGTGGACTGGCCCGCCGTGCGCGCGCAGGTCGATGCCCGCGCGGCGCAGGGGGACGGCATCGCCGACGCGCACCAGGCGGTGGCGCTCGCGCTCGTCGCGCTGAGCGATGGGCGCTCGCTGATCGCTCCCGCGCCGGTCCCGGGCGCGCGACCGGGCGCGTATGGCTTCCAGGTGCTCTTCCCCGAACGGATCGTCGCGGTCGTCTATCCCGGCAGCGCCGCGGAAGCCTCGGGCCTGCACCCGGGCGACGTCGTGGAGGCCGTGGACGGCCGGCCGCCCGTCGTGAGCCCGGATCCGCGCGCGCGCGGCCACCTGATCTACCTGCCCGTGCCGTCCGTGTCGCTCCATGTGAATACGCAGGGCGATCCCGCGTCGGCGCGGGACGTGACGCTCGAGGTCGGCACGCTGCAGCCGCTGCCGGCCGTCACGAGACGGATCGACGAGACGCTCGGCTACGTGGAGCTGCCGGGCACGACGGGGCCGAGCGACTTTTCGAAACGCGTCCGTGACGCGATCACCGGGATGACGGCCCCGGCGCCCTGCGGCTGGATGGTGGACCTCCGCCGCAATGCGGGCGGCGACTTCGCGGCGATGCTCGAGGCACTCCAGCCGCTCATCGGCCCTCCCCCGATGGGCGGGTACATCGCACCGGACGGCTCGAAGAGCCCCTGGAGCTACGGGCCCGGCGCTCCGGCGCCCTCGGGCGCGCCGCCGCCCGTCGCGGTGCTGACGAGCCGGCTCACGGCGGCGGGCGCCGAGTCGCTGGTGGTGGCGTTCCGCGGCCGCGACGACGTGCGGTGTTCGGGGAGCCGACGGGGGTTCGGGTCGCGGCACGCGGGAGGTCGAGTCGCTCGACGGCGCGATCTCTGTAGCTGCTGGTCCGCCGCGAGGCGGACCGGCTCGACCGCGTGCAGGCCGGGCCGGTCACACCGGACGCGACCGTGCCCACGGCCTGGTCGCGGTTCGGCGACGGCGACGACCCGGCCATCGTCGCCGCGGGCACCTGGCTCCGCGGCGCGTGCCGGGACAAGTAGGCGAAAAAACGACACCGGGAGTCTTTCCGGGCCGGGGGGCCTCTCGGCAGAAAAGGGAAACACCGGGAGTCTTTTTCCGAAGAAGTGTCCGCTTCCGGAAAAAGACTCCCGGTGTCGTTCTTGGGGGCTACCGTCCGGTCCAGCCGCAGGCGTCGAGGCCGAGCAGGTAGTCCAGGCCGACGTCGCCGATCGGTGCCCCGGGCGGCGGGTCGGGCAGCGTCGCCGGCCGCATGTTGTCGTACGGCCGCTCGACGAACCGCTTGATGTCCGACGCCATGAGCGCGCGGTGCGCCTGCCAGGCGAAGCTCCCCGGCGCCGCCGCCCCGGCCGGCGCGGCCTCGGCGCGGGTCTCGATCGCCTTGAGCTTGGCCGTGGCAATCGCCCGCGCCTGGGTCGGCGCCGACTCGGCCACGCTCATCAGGTGGCTGACGAACGCGCGCTGCATCGCGCGCGCGATCTCCTCCTCGTAAGGCGATGACGTCTGCGCCTGGAAGACGGCGCGATCGATCCGGTCGATCACGTCCTCGAGCCCGGGCAGCGTCGGGTCCACGGCCTTCTGCGCGACCAGCCGCGCGGCCCGGTCGTTCGTCAGGATGAACCCGATCGTCATGTCGGCCGCCACCGCGGCCGGGGCGATCGGGTCAAAGGCGCCGCCCGTCAGCCGCGGGAACATCTCACGCGTCCGGCCATAGCCGGGCGGGCGCGGCGGCAGCTTCGAGAGCAGCTCGGGCTTGATCGCGAGCTCCGACGGCTGGAGCGTCAGCATCAGCGCCTCGAGCGCCGAGTTCTGCCGCGCCGCGGGCGCCCAGCGGACCGGGTCCCGGCCGTCGCCGCGCATGCCGTAGATGTACTCCTGCCCGCCGAGCGCGGTGGCCGCCGACTCGACCGCGTACCGGTGGTGCAGGTAGACGGGCACGAGCACCTCTTCCAGCGTGGCCCACGGCTGCCCGGTCTTGATCGACGTGTCGCCGAACCGCGTGAGCGCGGCGCGGCGCAGCGCCATGATGCGGTTCAGCTCCTCGGCCGTGTCGATCCCGTTGTTCCACTGATCGACGTTGGGGTTCACGTTCAGGTCCTGGTTGGTCAGGTAGCGGTAGTCCTGCGCCCAGCCGTCGTCGAGAATCTTCTTCAGCGCCGCGTTCTCGTCGGTGCCGCTCGGGAACACCGAGTAGCCGTACTGGATCGCGACCTTGTCCCACGGCCCGATGCCGACCTCGTACGCGCGCGAGAGGTCCATGGTGCCGTCCGACCGCAGCGTGATCAGCGGGTGCGGGTAGTCCATGACCGAGATCCGGCCCTTGGTGCTGTTGTAGTAGTTGTGGCCGAGGCCGATCGTGTGGCCGACCTCGTGCGCGGCGAGCTGGCGGATCCGGGCGAGGGCCGTCTCGCTCAGCACGCCCGGTTTCTCGGTGCCGTTCGTGTAGGGCGAGAGCAGGCCCTCGAAAATCATGTAGTCCTGCCGGACGCGGAGCGACCCGAGCGAGACGTGGCCCTTGAGGATCTCGCCCGTGCGCGGGTCGGTGATCGACGAACCGTAGCTCCAGCCGCGCGTCGAGCGGTGGACCCAGGTGATCGTGTTGTACCGCACGTCCATCGGATCGGCGCCCTCGGGCATCACCCGCACCTGGAAGGCGTTGCGGAAGCCGGCGGCCTCGAACGCCTGGTTCCACCAGCTCGCGCCCTCGACGAGCGCGGACCGGATCGGCTCGGGCGTCCCCCGGTCCACGTAGTAGACGATGGGCTCGACCGCCTCGCTGACGGCGGCGTTCGGGTCCTTCTTCTCGAGGCGATGCCGGTTGATCCACCGGTGCGTCATGTCCTCGCCGAGCGCCGCCCCGTAGTTCTCGTAGCCGCCGCCGCCGAAGCCGGCGCGCGGGTCGTAGGCGCGCGGGTGGTAGGTGGCGTCGGGCAGCTTGATGAACGAGTGGTGCTGGCGCACGGTCACGCTGTCGGCCGACGGCGTCACGTCGCCGACGCGCCCGCCGATCTGCGCGCCGCCGCCGCGCCCGCCGCCGCCCCCGCCGCCACGGCCCCCGCCGCCCTCGCTCGTGAGCGTCGTCGTGACCTCGATCTCGGTGTTCTCCGGGAACGCCTTCGTGTTGTCCTTGTAGATCGCGCTGCGCGACCGCTCGAAGCGGTAGCCGGCGCCGAGGCGGCCGGACACGCCGTGCGCGTCACGCAGCACGAAGTCGCCGAGGTCCACGAGCACGCGGCCGTCGGTCTCGGCGATGGCGGTGAAGCCCCAGACGACCGACTTCGCGAACGCGTCCTCGACGTCCTTCCGCTCGTCGGGGTTGTCGCTGTCCGCCCGGTAGTCGTAGTTCGGCTGGACCATCAGGATCTTCGTCCCGACGCGCTCGAACCGGACGACCTTCGTCGATCCGAGCTGCGCGCGATCGAGGCCGATGTCGTTCGACCCGAGGCCCGCCGCGAGGCCGCTCTGGTAGAGGACCTCCTGGTTCAGGGCCGGGATCTCCATCAGGAGATCGCCGGACCGCGCATTCCAGTACAAGGGGTAGAAGCCGTCGAGCTTCTCGAACCCGGTGGTCCGGGTCTCGATCGAGGGGAGCGGACCAGCCTGGCCGCCCCCGCCCTGCCCGCCCCCGCGGCCACCCTGGGCCAGGGCGGGTGCGACGAGGGACAGGCTGACGAGGCCGGCCGCGAAACAGGTTGCCAGGCGACGCATCAGAGATCCTCCTGCGGGTAGCAAAACCGTGTGGCGTGGGCATCTTACCGCGATGTCCCGCCCCCAGGGCGGCGGCGGGGCGCCCGCGCGCCCCCGAACAATCGCCCCGGCGGCTCCGTCTCATCCGACCATGTCGACCTTCCTCCAGGACGTCCGGTTCGGCCTGCGCCTGCTCCGCCGCCAGCCCGGGTTTTCCGCGATTGCCGTGGTGGTCCTGGCGCTCGGCATCGGCGTGAACACCTCCGCCTTCAGCATCCTGAACACCCTGCTCCTCAAGCCGCGGACCGGGCATGTCGACGCGGAGCTGGCCGGGCTGTACAGCCGGCATCGCACCCGCGCCGACGCCTACCGATCGTTCTCGTGGGCCGAGTTCGCCGCGCTCCGGGAGCGGACGGACCTCTTCCGGTCGCTCTCCGCCCACGGGATGGGCCTGCTCGGCCTCCGCGAGGGCGACGCGACGCGCCGCGTGTTCGCCGACATCATCAGCGCGAACTTCTTCGAGACGTTCGGCGTGCGCCCGGTGCTGGGCCGCGCGTTCAGCCGCGAGGAGGAGGCGCCCGGCGCGGACATCCCGGTCGTCATCCTGAGCTACGGCCTGTGGGCGCGGATGGGCGGGTCGCCCGACGTGCTGGGCCAGACCCTCACGCTCAACACGCGGCCGTTCACCGTGGTCGGCGTGGCGCCGAGGGGCTTCGGCGGCTCGATGGTGATGGTGACGCCCGAGGTCTGGGTGCCGACGGGCGTCTACGACTCGGTCACGTTCGACGACCGCAACGAGGGCCAGGCCGTGCAGCTGGCCTCGCCGGACTATCGCGGGCTGATCGTGGTCGCGCGACTGGCCCCGGGCGCGACGATCGCGTCGCTCGCCCCGGGCCTCGACGTGGTGAGCCGGCAGATGTCGGAGGCGGACCCGGCCGGGAGCGCGGACTACGAGCTCGAGCTGGCGCCGCTCTCGCGGCTCTCGGTCAGCACGCGACCGCAGACCGACGACGAGCTGACGTCGTTCATGAGCGTGCTGCTGGGCCTGGCGGCGGTGGTGCTGCTCATCGCGTCGTTCAACCTGGCGAACATGGTGCTGGCGCGCGGCCGGGCGCGCAGCCGCGAGTTCGCGATCCGCAGCGCGATCGGCGGGTCGCGCCGGCGGCTCGTCCGGCAGCTGCTGACCGAGCACCTCGTGCTGGCCGGCCTGGGCGGCGCGGCCGGGCTCGGGCTGTCGTCGCTCGCGCTCCGGTTCCTCCTCGTGCAGATGCCGGCGGCGATGCCGATCTCGGTCGCGGTGGACACGACGCCCGACGCGCGCGTCCTCGGCGCCACGGCCGTTTTCGCCGCGCTGGCGGTCCTCATGTTCGGCCTGGGCCCGGCGTGGCGGTTCGCGCGGCTCGACCCGATGCGCGAGCTGCGGGACCAGACCGGCGACGCGTCGTCGCGGACGTGGCTGCGGTGGTTCTCGACCCGCGACGCGCTGATGACCGCGCAACTCGCGCTGACCTTCGTCATGCTGACCGCCGCGGGCCTCTTCGTCCGCGGGTCGATGCAGGCGGCGCGCACCGACCCGGGCTTCACGCTGGACCGCGGCCTCATCGCGAACCTCGACACCACGTTCGTGAACGACACGCCGGAGCAGTCGCGCGACTTCTACGCGCGCGCGCTCGACGGCCTGCGCGCGCTGCCGGGCGTGACGAGCGCCGGCCTGGCCTCGCACCTGCCCTTCGGCGAGTTCGAGAGCGCCACGAACGTGCAGCGCCCCGGTCCGCCGCTCCACGCGGACGCCCCCGGCGCCGCCGACGGCCTGGTGAGCGCGACGATCGCGAGCGTGAGCCGCGACTACTTCGCCACGATGGGCATCGCGCTCGTCGCGGGGCGCGACTTCACCGCGGCCGAGTCCGCGTCGCCCGGGGGCGAGCCGGTCGCCATCATCGACGAGACGCTCGCGCGGAAGCTCTTCGGAACGACGAACGCGGTAGGCGAGCTGATCCAGTCGTCGCCGCGCACCGAGGGTGCCGCGCCGCCCGTGCTCCGCGTGGTCGGGGTGGTCGGCGGCGTGCGCTCGGACCTGTTCATGCGCGAGCCCGGCGCCTTCCTCTACTTCCCGTTCGGCCAGCAACCGACGTCGAACGCGTACCTGCACGCCCGGACGAACGCGCCGTCGGCCGACGCGGAGACGGCGATGCTGCCGGGGGTGCGCGCGATGCTCGCCGGCCTCGCCGCCCGGCCGCCGATCGTCGCGCTCGAGACCCGCCCGATGTTCCGCGAGCGCAACCTGCTGCTCGCGGTGGTGCGCACCGGCGCGGCCATCTTCGTGGCCTTCGGCGTGGCCGCGCTCTTCCTGGCCGCCGTCGGGGTCTACGGCGTGAAGGCCTACCTGGTCGCGCGCCGCACCCGCGAGATCGGGGTGCGCATCGCGCTCGGCGCCGAGCCGCGCGACGTGGTGTGGATGGTCCTGCGCGAGGGGCTGGTGCTCGTCTCGGTCGGCCTGGTGATCGGCGCCGGCCTCTCGGTGCTCACCGGCCTGGGCATGCGCGCGGTGACGTTCCAGGGCCAGGCGTTCGACCTCGTCGTCGTCGCCGCCGCCGCGGTCACGCTGCTGGCGGCCATGCTGCTCGCGAGCTGGATTCCCGCGCGCCGCGCCACGCGCGTCGCGCCCACGCAGGCGCTGAGGGCGTAGGACGAAGAAGGCCCTGAAGGTCCCTGGGACCCTCAGGACCCTCGACTACTCGCTCCTCAACGCGCGCAGCGGATCGATCGACGTCGCGCGGCGGGCGGGGCCGGCGGCGGCGAGGAGGGCCGCGGCCAGGAAAATCAACGCGACGCCCAGGTGCGCGGAGAGGTCGGTCGCCGGCGTCTCGAAGAGGAAGCTCGAGAGCAGCCGGCTGAAGAACGACGCGCCGGCCAGGCCGAGCACGATGCCGACGATGGTCAGCACGACGCCCTGTCCCACCACCTGGCGGAGCACCGACCAGCGGCTCGCGCCGAGCGCCATCCGCAGGCCGAATTCGCGCGTGCGCTGGCTGACGCTGGTGCTGATGACGCCGGCGATGCCGGTGAGCGTGATCGTGAGCGCCACCAGCGCGAACAGCCCGAGGAGCGCCGCCGTCAGGCCCGGCGCCGCGAGCTGCGTCGTGTTGCGAATCTGCGCGATCGTCGCGATGTCCTCGACGGGCGTGTCCGGATCGGCGGCGTGCACCGCCGCCTTGATCGCCGGCACCGCGCCAGCGGGCTCGCCGTCGGTCCGCACGAGCAGCCGCGACCCGCTGCCGGGCGCCTGGCTCGTCGCGCGGTAGTACTGCGCCGGGTTCTCCTGCTCCACGCCATACAGCCGGTAGTCCGCGGCGATGCCGACCACGGTGAACGTCGCCTCCGCGCCGCCCATGAGCTGGGCGGTGAAGCGGCGGCCGACGGGATCCACGCCGTTCCAGAGCTTCGCCATCGACTGGTTGATGATCGCGACCGCCGGCGCCTCCATCGTGTCGGTCGCCTGGAAGTCGCGGCCGGCGAGGATCGGGACGCCCAGCGTGTCGAAGTACTGGTCGCTCGCGTAGTTCTGGTCCACGACCACCTGGCGCGGACCGTCGCTGGCGGCGCCCTCCAGCCAGACCGTGGTGCCGTCGGGCGAAATCGCCGACTGCGGCACGGCGCCGGTCAGCGCGGCGGCGCGGATGCCGGGTGACGTGCGCAGGTTCCGGAGCACGTCGGCCTCGAACCGGGCCGAGTCCGCCATCGTCGCCTGGCTGGTGAAGTTGCCGAAGATGGCGGCCGACATCACGTGCTCGGTCTCGAAGCCGAGCGGCGTGGTCGCCAGGCGGTAGAAGCTCTCGAGCAGGAGCGCGGCGCCCACGACCAGCGCGAACGAGACGGCCACCTGGGCGACGACCAGCGCCGCGCGCACGCGGTGCCGGCCCGCGCTCTCGCCGGCCTGCGTCCCACCGTCACGCATGCCCGACGACAGGTTGCGGCGCGCGGCCAGCGCCGGGGCAATCCCGAAGACGATCCCGGTCACGACCGAGACGACCAGCGCGAAGCCGAGGACACGCCCGTCGATCGCAATCTGGCCGGTGCGCGGCGTGAAACGGCCGACGAAGGCCACGAGCAGGTCGAGGGAGAGGGAGGCGATCGCGATGCCCAGCGCCCCGCCGACGAGCGACAGCAGCAGGCTCTCGGTCAGCAACTGGCGCAACAGCCGGCCGCGGCTCGCGCCGAGCGCGGTGCGCACCGCCAGCTCGCGACCGCGGCGCATCGTGCGCGCGAGCGCGAGGTTGGCGACGTTCGCGCAGGCGATGACGAGGACCAGCAGCGTCACGCCCGCCAGCACGTAGAGCGCCCGGCGCGCGTTGGACACGAGCTGCTCGCCGAGCGGCAGCGCCTCCCCCGTCAGGCCGCGGGCGTTCCAGCGGTCGTAGTCCTGCGGATCGTCCTGCTCGAACCGGCGCGCGACGCCCGCGATCTCGGCCGACGCCGCCTGCGGGGTCGCGCCGGGCGCGAGCCGGCCGAACACGCGCAACCCGGCGAACGACCGGTGCCCCTGCCTCGGGTTCGTCTCGGCCGACGCGCGGAAGGGGCACGCCGACGTCGGCATGTAGACGTCGTTGGCGCGCGGATACTCGGGATAGTCGGGCAGCACGCCGATGACGGTGTGCGCCCGGTTGTTCATCTCGAGCACGCGCCCGATCACCTTCGGGTCGCCGCCGAACTTCTCCAGCCAGTAGGCGTGGCTCAGGATCAGCACGGCTTCCGCGCCGATGTCGTCGTCGCGATCCGCGAACGACCGGCCGAGCTCCGGGCGGATGCCGAGCATGTCGAAAAAGTTGGCCGAGACGACGCCCGTGTCCACGCGGTCCGGTTCACCCTCGTTGAGCAGGGTGAACGACATCTGGTGGTACTCGACCAGGTCCTCGACCGTCGTCAGGCGCCGGCGATAGTCCTGCAGCTCCTGGATCGACACGCCCGCGTTCGCGCGGTTCGACTGCGGCGCCGACTGCTGGACCAGCACGAGGTCCTGGCCGTCGCGGAACGGCAACGGCGCGAACAGCACGCCGTTGAGGACGGAGAACATCGCGGTGTTGGCGCCGATGCTGAGCGCGAGGATCGCCACGGCCGCCGCCGTGTAGCCGGGCGCGCCGGCCAGCGTGCGCAGGCCGTAGCGCAGGTCCTGCACGACCGCGTCCCAGAACGCCAGGCCGCGCGCGTCGCGCACTTCCTCGCGGATGCGGCTCACGCCGCCGAAGTCCCGGAGCGCGGTCCGCCGCGCGTCGTCCGCCGGCTGTCCCGAGCGCTGGCGCTGCTCGGTCTCCATCGCGACGTGGAACTCCAGCTCCTTCTTCACGTCGGCCTCGAACCGGCCGCGACCGACGAGCAGGCGCAGACGACGGAGGAATCGGGACATCAGGACACCGCCTGGAGGATGCGGGCGACCGCGGCCGACACGCGCTCCCAGTTCTCGGTTTCGAGCTGGAGCTGGCGCTGGCCGGCGCGGGTCAGCCGGTAGAACTTCGCCTCGCGGTTGTTGTCGGACACGCCCCAGTCCGACGCGACCCAGCCCTTGTCCTCGAGCCGGTGCAGCGCCGGATAGAGCGAGCCCTGGTTGACGCGCAGCACGTCCTCCGAGATCTGCTGGATCCGCTGCGAGATGCCCCAGCCATGCTGGGGCCCGAGCGCCAGGGTCTTCAGGATGAGGAGGTCGAGGGTGCCCTGGAGGAGGTCGCTCTTCTGTGCCATGGCCGTTGCCTCTTGTAGACGTTCAACAAGAGTAATCGGTTCGATTGTCGGGTGTCTACAGGAACGAGCCGGCGCGGTCGCGCCGGGTCCCGTCCGATCCTGTCCGGGTCTGTCCGGTCCCGCCCGGTCCCGTCAGGTCCCGCCCGGTCCCCCGTTCGGTCCTGCCCGGTTCCTTGCAGGGGCCCCTGGCGCCGGCGTCCGCCGGCGCGCGGCCCCTCATGGATGGGACGCGAAACATTCATTGGACCGCCGTCCGACCCACGGGTACGATCCAGCCCATGTCCACGACGACGGATCTCCGCTACCCCGTTGGCCGCCTCGCGCGGAAGCCCACGATCGACGCGGCCGAGCGCGCCGCGCTCATCGGGCAGATCGAGGCCATGCCCGCGCGGCTGTCCGACGCGCTCGCCGGCCTCTCCGAGGCGCAGCTCGACACGCCGTATCGCGAGGGCGGCTGGACGGTGCGGCAGCTGGTGCACCACCTGGCCGACAGCCACATGAACGCGTTCATCCGGATGCGGCTCGCCGCGACCGAGGACGCCCCAGCGCTCAAGACCTACGACGAGAAGGTGTGGGCCGACCTGGCCGACACCAGGTCCGCGCCGATCGCCTCGTCGCAGGCCATTCTCCAGGGACTGCACGCGCGCTGGGTGTTCTGGCTCCGCGCGCTGCCGGAGCCGGACTTCGCACGAACCGCGATCCATCCGCAGTCGGGCACGGTGTCGATCGACACGCTGCTGCAGATCTACGGCTGGCACTCCCTGCATCACGTGGCCCACATCACGGCGCTGAGGGAACGGCAGGGCTGGTAGGCAGAGCGGGCGCTGGGCACTGGGCACTGGGCCCGGGCACTGGGCGCTGGGCACTGGGCATCAGGGGCTCGTCGGTCGGCATTCGGGCTCGGCGTTCGGGCTCGGCGCTCGGCGTTTGGGTCGTCGGCGCTCGGCGCTCGGCGGGCGGGGCACTCGGCGCTCGGCGGGCGGGCTCGGATCTCGATTGCATCGCCGCGTCGATTTGATATACAAACACGAACATGAAGGGCGATCACCTCGGTGAGTTCGAGGAGCTCGTGCTGCTGGCCGTGAAGCGGCTGGCCGAAGACGGACAGGACGCGTACGGCGTGCCGATCAAGCTGCTGCTCGATCGCGAGACGCGTCGCGACGTGTCGATCGGCGCGGTCTACGCCGCGCTCGACCGGCTCGAGGGCAAGCGGCTCGTGAGCTCGGTCGAGACCGAGGGCGAGCCCGTGCGGGGCGGGCGCCGCCGACGTGCGTTCCGGGTGCTCGCGGCGGGACACCGGCGGCTGGTGGCGATGCGCGAAGTCCGCGACCGGCTCTGGCGCGACGCGCCGGCGCGGGGCCGGGGATGAGATCGCCGGAGGCGCCGCCGCCGGCCTGGCGGTGGCTCGGCCGATGTGTCGTCGCGGCCACGATCGAGCGTCGCCGCCGCGAGGAAGTCCACCAGGACCTGCTCGATCTCTGGCGGCACCGGCGCGAGGCCGGCCGCCACGATCTCCGCCGGGCCTGGCTCCGCGACCTCGCCGGCCTCGTCGTCTCGGCGTGCCGGCGACCGGACGCCACCTACTCCACCTTTGGCGGCCCCTCGCGCTGGCGCGGGGGCCAGGGAGGTCACGGCATGTGGCAGGACGTGCGATACGCGCTGCGGCTGATGCGGCGGCGACCGGCGACGACGATCGCCACGGTGCTGACGCTGGCGGTGGGCATCGGCGCGAGCGTCGCGATCTTCACGGCACTCGACCGCCTGCTGCTGCGGCCGCTCCCCTATCCGGATCCGGCGCGCCTCGTGTCGGTCGAGCACGTGGGCATCGCCTTCGGCACCAGCCGCATTGCGTCCCGGTCGTTCGCCGACCTGCCCGTCGTGCAGGCGGCCGGCGGCTGGGCCTCGGGCGGCGCCAACCTGGAAGACGGTGAAGGCGCCGTGCGCGTCGCGGTCGGCGTGGTGGATCGCGGATTCTTCGAGACGCTGAACGTGCCGCCCGCCGCCGGCGAGTGGCCGCCGGCCGGCGACGCGGTGACGCGGACGGCGATGCTCTCGCACGACCTGTGGCGTGCGCGATTCGGCGCGGACCCGGCCGTCATCGGCCGGTCGATCACCCTCAACAGCCAGGTCTACACGGTCGCCGGCGTGATGCCGCCGGGGTTCACGTTCCCGGGACGGACGGAGGTCTGGATCCCGCCGTCGGTGGACTACCAGGCGACGGGCGCCGCGTTCGCACCGTCGATCATCGCGCGGCTCTCGCCGGACGTGTCGTTCGATCAGGCCGCGCAGGCGATCGCCGCCGACAGCGCCGCGCGCGCGCGGACCCGCGGACAGGCCACCGACCCGGATCCGACGACGATCACGCCGCTGGCCGACGCGCTCACCGGGCCGGTCCGGCCGACGTTGCTGCTGCTCGCCGGCAGCGTCGCGCTGCTGCTGCTCGTCGTCTGCGCGAGCGTGGCGAACCTGCTGCTCGCGCGCGTCTCGTCGCGCGACCAGGAGTACGCGCTGCGCCGCGCGCTCGGTGGCACGCGCTGGCGCATCGCGCGGCAGGTGCTGATCGAGAGCCTGCTGCTGTCGTTCGGCGGCGCGGCGCTCGGCGCGGTCGCCGCGGGCTGGGCGCTCGACAGCCTGCGCCTGCTGGCGCCGGCGGTGCTCGGCGACCTCGGGTTCGGTGCGGTCGATCCACGACTCATCGGCATCGCCGTGCTGGTGTCGGTGGGCGCCGCGGTGGTCTTCGGCGCGGCACCGGGCCTGGCGGCCGCGGGCAGCCGCGCCGAGCAGGTCGCGCGGCTCGGCCGATCGGAGACCGGATCGCCGGTCTGGCGCCACCTCCGCGCCGGGCTCATCGTCGGCCAGATGGCGATGGCGCTCGTGCTGCTGACCGCGAGCGCCGCCACGCTGGGCGCGCTGCTCGAGCGCGCGCGTGTGGACCTCGGGTTCGGGCGGACGAGCGCGGTGGCGATGACGGTCACGCTGCCGCTGGCGCGGTTCGAGGACCCGATGAACACGGTCGACTTCTTCGAGCGGGCGCGCGACCGGCTGGCCGCGGCGCCGGGCATCGTGCGTGTCGGCGCGACGGGGTACCTGCCGGGCAGTCACGAGACCGGGGTGGGCATGGCGTTCAGCGTGCCCGGGCGTCCTGAACAGGCGGGCGACGAGCGCTTCTACGCGTCGTATCTGTCGGCGACGCCCGACTACTTCCGCATCATGGGCATCCCGGTGGTTGCCGGCCGCGAGTTCCGCGTCGAGGACCGGCGAGGCGCGCAGGAAGTCGCGATCCTGAGCGAAACGGCGGCGCGCGGGCTGTTCCCCGGCGGCGGATCGCCGATCGGGCATCAGATTCAGATCAGCCGTCCCGGTGGGAAGGCGTCGCAGCCGATCGAGGTCGTCGGCGTGGTCGCCGATGTCCGTCTTCACGGCGCGGAGCCGGGCCTCTCCGATCGTACCCTGCGGCAGGTCTACGTGTCGCTTCTGCAGAACCCGCCGTTCGGCAGCCTCTCGTTCGTCGCGGAGACCGGCGGCACGCCCGCGGCGGCGATCGCGACGGTGCGCGAGGCGATGCGTGAGGTGGACGCGGCGATTCCTGTTTACGACGCGCACACGATCGCGTCGGTGGCGGACGGATACCTGGCGCCGGCGCGGCTGGCGGCCTCGCTCGTTTCGGGCTTCGCCCTCGTCACGCTCATCGTCTCGGCGCTGGGCCTGTACGGGGTGATGGCGCAGGTCGTGGCTCGGCGGACGCGGGAGATCGGGATTCGCCTGGCGCTCGGCGCGCCGCGGGCGACGGTCGAGCGACAGGTCGTCACGCGCGGTCTCGCGCTCGTGGCACTGGGCCTCGCGGCGGGCCTGGCCGGCGCGGGCGCCACGCTGGGGGTGACGTCGCGCCTGCTGGTGGTGCCCGGCACCGGCACGACGGCGGTGCTGACCGGTGTCGCGGCGCTCGTGCTCGCGGTCACGCTGGTGGCGAACTGGATCCCGGCGCGCCGGGCGGCAAGGATTGATGCGATGGGCTTGTTGCGGGGGGACGGGTAGGGATCCGGGGCGGCGGTCGCGGTCCGTGGTGCGAGCCCGGTTGGCCCCGGGGGACGCTGGGCTTACTCTGGACGCATGCGGACGACGTATGGTGCCCGCCGACCGAGCGTGCCAGGTTCGCTGGCGCTCGCCGCGCTGTTCACGGCAGCGCCGGCCGGATTTCAGGCCCCGGCAGAACTCACACCCACGCAACGTCGCGAGATCAACGCCGCGGTCTACAACTCCGAACACCGGGCTGGCGACATCCTCCGTCTCCTCGGGTTGACTTCCGGCGCCGTCGAACTCCCGCCCGCCGCCGGGATCTCGCATCCGTTCGTGCCGCCCGCGCCGCAAGACGCCATCGGGTTCCTGCTCTGTCTCAGTTCGACCGTCATCGTCGGAACGGCGACGGATGTGACGGTCGCCCCGACCAGCGACAACGGCTACCTCTTCACGAGCGTCGATCTCCAGGTGTCAGAGGTGATCAAGGCGCCACCCGATCTGCGGGAGGCATGGCGGATGAGCACCGAAGGTGCCCGTCCGGTCGCGACGGTGCTTCGCCTCGGAGGAACGACGACCCTCGACGGCCGGCTCGTGCGCGCTCCGGAGCGCCCGGGCTTCCCGACGTTGCGCGGGAGCACGCGGTACCTAATGTTCCTGACGGGGCCGTTGGCGTCCACCGGTGCCTTCAAAGACGACATTGCCACGTTCGTACTGGAGGGTCGCACCGCCGCCGATGTCGAGGCGGCGACGTATCGGCACGTGCAGGAGCTGGCACCGGATCGGCTGCTGACGGTCACTCGCGCCGAGCAACAGCGGCTGGCTGGGGCGGGGTGCGGGGGGTGGTAGGGAATGCGGTGGCGTCCCCACCGGGAATCGAACCCGGGTCTCGGCCTTGAAAGGGCCGCGTCCTGACCGCTGGACGATGGGGACCCCAGAGAGCACTCTAGAGTACCACGACCCAGCCCGGGCGCACGCGGACGCCACCCGCGAGGGACGGGCGCCGGCGCGGGGCGGTTCCCGCCGGGTCGAGGGTCCGCTTGACACATGACCTCCAACGGAGGTCAAATAACCTCTCATGGAGGTCATTCCAAGGCCCGCCCCGTTCGGCTCGGCCACGCGAACCCGCGCGCTCGTCCTGCTCCAGCTCCTCGGGTCCAGCTACGCGCGCGAACTCGCCCGCCTGCTCGGCGTGTCGGTGTCGGTCGCCCAGAAGGCCCTGGCCTCCCTGGAACGCGATGACCTCGTCGCTGCCCAGGCCGTCGGACGCACGCGCGTCTATCGCCTGAACCCGCGCTACTTCGCGCGCGGGGAACTCGAAGCCTACCTGCGGCGGCTGGTCGCGGCGTTCCCCGATCTCGACGCGGCCGCCACTCGCCTGAGGCGTCGGCCGCGCAAGGCCGGCAAGCCCTTGTGAGGATCACCGCCCGGACGTCCCTGGCCCGCGTCGCGACGCGGGTCGGCGATGCGCTCCGGCGCGCGGGGATCGACGCGGTGCTGACCGGCGGCGCCTGTGCCAGCATCCACTCCGCCGGCGACTACCAGTCACTCGACATCGACTTCGTCCTGCGGTCGACAGGCCCGATCGCGCCGCTCGACACCGCGATGGCCTCGCTGGGATTCGTACGCCGCGGCCGGCGATACGAACACCCCGCGTCGGCCTTCTTCATCGAGTTTCTGCCGGCGCCGGTGGCCATCGGCGCCGATACCGACATCCGACCGGTCACGCTCGCGATCGGCGGGTCCCGCGTCATCGCGCTGTCGCCGACCGACGCCGCCCGCGACCGGCTCGCCGCCTTCTACCACTGGCAGGACCGCGCGAGCCTCGCCGCCGCCGTGGCCATCGGCCGGCGCCATCGCCTGGACCTGGCCCGCATCCGTCGCTGGAGCGAGGCAGAAGGCGCGGCGGACGGTTTCGAGACCTTCCGGCTCGCCCTCGACGGGGCCCGCCGCGCCCGTCAACCCGCCCCTCGCCGCCGGCCCCGCAAGCCCGTATGATGCGCGGATGCGACGTGCCATCATCGCCCTGAGCCTCGCGGTCGTCCCGGCCGCGGGCCTCACCGGACAGCAGGTGCCCTTCCAGATCGAGGAAGCCACAATCGCGCAGGTCCACGCCGAGATGCGCGCCGGCCGGCTGACCTGCCGCGCGCTCGTCGACCACTACCTCGCGCGCATCGAGGCCTACGACAAGCGCGGCCCCGCGCTCAACGCGATCGTCGTGGTCAACCCCGACGCGCGGCGCGAGGCCGACGAGATGGACCGGCGCTTCGCCGCAGCCGGCCCGGTCGGGCCGCTCCACTGCGTCCCGACGATCGTGAAGGACAACTACGAGACCATCGGCCTGCAGACCGCCGCCGGCTCGCTGTCGCTCGAGGGCTTCGTGTCCGACAAGGACGCGTTCCTCGTGAAGCAGATGAAGGCCGCCGGCGCCATCGTCCTCGCCAAGTCCAACATGGCCGAGTTCGCGTTCAGCCCGTACGAGACCGTCAACTCGATCCTCCCGGGCTACACGCGCAACCCGTACGCACTCAACCGCGTGACCGCCGGGTCGAGCGGCGGCACCGCGGCCGCCGTCGCCGCCAATTTCGGCCTGGTCGGGCTCGGGACCGACACCGGCAACTCGATCCGCGGGCCGTCCTCGCACCAGGCCCTGGTCGGCATCCGCTCGACGATGGGACTCACGAGCCGGGCGGGCGTGGTGCCGCTGAACCTGCTGGCGGACATCGCCGGCCCGATGACCCGCACCGTCGAGGACGCCGTCGCCGTGTTCCAGGTCGTCGTCGGCGAGGATCCCGACGACCCGGTGACCGCGCGATCGCGCGACCACGCGATCCCGGACTACTCGGCGTCGCTCGTCCGCGACGGCCTGAAGGGCGCGCGCATCGGCATCCTGCGTCAGGCCTACGAACGCAACACCGCCGACGAGGAGGTCGTGGCCGTCTTCATGAAGGCGGTGGACGACCTGCGCGCGGCCGGCGCCACCATCGTCGATCCGGCTACCGTGGACATGCCGCGCGGCGGCGGCCGCGGCGGGCGCGGCGCCGGCCCCTGCATGGGCTTCAAGTACGACATCAACCAGTGGCTCGCGAGCCACGGCGACCGGGTGCCGGTGAAGTCGCTCGAGGAGATCATCCGGTCGCGGCGGTATCACCCGTCGATCGAGTCGCGCCTCGAGTCGGCGCAGGCATCCACCCCGCAGGGCCCCGACAGCGAGGCCTGCCAGGCCGATGCGGCCTCGCGCGAGGCGTTCGGCGCCGCCGTGCTGAAGACGATGGACGAGCTGCAACTCGACGCGTTCGTCTACCCGACATGGAGCAACCCGCCGCGCCTCATTGGCGACCTGATGACGCCGCACGGCGACAACAGCCAGGTCTTCTCGCCGCGGTCGGGCTTTCCCGCCATCCAGGTCCCCATGGGCTACACCCGCGACGGGCAGCTCCCGGCCGGGGTGACGTTCTACGGCCGCCCGTGGGACGAGGCGACCCTCATCCGGCTCGCCTACGCCTACGAGCAGGCCACCCATCACCGGCACCCGCCCGCGACGACACCGGCGACCAGGTAACGACGATGTAAACGCCGGGCATCGTCTCAGGTCAGGCGCCAGAATTCGGGAGACCTCCGGCGGGTCGTCGCCGCCTGGCGGGCCGGCGTAACGGGAAAATGTCGTTGGTGCGACGTCTTGTTAACGCACATGTAACAACACGGATCCCCGCGTGTAACGCGCTCCCCCTATAGTGCTCTTCCGGCGCCCGCATCCGGCGGGGCCTGTCGGAGGGTGTTCGTGACTGATCGAGTCTCGCGCTGGCTGGTGTTCGTCGTGTTGCTGGGTCTGCCGTCCGTGGCGGCGGCACAGGGGGCTTCCGGGTCGAACCCGGACGCGCAGTCCATCAAAGTAGGCGGCACGATCTTCTACGACTACACGTACACCCGGGAGCCGAAGTCGACCGACGCCGACGGCAACCGGATCTCGCCCAACGCCTTCAACGTGGCGCGGGCCTACCTCAACATCACGGGCACGCTGTCGCACGTCGTGTCCTTCCGGATCACCCCCGACGCCAAGCGCGAGACGGGCATCGGCAGCTCGCTCAACGGCAGCCTGACCTTCCGCCTGAAGTACGCCTACGCGCAGTTCAACATGGACGACTGGATGCCGGCCGGGACGCAGATTCGCGTCGGCATCATCCAGACGCCGTTCATCGACTCGCAGGAGGGCGTCTACCGGTACCGCTTCCAGGGCACCGTGTTCGCCGAACGCGACGGCGGCATGAGTTCGGCCGACGCGGGCGTGTCGATCAAGACGCCGCTCAAGGGCAACTACGGGGACGTGCAGGTGGGCCTCTACAACGGCGAGGGCTACTCGAAGGCCGAGTCGAACGACCAGAAGTCGATCCAGCTCCGGGCGACGATTCGCCCGCTGCCGAACGCCGAGGGGCCGGTGCGCGGCCTGCGCGTGACCGCGTTCTACGACGCCGACCACTACCAGCAGAACGCCGAGCGCCGGCGGTTCATCGCCGCCGGGATGTTCGAGCACGCCCGGCTCAACGCCGGCGTGGACTTCATGGTCGGCCGCGACCAGCCGTCGGTCAGCGTCCCCGTGACGGACTCGAAGGGCGTGTCGTTCTTCGTGACGCCCTTCTTCCATGAGAAGGGCAACGGCTGGGAGGGCCTGTTCCGCTTCGACCACTGGGACGCGGACACCGACGTCGCCGGGACCCAGAACCGGATCATCGTGGGCGGAGCCTACTGGTTCCCGCATCCCGGCGGATCGGCCACGGCGGCGCTGCTCTTCGACTACGAGCGCGTCTCCTACGCCGACTTCGCCATCGCCCCCGCGCGCCAGCAGCGCTTCGCCGTGCACGGCCTGATCAATTTCTAGGGGTCAGGTCTTGGATCGCAGCCTTGGGGCGAGCGGAATGACAAAACTGTCTTACGGTTTCGTCATTCCGCTCGCCCCAAGGCTGCGATCCAAGACCTGACCCCCTATCATCTGTCTGTGCGCGTCTTCCTGCTCACGGCCGCGACCATGGCCTGCTTCGCGGCCAACTCGCTGCTCACCCGCGGCGCGCTCGGCGGCGGCCGGCTCGACTGGGCCTCCTTCATGCTCATCCGCCTCGTCACCGGCGCGGTGACCATGACGATGCTCGTGCGCGCCAGGGGCCGCGCGCCGGCCGATCGCGGCGGCTGGGTGCCCGCGCTCACGCTCGCCGCCTACGCGGTGACGTTCACCTATGCCTACACCCGCATCGGCGCCGCGGTGGGCGCGCTGCTCCTCTTCGGCGCGGTGCAGGTGACGATGATCGGCACGGGCCTCGCGCGGGGTGAGCGGCCCGCGCGGGTGGACTGGGGCGGCGTGGTCCTCGCCGTCGCCGGCCTGCTCGCGCTGACCCTGCCCGGCGCGACCGCGCCCGACGGCCTCGGCGCGGCGCTCATGCTCGCGGCCGGCGTCTGCTGGGGCGCCTATTCCCTGCTCGGCCGCGGCAGTCGCGATCCGCTCGCGGTCACCGCCGACAACTTCGTGCGCGCCTCGGCGATGGGCCTGGTCGGCGTCGCCGCGTTCGTCTCGCGCGACACCTTCACGATGAGCGGGTTCTGGCTCGCCGCCGCGTCCGGCGCCGTCGCCTCGGGCATCGGCTACACCCTCTGGTACACGGTCTTGCCGCACCTGGCGGCCTGGCGCGCGGCGATCGCGCAGCTCACCGTGCCGGTGCTGACGGCGCTGCTCGCCGCGGCCCTGCTCGCCGAGGCCGTGCCGACGCGACTGGTCGTGGCGACGGCGCTCGTGCTGGCCGGCGTCGGCCTGACGACCATTCCGGCCCTCCACCGGCGCGCATGAGCCGCCGGCTGGGGTATCTTCTTCCTGCTGGAGAAACGCCCATGTCGGAACGCACCGCCCCCGCCCTCGCCAAGCTCGACGTCCTGCTGCCCCTGCTGCGGCAGCTGCCCACCTCGGCCGACCAGGCTGTCCTCGTGGAGGAAACCGAGGCCCTGCGCCGCGCCGTGGACGCGTTTCACATGGAGGCGATCCGCTTCCGGATGTACCGCGTCGATCGGCGTCTGCACGAGGTGGCCGGCGGCGAGCAGGCCAGGCAGGCGTTCGACGAGGTGCGCCACGCGCTCGAGGCGGCCGGCTTCCACACGCGGTCGCACGCCGCGCCGGGCACCTAGTCTCCCGAGTCAGAGATTCGGGAACGGCCGCTCAGCCCTCAAGGGCCGCTCAGCCTTCGACCGGCGCCAGCGGCCCTCGCGCCATCAACCGCTCGATGACCTCGGCGGCCGGCTCGAGCGTCGTCACCTGATCCACCGCGGCCGCGAGCGCGCGATCCGGCGCGGGCAGGCCGCGCCGGTTGAACCACACGGGCCGGATGCCCGCCGCGCGCGCCCCCACGACGTCGGCCGCCCACGAGTCCCCCAGCATCACCGCGCGATCCGCCGTCACGCCGGCGCGGGCGAGCGCCTCCTCGAAGATCCCCGGCTCGGGCTTCGACGTCCCGACCTCCTCCGAGGTCACGAGCGCGGCAATCTTCGTCGACAGGCCGACGAATTCGAGCTTGCGTCGCTGCTCGGCGACGCCGTTGTTCGTGACGATGACGACGGGCACGCCCGCCTCGCCGAGCGCCTCGACCAGCGCGACCGCGCCGGGGACGGCAGCCCATCCCTGCTCGTAGGTCACCCGGTAGGCCGCAGCGGCCGCCACGGCGCGGGCCGCGGCGTCGGCCTGCCCGGCGGCCTCGAGCAGCCGGGTGAACCGCGCGAGACGGGCCTCGTCCACGGTCAGCGTGCCGGCCAGGACGTCGCGGTGGAGCTGTTCCAGGATCTCGTTGTGCCGGGCCACCAGGACCTCCAGCGTCCAGACGGCCAGGGCCGCCTCGGTTTCGCGGAGGCGGGTCAGCGCGAAGGTGGTCGCGTGCAGGTGATCGAACAGCGTGTCGTCGAGGTCGCAGAGGACGACGCGGGCAGTCATATAATGGAAGGGATCGTACCATCAGACGCCCGGCGTCTGGCTTCCGGAGGACCGCAGGAACATGCCTTACCCCGAATACCTCACCGCCCCGATGCGCCACGAACTGACCGTCCTCGGCTTCCGGGAATGCCGCACGGCCGCCGACGTGGACGCCGTGATGAAGAGCCCGGGCGTCGTGCTGATGGTCGTCAACTCGGTGTGCGGCTGCGCGGCCGGCAAGGCCCGCCCCGGCATCGGCCTGGCGCTGCAGCACCCGAACAAGCCGGACACCCTGGCGAGCGTCTTCGCGGGCGCCGACATCGAGGCGACCGAGCGCGCGCGCCAGTACTTCACCGGCTTCGCGCCGTCGTCGCCGTCGATTGCGCTGCTGCGCGACGGGAAGCTGCTCTACATGATCGAGCGGCGCGACATCGAGATGCGCCCCGCCGAGGCCATCGCCGACCTGCTGACGCTCGCGTTCGACGAGCACTGCGCGCCCCAGCCGGCGCGCTGACTCCCGCAAGGGCCGCCTCGCGCGGCCCTTGCCTTTCGTCCGCGAACACCCGCCTCTGCGCCATCGCGCCGAAACGATCACCCCGGTCCCTGTCGTAACAGGGAGAGATCGCCGATGGCTCGCCTTCCCGGAGCGGAAGTGCAGGGCCGGGGCGTCAGCCCCCCGGCCCGCGAGTCCCGACCCCAAGGAGCGTTTCCCATGACGAGACCCGTTCGATCCGTCACGCCGCAGCGTGCGTGGCTCCGCGCCGCGCTGGCGCTCGTCGCCGGCCTGGCCGCCGCGATGACGAGCCTGCCGCTCGCCGCGCGCCAGTCTCCCGACCCGTTCCGCGGGCTCCACTACCGGGCCATCGGCCCGACCGCCCAGGGTGGCCGTTTCGTGGACTTCGCCGTCGTCGAGGCGACGCCGCGGATGTTCTACGCGGCCACCGGGTCCGGCGGCCTGTGGAAGACGGAGGACAACGGCCTCCACTGGCAGCCCGTGTTCGACGACCAGCCCGTCATCTCGATCGGCGCAGTGGCGGTCTCGCAGTCGAACCCGTCGGTGGTCTACGTCGGCACGGGCGAGGCCAACAACTCGCGGAGCACGTACTCGGGCAACGGCGTCTACAAGTCCACCGATGCGGGCGCGTCGTGGACGCACGTCGGGCTCGACGCCTCGCAGCACATCGGCCGTGTCGTCGTGCACCCGACGGATCCGAACACGGCGTACGTCGCCTCGCTCGGCCCGCTCTACTCCGACAACGACACGCGCGGCGTGTACAAGACGACCGACGGCGGGGCGACCTGGTCGAAGTCGCTGGCCGTGGACTTCTCCGGCCGGCCGGTCGGCGTCGTGGACGTCGCCATGGATCCGAGGAACCCCGACGTGCTGTACGCCGCGGCGTACGACAAGGTCCGGAAGCCGTGGACGTTCGCCGAGGGTGGTCCCGGCTCGGGCATCTACAAGACGACCAACGCGGGACGATCGTGGACGCGGCTGGCGAACGGCCTGCCGGCGAACCCGATGGGCCGGATCGGCCTGTCGGTCTCGCGCACGAACCCGAACACGGTCTACGCGATCGTCGAGAACGTCGGCCCGCTCGACGCCGCGGGGCTGGCGCGCTACGCCGAGGGCTTCGGCGCCGAGAGCGGCTCCCCCGCCGAGCTCTACCGCTCGGATGACGCGGGCGGCACCTGGCGGCAGGTCGCGCCGGCACCGGCGCCGGCCCAGGGCCGCGGCGCGGGCGCGGGGGCCGGTCGCGGCGGTGGCGGAGGCGGCGGGCGCGGCGGGTTCGACGGCGGCTTCCCGCCGTACTACTACGCCCAGGTCCGCGTCGATCCGAACGACGCCGAGACGGTCTACGTGCTGAGCGTCGGCTGGTCGCGCAGCACCGACGGCGGCGCGACGTGGCAGCGCATCGGGTTCGGCGGCGACAACCACGCGCTGTGGATCGACCCCTCGGACTCGAAGCACCTGCTGCTCGGCTACGACCACGGGATGGGCGTGTCGTTCGACGGCGGGGACAACTGGTTCAGTCCCGACAACCTGCCGCTGGCGCAGTTCTACGCGGTGACCTACGACATGGAGCGGCCGTACCACGTGTACGGCGGCCTGCAGGACAACGGCTGCTGGAAGGGCCCGAGTACGATGCGCGGCGGCGGGACGATCCCGTTCGAGGCGTGGATCAGCGTCGGGTGCGCCGACGGGTTCTACAACGCGATCAGCCCGGACGACAGCCGGTGGCTCTACAACTCGAGTCAGTTCGGGGCCATCTCGCGCGTGGACCAGTGGACGGGCGCGAGCCAGGGCATCCAGTACCGGCGGCCGCAGGGCCAGCCCCAGCTGCGGTGGAACTGGAGCGCGCCGATCGTCGTCTCGCCGCACGACGGCGAGGTGATCTACCACGGCGCCAACGTGCTGCTCCGGTCGAACACGCGCGGCGAGTCGTGGGAGGAGATTTCCCCCGACCTCACCCAGAACGACCCGGCACGCCAGGGCGGCGGCGGCAACATCCAGTACGCGACGATCACGACGATCTCCGAGTCGCCGCTGGTCCGCGGCCTGATCTACGTCGGCACCGACGACGGGAACGTCCAGCTGACGCAGGACGACGGCGCGACGTGGACCAACCTCCGCGACCGCATTCCGGGCCATCCGGGCTACTGGGTGAGCCGCGTCGAGACGTCGCACTTCGACCCGGCGGTCGCCTACGTGACGGTCACCGGTTTCCGGCGGGACGACTTCAGACCCTACATCTGGAAGACGACCGACTTCGGCCAGACGTGGACGTCGATCGCCGGCAACCTGCCGGACGGCGCGATCAACGTCGTGCGGGAGGACCCGCGCAATCCCAACCTGCTGTTCGTCGGGTCGGAGCCGGGCCTGTACGCGACGCTCGACGGCGGCCGGACGTGGCACGACATCCATGCCGACATGCCGACCAACCCGGTCTACGACCTGCAGATCCAGCCGCGGGAGCGCGAGCTCATCGTCGCGACGCACGGGCGCGGCATCTTCATCGCGGACGTCGCGGCGCTCGAGGGCCTGACGCCGGAGGCGATGGCGGCCGACGCGGCGCTGTTCGACATCGTGCCCGAGGTCCAGTGGGTCCGCGGCCAGCGCCACGCGACCGCGCAGCTCAACTTCGCGGGCGAGAGCCGGCCGTCCGGCGTGACGATCCACTACTGGCTGAAGAGCGCGCCGGCCGGCGACGTGACCGTGGCGGTCCATGATGGCGCCCGCCTGCTGGCGGAGACGACCGGCCCGAAGGCCGCGGGCGTCAACACGGTCCGCTGGACGATGCAGAGCCGCCGCGAGGCCACGGCCGCGGACAACGCGGCGGGCGGCCGCGGCCGCGGACGCGGCGGGTTCGGCGGCGGTGGCGGCTTCGGGCGCGGCGGCCGGGGCGGCGGCGCGGCCGCGGTTCCGACCTTCCCCGCGGCGGGCGGCGGCGTCATCGCGCCCGTCGGGCCCGGCACCTACACGGTCACGCTCACCGTCGGGGGACGCACGTATCAGCAGACGGCGGTGGTCATCAGAGATGACTGGTTTCGGTAATCGTCACATGGCGGATTGACGATCGGGGTCAGTGGCCCAGGCGGGTCGCGAGCGACCCCTCGCGAATGATCGTGTGGTCGCGCTCCGAGCCGGTCGAGACGATTGAGCACGGCACGCCGCAGACGGTCTCGAGCCGTGCGATGTACGCGCGGGCCTCGTCGGGCAGCTCGTCGTAGTTCGTCACGCCCAGGGTGGGGCGCGACCAGCCGGGCACCGTCTCGTACACCGGCTCGCACACCGCGAGCTGGGCGGTGTCGCCGGGCATCTCCGTCACGACCGTGCCGGCCACGCGGTAGCCGGTGCAGATCTTCAGCTCGTCCATCGAGTCGAGCACGTCGAGCTTCGTGATGGCGAGCGCGTCGATGCCGTTGACGCGCACGGCGTAGCGCACGGCCACGGCGTCGAACCAGCCGCAGCGGCGCGGGCGGCCGGTCGACGCGCCGTATTCCTGGCCGCTCTCGCGCAGCCGCTCCCCCGCTTCGCCGTGGAGTTCGGTCGGCAGCGGCCCCTCGCCCACGCGCGTCGTGTAGGCCTTCGCGACGCCGAGCACGCCCTGGATGGCCCGCGGGCCGATGCCGAGGCCCGTGGAGGCGCCGCCCGCCGTCGCATTCGACGAGGTCACGAACGGGTAGGTCCCGTGGTCGATGTCGAGCAGCGTGCCCTGCGCGCCCTCGAACATGATCGGGCGGCGTTCGGCCAGCGCGCGGTGGAGGTAGAGCGACGTGTCGGCCACGAACGGCTGCAGGCGCGCCCACGACTGGCGCAGGTCGCGGACCACGTCGGCGGCCTTCATCGCGACGCCGCCGACCAGGCGGTTGCGGGCCTCGACGTTCTCCCGAATCGCGCCGGCCAGCGCGCCGTCGTCGCTCGCGTCGGCGAGGTCGCCCACGCGGACGCCGCGGCGGCCGATCTTGTCCTCGTAGGCCGGCCCGATGCCGCGCGACGTCGTGCCGATCCGCCGTTCCCCGCGGCGCGCCTCGTGCAGCAGGTCCAGCTCTCGGTGGTACGGCAGGATGAGGTGCGCCTTGTCGCTGACGAGCAGCCGGCCGTCCACGGCGATCCCGAGCGAGGCCAGTTCGTCGAGCTCCGCGAACAGCGCGTGCGGGTCCACGACCACGCCGTTGCCGATGACGCAGATGACGTCCGGGTGGAGGATGCCGGACGGAATCAGGTGCAGGACGAACTTCCGGCCGCCGACGTAGACGGTGTGGCCCGCGTTGTGGCCGCCCTGGTACCGGGCGACGATCGAAAACCGGGGCGTGAGCAGGTCCACGATCTTGCCCTTGCCCTCGTCACCCCATTGCGCTCCGAGCACGCACAGATTCATGCGGCTAGCATGATACCTTCAATGGCCGATTCGACTGCCATGGTCACCCTGGACGGATCCACCCTGACGATCGACGCGCTGGCCCGCGTCGCCGGCGACGGCGAACCGGTCGGCCTCTCCCCCGAGGCAGTCGCCCGGATCACCGCGTCGCGCGCCGTCGTCGAACGGCACGCCGCGGCGGGCACGCCGGTCTACGGCATCAACACCGGCTTCGGCGCGCTGGCCGACGTGGCCATCCCCGACGACGCGCTCGCGACGCTGCAGGTGAACCTCGTCCGGAGCCACGCGGCCGGGGTCGGCGAGCCGCTGCCCGTTCCGGCCGTCCGCGCGCTGATGGCGCTGCGGGCGAACGTGCTCGCCAGGGGCCACTCGGGGATCCGGCTCGAGACCGTGCAGGCGCTGGTCGCGATGCTCAACGCCGGCGTGCACCCGCGGGTGCCCGCGCGGGGGTCGGTGGGCGCGAGCGGCGATCTCGCGCCGCTGGCGCACCTCGCGCTCGTGGTGATCGGCGAGGGGCACGCCTGGCACCACGGCGCGGGCCGACCGCCCGACGGCGTGCCGGCCGACGCGCCGCTCGGCGGCGGCGAGGCGCTCGCGCGGGCCGGGCTGGCGCCGGTCGCGCTCGAGGCGAAGGAAGGCCTGGCGCTCATCAACGGCACGCAGGCGACGACGGCGGTCCTCGCGCTGGCCGTGGTCGCGGCCGAACGCCTCGCGCGCGCGGCCGACGTCGCCGCGGCGCTCTCGACCGACGCGCTGCGCGGGTCGTGGCACCCGTTCGAGGCCCGGATTCACGAGGCGCGGCCGGTGCCGGGCCAGGTGGCGGCGGCCGCCAACCTCCATGCCCTGCTCCAGGGATCGGCCATCAACGCGTCGCACGCGGGATGCGGCAAGGTGCAGGACGCGTACGCGCTGCGGTGCGCGCCGCAGGTCCACGGCGCGGCGCGCGAGGCGATGGCCTTTGCCCGCCGGCTCGCCGGGCTCGAGGCCAACGCGGCGACCGACAACCCGATGATCTTCGCCGACGCGGGCGACATCGTCTCGGGCGGCAACTTCCACGGCGCGCCGGTGGGCCTCGCGGCCGACACATTGGCCATCGGCCTGGCGCAGCTCGCGACGATCAGCGAGCGGCGCACCGATCGCCTGCTCACGTCGCACGAGAGCGGGCTGCCCGCGTTCCTCGTGCGCGACTCGGGCCTCAACTCGGGGCTGATGATGGCGCACGTCACGGCGGCGGCGCTCGCCTCGGAACTCAAGACGCTCGCGCACCCGGCCTCGGTGGACACGATTCCGACGTCGGCGGGGCGCGAGGATCACGTCAGCATGAGCATGGGCGCGGCCAACAAGGCCGCGCGCGCCGTGGCGCTGGCCGAGCACGTCGTCGCGATCGAGGTGATCGCCGCGTGCCAGGCCCTCGACCTGCTCGCGCCGCTCGCGACGTCCGCGCCGCTCGAGTCGGTCCGTCGCGAGGTGCGTCGCCACGTGCCCACGCTCGTCACCGATCGCCCGCCGGCGCCCGACATCGACGCGGTCGTCGGGCTCATCCGGTCCGGTGCGATCGCGCGCGCGACGCAAGCAGAACTTCGCTGACGCGTCAATCATTGACACGCGTCGACGACGTTCTTTAGAGTGCAGACTTCCCAGCTTGACCGCGTACGTCGGGCACCTCCGAAGTCACGGTCGCGAAGCGTTCGATGGCCACCGCCCTCCGCCAAGTTCGTGCCCCCAGGGGCGTCGCGCTGACCTGCAAAGGCTGGCTCCAGGAAGCCGCCCTCCGGATGCTGATGAACAACCTCGACCCCGAGGTGGCCGAGCGTCCGGGCGATCTCGTCGTGTACGGCGGGTCGGGTCGCGCGGCACGCAGCTGGGAGGCCTTCGACGCGATCGTCCGGTCGCTCCGCGACCTGGAGGCCGACGAGACGCTGGTCGTCCAGTCCGGCAAGCCGGTCGCCGTGTTCCGCACGCACCCGTGGGCGCCGCGCGTCATCATCGCCAACGCGCTGCTCGTGCCCGCCTGGGCGAACTGGGCCACGTTCCGTGACCTCGAGGACCGCGGCCTGACGATGTACGGCCAGATGACGGCCGGCTCGTGGATCTACATCGGCACGCAGGGCATCCTGCAGGGCACCTACGAGACGCTGGCCGCGCTGGCCCGGAAGCACTTCGGCGGATCGCTGCGCGGCCGCCTCACCGTGACGGCCGGCCTCGGCGGCATGGGCGGGGCGCAGCCGCTCGCGGTGACCATGAACGAGGGCGTGGCGCTCGTCCTCGAGGTGGATCCCGCGCGGATCGCGCGCCGGCTCGAAACCCGCTACCTCGACGAAACCGCGCCGACGCTGGACGCCGCGCTCGCGCGCGCCGCCGAGTGCCGGGAGCGCGGCGAGGCGCGGTCCATCGGCCTCGAGGCCAATGCGGCCGACGTCCTGCCGGAGCTCGTCCGCCGCGGCGTGACGCCCGACGTGGTGACCGACCAGACGTCGGCGCACGACGCGCTCGAGGGCTACGTGCCGAACGGCCTGACGCTGGCCGAGGCCGTCGCACTGCGCCGCACGGCGCCGGACGACTACGTCGCGCGCTCGATGCATGCGATGGCCGACCATGTGCGCGCCATGCTCGCGCTCCAGGCGCGCGGCGCGATCACGTTCGACTACGGCAACAACATCCGCGCGCAGGCCCAGCAGGCCGGCGTCGCGAACGCGTTCGACATCCCCGGCTTCGTGCCCGAATTCGTCCGGCCGCTCTTCTGCGAGGGCAAGGGCCCGTTCCGCTGGGCGGCGCTCTCGGGCGACCCCGAGGACATCCGCGCGACCGACCGGCTCGCGCTCGAGATGTTCCGGGACGACGCGGCGCTCTGCCGGTGGATCCGGATGGCGGGCGAGCGCGTCGCGTTCCAGGGCCTGCCGGCGCGCATCTTCTGGCTGGGCTACGGCGAGCGCGCGCGGTTCGGGCTCGCGATCAACGACCTGGTCCGGCGCGGCGTCGTCTCCGCGCCCATCGTCATCGGCCGCGACCACCTCGACACGGGGTCGGTCGCCTCGCCGAACCGCGAGACCGAGGCGATGCGCGACGGCAGCGATGCCATTGCGGACTGGCCGATCCTCAACGCGCTCCTCAACGCGTCGTCGGGCGCCACGTGGGTGTCGGTGCACCATGGCGGCGGCGTCGGCATCGGCTACTCGCTGCACGCCGGCATGGTCGTCGTGGCGGACGGGTCGCGCGAGGCCGACGAGAAGCTCGAGCGCGTCCTGACCTGCGACCCGGGCCTGGGCGTGGCCCGTCACGCCGACGCCGGCTACCCGACGGCGATCGAGACCGCGCGCGCGCGCGGCGTCCGCATCCCGATGCTCGACGCTCCCGGCGGGTCCGGCCGATGATCGTGGAACGCCTGGCGCTCGAGCGCCGCGTCCTCGCCTCGCTCGAGGCCGGCCGGATCCCGGTCGTGCTGGGCGGCTGCGGCACCGGCCGCACGTCGCTGCTGCTCCGCGTCGAGCGCGCGCTCGGCACGGACCACGCGCAGTACGTCGACTTCGCCGCCGCCGCGACCACGCCCGAACGGTGCCTCGCCGCGGTGCTCCAGGCGAGCCGTTTCACCGACGCGCCGGCGCCGGCCCCGCCCACCCCGCGCGCCGCGTTCGACGCGCTGCTCCGCTACGTCGACCAGCCGTCGTCGCAGGGCGCGCCGGTCGCGCTGCTCATCGACGAGGTGCTCGACGTCCGGACGTTCGAGAGCTTCCCCGGCCTGCGGCACGTGCAGCGCGAGATGGTCGCGCGGCTCGCCGAGACGCCGACGCGCATCGTCCTGACCTCACGCTTCACGGCGCGGACGCACCGGCTGCTGCGCGACGCGCCGGCACGCTTCGAGGTCATCCACATCCCGGCCCTCACCGCGGCCGAGGTGCAGGCGATGGCGCGCCTGTTCGACGGCGGCCGGCGGGAGTGGGCCGACGACGCGGCGCCGGCCATCGCCACGCTGTCCGGCGGCCGGGCCTCCTACGTCGCGCTGCTGCTCGACGCGCTGAGCGCCATGGGCCCGGCGATCGACCCGGTCGCGGCGCTGGCCGCGCTCTTCGCCCCCGGCGGCCGCCTCACCGCCCGTTGCCGGGAGAGCTACGAGCTGCGCCTGCACCGCGCGCGCGGCTACGGCGCGCTCAAGGCGATCCTCGGCGTGCTCGCCCAGGACGAGCCGCGCAACCTGACCGAGATCGCGCTCGCGCTGCACCGCACGCCGGGATCGACCAAGGACTACCTGTCGTGGCTGGAGGACGTGGACCTGATCACGTCCCGCGGGAAGCGCTACTCGTTCGAGGACCCGCTGCTGCGCCTCTACGTCCGGCTCTACGGCCGGCCCACGCCGCCCTCCGACGACGACGTGGTGCGCGAGATCGGCGCATACGCGCGGGAGCACCTGCCTGGCGCGCACGAGTTCGAGGTACCGGTCGCGGCGAGCGTGGAAGCCGCCGCCGGGTCGGACCGGTCGTCGGGCATCATCGAGATCGACTGAACCGACAGAGCGATCGGCCGGGCCCTACTCGGCCGCCTTCGCCCGCTCGAGCGCGGCGAGGGCTTCCTTGGCCGCGCGCTGCTCCGCTTCCTTCTTCGAACGCCCCGTCGCCCGGCCGGCCGGTTCCCCGGCGACGAGCACCTCCACGTCGAAGCGCTTCCGGTGATCCGGCCCCTCGACCGCCGCGAGCCGGTAGTTCGGGAGACCGAGGCCCTCGGCCTGGAGCCACTCCTGCAGCGCCGACTTCCAGTCCTCGGTGAAGGAGGCCTCGGCGGCGCGGTCGCCCGCCGCGGTCACGAGCGGCGCGAACCGCGAAAGGATGAACTCCTGCGCGCCCTCGATGCCGCCGTCGAGGTAGATCGCGGCGATGAGCGCCTCGAAGCTGTCGGCGAGGATCGCGTGCTTGTGGCGGCCGCCGGTCTTCTCCTCGCCGCGACCGAGCAGCACGTAGCGCCCGAGGTCGATCTCCTCGGCGAGCCGCGCGAGCGAGGCGGACGAGACGATGCCGGCCTTGACCTTCGACTTGTAGCCCTCGCTGTGCGTCGGGAACTGCTTGAACAGCAGGTCGGCGATGACGAAGCCGAGGACGGCGTCGCCGAGGAACTCCAGGGATTCGTTGTCGATGACGCCGCCCGAGGCGTCCTCGTGCGCGCGCGACCGGTGCGTGAGCGCGTGCTCGAGCAGCCCGAGGTCGCGGAAGCGGTACCCGACGGCGTCCTCGAGCGGCCCGAGGTCCTCGCTCAGGCGGCGGACCTCGATGGCGGCGGCCTCGTCGAGGTGGCTCGAGATCAGGTCGCGCGCCGCGCGCGCGGCGGCCGGGGTCACGGCCAGGCGGAACTGCGCCTGGCCGAGCCGCATCGGGGCGGCCGAGTCGGCCTGCGCCGCCGAGACGGCGCACTCGATGCCGTGCGCGTCCAGCAGCCCGCGCACGACCTCGGCCTCGATGGACGAGTGGCTCCGGAAGATCTCGACCGGCGCGGGCGGCCGCGCCTTCGGCTCGCTCATCGCGTCACGTCCCCGCGCCCTCGCCGACCTTGATCACGATCATCGTCATGTCGTCGTGCGGCTCGGCGTCGCCCACGAAGGCGCGCACGTCGCGCAGCACGCGCTCGCGGATGCCCGCCGCCTCCTGCTCGTGGTTCGCGGCCACGACGCGCTCCAGGCCCGCGTCCCCGAACAGCTCGCCCCCGGTGTCCATCGCCTCGGTGATGCCGTCAGTGTAAAGGACGAAGACGTCCCCGGGATGGATCGGGACGCTCTGGTCCACCAGCAGTTCCTCGAAGCGCTCCTCGGCGCCCGGCAGCCGCAACCCGACGACCATGCCCGGGGGCACGAGCACCTCGGGCTCGCCGCCCGAGACGACGAGCAGCGGCGTGTGGCCCGCGCGGGCGAAGGTCATCATCCCCGCCTCGAGATCGACGACCGCGTAGGTCATGGTGATGAAGCTGCGGTTGTCGAGCTGGTCGGCGAGGTGCCGGTTGACGTCGATCAGCAGCCGGCGCGGCGAGCGCTCGGCGTGACTGAGCGCGAGCATCAGCCCTTTCAGCTCGGCCATGTACAACGCGGCCGACGTGCCCTTGCCCGAGACGTCGGCGATCAGCACGCCGAGGCGCCGCGGGCCGAGCAGGAAGAAGTCGTAGTAGTCCCCGCCCACCTCGCGCGCGGGTTCACAGAGATCGGCGACGGTGAGTCCGGGAATCCGCGGCGGCTCGATCGGCAGCAGCGACTTCTGGATCTCGCGCGCGATCCGCAGCTCGTCGTCCAGGCGCTGCTTCTCCCGCTGGACGTGCAGCAGGTGTTCGATGGACGCGCCCATGCGGTTGAACGAGTCGGCGAGATCGCCCAGCTGGTCACGCGAGTCGATCCGGATCCGGTGCGCGAAGTCGCCCTGCTGCACCCGCTCGGTGCCGGCGAAGAGCTCGTGGACGGCCGAGGTGATCGACCGGACGAGGATGCCGCCCACGAAGAACGCGGCGCCGAGGACGATGAGCAGCAGGACGCCGACGACGACGAGCGCGCCGGCGGCGACCGAGGCGATCTGCGCCGACGGCCCGGTGATGCGCTGGGCGATGCGGCCGAGCGGCGCGGCGAGCATGATCGTCGCCCGGCCAATCGATCCCGTCGGCCAGTCCTCGACGAAGTCCTCGAACACCACGCCGCGCCGGAAGACCGAGAGCGAGTCCGAGGCGAGGCCCGCGGCGCCGCCCTGCGCCGCCGTGGCACCCGCCTGCACCGGGGCCGCCAGCCCCGGCACGACGGTGCCGGCCGGGACGCTCACGACCTCGATCCGCGTGCCGGTGCGATCCTCGAGACGCGTGACGAGGTCGGCGTCCACCGGCAGGTCCGCGACGACGAGCCGGCCGTCGGCGACGGGCACCGCGACGCGGATCAGCAGGTGGATCTCGCCGGCGTTGTCGGGCCGCGCGAAGACGAGCAGGCCGGTGAAGCCGCCGGGCACGGCGACCCAGGCCGGCAGGGCGTCGGGCGCCGGCGCGTGCCGCCACGGTCCGGCCTGTCCCGCCAGGCCGCGCGGCGCCGACGTGCCCGTCCCCGCCACGCGCGGCAGGCCGACCACGGCCAGCGACAGCCCCGGGTAGCGCCCGCGCGCCGACTCGTACCGCCCGTCGAGCGCCGCCTGCACGTCGCGCGGCGCGCGTCCGATGTCGGTCGCCGTGGTCTCGGCCACCTGGCGGACGTCCTCGATGACGTCGGTAAAGCCCTCGTTGAACGCGTAGGCGACGATGACGATGTAGAGGAACCAGCTCGCGAGCAGCAGGAAGACGCCGACGAGCAGGACCGGCACGAACCCGAGGAAGACGTACGAGAGGATCAGCTTGCGGCGCACGCGCCAGAGGAACCGGCGGCGGCTGCGCGCGAGGCCGATGACGGCGAGCCAGACGACGGCGACCACCACGCCGAGCGTCACCACCCGGCGCAGCACGTCGAGCAGCTCGGGCAGGACGACGAACTGTTGGGCGATGAGCAGGACCGCGAGAGGCGCCGCCGAGATCAGGAAGAGCCGGCCGGGCAGCGTCTGGAACAGGGACGGTCTCACGGGACTCGGCAAATTGCAAAACGCATCATAACAGACTATTGTTAGGCCCCACGCACGTATGAAACTCCCGAAACACGCCAGATTCCCGACCGTCTGCATCCACGCGGGCCAGGAGCCCGATCCGTCGACCGGCGCGATCATCACGCCGATCTTCCAGACCTCGACCTACGTGCAGGACGCGCTCGGGCAGCACAAGGGCTTCGAGTACGCGCGCACGCAGAACCCGACGCGGAGCGCCCTCGAGGCCAACCTCGCGGCGATCGAGGGCGGCCGCGCGGCGTTCGCGTTCGCGTCGGGCATGTCGGCGATCAGCGCGATCGCCGGCCGCCTCTCCTCGGGCGACCACGTGATCGTCACCGACAACACCTACGGCGGCACGTTCCGGCTGTTCGACAAGGTGCTGCGGCGCTACGGCCTCGAGTTCTCCTTCGTGGACACCTCGGACGTGGACCGGACGGCGGCCGCCTTCACGCCGAAGACGAAGCTGCTCTTCGTCGAGACGCCGACCAACCCGGTGCTGCGCCTCACCGACATCGCCGCGATGGCCGACCTGGCCCGCCGCCACGGCGCAACGCTCGCCGTGGACAACACGTTCGCCAGCCCGTGCCTGCAGCGGCCCCTCGCCCTCGGCGCGCACCTGGTCGTCCACAGCACGACCAAATACCTCAACGGCCACAGCGACTCGATCGGCGGCGTGGTCGTCGCCACCGAGGACGCCGACATCGAGTGGCTGAAGTTCATCCAGAACTCCGCCGGCGCCATCCTGAGTCCCTTCGACTCGTGGCTGGTGCTGCGCGGCACGAAGACGCTGACCCTCCGGATGGTGCAGCATTCGGCCAACGGCCTGGCCCTGGCCGAGTTCCTGAGCACGCACCCGAAGGTGACCCAGGTCATCTACCCCGGCCTGCCGAGCCATCCGCAGCACGCGCTCGCGAAGACGCAGATGCCGAACGGCTGCGGCGGGATGCTCTCGTTCGACGTCGGGTCGCTCGACCGCGCGCGCGAGGTGCTGAACCGCTTCCAGCTGATGGCGCTCGCCGAGAGCCTCGGCGGCGTCGAGACGCTCGTCTGCCACCCCGCGTCGATGACGCACGCGTCGGTGCCGCCCGAGCGGCGCAAGGCCATCGGGCTGCCCGACAGCCTGATCCGGATCTCGGCCGGGATCGAGGATCCCGCCGACCTCATCGACGACCTCCGCCAGGCGCTCGGCTGATGGCCCTCGCGTCCGCGATCGCGGCGCCACGCCGGTGGCTGCGGTCGCTCTACGACTGGACGATGCGCTGGGCGGAATCGCCCTGGAGCGTCACCGCACTCTTCCTCATCGCGCTGGCCGAGTCGTCGTTCTTCCCCATCCCGCCCGACGTCCTGCTCATCGCCATCGTCGCGGGCGCCACCCGCCGGTGGTTCTCGGGCGCGCTCGTCTGCACCGCCGGGTCGCTCGTGGGCGCGATGCTCGGCTACTACATCGGCGCGGCGCTCATGGCGACCGTCGGCCAGTCGATCATCGACTTCTACAACGCGCAGGGCCCGTGGGACCTCGTCAGGACGTGGTACCAGAGCGACAGCGGCATGTGGTTCGTCCTCATCGCCGCGTTCACGCCGGTGCCGTACAAGGTGGCGACCATTGCGGCGGGCGCGACCGGCATGCCGTTCGTGCCGTTCCTGCTGGTCAGCTCGATTGGACGCGCCGGGCGGTTCTTCCTGGTGGCCGGGCTCCTGCGGGTCTTCGGGCCGGCCATCCGCGCCTACATCGAGAAGCACTTCGACATGATGGCGCTGCTCTTCGCCGCCCTGCTCATCGGCGGCTTCCTCGTCCTGAAGCTGTTCTGACGCCGGTGGGCATCCTGCCCCGGGTCAGGACTCGGCCTTCGGGCCCGTGGTGCGCTCGATCCAGCGGACGTACTCGTCGTTGCCCCCGATGACCGGCAGGATGAGGAACTCGGGCACCTCGTACGGGTGCCGCTCCCGGAGCATCTCCCACAGCCCGTCCACCTGATCGCTCGTGGTCTTGACCAGGAGCTGCTGCTCCTCGTCGGTCTGGGGCACGCCCTCCCACGTGTAGACCGATCGGACGGAGGGAAACACGGTCACGCAGGCGGCCACGCCCGAGCCCACCAGGTCCTGCGCCAGGCTCGTCACGTCGAAACCGGCCGGCACGGTCGTCAGCGCCACTACGACTTCGCTCATCCCCCTATTGTCCTCTTGTACTGCCCCCGAAAACTTGGTACAACCATGCCGCCCATGGACCAGCCGCTGCCGTTCGACTCGGAGGAGCCCACCGGGCGCTCCCCCCGCGTCCGCCAGCGGCTGCGGTCGGCGCACGAACGGCGCGCCCGCCGCCGGCGGCTCATTTCCTACGGCCTCCTGGCGGCCTCGTTCGTGCTGATGGTGGATGCCCTGGTGGGCGAGAACGGCTACCTGGCGACCATCCGGGCCCAGCACGAGTACGAACAGGTCTCGACCGAGCTGTACCAGGTCGAGGCCGACATCAACGCGATGAAGCGCGAGGTCCAGCGGCTGCGGAACGACCCGTCGGCCCTCGAGGAAGCCGCCCGCCGCGAACTCGGCCTCATCCGCCCGGGCGAGACCCTCATCATCATCAAGCCCGTCAGGCCGTCCGGCCCGGCGCCCAGGGGCCGATAGCCGGCCCGGCGGGACGCCGGATCATCCCCGTCGTCGGCTCGTCGTCGGCGGGTCGCATCCTGCTGCTCGGCGGGGTGTAGCATCCTCCGCGGAGGATCCGATGACCCGCCACACCCGCGCGGCGCTCCTGCTCCTGTGGCCCTGCGCCGTCGCCCTGGCTGCGGCGCTGGCCGCGCAGTCGCCCGATCAGGGGTTCTACGCGGACCTGCACTGGCGCCAGGTCGGGCCCAACCGGGCCGGCCGCGTCTGGGCTGTGGCGGGCGTGCCTGGCGATCCGGCCGTCTACTTCCTGGGCACGCCGGCCGGGGCCCTGTGGAAGACCACGAGCGGCGGCACCACCTGGCGGGCGGTCTCCGACGGACAAATCCCGACCACCGGCTTCGGCGCCGTGGCCGTCGCCCCGTCCGACCATCGCGTCGTCTACGCGGCCACCGGCAGCAACATCCTGGGATCAGGCGTGTACCGCTCCACCGACCAGGGCGAGCGCTGGCAGCCGGCCGGCCTCGCCGACACGAAGTACCTGACCGCCCTGCTGGTCGATCCCCGGGACGCCGGCGTGGTCCTGGCCGGCGCCGGATTCGGCGGCAACTTCGGGTCGATGGTCTATTACAACAACGGGCCGAGCGACGCGCGTGGCGTGTGGCGCACCACGGACGCCGGACGCACGTGGACGCACGTGCTGTTCGTGAACGCGGACACCGGCGTCGTAGACCTCGTCTCCGACCCGACCATGCCGGACGTGGTCTACGCCAGTGTCGGCGGCCCGCCGGCGCGACCGGGCTCCCCCATTTACCGCTCGACCGACGCCGGCCTCACGTGGGCGCCCGTCGCGGGGAACGGGCTGCCGTCCGGCGCCGGGTCCGCCAACGTCGCGGTGGCGCCGGGCAGCGGCGGCCGGCGACTGTACGCGTTTGCCGGCGGCCGGGGCCAGGGCGGCCTCTTCCGCTCGGACGACGGCGGTGAAACGTGGCAGCTGACGACCTCGCGGCTGGCGAGCGCGTCGGGACATCTGTACGTCGATCCCCGCAATCCGGACGTGGTCTACACGATGGGCACGTCGATGTATCGATCGACGGACGCGGGCCTGACGCTGGAGGCCTACAAGGGCGCCCCGGGCGGGGACGACCCGAAGGCGCTCTGGATCGATCCCGACACGCCCTCGCGAATGGTCCTCGGCGCCGACCAGGGTCCCGCGGTGACGCTGGACGGCGGCCGCACGTGGACGCCGTGGTACACGGTGTTCAACGGCGAGCACTACTTCGTCTCGACTGACGACCAGTTTCCGTACTGGCTGTACGCGGCGCAGCAGGACAGCGGCACGGTGGCGATCCGCAGCCGCAGCGACTACGGCGCCATCCGCCCGAACGACTGGTACCCGGTCAGCGGCTACGAGCAGGGGCACATCTTCGCGGATCCGTTCGACCTCCGGTACGTGTACTCGCACGGGAACGGCCACCGCATCATCCGGTTCGATCGGGTCACGGGCCAGTCCGGACCGGTCTACACGCCGGCGGCCGAGGACCGGTTCGGCCCGCGCCCGGGAATGGAACTCTCACCGAAGGACCCGCACTGGATGTTCGTCGGCGCCCAGTACGTGCTGGCCTCGCGGGATCGGGTCACGTGGCGGCGCATCAGTCCGGACCTGACCGTCCGGGCCGGCGCGCCGGCGGCCGGCGGCGGTCGCGGCGCCGCCGGCACGATCGTCGCGCTGGCGCCGTCGCCGCTCGACGTGAACCTGTTGTGGGCCGGCACGTCGAACGGGCTCGTCCACGTCTCGCGCGACCTCGGGGCGACCTGGACCGACGTCTCCCCGCCCCGGCTCGCCGCCGAACCGACGCTGGTGCTCTGGTCGATGGAGGCGTCTTCCCACGATGCGGGCACGGCGTACGCGTCGGCCATCGACCTGTCGGATCGCCACGCCCCGGCGCTGTTCCGGACCGACGACTTCGGCCGCACGTGGCGCGCGATCGTCAACGGGCTTCCCGCCGACGTTCCCACGCGCGTCGTCCGCGAGGATCCCGTCGATCCGAACCTGCTGTACGCGGGCACCCAGAACGGCGTCCACGTGTCGTTCGACCGCGGCGACCACTGGCAGCCGCTGCAACTCGACCTGCCGGTCGCGCCCGTCAACGACATCACGGTGCATGGCCACGACCTGGCGATCGCGACGTGGGGACGCGGGCTGTGGATTCTCGACGACGTCTCGCCGCTGCGGCAGATCGAGGCGGTGCGGGCGAACGCCGCGCCGGCGTTCCTGTTCGCGCCGGCGCCGGCGACTCGCGTGCGCTGGGACGTGAACCAGGACACGCCGCTGCCGCCCGAGGTGCCGACGGGACGAAACCCGCCCGACGGCGCCGTCATCGACTACTACCTGGCCGCGGAGGCGACGGGCCCGCTCACGCTCGGGATCTACGACGACACGGGCGCGCTCGTCCGCGAATACTCCAGCGTGGCGCCGGCTCCCGACACGAGCATGCCGAACGCGCCGGACTACTGGTTCAAGGCGCCCGACGTGCTCCCCACGTCGGCCGGGATGCACCGGTTCGTCTGGGACGTGCGCTACCCGACGCCGCCGTCGCTCAACTACGGCCCGGACGGCCAGCCGGGAACGACCACCTCGTACGGCATCATCGCGCCCGCCATCCTCGGGCAGTCGCCTCGCCAGCAGCCGCAGGGACCACTCGCCCTGCCGGGGACCTACGAGGTGCGACTCACGGTGAACGGCCGCACCGCGGCGCGTCCGCTCACGATCGACCCGGACCCGCGGGTCGAGATCGCGCGCGCCGACCTGGAGATGCAGCTCGCGTGGCAGCGCGCGCTGCTCACCGGGATCACGACGAGCCACGACGCCATCGAGGCGGTCCGCCGGCTCCGGGCGGCGGCGGAGCGTTCGACGTCGGGCGCACCGGCCGGCGTCCAGGCCGCCGTCGCCGCCTTCGACCGCGCGGCGCTCGGCGTCATCTCCGGCCTGGCGTCCAATCGTGACCTCGCCTCGTCGCTCGCGAGCCTGGAGTTCGCCGACATGCGGCCGACGGCGAGCACCGTCGCGGCGCTCGAGGCAGGATGCGCCCGGGCCACCGGCGCACTCGACGGGTACCGGCAGTTCGTGCGGGGCGATCTCGCCACGCTCAACGCCGCGCTGACACAGGCCCGCCTGGTACCGGTCGCGGCGCCGGTGCTGCCGGCCGGTCCCGCATGCGGCCGCTAGCCGTCCACCCGCCGGCGCCACACGGGGTCGGCGGCCCGTATTAGGATCGAAGGCTTCGCATGGACGGCTTCGATCGCTTCACCAGGGCCGATGCCTTGCTCGACGCCGCGCTCGACCTGCCGCGCGCGGAGCGGGCCGCCTACCTCGACCGCGCGTGCGCGGGCGACCGGCCGCTGCGCACGCTCCTGGACCGTCTGCTCGCGGCGGCCGAGGCACCGACGGGCGTCCTCGCCACCGGCGGCGCGCTGGCGGCCAGCCCGTCGTTCATCGAGTGGCTGGATCCGGACCACGCCGGCCGGGCCCTGAACGGCCGGTATCGGCTCGTCCGGGAGATCGGTCGCGGCGGCATGGGCACGGTCTACGAAGCCCACGATGACCGGCTGGACCGCGCCGTCGCCGTCAAGGTGCTCGCGGTGCAGGCCATCGACGAGCACACGCGGGCTCGCTTCCTGCGGGAGGTCCGTTCCGCCGCCGCGCTCAACCACCCCGGCGTGGTCGCCGTGTTCGACGCCGGGGAGGCCGACGGGTGGCCCTACCTCGTGATGGAACTCGTGCGCGGCACGGGCCTGGACCAGGCGCCGCCGGCCGATCTCGGCGAGGCCCTCGAGATCGCGGGCCAGATCTGCGAGGCGCTCGAGCACGTCCACGCCCGCGGCATCGTCCATCGCGACCTCAAGCCCGGCAACGTGCTGGCGATGCGCGCCACCGCCGGGGAGCGGGCGGCCGTGAAGCTCACCGACCTCGGCATCGCCCTCGCGCGCGGCGCCCCGAGGGTCACCCGCAGCGGTGCCATCGCCGGCACGCCGGCCTTCATGGCGCCGGAGCAGGCGCTGGGCCAGCCGGTGGACGGCCGCGCCGACCTGTACGCGCTCGGCGTGATGCTCTACCTCTGGGCGACGGGACGCCTGCCGTTCGAGGGCGACGATGCGCTCGCGATCGTCTCGCAGCACATTCACGCTCCGGTCGTCCCGCCGCGCGTGCTGCGTCCGGATCTCCCCGCGGCCGTGGACGCGCTGATCCTGCGCCTGCTCTCGAAGTCGCCCGACGACCGTCCGTCGACCGCGATCGCCGTGCGCGAGATCCTCGAGGCCATCGACGCCGACGGGGCAACCGAAGCGCCGCTCGCGGTCGCCATCGAGGGCCTCGCGCGCGGCCGCCTGGTCGGACGCCGGCAGGAACTGGATCAACTGCGCGGCCTCTGGCGCACGGCGGGTACCGATGCGAGCCGGCTGGTGCTGGTGTCGGGCGAGCCCGGCGTCGGCAAGACGCGGCTCGCCCGCGAGCTGACCGCCGCGGCCCGCCTCGACGGCGCCCTCGTGCTCGCCGGCGGCTGCTACGAGAACGAAGCCGCCACGCCGTACCTGCCGTTCCTCGAGGCGTTCCGCCGCCTCGCCGGCGAGCGCGACGACACGGCCCTCGAGACGCTGCTGGCCGACAGCGCCGCGGAGATCGCGCGACTCGCCCCGGAAATCGAATCGCGGCTGGGGCCGTTTCCCGCGCGGCCGGCGCTCTCGCCGCAGGAGGAGCGGCTGCGGCTGTTCGATCACGTCGCGCGGTTCCTCCGGCGGCTGGCGGGCCCGCGCGGCCTCCTGTTCTTCATCGACGACCTCCAGTGGGCCGACCACGGGACGCTGGCGCTGCTGCACTACGCGGTGCGCCAGCTGGCCGGCGAGCGCATCCTCTTCCTCGCGACCTTCCGCGAGGCGGAACTGGCCACCGCGCCGGCGCTGTCGAAGATGCTGGTGGACTGGGACCGGGAGCACCTCGCCACCCGGCTCCGCCTGACGCGCCTCGGCCGCGAGGAGACCGGACGACTCATCGGCACGCTGCTCGGCCAGGCCCAGGTGGCCGACGAGCTGGTGACCTCGCTCTACGAGGACACCGACGGCAACCCGTTCTTCGTCGAGGAAATCGTGAAGGCCCTGGTCGCCGAGGGGCGCCTCGTGCACGAGCGTGCCGCGTGGCGGCGGATCTCGGGCGAGTTCCTGCTGCCGCCCAGCGTGAAGGCCGCCATCGGCGGCCGGCTCGACCGCGTCGGCGACCGATGCCTCGAGCTGCTCCGGACGGCCGCGGTCCGCGGCAAGACGTTCGACTTCGACGAGGTCGCCACCGCCATCGGCGGCGCCGACGACCTGCTCGACGCGATCGACGACGCCGTCGCCGCGCAGCTCATCGTCGCCGAGCGCGGCGGGACGTTCGCATTCACCCACGACAAGATCCGGGAGGTGCTCTACGAGGGGCTGAACCCGATTCGCCGCCGACGCCTGCACGCGAAGGTCGCGGCGGCCCTCGAACGCCTGGGCGAGCGCACGCCGGGCGACCTCGCGGTCGAGGATCTCGCCTACCACTTCGTCGAGGCCGGCGACTTCGAGAAGGGCCTGCACTGGTCGGAGCGCGCGGCGGAGGCGGCCTCGGGCGTGTTCGCCTGGGACGAGGCGCTGGCGATGCTCGCGCGCGCGCGGGACTGCGCGGCCGCCCTCGACCGCGCCGACGACGTCGCACGCCTGGACGAAGCGGCGGGCGACGCGGCGATGGCACAGGCCGACCTCACCGTCTCTGCCGGACACTACGAGCGGGCGCTGGCCGAATCGCGCGACCCGAGCCAGCGCAACCGGGTCCGCGCCAAGCTGGGCGAGGTCTATTCGACCAGCGGCGACCTGCGCGGCCTGGCGCACGCGCAACGGGCACTCGTCGAGCTCGACCCACGGCGCCGCCCGCACGAAACGGCACGGGCGATGCTCGTCGAGGGGCGCTACCGGCACCTCCGGGGCGATCTCCAGGGCGCCGTGGACTCGTACCGACCGGCCGTCGCGATCGCCGAGGAGCTCGGCGATCCGGCACTGCTCACGCGGGCACTCTCGGCCCTGTCCGGGACCTATCAGCACCTCGCGATGTTCGCGGAGTCCGACGCCGCCGCGCGGCGCTGCCTCGAGATGGGCGAGGAACGCAACTTCCCGAACGCGGTCATGTACGGGTGCGAGTTCCTGTCCGAGAACTGCTTCTACCGCGGGCAGTGGGACGCATGCATCGGCTTCGCCGAACGGGAGGAAGCGCTGGCCGAGGAGACGCAGGCTGGCGAGCGGTTCCTCTGGTCGCACTTCCGGGCGCTCGCGCTGCACCAGGCGGGCCGGCTGTCGGAAGCCGACCGGTTGTGCCGCCGCGGCATCGACGCCGCGGTCGAAGCCGGCGAGCGGCGGATCGAGCTGTTCCTGCGCATGGGCCTGGCGGCGGTCCTCGCCGACCTGGGACTGATTGGCGACGCCAGTCCCCTGGCCGAACGCATGGTCCGCGAGGCCGACGAGGCCGGGCTGTTCGCGCACCGGCTGTTCGGCCGGGGTCCGCTCGCGCTGATCCTGATGCGGCAGGGCCGGCTCGACGACGCCGCGCGGGAGGCCTGGATCGGCGTCGAGCTCTGGAACTCGAGCGGGTCGAAGGGCGGCGGGCTGATTCACGGCGCGTCGTTCGCCGAGGCGCTCGCCCGCAGCGGCGTATCGGAGCGCGAGTGCGTGCGTGTCCTCGACCAGCACCGCGCGATCGCCATCGAGGCCGGCGCCGACCATCGCCTGGCCCAGAACCAGTTCGTCCGCGCGCTGATCGACGCGCGCGAGGGCCGGCCCGACGACGCGATCGACCGGCTGGACGAGGCCGTGGCGACGTTCGAGCGCTGCGGCAGCACGATGGAGCGCATCCGCGGTCTGGAGGAACGCGCCAGCCTCCGGCAGGCCCGGCAACCGGCGGGCGCAGAAGCGGATCTCGCGCTGGCCCGCACGCTGCGCGAGGCGAGCGGCGCGGCACCGGCCGGCTGACGAATCTCGGCTGCCGATCGCTCTCGCCACGCTCTCGGCGGACACGGATCCCCGTCAGCACACGATCGAGCGCCTGGGCATCCTCGGCGTGGACCTGGATGCCCGGCTCGTCGAACTCGTCCGTACCGGGCCTCCAGCGGCGTCGTCGTCCTCTCGACGGTGCCGGACGCCATCGACGCCCGCGACGGCGGACTCATGCCGGTGACGTGGTCTTCTCGTTGAACCGGGGCCGGTCGTCAGCGTCGAGGCGCTTCGCACCGCGCTCGACGCTGCGCAGCGGCGACCCGGTCGTGCTCCAGGTCGAGCGCCGTGGCGAACTGATGTACCTGGCGTTTGCAATCGAATAGCGACCGTTCGTCGTCGAAGCGTCAGCCCGGGACGGCGCCGTGGCCGCGGTCAATGGTCCGACGCGTCTTCGGGATGGACACCAACAGCAAGAAAGGGCCTGAATCTCGCGATTCAGGCCCCTTTGAATTTGGTTGCGGGGGGGATTTGAACCCCCGACCTTTGGGTTATGAGCCCAACGAGCTACCGGACTGCTCCACCCCGCGTCAGGAACGTTCATCGTATCCCGGACGTGACGCTCAGGTCAACGGACGGCACGGGGTACACTCCGCGTCGTGACGCCCGTCGAGGAACTCGCCAGGCGCGTGGTGGACGCGGAACGGCTGGTCGTCCTGACCGGCGCCGGCCTCTCGGCGGCCTCAGGCGTGCCCACCTTCCGCGGCGCCGATGGCCTCTGGCGGCAGTACCGCGTCGCCGACCTCGCCACGCCCGAAGCCTTCGCCCGCGACCCGCGGCTCGTCTGGGAGTGGTACGACTGGCGCCGCGGGATGATTCGCCGGGCCCGGCCCAACCCCGGTCACGAGGTGCTCGCCGCCTGGGCCGCGCGGCCCGGCGTCACGCTCGTCACCCAGAACGTGGACGGCCTGCTCGAGCGCGCCGGCGCGGACCCGATCCGGCTCCACGGCTCGATCTGGCACCTCCGGTGCTGGCGCCCCTGTGCCGCCGGCCGCACGGCGTGGCGCGACGAAACCACGCCGCTCGCCACGCTGCCGCCGCCCTGCCCGCACTGCGGCGGACACGCGCGCCCGGACGTGACCTGGTTCGGCGAGCCGCTCGACCGGACGTCGCTCGAGGCCGCGGCGCAGGCCGCCGCCGGCGCCGACGTGTGCCTCGCCGTCGGCACCTCGGCGGTCGTCTTCCCCGCCGCCAGCCTCCTCCCCCTCGCCCGGCAGCACGGCGCCTGGACCGCGGAGATCAACATCGAGGCCACCGACGCCTCTGGCGCCGTGGACCTGGCCGTGCGGGGGAAATCCGAGGAGGTGCTGGCCGAGGCGCAGCGGATCGTCGCCAGCTAAGGCGACCGAAGCGACGCAGGCAGCCCCGAGTGGCTTCCGGCTCCCTCGGCCGGCCGTCAGCCCCCCGCGTCCGGTCGCCTCAGATCTTCGGCAGCGTGACGCCCTGCTGCTTCAGGTACTTGCCCTTCTTGTCGGCGTAGGACCGCTCGCACGGCTCGTCGCTCTGGAAGAACAGCACCTGCGCGATGCCCTCGTTCGCGTAGATTTTCGCGGGCAGCGGCGTCGTGTTCGAGATCTCGAGCGTGACGAACCCTTCCCACTCGGGCTCGAACGGCGTGACGTTCACGATGATGCCGCAGCGCGCGTAGGTGGACTTGCCCAGGCAGACCGTCAGCACGTCGCGCGGAATGCGGAAGTACTCGATCGTCCGCGCCAGCGCAAACGAGTTCGGCGGCACGATGCAGACGTCGGCCTTGATGTCCACGAACGACCGCGGGTCGAAGCTCTTTGGGTCGATGACCGTGTTGTTGATGTTCGTGAAGACCTTGAACTCGTCGGCGACACGGATGTCGTAGCCGTAGGACGACAGCCCGAACGAGACGACGCCGGCGCGGACCTGCGAGTCCACGAACGGCTCGATCATCCCGTGTTCCTGCGCCATGCGGCGGATCCACTTGTCGGACTTGATGGCCATCTCGAGCCGCTCCTAGCGGCGCAGCACCAGCGACACCAGCGAGATCACCACGCTGATGACGAGGCACGTGACGATCGGGAAGTAGAACGTCGAGTTGCCGCGCCGGATCACGACGTCACCCGGCAGCCGCCCCAGCGGCACGCCGAGCTGAATCGCCACACCCACCCCGGCGATCAGCAGACCGACGACGATGAGAAGCTTCGGGGTCACAACGCGCTTGCGAAACTTCGAAGTTCAAACGTCGAAGTTCAAACGAAGGAGCGGCGCGGTATCGCCCGCCGCACCACGATTCGAAGTTCGAAGTTCCAACTTTGAAGTTTCTCTATCGTCAGACCCCGAGCGTCAGGCCCCGAGCGTCAGGCCCCGAGCTCCATGCCGCGGAAGAAGTAGCCGAGCTCGAACGCGGCGGTCTCCGGGGCGTCGGACCCGTGCGTCGCGTTGTTCTCGATCGACGCGCCGAACTCCTTCCGCAGCGTGCCGGCGTCGGCCTTCGCCGGGTCGGTCGCGCCCATCAGCGTCCGCCACTTCGCGATCGCCCCGGGCGCCTCGAGGGCCAGCAGGACGCACGGACCGGACGACATGAATTCGGTCAGGGAGCCAAAGAAGGGTCGTTCGCGATGCACCGCGTAGAAGCCCTCGGCCTCCTTCTTCGTCAGGTGCTGCAGGCGCATCGCGCGAATGGTGAACCCGGCGTCTTCGATCCGGGCGAGGATGCGGCCCGCATGGCGGGCACGCACGGCATCGGGCTTGATAATGGCAAACGTCCGTTCCATCGTGGCGAAATCATAGCATTCCGCCCGCCGCTCAGCTCCCGCCGCCCACCTCCCGCCGCGCGTCGTCGGGCGTCCGGAAGCCGAAGCGGACCGTGGCCCGGACCGCCCGCGGGCCGGTGCCGGCCGGGGCCGGTGCGAACCGCCAGGTCAGCACCGCGCGAGCCGCGTGCTCGCCCACGCCCACCGCGTCGTTCGGGAACGGCGTCACGATGCGGACGCGGTCCACGGTGCCGTCGGGCATCACGACCGCGTCCAGTTCGACCTCGCCCTCCTGCCCGAGCGCCAGGGCGGCCACCGGATACCAGGGTCCCGGGGCATCCCGCAGGGCGGGCAGCTGCCCCGTCGCCGGCCGGGCCGCGCCCGCGAAGAACGCGTCGTCCGCCTCGCCCGACACCGAGGCGACCGCCACGGCCTCCCGGCCCGACCGCTGGATGATCGCCCCGCCCCGGGGCATCCGAATCACCCCGGGAAAGCGGAAACTGACGTTAACCGTGACCAGGCTCGTCACGGGCAGGTCGCCGCGCATGGCCGGCTTGAACCGCCACCGCATCGCCGACTTGACGGCCTCGTCGTCCAGCCCGAACGCGGGGTCGAGCGAGCGGGTGATGCGCGCGTTCTGCGGCACGCCGTCGGGCCCGACCCGCAGCTCGACCTCGACGTCGCCCTGGAGCAGCGACTCCATCGCGCGGCGGCTGTAGTCCGGCGGCGGCGCGGCGATGACCACGGGCGGCGTGATGCCGGGCTCGTCGAGCGTGACCGCGCCGGTGGCGAACTCCCGGGTCTGCCCGGGCGGCGCGCCGACGAACTTGAGCTGGATGGGGTCGTTGATCCGCATGCCCATCACGCCGAGCATCGGCTCGACACGCCCGTCGAAGCACGCCTCGCGATCGACCATCTGGCGGACGAAGAGCGGGCTGAACCGCTGGCGGGAACCCTCCGGGATGACCACCATCAGGTGGACGTCCCGCTGGACGGGATCGACCAGGTCCAGGACGGCGTCCACGCCCTCCGACGCCGCGCGGGCACGGCTGACGCTGCCGCACACGACGCTGCGCTGCATGGACTTCATGACGGCCGCGCGCACGGGCACGACCGTGGCCAGGAGCGCCCGCCGCGCCTCGTCGGTCAGCCGGGTCTGCGCGGACAGGCCGGTGGATGCGCCGGCCAGCAGGCACAACCCGACCGGCAGGGCCCTGAGGACACTCTGGTGCATGCCCAGAACTTAATGCAGACGGAACTCCATGTTCAACACGACGACCACGGGCACGGGGTCGCCGCCCCGGGTTCCAGGTTTGAAGCGCCAGCCCAGCGCGGCCTCGAGCGCCTGCTGGTCGAGGCCGAACACGGTGTCGAGCGATCGCTGAATCCGGACCCGCGCGACCTCGCCGCTGACGTCAATGACGGCCTCGACGGCGACCATGCCCTCGAGCCCGTTCTGCAGCGCCTCGCGGGTGTACCTCGGCATGACGCGCCCGGCGACGACGGGCGCGACGACGCCCGGGGCGTCGGCCCGGACGGCGCCCGCGAGAAACGTCGCGTCCGACTCTGGCGCGGGCGGGAAGATCCGCGACACGGCGATGCCAGGCTGGGCCTGGCCCCCGACGGGGTCTCCCGCTTCGATGGCGGCCCGGATCCGGCCGCCGTTGGTCCGGCCGACGGGCAGCGGGGCCGGGACGCCGGAGACCGGCAGGCTCGCCTCGTCGTCGGCCCCCTTCTCGTGGCGGCGGAACTCGAGGATCAGCGTGACCTCGACCGGCACCGGCCGGCCTTCGAACGTCGCCGGCTCGAACTCCCATTGCTTCGCCGCCGCCACGGCCTCGGCGTCGAGGCCCATGATGCGGTCCAGCGACTTCTCGATCTCGACCTTCCCGACCCGGCCGTCCGGCATCACGACCACGTCGAGCCAGACGGCGCCTTCGATGCCGGCCCGCAACGCCGCGCCGGTGTATCTGGGATCGACCTTCCGGACGAGCTTCGGGTTCGTGACGCCGTCTCCGGGCTTGAACACGTGCCCCGGATCCTGCGCACCGACCGTCGCCTGCGCGGCACGCGGCGCGCTCACCTGCGCCAGCGCCATCACCAGGCCGAGCACGGTTGCTCCGACACGGACCGCCATGGCCACCTCCGTGGATGCCTGGTAGGACGACGGGGGTCGGAGAAAAGGCGGAGTGGAGGGTCCCAGGACCCTCAGGACCCTACTGGAGTTCTTCCATCAGCTCATCGAGCACGCGGCTGGGCGGGCGGATCTTGTCGGCCGGCAGGAAGGCCAGCGGCTCGTCGACGACGTTGAGCGTGTCGAGGAAGTCGTCCTTGTCGGGCTCGATGTAGATGACGCCGGTGGCGAACTCGCCGCGCCGCGAGGTCTCGTGGAGCAGGCGCAGCGCCGAGATCTTGTCGGTCGGGTTGTAGTCCTCGGCGACCTTGCGAAGCAGCAGGTGCGACCCGTCGTGCATGGTCACGTTGGTCGTCGAGCCGGGCTCGTAGTCGATCGAGATGTCCTCGAAGTACGGGACGAAGCTGATCTCGCCGAGCGGCTCGTCGTGGTCCTTCACGTAGGCGTAGCTCTTGGTCGAGCCGACGTGGTCGTTGAAGGTGACGCACGGCGAGATGACGTCGATCATCGACGTCCCGCGGTGCGCAATCGCCGCCTTGAGGACGGCGAGCAGCTGCTTCTTGTCGCCGGAGAACGAGCGGGCGACGAACGACGCGCCCAGCTCGATGGCCAGCGCGCAGGTGTCGAGCGGCGGCAGGTCGTTGACGACGCCGTTCTTGGCCTTTGATCCGAGGTCGGCGGTCGGCGAGAACTGGCCCTTGGTCAGGCCGTAGCAGCCGTTGTCCTCGATGATGTAGATGATCGGCAGGTTCCGCCGCATCAGGTGGACGAACTGCCCCGCCCCGATCGCGCCGGTGTCGCCGTCGCCGCTGACGCCGATCGCGAGCATCGTCTTGTTGGCGAGCATCGCGCCGGTGGCGACCGACGGCATCCGGCCGTGCACCGAGTTGAAGCCGTGCGACGGGCTGAGGAAGTAGGCCGGGCTCTTGCTGGAGCAGCCGATGCCGGAGAACTTCAGCACCTTGTGCGGATCGACGCCCATCTCGAAGAACGCGTCGATGATGCGCTCGGAGATGGCGTTGTGCCCGCAGCCGGCGCAGAGCGTCGTCTTCGAGCCGCGGTACTGGGTGACCTCGAGGTTGATGCGGTTCGTGCGTGTGGCCATGAGTCTCGGACCCTACTTTTCCTGGGCCAGGATGCCGTCGGTGACGCTCCGGGCGTCGATCGGCAGACCGTTGAAATGGAGGACGCTGCGCAGCCGGACCGCGTATTCCGGCTCGCCGTCGATGAGCAGCAGGCTGCGCATCTGGGCGTCGCGGTTCTGCTCGACGACGTAGACGCGGTCGTGCTGCCGGATGAACTCGTCCACGGCCGGGGTGAACGGATACGCGCGCAGCCGCAGGTAGGACACCCGGATGCCGTTCTCGTCGCGGAGCTGGTCGCGCGCCTCCTCGACCGCCCAGTGGCTGGAGCCGAAGGCGATGATGCCGATCTTCGCCCCGTCCACCCGGTCGATGACGGGCGGCGGCACGAGCGTACGGGCCGTGTCGAACTTGCGGGCCAGCCGCTCCATGTTGCCGGCGTAGTCGTCGGGCCGCTCGGAGTACTGCGCCATCGCGTTGTGGCCGGAGCCGCGGGTGAACGACGCGGGCGCCGGCGTGTCGGGCAGCGAGCGCCACGGGATGCCGTCGCCGTCCACGTCCTTGTAGCGGCCCCACTCGGCGCCGAGCTGGCGGACCTTCGCCTCGTCGAGCACCTTGCCGCGGTCGATGGGCTTGTCCGGGTACGGGAACGGCGCCGACATCCAGGTGTTCATGCCGAGGTCGAGGTCGCTCATCACGTAGACGATCGACTGCAGGCGCTCGGACAGGTCGAACGCCTCCATCGCCATCGAGTAGCACTCCTCGACCGACGACGGCAGCAGCATCGGGTGCTTGGTGTCGCCGTGCGAGTTGACCGCGGTGAACAGCAGGTCGCCCTGTGCGGTGCGGGTCGGCAGGCCCGTCGAGGGGCCGACGCGCTGGATGTCGAACACCACCGCGGGCACCTCGGCGTAGTAGGACAGGCCGGCGAACTCCGACATCAGCGAGATGCCCGGGCCCGACGTGGACGTCATCGCGCGGGCGCCGGCCCAGCTCGCGCCGATCACCATGCCGAGCGCGGCAATCTCGTCCTCGGCCTGCACGATCGCGAAGGTCGCCTTCCCCGTCTCCGGGTCCATGCGGTACTTGCGCATGTAGCCGATGAGCGACTCGGGCAGCGACGACGACGGCGTGATCGGGTACCAGGCGCAGACCGTGACGCCGGCGAACATGCAGCCCATCGCCGAGGCGGCGTTGCCCTCGACCAGGATCTGGCCGGCCGTCTTGTCCAGCCGCTCGATCCGGAACGGGTCGCGCTTCTCGCAGTGCTCGGCGGCGTACTTGAGGCCGATCTCGAGCGCGCCCATGTTGAGCTGCATCGCCTTCGGCTTGTGGCCGAGCTGCTTGGAGAGCGCCTTCTCCATCTCGCCGATGTCGATCGACAGCAGGTGCGCGAGCACGCCGTCGTAGATCATGTTCTTCACGAGGCGGCGGAGCTTGGCGTCGGTGCAGACCTCGGCGACCAGCTTGTCGAACGGCACCGGGTAGAAGATCAGGTCGTCGCGCAGCTCGCGGAGCTTGAGCGGCTCGTCGTAGACGACGGGCCGTCCGGGATCCAGCGACAGGACGTCGTCCTTCGCCGTCTCCGCGTTCATCGCGACGAGGAAGTCGATCTCCTTCTTGCGGCCGATGTAGCCCTTGTGGTTCGCGCGGATCGTGAACCACGTCGGCAGGCCGGCGATGTTCGAGGGGAAGAGGTTCTTGCCCGACACGGGCACGCCCATCTGGAAGATGGAACGCAGCAGCACGAGGTTGGCCGTCTGGCTGCCGGAGCCGTTGACGGTGGCGACCTGGATGCTGAAGTCGTTGACGACGTGCGAGTGACCGGACGACTGTGCGGGTTCCGTCGAAGGCAGGGTTGAACTCATACCATCCTGATCTCGCAAATTATAACGCGTTTCGCGCGTTATGCGAGGGCGTCCTGCACGGCGCGGCCGATGTCCGCCGGGCTCTTCACCACGCGGACGCCCGCGTCGGCGAGCGCCGCCATCTTCTCGGCCGCCGTGCCCTTGCCACCGGCGATGATCGCGCCGGCGTGGCCCATCCGGCGCCCGGGCGGCGCCGTCTGGCCCGCGATGAAGCCGACCACCGGCTTGCGGAACGACGCCTTGATGAACGCCGCCGCCTCCTCCTCGGCGCTGCCCCCGATCTCGCCGATGAGCACCACCGCCTCGGTCTCGTCGTCGGCCGCGAAGAGCGTCAGCGCGTCGATGAAGGACGTGCCGATGAGCGGATCGCCGCCGATGCCGATGCAGGTGGTCTGGCCCAGGCCGAGGGCCGTGAGCTGATGAATGGCCTCATAAGTCAGCGTGCCGCTCTTCGAGACGATGCCGACCCGGCCCTCCTTGCAGATGTGTCCCGGGATGATGCCGGCCTTGGCGCGACCGGCCGAGATGAGCCCCGGGCAGTTCGGCCCGATGAGCCGCATCGGCGTGCCCCGCAGGAACGCGAACGCCCGCATCATGTCGAGCGTCGGGATGCCCTCGGTGATGCAGACGGCCAGCGGCAGCCCCGCGGCCGCCGCCTCCATGACCGCGTCGGCCGCGCCGGGCGGCGGCACGAAGATGACCGACGCGTTGGCGCCGGTCTCGCGCACCGCGTCGGCCACCGTGTCGAACACCGGCCAGCCCTCGTGGGTCGTGCCGCCCTTGCCGGGCGTCACCCCCCCGACGACGTTGGTGCCGTAGGCCTGGGCCTGCTGCGCGTGAAAGGTGCCTTCGCGGCCGGTCAGGCCCTGGACGATGAGACGCGTGGACTTGTCGATGAGTACGGACATGATGATCGGGAGGACTCGGTTATCGGCAATCGGGGAATCGTGAATCGGGCCATCGAACCGGCGATCGGGACGTCGGGCAATCGACCGAGCGGCTCGTCGGCGAGTCGGGCATCCGGGGCAATCAGGCGCCCAGCGCGACCACCTGGCGCGCGGCTTCGTCCATCGAGTCGGCCGTCGTGAAGTTCAGGCCGCTCTCCTTCAGCATCGCCTTGCCCTTCTCGACGTTGGTGCCTTCCATCCGGATGACGATCGGCACCGGCACGCCGAGGTCCTTGACCGCGGCGATGACGCCCTCGGCCAGGACGTCGCAGCGCAGGATGCCGCCGAAGATGTTGATGAGCACCGCCTTGACGTGCTCGTCGGACATCAGGATCCGGAACGCGTTCTTGATCTGCTCGGCGTTGGCGCCGCCGCCGACGTCGAGGAAGTTGGCCGGCTCCCCGCCGGCGAGCTTGATGATGTCCATCGTGGCCATCGCCAGGCCGGCGCCGTTGACCATGCACCCGATGGTGCCGTCCAGCTTGATGTAGTTCAGCGAGTACTTCGACGCCTCGACCTCGAGCGGCTCCTCCTCCGCCAGGTCCCGCAGGTCCTTCTGGTCGGGATGCCGGTAGAGCGCGTTGTCGTCGAAGTTGATCTTCGCGTCGAGCGCCAGCAGGTCGCCGCCGGCCGTCACCACGAGCGGGTTGATCTCGAGCAGCGAGGCGTCGGTGGCGATGAAGGCCTGGTAGAGCGCGGTCATCATCCTGACGGCCTTGGCGACCAGCGCCTTGTCGAAGCCGAGGCGGAAGGCAAGTTCCCGCGCCTGGAACGCCTGCAGGCCGAGCGCCGGGTGGATGAACGCCTTGAAGATGCGATCGGGCGTCTCGGCCGCGACCTTTTCGATCTCGACGCCGCCGTCGGGGCTGACCATGAGCACCGGGCAGCCGCTGGCGCGGTCGATGACGAGGCCCAGGTAGAGCTCGCGGCTCATCTGGAGGCCCTCTTCGACCAGCACCCGGCCGACGACCTGCCCGGACGGCCCGGTCTGGTAGGTCACGAGCCGCATCCCGAGGATCTCGGAGGCAATCTTCGCGGCTTCGTCCACCGACTTCGCCAGCTTGACGCCGCCGCCCTTGCCCCGGCCACCCGCGTGAATCTGCGCCTTGACGACGACCGTGCCGCCGAGCGACTGCGCGATCGCCCGGGCCTCGTCGGCCGTGAACGCGACCGATCCGCGCGGCACCGGCACGCCGTGGCGCGCGAGAATTTCCTTGGCTTGATACTCGTGGATCTTCATGCGCGCGGCAGTTTATCACGCGCAAAACCGTGGATTTGCTGCAGCCGGAGTCGCGCGCCCGGCAGGCGCCGGGGCGCAGCCGCGACCCGCCGGCCAGGCGGCCGGTGTCGCGATGATCAGGACGACGATCTCAGCGGGATCCGCCGCGCTGCATGCTGACGACCGAGCCCAGCAGGCCCACGGCGATCAGCAGGCAACCCACGACGGTCACAAGCGGTGCCAAGTCAACGCTCCCTTCGGTCACTTCCCCGCCGGGCCTGACTGCAAGGGACGTGCCCGGCGATCGCCTGGCCCGCCCGGAAGAATCCAGCCCGTAATTCCTGCCCCGAGACCCGCCCTTCCGACGGGTGCACAGATATTCAAAGGGAGGGGGAGTTTACACTCCTGTCCGCTCAAGTTCAACGCTGGATCTCTATGCCAACAAAGGACCAAAAGCGTCCGGAGGGTGCCAGGGTCCAAGGGTGCGGAGGGGCCTGGGAGGTGCGTCCCGGCGCGAAGCCACAAGATCCTGAGGGTCCTTGGGGCGAAGCCCCAAAATGAAGTGGGGGGCGACACCAAACTCGGCACCGCCCCCCAACCTTTGAGCCCTGAGACCCTGGCCCCCTGGGACCATCAGGACGAGTTCGTCCTGGGACGTCCTAGACGCCAATCACCGCCGTCAGCTCCTTCACCGCGGCGGCGCTCTTCATCAGCGCCGTCTTCTCCTCGTCGGTCAGCCGGATCTCGATGATCTGCTCCGCGCCGCCCTTGCCGAGCTTCACGGGTACGCCGAGGAACTGGTCCTTCACGCCGTACTCGCCCTGCAGGAACACCGAGCACGGCAGGATGGCCTTCTTGTCCTTGAGGATGGCCTCGACCATCTCGGCCGCCGCCGCGCCAGGGGCATACCAGGCGCTGGTGCCGACGAGCTTGGTGATCTCGGCGCCGCCATTGGCCGTGCGGGTGCAAATCGCGTCGAGCTTCTCCTGCGAGAGCTGGCCCATCGCCACCAGCTCGGTCAGCGGGATGCCGGCCACGGTCGAGAACCGCGGCAGCGGAACCATCGTGTCGCCGTGTCCGCCGAGGACGAAGGCGTGAACGTTGTCCACCGAAACATCGAGCTCCATGGCGATGAACGTCCGCATCCGCGCCGAGTCGAGCACGCCGGCCATGCCGATCACGCGCTCGCGCGGGAAGCCGCTCAGCCGGTAGACGGCCTGGCACATCGCGTCGAGCGGGTTGGCCACCGGCACGATGATGCAGTTCGGCGAGTACTTGACCACCTGCTCGGTGACCGCCTGCATGATCTTGTAGTTGACCTGCAGCAGGTCGTCGCGGCTCATGCCCGGCTTGCGGGGCACGCCCGAGGTGACCACCACCACGTCCGAGTTGGCGGTCGCGGCGTAGTCGGCGGTGCCGATGAGGCGGGTGTCGGACGCGTCGATCGGACACGCCTGGAAGATGTCGAGCGCGATGCCCTGCGCCTTCTCGGCCGCGATGTCCACGATGACGACATCGGCCAGCTCCTTGGCGGCGATGGACCGGGCCACCGTGGCCCCGACGTTGCCTGCTCCCCCGACGACTGTGACCTTGCGGTTCATGCGCGTGACTCCTCGATTGACTGCGGTGCTCCGGATGGTGCTCTCTACATGTTGCCGATGATCGCGGTCGCGAACTCGGACGTCTTCAGCTCGGTCGCGCCCGGGATCAGCCGGGCCAGGTCGTAGGTGACCTGCTTCTGCGCGATCGTCTTCGACAGGGCCGACTCGACCACCCCGGCGGCCTCGGGCCAGCCCAGGAACTGGAGCATCATCTGGCCCGAGAGAATCACCGAGCCGGGATTGACCTTGTCCTGGTCCGCGTACTTGGGCGCGGTGCCGTGCGTCGCCTCGAAGACGGCGTGGCCCGTGTCGTAGTTGATGTTCCCGCCGGGCGCGATGCCGATGCCGCCGACCTGCGCGGCCAGCGCGTCCGAGATGTAGTCGCCGTTGAGGTTCGGCGTCGCGATGACGTCGTATTCGGCCGGCCGGGTGAGGATCTGCTGCAGAAATGCGTCGGCGATGACGTCCTTGACGACCAGGCCCTCGGGCAGGCGGCACCAGGGCCCGCCGTCGATCTCCTGCGCCCCGAACTCGCGCTTCGCCAGCTCGTAGCCCCAGTCGCGGAACGCGCCCTCGGTGAACTTCATGATGTTGCCCTTGTGCACGAGCGTCAGGCTCTTGCGCCCCTGCGCGAGGGCGTACCGGATGGCGGCGCGCACCAGCCGCTCGGTCCCTTCCCGGGAGATCGGCTTGATGCCGAGGCCCGCGGTCTTCGGAAACCGGATCTTCCTGAACCGCGCCGGGAACGCCTTCTCGATCAGCGCCTTGAACTCCTCGGCCTCGGGCGTGCCGTCCTGGAACTCGATCCCCGCGTAGATGTCCTCCGTGTTCTCCCGGAAGATCACCATGTCGACGAGGTCCGGCCGGCGCACCGGCGTCTCCATGCCTTCGAAGTAGCGGACCGGGCGCAGGCAGACGTAGAGATCCAGTTCCTGCCGGAGCGCGACGTTGAGCGACCGGATGCCGCCGCCGACCGGTGTCGTCAGCGGTCCCTTGATACCCACGAGGTACTGCCGGAACGCGTCGAGCGTCTCGGCGGGTAGCCAGTTCCCCGTCTGCTTGAAGGCCTTCTCGCCGGCCAGCACCTCGCGCCAGTCGATCCGCCGCGTGCCGCCGTACGCCTTCTCGACCGCCGCATCGAACACGCGCACGCTGGCGCGCCAGATGTCCGGCCCGGTCCCGTCGCCCTCGATGAACGGAATGATGGGATGGTCCGGCACGACCATCGTGCCGTCGTTCCTGGTGATCGCACTGCTGCCCGTGGACATCACGCCTCCGCCGTCCGTGAACCCATGACCGTTCCGCGTCGTTCCCCCGTTTTAGGTCACGTCCCTGACGGGCGTCGCAAGTTCTTCACAGAAACTGTGGAAAACGTTGTGGAAAACCCCGACGACCGAAACGGTTTGCCGCGGAAATCCGGCCGCCGCAGCGCTTTGCACCAACTTGGTGCGCGCTCCGCCGGCCAGCCGAACGGCACATTCTAGCGTAGTCGTTCCGCGTCGTGCGCGATGGCAATGTATTGCGCGATCCGGCCGCACGCGGCGTCGCCCGTGCCCGGCGTCAGCGCAGGGTGAGTCGGTAGACGGCGCTCGTGCCCGGATCCTGCAGTGAGACGGACGACGCGTCGATCGCCGTGATCACGAACGCGCCGGCGGTGTCGCCGACGGCATAGATCCTCACGCCGTCGCCCTGCGAGAGCACGGCCTTGCGGACGGTCCCCTGCGCGGTCTCGGTGGCGACGACGGCGATGAAGCGCGGGAGGGTGACGACGGGCGCGGCCGGCTCGGGCGCCGCCGCGGGTACGGGCAGCGTGTTCGCCTCGGTGGGACGCGGACGGCCGAACCGGAACGGGTCGCGTCCGAGATCCGGTTCCTCCGGCGTGGCCTGGCGACGCTGCCGCAGGCGATCGACCTGCGAGCTGACGTCGGCCATGATCGGCGCTGCCTGGACGAGCGCGGGATCCGGAGCGGAGGGGGTGGCGGCGGGAATGGGCGCGGCCGGCGCATAGACGCCGTTGGCGAACAGCAGCGCGCCGCCGATGAGCAGGACGGGGGCGAGACGGTGCATTCGCGAACCTCGAAAAGATCGTAGCACAGGGGCCGTGACGGCCCTGTGACGCCTGGCGGGTCGTGCTAAGATTTGCCGTGCCAGTTGCTTTCCCGGCTGGGCTCGCTCGATCGCTCCGCTCCGCACGCACCGTCGGCATCATCCCCGCCCGCTACCAGTCGACCCGTCTCCCCGGCAAGCCGCTGGCGCTCATCGCCGGCCGGCCGATGATCGCGCACGTCTGCGCCCGGGCCGCCGCAGCCGCGTCCCTCGACGCCGTCCTCGTCGCGACCGACGACGACCGGGTGGCCGCGGCCGTGGACGAGGCAGGATTCACCGCGGTGATGACGCGCGCCGATCACCCGAGCGGCACCGACCGGCTCGCCGAGGTCGCCGACGCGCTCACGTGCGACGTGGTGGTCAACATCCAGGGCGACGAGCCGCTGCTCGCGGGCGAGGCGATCGACGCCGCGGTCGCCCCGCTCCTCTCCCCCGCCTCGGACGAGGTGATGACGACGCTCCGGCGCCGTCTCGACGACCCTGACGCGCTCGCGCGTCCCGATCTCGTGAAGGTCGTCGTCGCGCGCTCCGGCCACGCGCTGTACTTCAGCCGGCTCCCGGTGCCATTCGCGCGACCGGGCGCGCCGGCACCGGTGCACTGGCATCACATCGGGCTCTACGCCTACCGCCGCGCGACATTGCTCGCCCTGGCCGGACTGCCGCCGACGCCGCTCGAGGCCGCGGAGGGGCTCGAGCAGCTGCGCGCGCTGGAACACGGGATTAGAATCCTCACGGTCGAGACGACGGCCGAGGCCGTCGGCGTCGACACTCCGGATGACCTGGAACGGGTCCGGCGGCGGTTCGAGGCCGCCCCCACCCGCGGATAGACCGCGAGACAGACTGAGAGCGCCATGCCACAGACACCACGCGAGCGACCCGTCAAGTTCATCTTCGTCACCGGGGGCGTCGTCTCGTCGCTCGGCAAGGGCCTGGCCGCCGCGTCCATCGGGCGGATCCTCGAGGGACACGGCTACAAGGTCGCGCTCCAGAAGCTCGACCCGTACATCAACGTGGACCCGGGCACGATGAGCCCGTTCCAGCACGGCGAGGTCTACGTGACCGACGACGGGGCGGAAACCGACCTCGACCTCGGACACTACGAGCGGTTCACCAGCATGGTGGCCACGCGCAACAACAACTGGACGACGGGCAAGATCTACCTGTCGGTCATCCAGAAGGAACGACGCGGCGACTACCTCGGCCGGACCGTCCAGGTCATTCCGCACATCACGAACGAGATCAAGGATGCGGTCCGCTCGGCGGCCGAGAACGTGGACGTCCTGCTCGTCGAGATCGGCGGGACGGTGGGCGACATCGAGAGCCTGCCCTTCCTCGAGGCCATCCGCCAGCTGCGGCAGGACGTCGGCCGCGAGAACACGCTGTACATCCACCTGACGCTGGTGCCGTTCATCGCGTCGGCGGGCGAACTGAAGACGAAGCCGACGCAGCACAGCGTCCGCGACCTGCGCTCGATCGGCATCCAGCCGGACGTCCTGCTCTGCCGGACGGACCGGCCGCTCGACGCGGACATGAAGCGCAAGATCGCGCTCTTCTGCGACGTCGACGAGGAGGCCGTGATCACCGCGCGCGACGTGGCGAGCATCTACGAGGTACCGCTCAACCTCGCCGGCGAGGGCCTCGACCGGATCCTGCTCGAGCGCCTGCACCTGCCCGACACCGAGGCGCAGATGCAGGACTGGGAGGACCTGGTCGATCGCGTCCGCAACCCCGTCGACGAGATCACGCTGCACTTCGTGGGCAAGTACGTCGAGTACGAGGACTCTTACAAGAGCATCAACGAGGCCCTGGTCCACGGCGGCTTCCGGCACCGGATCAAGGTGCACCTGAAGTACGTCGAGGCCGAGGCCCTGGAGCAGCCCGAGGGCGCGGCGCTGCTCGAGGGCGCCGTGGGCATCCTGGTGGGCCCGGGCTTCGGCGATCGCGGCAGCCGCGGCATGATGGTCGCCGCCGAGTACGCGCGCACCCACAAGGTGCCCTACTTCGGCATCTGCTACGGCTTCCAGTGGGCGGTGGTCGAGTTCGCCCGACACGTGGCGAACCTCGAGGGCGCCGACTCGACCGAGGTGGACGAGCAGGCCGCCCACAAGGTCATCTACAAGCTGCGCGACCTGCTGGGCGTGGACGACATGGGCGGCACGATGCGCCTGGGCAGCTACGCCTGCCGGCTCGCGCCCGACTCGCTGGTCTTCCGGATGTACGGCGAGGAGATCATCCACGAGCGCCACCGGCACCGGTACGAGTTCAACTGCCTCTACGAGAAGGCGCTCGTCGAAAGCGGGCTCCGGATCGTCGGCCGTTCGCTCGACGGGAAGTTCGTCGAGATCGTGGAGCTGCCGGGGCACCCCTGGTACGTGGCGGTCCAGTTCCACCCGGAGTTCAAGTCGCGCCCGCTGCGGCCGCACCCGCTGTTCGCCGGGTTCGTCGAGGCGGCCTACAAGCGGCTCCAGGCCGACCGCGGCGTGTCCACCAACGTGACCGCCATCGGCGACCGGCGCGCCCGGTGATCGGCCGGCGGATGGTGCGATGAGCGACGTACGCCAGGTGGCGATCGCGGATGGCGTGGTGCTCGGCGCGGGGCCGCTCGTGCTCATCGCGGGCCCGTGCGTGATCGAGAGCACGGAACACGCGGTCTCGCTCGCCCGGGCCCTCGCGACGATGGCGCGCGAGGCCGGCATGCCCTACGTGTTCAAGGCCTCGTTCGACAAGGCCAACCGCACGTCGCTCCAGTCGTTCCGCGGCCCCGGACTCGAGGCCGGCCTCGAGTCGCTCCGCATCGTCCGCGACGAGGTCGGCGTGCCGATCCTGACCGACGTGCACGAGCCCTGGCAGGCGGCGCAGGCCGCCGACGTGGCGGCCGTGCTCCAGATCCCCGCGTTCCTCTCGCGCCAGACCGACCTCATCGTGGCCGCCGCGCGCACCGGGTGCGTGGTGAACCTGAAGAAGGGCCAGTTCCTCGCGCCCCTCGACATGCGCCACGCGCTCGACAAGGTGCACGCCTCGGGCAACGACCGCGTGTTCATCACCGAACGCGGGTTCTCGTTCGGCTACAACAACCTCGTCGTGGACATGCGCGCGTTCCCGATGATGCGCAGCCTCGGCTCGCCGGTGGTCTTCGACGTCACCCACAGCCTGCAGCTCCCGGGCGGCGGCGACGGGGTGACCGCCGGGCTGGCCGAGTACATCGAGCCGCTCGCCCAGGCCGGGGTCGGCGCGGGTGTCGACGGCGTGTTCCTCGAGGTACACGAGGAGCCCGCCCGGGCGCGGAGCGACGCGCAGAACGCCCTCGCGCTCGACCGGCTCCCGGCCCTGCTCGAGCGCCTCCGCGCCATCCACGCCATCGTCAGCCCGGCGGGAGCCGCCGCGCGATGACCGACCGCGACGACGTCGCGCTCGCCCGGCGCGTGCTCGAGACCGAGGCCCAGGCGATCCTCGGCCTCGTCGGCCAGCTCGACGAGGGTTTCGTGCGCGCCGTGGACCTGCTCCACCAGTGCCAGGGCCGGGTCGTCGCGACGGGCATGGGCAAGTCCGGCATCATCGCCCACAAGCTCGCCGCGACGTTCTCCAGCACGGGCACCTCGGCGATCTTCCTGCACCCGGCCGAGGCGCTCCACGGCGACCTCGGCGTCGTCCAGCCGAGCGACGTCGTCGTCGCCCTGTCCCAGAGCGGCGAGACCGAAGAGCTGGTGCGGCTCCTCGAGGCCATCCGCCGGATCGGCGCGCGGCTGATTGCCCTGACCGGATTCCCGGAATCGACGCTGGCCCGGGCCTCGGACGTCGCGCTCGGCTGTCACGTGTCCGAGGAGGCGTGCCCGATGAACCTCGCCCCGACGGCCAGCACGACGGCGACGCTCGCCCTGGGCGACGCGCTGGCGCTGGCGCTCTCGCGGCGCAAGGGATTCAGGGCGGAACAGTTCGCGAACCTGCACCCGGGCGGCCGACTGGGCCGGCGGCTGATGCGCGTGTCGGCCCTCATGCAGAGCGGGGACCGGACGCCGCGCGTGGGCCCGGACGCGCGCATGCCGGAGGTCATCCACGAGATGTCGAGCAAGCGGCTGGGCATGACCTGCGTGGTGGACGCGGGCGGCCGGCTGCTCGGCGTCGTCACCGACGGCGACCTGCGGCGGCACATGACGTCCGGCGCGAACCTGCTCGACCGGTCCGCCCGCGAGATCATGACGGGCACGCCGGTCACCATCCGCGGCGACGTCCTCGCGGCCGAGGCCGTGCGCGTCATGGAGGAGCGGAAGATCACCGCGCTCGTGGTGGTCGATCCCGCGGCCGTCGTCCAGGGCGTGGTCCACTTGCACGACCTCTGGCAGACGAACATGATCTAGGCGCCGGCGCCGGGGCGACCCCCGGCCGCGCGGGCGCATCCGGACACCATGCCCCTATCCCTGGACGCCGTCGCCGAACGTGCCCGACGGATCAAGCTGCTGCTGCTCGACGTCGACGGCGTGCTGACCGACGGCACGATCGACGTGGACTACACGGCCGGCGAGAGCAAGCGGTTCTACATCCGCGACGGCGCGGCGCTCGTCTGGGCCCGACAGGCGGGCCTCGAGATCGGCCTGCTGAGCGGCCGGGCGTCCGGCGCCACCACGCGACGGGCCGAGGAGCTGGGCATCCGGCTGGTGTCGCAGGGCGGCACGAACAAGGGCGACGAGTACGCGCGGATTCTCGAACAGAACGGCGTGGACGATGCCGCGGTGGCCTACATGGGCGATGACCTGCTGGACCTGCCGGTGCTCGTCAGGGCCGGCCTGTCCGCCGCGCCGGCCGACGCCGCCCAGGAGGTCCTCGCGCGGGTCCACTGGGTCAGCGCGCACCGCGGCGGGCACGGCGCCGTGCGCGAGTTCATCGAGCTGCTGCTGCGGGCCACCGGCCACTGGGATCGCCTCGTCAGCGACCACCTGACCTGAGATGCAGGAGTACGGCGTCCTCATCGGCGTGCTGTTCGCGTTGCTGGTCGGCCTGGCCACCGGCAAGGCCTGGGAGCGCTACAAGCTCGTCGAGGGCCGGTGGATCGACCGGCGCCGGGTGCGGCAATCGCCGCACTTCATCCTCGGCCTGAACTACCTCGTCGGGAGCCAGGTGGACCTCGCGATCGAGGAACTCGAGAAGGCGGCCCGGCTCGATCCGGGCGCGCTCGAGCTGCGGCTCGTTCTGGGCAACCTCTATCGCGAAAAGGGCCAGGTCGGGCGCGCGATCCAGGAACACCAGACGCTGCTGCAGCGCCCGCGGCTGAACCGCATCGAGCACGCGAACGTGCTCCTCTGCCTCGGCCTGGACTACCGGCGCGGCGGGTTCGTGGACCGCGCGGTCGCGGCGTTCTCCGAGGTGCTCAAGCTCGACCCGCAGAACGAGGCCGCGCTCGTCAACCTGGAGAAGCTGCAGGAAGACCAGCACCAGTGGCAGGAGGCGTATCTCACGCGGCAGCGCCTCGCGCAGATCGCGGGACCGCCCGAGCAGCCGCGGTCGCAGTCGATCCTGGCGTTTCTCGAGAACGAGCTGGGTCTGCAGGCGCTGACCCACGACAACCTCGCGGACGCGTCGCGCCACTTCGAAGCCGCCATCGAGCTGGACCGCAGTGTCGTGCCGGCCTACCTCCACCTGGGCGACGTCAAGGCGCGCGAAGGCGACCTGGCGGCGGCCGTTCGCATCTGGGAGCGCGCGGTGGACGTGACGCCCGACCGGTCCTACCTGGCGCTGGATCGGCTCGAGGCGGCCTACGCCCGCCAGGGACACGAGTCGCAGTTCAGCGAACTCTGCCGTCGCCTGACGGCCGCGGCCCCGCGGGAATGGCGGGCACGGATGGCGCTGGCCCGCCACCTCACCGCCCAGGGCCAGCCCGCGCGTGCCATCGAGCTGCTGTTCGAGGCGCTCGAGCACAACCCGCACGCGCTCGCCATTCACCAGGCCATCTGGAACACGCTCTCCGAGCTGGACCTGCCCAAGTCCCTCGTGGCGCGCTACATCGAGCTCACGCGGCAGGCCGTCTTCTACCTCGACCCGCACCTGTGCGTGCGCTGCCGGTACCGCAGCACGGAGCTGCTCTGGCAGTGCCCGCACTGCCACGAATGGAACACGTTCGTCGAGGAGCGCATCACGCCGGCCACCGACACCGAGGCCGAGATTCCCGCCGGGCTCGCGCCGTGAGCGGCGTGCGCCGCGTGGCGCTCACCGGGGGCATCGCGTCGGGCAAGTCCTACTGCCGCCGTCGGTTCGAGGCACTCGGCGTCCCGACCCTCGATGCCGACCAGCTCGCGCGCGAGGCCGTGGCGCCCGGCACGCCCGGACTCCGCGCCGTGGCGGCGCGCTTCGGGGCGCACCTCGTCCGGCGCGACGGACACCTGGACCGCGCCGCGCTGGCGGGGGTGATCTTCCACGACCCGGCCGCCCGCCGCGATCTCGAGGCGATCGTGCATCCATTCGTCTACGAGGCGATCACGGCGTGGTTCGACGGGCTGCGGCGGGTCGAAGGGGGCGTGGCCCTGGCCGACGTGCCGCTGCTCTTCGAGACGGGCCACGAAGGCGACTTCGACCGGGTGGTCGTCGCGTCGTGCCCGCCGGAGATGCAGGTCGCCCGGCTCTGCGAACGCGACGGGCTTCCCGAGGCCGAGGCCCACGCGCGGCTCGCCAGCCAGATGCCGATCGAGGACAAGGCCCGCCGCGCGGACTTCGTCATCGACACGTCGGGGACGTTCGAGGCAACCGACGCGGCGGTCGCCGCCGTGCTCACCGACCTGCGCGCGGGGCGCTGACCGCCACCGGGCCAGCGTCCGGGCTAGCGCAGGACCGCGGCGCGCGCCTCGGCGGCCCGCAGCGTGTTGCGCAGCAGCATGGCGATGGTGAGCGGCCCGACGCCGCCCGGCACCGGTGTCATCGCCCCGGCCACCTCCGCCACGGCCGGGTGCACGTCCCCCACCACCGTGGAACCGCGCCGGTCGAAGGCCTCGACCCGCGGGCTGTCCTCACCGAAGAGGGCGATCACCCGTCCCCGATCCGCGATCGGCGTGGTCCCGACGTCCACCACGGCGGCGCCGGGCCGGACCATGTCCGGCGTCACGAATCCCGGCCGGCCGATGGCGGCGACGAGGACGTCGGCCTGGCGCGTGATGTCGGGCAGGTCGCGGGTGCGCGAATGACAGACGGTGACGGTGGCGTGCGCGTGGAGCAGCATCAGCGCCATCGGCTTGCCGACAATGTCGCTGCGGCCGATGACGACGGCGCGGGCGCCGGCGAGCGCGATGCCCTCGCGCTCGAGCAGCACCATCACGCCGGTCGGCGTGCACGGGGCCAGCCGCGCGCGCCCCTGCACCAGCAGGCCGACGTTGGCCGGGTGGAAGCCGTCGACGTCTTTCGCCGGATCGATGGCGTCGAAGACCTGCTGCTCGGCGGTGGGCCCCATGGCGGCGGGCAGCGGCGACTGGACGAGGATGCCGTCCACGGCCGGGTCGGCGTTGAGCGACGCGACGAGGGCCAGCAGCGCGGCCAGGGAGGTGTCCGCGGGGAGGCGGCGGACGTCCACGCGGAGCCCCGCCTCGGATCCGGCCTTGTCCTTGTTGCGCACGTAGACGTGCGACGCGGGGTCGTCGCCGACGAGCACGATGGCCAGGGCCGGGGCCCGCCCCGCGCCGGTCGTGAAAGCGGAGACATCGTGCTGGAGTTCTTCCCGGATGCGGCGCGCGAGCGTCGCGCCGTCGAGTCGGCGAGCGGTCATACGTTCCAGTCTAGCCGCTCGCGGCCGCGCCGTGGTCACGCGCGCCCGGCCGGCCACGCCCGTTCGGGCGCGGCCGGCCGGCACGTGCCGCTCACCCGCGCGCGCGGACCTTGCTGTGCTTCGCGCCGTAGGCGAAGTAGATCACCATCCCGATCGCCATCCAGATGATCAGCCGGAGCCAGGTGTCGAACGGCAGGCCGTACATCAGGTAGGCGCAGCTCAGGACGCCGAGGGCGGGGACGACGGGCGAGCCGGGGGCGCGGAACGGCCGCGGCAGGTCGGGCCGGGTCCTGCGGAGCACGATGATGCCGGCGCAGACGATCACGAACGCGAGCAGCGTCCCGATGCTGACCAGTTCGCCCAGGATGCCGATCGGCGTCAGGCCGGCGGTGATGGCCACGACGACGCCCGTGACGATGGTCGTGATGTAGGGCGTGCGGAACCGCGGGTGGATCTTCGCGGCCCAGGGCGGCAGCAGGCCGTCCTTCGCCATCGTGTAGAAGATGCGCGGCTGGCCGAGCAGCATGACCAGGATGACCGAGCTGAGGCCCGCGATGGCGCCGAATTTCACCAGCGGCGAGAGCCACGTGAGGCCGATGGCGTCCAGGCCGACCGCGATCGGGTCCGGCACGTTCAGCTCGGTGTAGGGCACGATGCCGGTCAGGATGCCGGCGACCAGGATGTAGAGGATCGTGCAGATGACCAGCGACCCGAGGATCCCGATCGGCATGTCGCGCTGCGGGTTCTTCGCTTCCTGGGCCGCGGTCGACACCGCGTCGAACCCGATGTAGGCGAAGAACACCACGCCCGCACCCCGGACGATGCCGCTGTAGCCGAAGGCGCCGTAGTCACCGGTGTTCGGCGGGATGAACGGCTGCCAGTTGCCCGGGTTGACGTAGGCGACGCCGGCCGCGATGAAGGTCAGGACGACGATGACCTTCAGGATGACGATGACCGCGTTGACGCTGGCCGACTCCTGGATGCCGCGGACCAGCAGCCACGTCACCGCGAGCACGATGAAGATCGCCGGCAGGTTGATGAGCGCGGTCACCTGTGGCAGCGAGGCCGGGTCGATGCCCGCCGCAGTCAGGCGGCTGCCGGCATTCGCCAGCGCTTCCCAGTAGCCGGACGAGGTCTCGATGAGGACGGTGCCGGGAGAAGCCGTGAGCGACGGGGGAACGATGATGCCGAAGCCGCGGAGGAAGCTCACGACGTAGCCCGACCAGCCCACCGCCACCGTGGCGGCGCCGACCGAGTACTCCAGGATCAGGTCCCACCCGATGATCCACGCGAAGATCTCGCCGAGCGTCGCGTAGCCGTAGGTGTAGGCCGAGCCCGCGATGGGAATCATCGAGGCGAACTCGGAGTAGCAGAGCCCGGCGAACGCGCAGGCGATGCCGGCCAGGACGAACGAGAGCACGATGGCCGGCCCCGCGTACTGGGCGGCGGCCAGCCCGGTGAGCACGAAGATCCCGGCGCCGATGATGGCACCGACCCCCAGGGTCGTGAGGTTCAGGGCCCCCAGTACCCGCTTGAGCGAGTGTTCCCCGCTCTCTTCCGCCTCGGCCTTGAGGACTTCTATGGATTTCGTCGCAAGCAAGGACATGTGCCCACTCGCCTCCTGTTCGGTTGCGCTGGCATGCGCGTCGGACGGTCGGGGCCCGTGCGGTCCCGGGCAGTGGCGCGGATTATAGCGGGAACGCCCGCGGCCTGCTGGACCGGGCGCCAGCGGGCTGCGGCCGCCGGGGCGCGGGGACGCGCGTCCGGGCCCCCGACTGGACTGGCAAAGCATCCATCCCAAAGGGGTTGAGCGGGATGCGACCGGCCAAGTATCATCCGGACGCCTGCTGAACAGTCAGAGCCGCTGGATTCCCCGGCGCGGCCGGGGCGGCTGGAGGGGTGTGCGAATGGCGAATCGTGGCGCGTTTGGCTCGCGGATCGGGTTCATCCTGGCCGCGGCCGGCTCGGCGGTCGGGCTGGGCAACATCTGGGGGTTCCCGACACAGGTCGGACGCGGCGGCGGCGCGGCCTTCGTGGTCGTCTATCTCGCCTGCGTGTTCCTGATCTGCGCGCCCATCATGATCTCGGAGCTGGCGGTCGGGCGGCGCGCGCGCAAGGACCCGGTCGGGGCGTTCCGGGTGATTCGCCCGGGCTCGGCGTGGTGGATCACCGGCATGCTGGGCGTGCTGACCGGCGTGGCGATCCTCTCGTTCTACTCGGTCATCGCCGGGTGGGCGATCGCCTACATCTACTACACGCTGTCGGGCGCGGTGGCGGGCAGCCCGGAGGCCATCGGCAGCTTCTTCTCGTCGTTCACCGCCAACGGGCCGCTCAACATCGGCCTGGCCGCAGTCGTGCTCGGCATCACGGGGGCGGTGATCGTCGGGGGCGTGTCGTCGGGCATCGAGCGGATCACCAAGGCGCTGATGCCGGCGCTGTTCGTGCTGATGGGCCTGCTGATGATCCGCGCGCTGACGCTGCCGGGCGCCGAGGCCGGCCTCGAGTACTACCTGCGCCCCGACGTCGAGAAGATCTTCGACATCTCGGTCATCAACGCGGCGCTCGGCCAGGCGTTCTTCTCGCTCAGCCTGGGCATGGGCGCGATGATCACCTACGGCAGCTACCTCGGCCAGCAGGAGCCGATCGGCCGCGCCGCGGCGTGGGTGGTCGCGCTCGACACGCTGGTGGCGCTCATGGCGGGGTTCATCATCTTCCCGGCCGGCTTCACGCTGCCCGACTTCGACCCGACGTCGAGCGGCCCGGGCCTGATCTTCGTGGTGCTGCCGCGACTGTTCGACACGATGCCGGGCGGACACCTGTTCGGCGCCGCGTTCTTCCTGATGCTGACGCTGGCGGCCATCACGTCGACGATCTCGCTGCTCGAGGTCCCCACGTCGCACTTCATCGACTCGCACGGCTGGTCGCGCAGGAAGGCCGCGCTCACGCTGACCGGCGTGACGTTCCTGCTCTCCATCCCGTCGGCGCTGGCCAACGGCGCGTCGGGCTTCCTGAGCGCGCTGCCCGGCGTGGGGATGGACTTCCTGTCGCTCATGGCGACGATCTGGAACAACTTCGCCCTGCCCGTCGGCGGCCTGCTGCTGGCGATCTTCGTCGGCCACGTCTGGCGGACCGACCGCGCGCTCGAGGAACTCAACGCCGGGGGCCGCATGCCGATGGCGGGCCTCTGGTCGTTCCTGATCCGCTGGGTCTGCCCGGCCGCCATCGCGCTCATCATCATCATGACCATCCGGGGCTAGCCGTGACGCCGCACCGGAACCGAACCGGAACGACGCCGCCGGCACCGCCCCGCCGCGTCCGCACCAGGGAGACATCGACGACATGGAACAGCTGACGAACCAGATCCTGGGCCTGAACGACTGGGTCTACTACTGGTGGCGCATGCCGCTGCTGCTCGTGGCGGTGGGCCTGCTCATCACGTTCGCGACCGGCCTCGTGCAGATCCGGCGGTTCCCGCTGGCGCTGAAGATGGTCACGAAGGGCGCCTTCAGCCGGGGCCCGAGGGACTCGAAGACGATCACGCCGTTCCAGGCGCTCTCGACCGCGCTCGCCTCGACGGTCGGCAACGGCAACATCGGCGGCGTCGCGACGGCGATCCTCATCGGCGGGCCGGGCGCCGTGTTCTGGATGTGGGTGTGCGCGACCGTCGGCATGGCGACGAAGTACGCCGAGGCCGTGCTCGGCGTGCACTACCGCGTGACGCGCGAGAACGGGCAGCTCGCGAGCGGCCCCATGTACTACATCACCCGCGGGCTGGGCGAGACCGGGTTCGCGAAGACCCTCGCGATGATGTTCGCGTTCTTCGGCGCCGTCACCGCCATGGTCGGCACCGGCAACATGGCCCAGTCGAACACCGTGGCGCGGACCTTCGTCGAGGCCGTGCGGGTGGCGACGGGCGCCGAGATTTCCACGTGGATCCCCGGCGTCATCATCACGGTGGCCGTGGGCCTCGTGCTGCTCGGCGGCATCCAGCGCATCGCGCACGTGGCCGAGAAGCTCGTGCCCTCGATGATCGTGCTCTACGTGGCGGCGGCGCTGAGCTACGTCGTGATCAACGCGGGCGAGCTGCCCCACGTCTTCGGGATGATCTTCGCCGACGCCCTCGAGCCCACGGCCGCCGTGGGCGGCTTCGTCGGCGCCACCGTCGCGCAGTCGATCGCCGCCGGCGTGAGCCGCGGCGTGCTCTCGAACGAGGCCGGCCTCGGCAGCGCGCCGATCGCCCACGGCATCGCCGACGTCCGCCACCCGGCCGAGCAGGGCGTGGTCGGCGTCTTCGAGGTCTTCATCGACACGATCGTCGTCTGCTCGATGACGGCGTTCGTCATCCTCGAGTCGGGCATGTGGACCGACGCGGCCTACCAGACCGCGAGCGGCGACCTGACCGCGGCCGCCATGAGCACGACCATCCCGTTCGCGTCGGTGATCGTCGCCATCTGCTCGTTCCTGTTCGGGTTCTCGACCCTCATCGGCTGGTACTACTACGGCGAGAAGTGCTTCGAGTACATGTTCGGGCCGTCCTTCACGCAGATCTACCGCGTGCTGTTCACCGCCCTGATCCTCGTCGGCGCCATCGTCTCGGTCCCGCTCGTCTGGGCCGTCGGGACGCTCCTGAACGGGTTCATGGCGTTCCCGAACCTGATCGGCCTGCTGTTCCTGCTCGGCACCGTGCGGCGGATCACGAAGGACTACTTCGAGAACGGCGGCAGGGAGTACTCGGTGGACAACCCGGTCACGGGGGCCCAGGTCTCGCACTGAGGCAGGCGCCGCGAGGGCGTCAGGCCTCGCCGACCGCGTGCAGCCACGCGCGGGCGGAGGCGGCCGGGTCGTCGCCGATCAAATCGGACGCCACGGCCAGGCTGGCGGCGCCGGCCCGAAGCACGTGCGCGGCCGTGGCGCGCGTGAGCCCGCCGATCGCGACCACCGGCCTCGGCGCCGGCCACTGCCCCGCCTCCGCGGCCGCCTCCGAGACGCCCTCGACGCCGACCACCGGATCCGGCCGCGCCTTGGTCGTCGTCGGAAACACGGGGCCGATGGCCAGGTAGGAGATCGGCGCCTCGCGGGCGGCCCGGACCTGGGCCGTCGAGTGCGTCGAGAGCCCGACCAGGGCGTCCGGTCCCACGAGCGCGCGGACCTCCGCGGGCGTGAGGTCCTCCTGCCCGACGTGCACGCCGTCGGCGCCCGAGAGGCGCGCGACGTCGGCGCGATCGTTCACCAGGAAGGTCGCTCCGACCGCCCGGGCTCGGGCCGCGAGCACGTCGGCGAGCTCGGTCACCGGGCCGAGCGGGCGTGACTTGGCGCGGAGCTGGAGGAGGCGGACGCCGGCCTCGAGCCACGCGTCGGTGACGTCGATGGGATCGAGTCCGCGCGACCGGACGAGGTCGACGTCCAGGATGGCGTAGAGCCGCGGCAGCCGGAGGCGGGTCGTCAGGCCGTGTCCGCGAGCCGGTTCGAGGACTTCTTCTCGGGCTGCATGAACCGCTCCATGAAGCTGGTGCTCAGGCGGCCGGCGATGAAGTCCTCCTCGGCCAGGATCTTCAGGTGCAGCGGGATCGTCGTCTTGATGCCGTCGACGACGGTCATCTCGAGAGTGCGGCGCATGCGGGCGATGGCCTCGCGGCGATCGCGGCCGTAGGTGATCACCTTCGCGATGAGCGAGTCGTAGTAGGGCGACACCGTGCACTCGGAGTGGGCGAACGTGTCGACCCGGACGCCGGGCCCGCCCGGCGTGCTGAAGGCGTGGATCACGCCCGGGCTCGGCGTGAACGTGACCGGATCCTCGGCGTTCACGCGGCACTCGATGGCGTGCCCCTCGATGCGGACCTGGCTCTGACGCACCGACAGGCGCTTGCCGGCCGCGATCCGGATCTGCTCCTTGACGATGTCCACCCCGGTCACGAACTCGGTGACCGGGTGCTCGACCTGGAGCCGCGTGTTGGCCTCGAGGAAGTAGAAGTGGCCGGCCGGGTCCATCAGGAACTCGAACGTCCCGGCGTTGGTGTACTGCGCGGCGCGCGCCGCGTCGACCACCGTGGCCCCGAGCCGCCGGCGCTGCTTCTCGGTCATGATCGTCGAGGGCGCCTCCTCGATGAGCTTCTGGTGGCGCCGCTGGATCGAGCACTCGCGCTCGCCGAGGTGGATCACGTTGCCGTGGTGGTCGCCGAGGACCTGGATCTCGATGTGACGCGGGGACTCGACGTATTTCTCGAGATACACGTCACCGACGCCGAAGGCCGCCTCGGCCTCGCGCATCGCGGTGCGCAGCGCCTTGGACAGCTCGTCGGCGGCGCGGATGACGCGCATGCCCCGGCCGCCGCCGCCCGCGACGGCCTTGATGATGACCGGAAAGCCGAGTTCCTTCGCCACCTGCAGGGCCTGCTCCTCGCCCTGCACGGGACCGTCGCTGCCGGGCAGCACCGGCACGCCCGCCTTCTTCATCGCGCGGCGCGCGCGGGCCTTGTCGCCCATCAGCCGGATGACGTTCGGGTCCGGCCCGATGAACTTGATGTGGCAGGCCTCGCAGACCTCGGCCAGGTAGGCGCTCTCGGACAGGAACCCGTAGCCCGGATGGATGGCGTCGGCGCCCGTGATTTCGGCGGCCGAGATGATCGCGGGCACGTTCAGGTAGCTGTCGGCGCTCCTGGCCGGGCCGATGCAGACGTCCTCATCGGCGAACCGCACGTGGAGCGCGTGCTCGTCGGCCTCGGAGTAGACCGCGACGGTCTTGATCCCCAGTTCGCGGCACGCGCAGATCACGCGCAGCGCGATCTCCCCCCGGTTGGCGATCAGTATCTTGTTGAACATCGGTTACTTGACCTTGATGGCGAACAACCGATCCCGAACTGCACCGGCTTGCCGTTCTCGACGTAGATCGCCGTGACCTCGCCGTCACAGTCACTCTCGATCGTTCATCAGCTTCATCGCCTCGATGATGCACAGCACACAGCCCTTGCGGACCGTGTCGCCCACCTCGACAGGAACGCCCGCGCGCCGGGCTCGGCCGAGCGGTAGAAGGTGCCGACGATCGGCGACTGGATCACCGCCAGGTCGACCCCGATGGCCTCGGCGGCCGCCATGCGCCGGGTCGGCGGCCGGCGCCGGCGCGGCTGGCGCGGCGGCGGCCGGCACGGGCACCAGGGCCGACGCGGCCATCGCCGGCGCGCTGAGGCTCACGGCCTGGCCCGGCCTTGCGGACCCACGCAGCTTGAGGCCATCCTGCTCCGAACGTCGAACTCCGCGAGTTCGTGCTCCACACAGATCGAGAATTTTCCGAACGTCGTCCAGTTTCATAGTGTCAAACGATCAGCAGGTCCCGCGGCGCGTCGGTCAGCACCGCGCAGCCATCGGCCAGGACCAGCACGTCATCCTCGAGCCGCGCGCCCCCGAGTCCCTCCAGGTACGCGCCCGGCTCCACGGTGAAGACCATGCCCTCGGCCAGGCGTTCCGACCCGTGATCGGTCGCGCGACCGAGCCGCGGGGCCTCGTGGACCTCCAGCCCCAGTCCGTGCCCTGTCGCGTGGAGGAACGCCTCCCCCAGTCCGTGCGCCGCCAGCCGGTCCCGTGCCGCCGTATCGACCGCGCTGGCCTCGATCCCGGGCCGGACGGCCGCGAGCGCGGCCGCCTGAGCCTCACGCACGGCCTCGAACGCTGCGCGAAGGGGCGGCGAAGGTTCGCCCACCGCGGCCATTCGAGTCAAATCGACGCAGTATCCGTCCAAGACGCCGCCAAAGTCCAGCACGACCAGGTCGCCCGGGCCGAGCCGCCGCTCCGTCGGACGGGCATGTGGCAGGGCGCTGTGAGGCCCGGAGGCGACGATCGTCGGGAACGCCACGGCCTGGAAACCGGCCCGCTCCAACGCCGCGTCGATGGCCCGCGCCACCTCGCGCTCGGTCCGCCCGGCGGCGACGAGGCTGCCCAGGGCGCGCGCGACGCCGGCCAGTTGCTCGCCGGCGCGACGGAAGACCGCGACCTCGAACGCGTCCTTGACGAGTCGCAGCCGCTCCACGGCGTCCTCGACGGGGCCCCAGTAGACGTCAGGCGCCGCTCGCTCCCAGCGCGCCAGGCCGGCCACCGTGACGTGCTGCGACTCGAACCCCACGCGGCGCCAGCCCCGGGCCCCGAGCAGGGCCACGAGCGCGGTGTCGTAGGGCCCCGACACCTCCACGGCCTCGACGTCGGGCGCCAGGACGCCCTGCGCCTGCCGCTCCCGGGCCAGCGCGGAATAACGCCCGTCCACCAGCAGCACGGCGGCGCGCGGCGCGATGACCAGCAGCCCGGCGGTTCCGTCGAAGCCGGTCAGGTACCGGATGTTCCTCGGCGCCGAGATGACCTGCGCCTCGAGCGCGGCGTCCGCCAGGCCGGCCTGGAGCCGAGCCAGGCGCCCGGACCAGTCCGGACGCGTCACGGCGGTCATGCGTGTCCCTCAGGCGACGTGTTCGGACGCGGCCTGCGAACGGCGGGTCTGCACGCCGCGCAGCATGCGCTCGAGCGCCGCGATGGGTGCGGCCGGGTCGGCCTTGCGTCGCCGCCCCTGACGAGGCGTGCGGGCCTTGGCCATCTTCTTGGCCTTGCGGCGGCTGGTGTGCTTTCGACCGTCATGCGCCGAACGGTCCTCATCGTACTCCGCCACGGCGTCGTCGTCGTCCTCGGCCTGACTGGCCGCGGACAGGTCGTCATAGCCGCCGAACTCCTGGCTCGGCGAGGCGGCTGGCGGCGCCGATGGCTCGGGCGTTTCGAACAGCGGAACCAGCTCCAGTTCCTGGAGTTCGAGGACCGGAACCTCCGTGGCCTCGACAGGCTCGGCACGGGCCGCCTCGACAGGCTCGGCACGGGCGGCCTCGACGGGCTCGGCACGGGCGGCCTCGACAGGCTCGGCACGGGCGGCCTGGACGGGCTCGGAGCTGGGCGTCTCGATCGGCTCCAGTACCAGGGCTGGCTCGACGCTGGCGACGTCGGCGGGATCCGGACTGGCCGCCTGCGACACGGCCTCCGCCCATTCGGCGGCAGGTGCGCCCGCGTCACCCGGCATGCCGGCCTCGAGGGCTGCGGGCCGCGCGGCCGCGGCTTCCTCGGCCTCCACGGCAGCCGCAGCCGCCTCGGCGTCGATCGCCGCATCGACCTCGACGCCCGCGACCTGCGCGGACTCGACCTCGGCGGCGGCCGCCATGGCGTCGCGCAGGGCCGCTTCCATGGCGGGCGCGGCGTCGGCTGCCGCGGCAGCCATCGTGTCGGCCTCGGTCCCGGCCGCGGCCGTGCCGGCGACCTCGACCGTCTCGGCGGCTGGCGCGGCACGCTCCGCGATCGGCGGCTCCCATTCGCGCGCGTCCGTGGCCTGCATCGCCTCGGCGATGAAGTCGCTGGCCGCCTCGGCGCCACTGGAATCGGGAACGGGCGGCGGCTCGGCTGCCGCGCGCAGGGCGGCCACCGTATCGGCGTCCGGTTCGAGCGCGCGTGCCTCGGCGAACGCCGACGTGATCTCCTCGCGCAGGGCGAGATCGGCGGGCGTCTCCACCTGGCGTTGCTCGAAGGCCTCGACGTCGACGGTTTCCCGCGCGAGCACCACCTCGATGGCGCTGTCGTCGAAGGACGCATCCGCCTCGAAGGCGTCGTCGGCCGGCGACGTGTCGTAGGCCATCGCCGGCGGTGCTTCGCCCTCGGGCGGCGCGGTCATGGCCGCGAGGTGATTCAGTGGCAGGTCGATCGGATCGTCCTCGTCGCGTTCGTCGGCCGGCGCGGCCGCCTGCACCATCTCCCTGGCGCGCGCTTCGGCCTCGGCGAGCGCGTCTTCGGTGCCGGCCGGCACGAGGTCGGCGGTCTGCACGTCGGACGCGACGTTCACCACGTCGCTGAGCCTCGTCAGGACCGGGGCGGTCGTGGTGTCAGCTTCGATGGACGACGCGAACGCCTCGACCTCGGCCGCGAGGCCCTGGACGTCCTCCTGCGCGGCGGCGAAGGCCTCGGCGGCCTCAGCCGCCCGTCGCACGTCCCGCTCGGCGGCCTTGTCGGCGGCGCGCTCCGCGGCGTCGTCGGCCACGACCTCGGCGCTGGCGGCCGGGGCCGTCTGGTCGGCGTCGGCCGCCTCGTCCATCGCCGCCTCGTGCGCCCGGGCCAGTTCGTCCTGCACCGCCTCGGCCGCGGCGGCATCGAGTGCGGCCTGGGCGGCCGCGAGTTCCGCCTCGGCTTCCGCGGCGTCGAGCATCGCGTCGCCGGCCGGCTCGGCGACGGCTCCGGTCGCGAACGCCAGACCGATCGCGTCGTCGGCGTCGGAGGCCCCGAGCACCGGCATCGCCGCGGACAGGTCGAGCCCGACGTCCCCCTCGATGTCGAGCACCGCCGCGTCGTCGCCGTGCGTACCGGTCTTCTCCGCTTCGGGCTCGGCGACGTCCGCGGTGCGGGTGTCGTCAGGCGTCGCCGTCGCGGTCTCGGCCGCCGGCACGGCGCCGGTCAGGGCGTTGATGAGCTGATCGGCCTCGGCCTCGGCGGCCTCGTCGAGCACGGACTCGGCGGCGTCGTAGGTGGCGACGGACTCGTCCCCGACCGTCGGCGACGCGGCGGCGGTTTCGGCCTCGACGCCGCTGATCGCGGCCGCCGGGCTGACGAGGGCATCGGCCATCGCCCGCGCCATTTCGTCCGCGTCGGCGTTCCCGCCTGCATCGTCGGCCGAGGTCGGGGTCGCCGCGCCGCTGATCGCGGCCGCGGCCGTCTCGATGACGACGTCCTCGACCCGCGCGGGTGACGCCGGGCCGGCCTCGCTGGCGGCCGATCGCCCGAAGTCGAAGGCGGCGCGGTCGGCGTCCGAGATGGTGACGTCGGGCGTGGACGCGGCCGGCGCGGCCGCGTCGCCCATGGCGGCCTCGGCCGCGGACACGAGTTCCGGTGCGGCGGCGTCGGGTTCCGACGAGAAGGCGACGGGAATCGGGGCGGGCGTGGCAGCGGACGCACCGCCCGAAGCGGCGTCCGCGGAGGTCGTGGAGGCGCCGGGCGCGGCAAGCGCGGTGTCGTTGGACGCCTCGATCGTGGCCGCGGCCTCGGCGGCCTCATCGACCTCGCCAGCCGCGGCGTCGTCGCCGGTCTCGGATGACTCCGGCGGCCATGGCCCGGGCGCGGCCATGTCGAGGTACATCGTGCTCTCGGCCCGGTCGTGGAGTTCGGCGAGGCCGCGGATGGCGGCCAGGTTGTCGGGCGCGCGCTTGAGCACCTGCTCGAGCTCGGCCCGCGCTTCGTCGTAGCGGCCGAGGTCGAGCAGGGCCCAGCCGAGCGTCACGCGCCCGGACAGGTGATCGGGAAACTTCTCGAGGCCCTGGCGGCACAGCGTGACCGCCCGCTCGAGGTCACCGGACCGCCGGTAGCGTTCGGCGACCGGTCCGAACCCGGAAATCTTGTCGGCGGCCGAGTGCCCGCGCTTCGTCGATATCGCCACGCTCTGGGCCTCGTCGGACGTCTGTCACACCTCAGGGAGTCGCGACGGCCGGCCCGCCGGAGCTAGTGCTCCGACGGGTCGGCAATCGTGACGGTCTTGGACGCGCTGCCGGTGCGCCCCGTATCGTCGGTCACGGTCAGCACCACGTTGTAGGTGCCGGCCTTGCCGTAGATGTGGGCGACGGTCAGGCCTTCCGCGAACCGCTCGGGACCGACGGCGTCGCCGAAGTCCCAGCGATAGTTCACGATCGAGCGGCCGTCGACGGCGGTCGAGAGCGCGCCGCTGAAGAACACGTCGCGGCCGGAGACGCCCGGCGCGGGCGACACGGTGAAGTTGGCGACCGGGTTCGTCGAGGTGCCGACCGTCACGTCGACCGGCACGGTCGAGGCGCGGAGGCCCTGGTTGTCGACCGCGGTCAGCGTCACGCGGTAGGTGCCCGCCAGCTCGTAGCTGTGCACGGCGCGCATGCCGGTGCCGGTGCGGCCGTCGCCGAAGTCCCAGAGGTAGGACACGATCTGCCCATCCTCGTCGGTCGACGCGGACGCGTCGAAGTTCACGTCGTCGCCGGCGCGCGGCTGTGCCGGCGAGTAGAAGAACGAGGGCTTCGGCGCGCCGTTCGGCGGAATGACCTGTCCGGGCGGCGAGACCCAGATTTCGACGGCCCGCTTGACGGCGTTGGCGTAGTTCGTGCCGATCGGCGTCAGCAGGATGGTCACGCGGACGCTGCCGGCGCCGACTGGCGGCGCGGCCTCGGCCGTGTAGGTCACGCTGGCGCGCCCGTCGCCGCCCGTCGAGATGGTCCGCGACGAGATCGCGCCGAAGTCGACGAGCTGGCCGTTGGCCGCGATCTCGACGCGCATCGTCAGGCCGGAGATCGGCTGGCTGTTGGCGTTGCGCGCCAGGACCTGGATCGTCGACCGGGACTGGCCGTCCCAGTTGATGAAGTCCGGCGTCGCCGTCACCTCGAGCGACATGCCGAGCTCGGACGGCCCGGTCAGCGCCGGCGCGTCCTGCTTGGCCAGCGTGCACCCCGCCACGGCGGCGAGAGCTACCACGGAAAGAAGTCGTTTGATCAACACGTCAGCACCCCACTGACTCGCAAGGATTCCTGGCCGCCCCTACTCGGGGTCGGCCCAGTCGGCGAAGTTGACGCCGATCTTCCCGGTCACGCTCACGGCCCGGCCCGCCTGGTCCGTGCCGTAGAAGGTGACCTCGGCAATGGTCGAGATCACGACCGCCCCGCCGCCGCCCGCCAGGGCCTTGAGCGGCGCCTCGAGCTTGGCCTGCACGCGCACGAGCGAGAACACCACGCTGCCGCCGGTGGCGTTGACCGTGCCGGTGGCGGCGCCGTCGAAGGCGTACGGCACGTCGACGCCCTGCTGGTTGCGCCCGTCGGCGCGCACGTACTGGACGTGATAGCGCGTGATGGTGATGAAGTTGGTGGTCGAGGGCACGCTCGGCGACGTGTCGGTGCCCGGGTCCTTCAACCCGAGCGTGAACGTCGCCTTGCCGCCGTCCTCGAAGACGCCACCCTTGGTCTCGACGTCGGACGCCAGCACGCCGTCGTCCGAGCCCTTCTCGGCGCCGGACTGTCCCGTCATCGAGCTGATGATCAGGTACGACGACGACTGGCTGTCGCGCTGCACGCTGGTGCAGGCGGGCTGGGCGACCAGCGCGGCGGCCACGAGGGCCACCGGCGTGAACCGTCGGATACGGCGGCCCGCACGCGACGTCGGGCCCTGGAACGGAAGACTGGACATGCGCATGGCGAGCCTCACCGGATGATTCGCGGAGTAATGAAGATCATCAGCTCCTGGCTCTCCGAGCGATTGTCTTCGCGCTTGAAGAGCCAGCCGAGCAGGGGAATGTTGCTGACGCCGGGCGTCTTGTCGGACGACGACGTTTCCTGGGACTGCAGGATGCCGCCGATGACCGTCGTCACGCCGTCGCTCACCTGCACCTCGGTCACGGCGCGCTGCGTGTTGATCGACGGGTTGCCGTTGACCGCGCGGCTGAAGTCCGGGATGCCGTTCTCGAGCTCGACGTTCATGATGACCGTGTCGGCGCCCGTGATCTGCGGCGTGACCCGGAGCACCAGTGCCGCGTCCTTGAACGTCACCGAGACGGTGTTGTTGGCGACGGTCTGGATCGGGATCTGGAAGCCCTGGGTGACCTCGGCCTGCTTGTTGTTCTGCGCGACGACCTTCGGCATCGACAGAATCTTGAGCTGGCCCTCGTGCTCGAGCGCGCTGATCGCGATGTCCAGGTTGAACGCGCCGTTGATGCTGCCCATCGCGAGGCCGACCGCCGAGGTCGCGCCCGTCACGGGCAGGTTGACGGCCGTGCCGGTCTGGTTGAGGTTGTTCGCCCGCGGGTCGGACCCGGCGGCGCCCTGCTGCACCGGCCCCTGCTGGACCGTGCGGCCGCCGACCGAGCCGTTGTTCGGGAACCCGAGGTTGGTCGTGTTGCCGAGCTCGGGCGCGAGCCGGCCGTTGAAGCCCCACTGCACGCCGAGCGCGCGCGCGGTGTCACGGTTGGTCTGGAGGATCTTCGCCTCGATCTCGACCTGCGGCTCGGGCTTGTCGAGCTCGGCCAGCAGCGGGCGGATCTCGTCGATGGCCGCCTGGACGTCCTTGACGATGAGCATGTTGCTGCGCTCGTCCACCTCGACGTTGCCGCGCGGCGAGAGAATCGCGCGCTCGAGCAGCAGCTTCACGTCCGCCGCCTTGGCGTAGTTCAGCTTGTGCTGCATGGTGAACAGGTCCGGCGCCTGCTGCCCGGCCTGCTTCTGCCGCGCCTCCTCCTCGAGCTCGCGGGTCCGCGACTCGCGCGTCAGCACGCGCAGCACGGGGCCCTGCAGCTCGTAGGTCAGCTGGCTCGTGCGCAGCACCACGTCCATGACCTGGTCCCACGGCACCTGCGTCAGCTTCAGGTCGACGGTCGAGGTCGACGGCACGCTCGGATCGATCACGAGGTTGATGCCGCCGATCTCCGACAGCTGCCGGAGCACCGTCCGCAGGTTGGCGCTCTGATAGTCCACGTCGATGGGCGCTCCGCTGAACTGTCGGAACACCCCGGCCTGCGTTTCCTGGGCCGAGACGACCGGCACGAACCGGTCGAACGCCCCGTTCTCGCGACCACCGCCCAGGACGCCGCCGCCCAGGACGAGGGTCGTCACGACGATCCCCACACGTATGCTCTTCATCGGATGACCTCCGCTGCCGCGCGCAGCGTCTTGCGGATCTCCTGTGGCTTGGTGCCCTCGATCTGCTGCATGAACACCACCCCCTGCTGGTCGATGGCCTTCACGCTCGCGTCGAGCAGCCGGTCGTTCACGTGCAGCACGAACGACTGCTTGTCCGGGCCGGTCAGGATCGCCATCATCGAGTCGCCGACCTTGGTCAGCCCCGTGATGTTCACGTCCGACAGCGCCAGCGCCGCGAGGCTGGTCCGCGGCCGCAGCAGCGTCTGGTGGCAGGCGCAGCGGCGGTCCGCCCGGGCTGATCGTCACGAACTGGATCCGGCGCACCGTCGGTCAACAGCTGACGGCCGGCGTCGGGCCGTGGAGCACCTCCGCCCGGCGGTCTGTACGAGGCCGCAGAGCGGCCGCGAGACCAAGGTCAGGTGTTGTCGCCGCGAGTCCTTCATGGCGACCAGCCGCCGACGTCGTCATCGCCGGCGCGGCGTCCTTGAATGACGAACGTGGTGGCGACGCAGCTACCGGACGCCGCCGCGCCGCCGGACGCTGACTTGACCTTGATTACAGTGTCCGAGATCGACATCACGCGGCCTGCGCGGCGATGGCTAGCTCGAAGAACACGCCAGGGTCAGCCTCAGCTGGCGCCTGATGGGCCACCGGGAGTACCGCGCCTTATCGCTGATGGCCTTGGCGCTGGGGCTTCGCGATTCGATGGGCTGCGCGACCTGGCTCGCCAGGTCGTGTAGGTGCGGGATACCGTCCCTTATAACCTTCCTCGTCAGAATGACCGTGAGCTTGCAGCACACCTCAGGGGTCGCGCACTTCTTCTGCGCCACCAGCTGACAGTGATCTACCCCCGGCCGCGCCATGCGCGCGTCCGAGGCTGTTTAGGAGGGTGATCCTGCGCCCCCGAGTTCAGCATCGGCTCAGGATCGACCGCCAGTGGCGCTGCCGGAGCAGCAGCGCCGCCGCAGGGACGAAGGATGTGATCGCCCGGGGCGCAGATCGCAGGCTCCGGCCATGGCTCAGGCCCTGTGGCTGCTGCGGGACGGCGCTGACGCGTTGACCGTCGACGACGGCAGCGGCTGGGGCGACGGCTTCGCCCCGGCAGCCAGGCCGGACACGGCCCTCGACCACCCCGCCCGGGTCGTCGCTGGGAGCCTGACTTCCAGCGCTTCGAACGCCCGGAGTTCGGCAGAGCCCGCCAGCCTGGTCACGGAGGCCGAGGACACCGCGCGCCGCCGATCCTCGACGCCCGGGCGCCGGCCCGTTTCGGTTCGAGCAGCCAGAGCCCCCTCGGGATCGACCCGCCGATCGCCTCGAGCAGCGTGACAGCCCGCGTTTAGCCGCGCGGAGCCGCCTTCGATCGGGCGTGGAGAAGCTGGCTGTCAACGGTCCGCCTTCGCGCAAGGCGTGCTGACCGAACGACGCCTGCTGAGCCGGGCCAGTCGGTCCTGGCCGGACGATGCGGTCCTCGACGCTGCACGCTACGCGTTGATGGAACCACCGTAGCCCACCATCGCGCGTGCCGAGCAGGATCGCCAGCCTGGAGATCGCCGCTGCTGCTCCTTCGGCAGCCATTCACGCGCCGGCGCCGGACCCGACGCCGCCGCGAGCAGGTTGACGCGGATCATCGATCTCCCTCCTGCCGCATGGCCAGACCGACCGCCACGGCATACGCCGGGCCCACGGCCTCCACGCCAATCGACCGGCCCGTCTTCGTCACGCGACGGAACGGGTCGAACACGTCCACGGGCGCGCCGAACTCGCTCGCCAGCAGGTCCACCAGCCCGACGGCCTGCCAGGCACCGCCCGACAGCACGATCCGGCTGAGCTTCTCGATGGGCGCGGTCGCCCGGAAGAAGTCGATGGTCTTGCGCACCTCGAGGACGAGCTGGCCGCTCGCCTCGCGCAGCACGCTGGCCACCTGGTCGGCGGTCACCTCGGCCGGGTACTGCCCGTGGAGGATCCGCCGCGCCGACAGCTCGTCCACGCCGAGCGACCCGAAGTCGCGCAGCAGCGCCTCGAGGTGCACCTGGCCGCCGATCGAGATGTCGCGGGTGAACACGGGCTCGCCGCGCTCGAGCAGGCAGATGATCGTGACGCTGCGGCCGATGTGGATGAGCGCCGACAGCGGGTCGGTGCGCTCGGGATAGTTCATCTGGTAGGCGTTGGCGAGCGCGAAGGCCTCGATGTCGAGCACGGCCGGCTTGCGGCCCGCCTGCGCGATGACGCCGGCGCGGTCGTCGATCCGGTCCTTCTTCGCCGCGACCAGCAGGACGTCGAGGGTGGACTTGGGCGGCTCGGGTGCCGCGTCCTTCTTGCCCTTCTTCGCCTTCTTGCCACCCGCCGGCTCGTCGCCGCCGCCGACCAGCTGGTAGTCGAGCTGGACCTCGCTGAGGTCGAACGGGATGTACTGCTCGGCCTCCCACGGGATGGCCTCGGCCAGTTCCGCGTCGCTCATCGCCGGCAGCGACAGCCGCTTGACGATGACCGCGTGGCCCGAGAGGGCCGCCGCGACGCGCGCCCGGCGGAGCCGGAGCGTGTCGAGCAGCTGGTTGACCGCCTCGCTGACGGCGGTGGGTTCGGTCGCCGAGCCCTCGTGCATGCTGCCCTCGGGCAGCGGCGTCTCGCCGGCGGCCACGAGCGACCAGCCGCCACGAGCCTTGCGAAGGACGACGGCCTTGACGGCGCTCGACCCGATGTCGAGCCCGACAGTGGGCGGACGGAAGGCGGATGCCAGATCCATAGCGGCACCCTAGGAGGCAAGGGTGATGCCAGAATGGAGGTTCGCGAACGAAAAGCGGCAGACGGGCCGTTCTCGCGGATCCGGCCGCCTGTGGCGTTCACGGCTGGGGCCCGGATTACCGGTCTGGCGTTACGAAAGTGTCGGCCCGCTGACAATCCGCCCACCCGTCCGAGGCGGCCGCCTGTCGCCCGGCCGAGGCCGGTCGGACCCCGGAAAGATTGACTTTTTTGCAGCCGGACCCTATGATTTCGGTTTGCCGTTCTTGAAGTTCGGCTGAAAGGGATCCATGGGTTCGGGAAAGACCAGCGGGGCGGCGGGCGACCGGCAGTGGCATGTCATCGATGCCGGCGGCCAGGTGCTCGGCCGGGTGGCGACGCGCGCCGCCCACCTGCTCCAGGGCAAGCACAAGGCGCAGTGGACCCCGTATCTCGACACGGGTGACCACGTGATCATCGTCAACGCGGCGTCGGTGCGCCTCACCGGGCGCAAGGAAGAGCAGAAGCTCTACCGGACGCACAGCGGCTACGAGGGCGGCATGCGCGAGGAACGCGCGAAGATCGTCCGCCAGAAGAACCCGGTCCGCATCGTCGAAGAGGCCGTGCGCGGCATGCTGCCGAAGACGAAGCTGGGCAATCAGATGTACCGCAAACTGAAGGTCTACGCGGCGGGCGAACACCCGCACGCGGCGCAGCAACCACGCAAGCTCGAGGTCGCCTGATTTGGCTACGACGCAGTACTACGGCACGGGCCGGCGCAAGACGTCCACCGCCCGCGTGTTCCTCCGCCCGGGATCGGGCACGATCACCATCAATCACCGGCCGATCGAGGCCGCCTTCCCCACCGAGACGCTCCGCCTGGTGATCCGCCAGCCGCTGGTGGTCTCGGAGACCGCGGAACGCTTCGACGTGCTGGCGACGGCGGCAGGCGGCGGCGTGGCCGGCCAGGCCGGCGCGCTGCGCCTCGGCATCGCGCGCGCGCTGATCGAGTACGACGCCGAACTGCGCGGCACGCTGCGCAAGGCGGGCCTGCTCACGCGCGACCCGCGCGCCAAGGAACGCAAGAAGTACGGCATGGCCGGGGCGCGCAAGCGCTTCCAGTTCAGCAAGCGGTAAAGGAGCAGAGCTTGAGTGCGATCGCGATGAAGGATCTGCTGGAGGCCGGCGTTCACTTCGGCCACCAGACGAAGCGGTGGAATCCGAAGATGAAGCCGTTCATCTTCGGCGAGCGGAATGGCATCTACATCATCGACCTGGGCCGGACCGCCAAGCTGTATCGCGAGGCCGCCGACTACGTCAGCCAGATCGTCAGCCAGGGCGGCACGGTGCTGTTCGTGGGCACCAAGCGCCAGGCGCAGGACGCCATCGCCGAGGAAGCGCAGCGCTGCGGCATGTTCTTCGTGAACCAGCGCTGGCTCGGAGGCCTGCTCACCAACTTCACCACGATCCAGCGCAGTCTCGGCCGCCTCCGCGAACTCGAGGCCATGACGACCGACGGCCGGTACGACACGCTCTCCAAGAAGGAGATCGCGCGGCTCGACAAGGAGCGGCGCAAGCTGGCCAAGAACCTCGACGGGATCCGCGGCATGTCGCGCCTGCCCGACGTGGTCTTCGTGATCGACACGCGGCACGAGCAGATTGCCGTCGACGAGGCCCGCAAGCTCAAGATCCCCGTGGTCGGCGTGGTCGACACCAACTGCGACCCGGACGAAGTCGACTACGTGATTCCGGGCAACGACGACGCGCTCCGCTCGATTCGCCTGTTCGCGGCCGGCATCGCCGACGCGGTCCTCGGGGGCCGCGGCGTGGCCGAGGCCAGCGAGCGGCCCGACGCGACCGCCGAGAACGCGCCGCCGCCGGCGGCCGCGACGACCACCGCCTAGCGCCGCGCGCGCCCGGCCGGGCGCCGCGGCTCCCGCGACCGTCTTTTTCGCCCCGTACGACCGAACGTGGCCGCGCCCCGCGCCGGCCTGGAAGGAGATCCCGTGTCCACCGAGATTCCCGCGGCCCTGGTCAAGCAGCTCCGCGACCGCACCGGCGCCGGCATGATGGAGTGCAAGGCTGCGTTGAAGGAAGCCAACGGCGACATCGAGGAGGCGACCACCATCCTCCGGAAGCGCGGGCTCGCGCAGGCCGCCAAGAAGTCCGGGCGGGCCACCAGCGAGGGCCTGATCGGCTCCTACATCCACACCGGCGGCAAGATCGGCGTGCTCGTCGAGCTCAACTGCGAATCCGACTTCGTGGCCCGCACCGAGGACTTCCAGGGGCTGCTGCGCGAAATCGGCCTCCAGATCGCCGCCGCCAGCCCCCTCTACGTGAGCCGCGAGGACGTCCCGGCCGAGGTGCAGGAGAAGGAGAAGGAGATCTACCGGGCCCAGCTCGAGGGCCAGGGCAAGCCGCCGCAGGTGATCGAGAAGATCATCGAGGGCAAGCTCAACGCCTTCTTCGAGCAGGTCTGCCTGCTCGACCAGGTCTCGATCCGCGACCAGAAGACCACCGTGGGCCAGGAAATCAAGGCCGCCATCGCCAAGCTCGGCGAGAACATCGGGGTCCGGCGGTTCACGCGGTTCAAGGTCGGGGACTGAGGACACGGGGCGCTATAATCGCCACGTGTCCACCCCCCGCTTCACCCGCGTCCTGCTGAAACTCTCCGGCGAGGCCCTGATGGGCGACCAGCCCTTCGGGATCGACCCGGCCATGACCGCGCAGGTCGCGAAGGAAATCGGCGAAATCCGGCAGCTCGGCGTCCAGACGAGCGTCGTCATCGGCGGCGGCAACCTGTTCCGGGGGCTCGCGGCGAGCGCCAGGGGCATGGACCGTTCGACCGCCGACTCGATGGGCATGCTGGCGACCGTCATCAACGCGCTGGCGCTCCAGGACGCTCTCGAGCGACAGGGCACCAGCACGCGGGTGACCTCGGCCCTCGAGATGCGCGCCGTGGCCGAGCCGTTCATCCGGCGCCGCGCCATCCGCCACCTCGAGAAGGGCCGCGTCGTCATCTTCGCCGCCGGCACCGGCAACCCCTACTTCACCACCGACACGGCCGCCGCGCTGCGCGCGATGGAGATCCGCGCGGAGGTGATCCTCAAGGGGACCAAGGTCGACGGGATCTACACCGCCGACCCGATGCTGGACCCGGACGCGCGCCGCTACACGTCGATCTCGTACCTCGAGGTCCTCGAGCGGCAGCTGAAGGTGATGGACGCCACCGCCATCTCGCTCTGCATGGACAACAAGCTGCCCATCGTCGTGTTCAACCTGCGCGAGCCGGGCAACGTGGGACGGGTGGTCCGCGGCGAGGCCGTGGGCACCACCGTGGGCCTGGAACGCAGCAACGAGCACGCCCCCAACCCCGTCTCGAAGTGAGCCCGTGACGCACGTCGCCGGGCCGAAGCCACGAGGACCCCATGGACGTCAGTGACCTGAAAGGACTGTTTGCCGAGGTGCAGCGGCGCATGGACGCCGGCATCGACCACGTGCGCAAGGAGCTCGCCGGCCTGCGGTCGGGCCGGGCCTCGACGGCGCTGCTCGACTCCGTACAGGTCGAGGCCTACGGCGGCAACATGCCGCTCAACCAGGTCGCCTCCCTCTCGATTCCCGAGCCGACGCTCATCGTCGCGCAGCCGTTCGACCCGAGCCTGACCGGCGCCATCGAGAAGGGCATCCAGAAGGCGAACCTCGGGCTGAACCCGGCCTCGGACGGCAAGGTCATCCGGATCCCGATTCCGGCGCTCACCGAGGAACGGCGCAAGGAGATGTCCCGGCTCGTCCACAAGTACGCCGAGGACGGCCGCAACACGATCCGGCAGGTGCGGCGTGACGCGAACGACAAGTTGAAGAAGATGCTCAAGGACCACCAGATCTCCGAGGACGACGAACGGCGGGCGCTGGACGAGGTGCAGAAGATCACCGACCTGCACGTCGGCACCATCGACGAGCTGCAGAAGAAGAAGGACCACGAGCTCCTCGGCAAGTAGGCCGGCGTCGATGGCACAGCCCGCGTCCTATTTCTCCCACCTCGAATGCTCGGTGCCCTGCGGGGCCGGTCCATTCGACGCCCGGCAGCGGCATCACCTCTGCCCGTGCGGCGCGCCGCTGCTGGCCCGCTACGACCTCACGGCCGCACGCAAGTGGTCGCGCGACGCGCTGGCCGGCCGCGAGCCGAACATGTGGCGGTACCGCGAGCTGATGCCGCTGTTCGACACGCCGAACGGGCTGGAACGGCCGATCACGCTCGGCGAGGGTTTCACGCCCCTGCTGCGGGCGCGGCGGCTGGGTCGGTCGCTCGGCCTGGACCGGCTGTACATCAAGGACGAGTCGCTCAACCCGACGAACTCCTTCAAGGCGCGCGGCCTCTCGGCGGCCGTGACCCGCGCGGCGCACCTGGGCGCGAAGGTCCTGTCGGTGCCGACGGCCGGGAACGCCGGCAACGCGCTGGCGGCGTATGCGTCGCGCGCGGGCCTCGAGGCGAAGGTCTTCATGCCGCGCGACGTGAAGCGGCCCTTCATCCGGGAGTGCGAGCTCTACGGCGCGGACGTGACGCTCGTCGACGGCCTCATCACCGACGCCGGCCGGATCGCGGCCGAACGCGGCAAGTCCGAGGGCTGGTACGACGTCTCCACGCTCAAGGAGCCGTACCGCATCGAGGGCAAGAAGACGATGGGCTACGAACTGGCCGAGCAGCTCGGCTGGACGCTGCCCGACTGGGTGATCTACCCCACCGGCGGCGGCACCGGGATGGTCGGCATGTGGAAGGCCTTCGCCGAGATGGCCGCGCTCGAGTGGATCGACCCGATCCGCCGGCCGCACATGGTGACGGTGCAGGCGGCCGGTTGCGCGCCGATCGTCCGGGCGTTCGGGGCCGGCGCCGAGAAGTCCACGATGTGGGAGGACGCCCACACGGTGGCCGACGGCCTGCGCGTCCCGAAGGCGATTGGCGACTTCCTGGTGCTGCGCGCGGTGCGCGAGAGCCACGGCGCCGCGGTGTCGGTCGGCGACGCCGAGATGGTGCAGGGCATGCGTGACCTCGGCCGGCTCGAGGGCATCAGCGCCGCACCCGAGGGCGGCGCCGCCCTGCACGCGCTCCGGGTGCTCGCCGGCGAAGGCCGGATCAAGGCGCACGACACCGTCGTGGTCTTCAACACCGGCGGCGCCCTCAAGTACCTCGACGTCCTCGCCTCCTGAGGCCCCGACCGCCGATGATCGGCATCCTCTTCACGGGCGGCACCATCTCGATGCGGCTCGACCCGGCGACGGGCGCGGCGGTGCCCGCGATGGGCGCCGCCGACATCCTCGCCCAGGTCCCGGGCCTCGGCGACCTGGCGGACATCGAGGTCGAGGACTTCTCGCGGCTGCCCGGCCCTCACGTCACGCCGGAACAGATGTGGCGGCTCGCCCGCCGCGCCGCGGCCTGGCTCGAGCGGCCCGACGTGGATGGCCTCGTCATCACGCACGGCACGGACACGATGGAGGAAACGGCGTTCCTCCTCGACCTGGTGCTCACCAGCCCCAAGCCCGTCGTCCTGGTCGGCGCGATGCGGACCGTGTCGGATCCGAGCTGGGACGGCCCGGCCAACCTGCTGGCGGCGGTGCGGGTGGCGGCGTGCGCGGACGCGATCGGGCACGGTGTCCTGATCGTCATGAACGACGAGATCCTGGCGGCGCGCGAGGCGCGCAAGGTGCACGCGGAGACGTCGGGCGCCTTCGCCTCGCTGGAGTTCGGGCCGCTCGGGGTCGTCGACGGCGGCCGGGCTCTGTTCCGCCGCTCCCCGCTGCCCCGCCCCGACTGGCAGGCGCCGGGCGCCGAGGCCGGGATGCGGGTGAGCCGCATCGAGACGCAGGTCGGCCTGGTGCAGGCGTTCACCGGCATGGGCGACACGCTCATCCGCGTCGTGGTGGACGCGGGCGTGCGCGGCCTCGCGGTGATCGGCTTCGGCCGTGGCAACGTGCCGCCGGACATCGTGCCGGCCCTGGCCGACGCGGCGCGGGCGGGCGTCCTCGTGACGATCTCGTCGCGATCGCCGGTCGGGCGCGTGAGCCCGCGCTACGGCTACGACGGCGGCGGCCAGCACCTGGCCACGCACGGGGCGCTGCTCGCCGGCGCGCTGCCGGGTGCCAAGGCGCGGCTCCTCATGATGGCCGCGCTCGGCTGCGCCGGCGCGGATCGGGCGCGTGCGAGGGAGATCGTCGAGCGGGCGATCGAGGGGTCCTAGGCTCTGCTAGTCGCCGAACGAGATCCCGACGTGACGCGCGGCGCGGACGACGTCCCCGTCGGGCGGCACGCTCCGGGTGTGCCCCACGACCTTCTCCAGGGGCACGGCGACGATGTCCGGCGAGTGGAGCGCGGTCATCACGCCGGACTCCCCCCGCTGGAGCAACTCCACCGCGTATGCGCCGAAGCGGGTGGCCAGCACCCGGTCGTAGGACGTGGGCGATCCGCCGCGCTGCAGGTGGCCGAGCACGACGTGGCGGCTCTCCTTGCCCGCCAGCAGCTCGAGGCCCGCCGAGACCTGCGCCCCGATGCCGCCGAGGCGCTCGACGCGGTCGGCCGTCCCGGGCGTCACCACGGACCGCACGCCGCCCTGCGCGTGCGCGCCCTCGGCGACGACAACGATGCTGAACCGCGCGCCCCAGGCCTCGCGCGCCTTGATGTGCGCGGCCACCTTGTCGAGGTCGAACGGGATCTCGGGGATCAGGATCACGTCGGCGCCGCCGGCGATCCCGGCGTAAAGCGCGATCCAGCCGGCGTAGCGGCCCATGACCTCGAGGACCATCACGCGATGGTGCGCCTCGGCGGTCGAGTGCAGCCGGTCGATGGCGTCGGTCGCGTACGCCACGGCCGAGTCGAACCCGAACGTCATGGTCGTCTCGACGATGTCGTTGTCGATGGTCTTCGGGACGCCGACGATGCGGATGCCGCGGACGTGGAACTCGTGCGCGATGGCCAGGGTGCCGTCGCCGCCGATCACGATGAGCGCGTCGAGGCCGGCCTTGTGGAAGTTCTGGACGCAGAGATCCGAGTAATCCACCGGACCGGACTCGGTCTCGACCGGATAGGCGAAGGGATTGCCGCGGTTGGTCGTGCCGAGGATGGTGCCGCCGAGGCGGAGGATGCCGGTCACGTCGCGCGGCGTCAGCGGGCGCGAGCGTTCGGGAAAGATCAGGCCGTCGAAGCTGTCCTCGAGCCCGACGCACTCGATGCCGGCGTTGGCCGCCGACTTCACGACGGCGCGGATGACCGCGTTGAGGCCGGGCGCGTCGCCGCCGCCGGTGAGCACGCCGATCCGCTTGATGGGTCCTTTCGGGTCCGCCATCCCCGCAGTCTAGCAGGCGGGTTTGACGGCCCCGGATCGGAAGTGCACACGACGGCGTCCGCCTCCGCCTGGCGGCGTCGGCGGATTGCAGGACTGCGCAGATCAGCGGGTGCGCCATGCTACACTTGGGGGTCGCGGCTGCTGCCGCCCTGCCTGACAGGGCGGCGCACGGTCGCGCACCGCGGGGTCCCCATCCCGCGGGTCGGCACCAGCCGTCGTGGGCGGCTAGCTCAGCTGGGAGAGCGCCGCGTTCGCAACGCGGAGGTCGCGGGTTCGAGCCCCGCGCCGTCCACCAGCCTTCGCTCACCCTTCGGGTGAGCTTCGGCCGGCAAGCCGTGTCCGTGCCCCACCTGTCGCGACACGCCGGTGCCGTTGGAAGAACTCACGGAGCCGGCGGAACATCCCCCGCACTTCGACCTCGTGTTCGTCGGTACTGGTTGACCAGCCGGGCGCGGCCTGACGCGACGATGGCGCACGACTTGCGTCGTCCCGCAGCCAGGTCGCGCATGATGTCCCGCAGATCACCGTCCTCACCACGGCGGGCATGGCTCGGCGCCCTGATCGCCGCCGGCCTGATTGGAGTCCCCACGCCTGCCGCCGGTCAGGTATCCGTCGATGCCGGCGTCCACGCCGGGCCGGCCTGCCTGAACGGGGGGCCCGCCTGCAGAGGCACCCTCCTGGGGCCGGTGGCCTCCATCGAGTGGAACCGGCGCGTCGCGGTGCGCCTTCGCTACTTCGCGGTCGACATCGGCGATCGCACCAGCACCTTCGGCCCCTTCACCATTCACGACACGGGCCGTCGCGGCGCGCTGCTCCTCGGCGAGGTGCTTTACGAATTCCGGCCACGATCGAAGATCCAGCCGTTCGTCGGCGCCTCGGCCGGCCGGCGGAGCTTCGAGACGGTCACGCGGTGCGAGCCCGTCTCCTGCGCCGAGGCGCGTGCGACCCCCGGCGGGCCGGGGGTCTACGTCGGGGGCCGCCTCAGGAGCAGCCGCTTCACGCTGGGCGGAATCGCCGGCGTCTCCATGCGGCCGGCAAACCGGGTGACCATCCAGGCGATGATCGGCGTTCACGATCCGGCGACCGAACACGGCGAGACCGTCGAAGGCGCCGTGCTCGTCAGCGTCGCCGTCTGGCGATCGAGGTGACGGCGCGGGTTGCCGCCCCGCGAGTCGGCGGGTCGGGAAGCGCCCTTGGCACCGAGATCGCGCCCACGCCTCACTCCACCCGCAGCGCCCGTACCGGATCCGTCCTCGAGACCCGCCACGACGGGACGAGCGTCGCGGCCACGGCGACGCCGAGGAGCGTCGCGATCGAAGCCGCCCAGATGAGCGGGTCGTAGGCCGTCGTCTCGTAGAGCAGCGTCTCGGCCAGGCGCGCCGTCCAGGACGCGCCGGCCATGCCGGCGAGCAGCCCCAGGACAATCGGACGCACCTGCTCTCCGAGCACGGTCCGGACGAGCCCGCCGCGCGTCGAGCCGAGCGCCAGGCGAATCCCCATTTCGCGCGTCCGCCGCGCCACGGACATCGCGACCACGCCGAGCACGCCGACCGCCGCGATGAGGAGCGCCGCGACCGAGAACGACGCGAAGAGCCAGGCGTTGAACCGGCGCGACCGGATGGTGCCGGCGAACGCATCGACGACGCGCTCGGCGCGATCGACCGAGCAATACGGGCAACGCGCGATGACCGCGGCGCCCACGCGCGCCAGGGCCTCGTCGTTCGCCCGGTCGAGCCAGACGACGGTGTTGTGCAGCACCGGCCCGTCGGACCGTGACGCCATCGGCCAGAAGATCTGCCCTTCCTCGAGGCGATCGAGCGCGATGAGCCTGGCGTCCTCGACCACGCCGACGACCGTGAACGGGCGCCCGTCGTCGTGCATCAGCGTCTGCCCCACCGGGGATCGCCCCGGCCAGAACCCGTCCGCCACGCTCCGGCTGACGACCACGAGGGGATCCCCACGGGTCAGCTCGACGTCGCTCGGCAGCCGGCCGGCCACGGGCGTGACCCCCGCAGCCTCGAGGAATCCCGCGGTGATGGCCATGCTCTCGGCCAGGGCATTCGTCGCACCGTCCGGGGTCCGGAAACTGCTGCCATTCAGCGCGTTTTCGACGAAGGGCCGGTCGGTGGCGCCGGCTGCCCGGACGCCGGGCACTCCCCGCACCACGTCGATGAGGCCCAGACGCGCCTCGGCGGACATGTCGCGCGGCGCGATGAACGTGAAGACCGCGCGGTTGGCCACCGCCACACCCGGATCCTCGGCCCACACGCGCAACAGACTGCCCGTGACCAGCGCGCCGCCGACGAGGAGCAGGAACGCCGTCGCCACCTGCGCGCCGATCAGGAACGGGCGCGCCCGCGTGGTGGCGGCGCCGCCATCGGCGAGATCCGGCCTCGCGTCGCCGCGCCAGGCGGTTCGTGCGGCCATGGTGGCAACCCCCAGCGCGCAGACCGTCGCGACCGCGATGCTCGCAAGCACGACGCGCGCGCTGATGGTGGCGTCCGCCATGAGGAGGTACGCCGGCATCAGGTCCAGCGTGGTCCGCAACGCGACGACCGCGAGCCAGAGTCCGATGGCGGTGCCGGCGAGGATCGTGATCACCTGTTCGACGACCAGCAGGCGCAGCAGATCCGTCCGCGACGCGCCGAGAGAGGCGCGCAGCGCGAAGTCGCGACGGCGGTCGCGCGCCCGGGCAATCGCGAGCGCGGTGAGGTTGAGGGCCGCGAGCACGAACAGCCCGCCGCCGACGGCCAGGATGATCCACGCCGTGCGTGTCCGGCTGCCGTTCATCGACACCCGAATCGGGACGAGCTCGACCGCGTCGTACGGCCCGGCCAGGATTCGGGAGCGCTCCGACTGGTTCGGCCGGGGCGGCTGCGCCGGCGTCTCGGCGGCGACTCGCGCAGACGCGGCCGACAGGCGCGAGGTGAGGCTCGCGGCCGTCTCACCGGGCGGGAGCCGCACGAAGACCCGCTGGCTGCGTCCCGCCCGCCGCGGATCCGGGTTGTAGAGCGGTGTCAGCACCTCGGCCCGGAACGGATCCGGAAGCACCATGTCCTCCGGAAGGATGCCGACGATGCGGATGCCCCGGCCCTCGCGGTTCGTGACCGTGCGACCGATGATCGCCGGGTCCCCGCCGAAGGCGCGCACCCACAGCCCGTGGGTGAGAATGGCGGGTCGAATCGGCTCGTAGCTCGCGTAGTCGGCGGGCGCGAATTCCCCGAATGCCGGCCGACGTCCGAAGACGTCGAAGAAGCGATCGTCGATCCGGGCGCCGCGGACGTACATGCCCTGACCGATCGTCACCGAGTCGCCGATGTACATCGCCGTGGCCGGCACGTCCGGCGCGGCCTCGCGCCAGGTGGTCACGTCGAGGGGCGAGACGGAGCCGAGCCAGGGCGGCGGCAGCGCCGTGTGTCCGGGGGCGATCGCGAACAGCCGCGTCTCGTCCGGAAACGGCAGCGGCTTGAAGAGCGCGACGTCGGTGATCGCCAGGATGGTGGCCGTGAGCGTCACGCTCAGCGCGACGACACCGATGCTCGTCGCCGCGTACCAAGGCGCGCGGCGCAACGATCGCCAGGCCGACCAGACGTCGGCGGCGGCGGGGACGAAGGACATGGCGGCCTCCCGCCGCCAGTCTAGTCCAGCCGCGCGTCCCGACGCCGACGAAGCGTGGAACGCGAGGTTGCCTCACCGCACCCGGTCCCCCATAATCCCCCCACACGGTCAACACGGGCGGAGGTCCACCGATGCGCAGACGTCTCGCGCTGTCATGCGCGGCCATCGGCGCCATGGTGTGGGGCGCCGCGATGCAGCCGCGGGCCATGGCGCCGGCCGGCGCCCTGGACGGCACCGGCGCGGCCACGCAGGCGATGCAGGCCTTCACGGTCCAGACCGGCACCGGCGCCATCAGCGGGGTCGTCACCGACGGCGCCACCGGGCAGCCCATCGACGGCGCCATCGTCAGCCTCGCCGGCCCCGGGCGCGGCGGGCCCGGCCCGCTGCCGCGCCAGTTGACCGACGCGCGAGGGCGGTTCGTCTTCACGCGGCTGCCCGCGTTCGCGAACTACGCGCTGAGCGCGTCCAAGCCGGGCTATTTCACCGGCAGCTACAAGGAGACGCCCGGCATCAACGTCGCCGTCCGACTCGAGTTGCGCGACGGCCAGTGGTTCCAGCAGGCGAACCTCACGCTGTGGCGGCCGGCCGCCATCACCGGCACCGTGCGCGACGAGCGCGGCGAACCGCTGGTCGGCATCCCCGTCCGCGCGCTCGTGCGCGTGCGCGTCGCCGGACACGAACAGTGGGCCTCCGGGCCGGACGCCCGGACCGACGATCGCGGCCGGTATCGTCTGGCCGGCCTCCGGCCGGGTGCGTACGTCATCCAGGTGCCGAGCGTCCAGCTCACCCTGCCGGGTGAAGCCGCCGCCCAGGCGACGACCGTGGCTCCCCCGCCACCGGGCGGCGCCGCCGCGACCGCGCCGACGCCGCTGGCGATGACGCGGGAGGACGAGAACGCCGACCTGCGCTTACTGGTCGGGGTCTTCCCGACGCCCTTGCCCGGCTCGGGCGCCACGGCGTATCCGATGGCGTTCCACCCGACGGCGCGCTCGCTGGACCAGGCGTCGGCCGTGACGGTCGACTACGGCGACGAACGCACCGACGTCGACGTGCAGATGGATCTCGTCCCCACCGTCCGCGTCTCCGGGCACCTGACGGGGGATGCGGACGTGCTGGCACGCGTGCCGGTCCGCATCCTGCCGGTCGGCGCGGAGAGCATCGGCGACGCCGCCGAGGCCGCGCTGACGCTGTCCGACGACGCCGGGGCTTTCACGTTCCTCCGCGTGCCGGCCGGTGACTACGTCGTCGTCGCCAGCACCAGGCAGTTCGGCCTCGCGAGCCCGGCGGCGGGAAGCTCGCTCGGCCAGATCATGCCGTCGCGGGCGCAGTTGTTCGCCGGGGGCCTGAGCACCGGCGGCATCGCGGGGACCAACAACCTGCGCTACGTCGCACGCACCGGCCGCGGGCCGGGCGTCATGGGGCGCATCCCGCTCAGCGTCGGCCGTCAGGACGTCCGCGACCTCGTGATTCCCCTGCAGGCGGGCGTCACCGTGACCGGGCACTACCTGTGGGACGAGAGCCCGAACCCGCCGGAGGGCGTGCGTACCGGACCAGTTATCCGCCTGGAACCTGCCGGCGGCGATCTCTCGCTGGGCCTGCCGTTCGGAGGCCTTTCCGGCTCGAGAGACCCCACGCCGCCGGTCCCGGTCCCACTCGAAATCACCCGGGTGTTACCAGGCCGGTACGTCATCGACGTCGGCCTGGGCACGCAGGGATTCTCGGTCGCGTCGATCGAGTACGAGGGCCGCGACCTGCTGAACACATTTCTCGTCGTGGACGGCAGTCGCGACATCACCGGCGTCGTCGTCCACCTGACGAGCCGGACGACGTCGTTGACGGGCTACGTGCGGACGAGTGCCGGATCGCCCGTCGACAGCGGCGCCGTCCTGTTCTTCCCGACCGACCAGGCGGCGTGGCGCGACTACGGTCTGAGCGCGTCGCACTTCAAGACGGCGACCATCACCCCGCTCGGGTCCTACCGCGCGCCTGCGCTCGTGCCCGGCGAATACTTCGTCGCCGCGGTCAGCGATCAGGATCGGCAGCGCTGGACGGATCCGGAGTTCCTGCAGACGCTCGTGGCGCGCGCGGCGCGACTCACGGTGGCGCCAGGCCTGGACCGGACCCTGGATCTCGTCATGGAGGGATCGCGATGACCGCCCGACGCCGGGTCCGGCTCGTCGTCGCCGGCATCACCCGCCTCGCCTGCGTCGTAGCGGTCGTCGGCGCCGCGCGCCCGGACATGTCCGTCGACGCCGCGCAGGCGCAGCAGCGCGACGGGTCGGCGGCGCGGGCCGAGCGGCCGCCGGCCGGCACGGCCCTTCTGGCGGGCGTCGTCACCGGCGGCACGGACTCGGACGCGCCCGTGCGGCGCGCGATCGTCACGCTGTCGGCGGGCGACGGCAGCGATGCGCGCAGCCTGGTGACGGACGACGACGGGCGGTTCGCCTTCCGCGGTCTGCCCGCGGGCCGCTACACGCTGACGGCGGACAAGCCGGCGTATCTGCGGAACAGCTTCGGCGCGAGGCGCCCCGGACGTCCCGGCACGTCGATCGCGCTCGCCGAAGCGCAGCAGCTCACCGGCGTGCGCGTGGTGCTGCCGCGAGGCGCCGTCATCACGGGCACGCTGCGCCTCGCCACGGGCGAGCCACTCGCGGACACCCAGGTCGTGGCGATCCCGATCGCGCAGGCGGAGGCCGGGGGACGCCTGGTCACGGCCGGGGAGTTCACGAGCGACGATCGCGGCGTCTACCGGATCTTCGGCCTCGCGCCAGGCGACTACCTCGTCGGGGCGCTGCCGTCGGTCGGGCGCGGCGAGATCGAGGTCCGGGCCCGGAGCTACGACGAGGTCGTCCGCGAACTCGCGCAGCCGGGCGGACGTCCCGCGCTGCCCGCCGCGCGGGCGGCTGCCGCGCAGGAGGCGCGCATGGTCGGCTACACGCCGACCTACTATCCCGGCACGCCAGTGGCCTCGGTGGCCACGCCCGTGACGGTCGGCCTCGGCGAGGAACGCGAGGGCGTGGACATTCCGATCGCCCTGATCCAGATGGCCACGATCTCCGGCGTGGTCACCGGCGTCGACGGCCGGCCCGCGCCGGCGGTGACGATCGCGGCCGACGCGATCGGTCCCCCGCTTCCGCTGTCCGGCCTCCTCGGGCCTCGACCCAGCCGGCCCGACCGGCAGGGCCGATTCACGATCAGCAACGTCCCACCCGGCAGCTACCGAATCACCGCCCTCGGAGGCGGGGTGACGCTCAACCCGGATGGGTCGCTGCGGTCGATCTCGACGGGCGAGCAGACGGACTGGGCCGTCGCCAGCGTGCAGGTCTCGGGTGACGACATCGACGGTCTGGCGTTGCGCCTGCAGCCCGGCATGACGTTCTCGGGCACGCTCGCGGCCGCCGGTTCTGGTGCGGCGCCCGACTCCTGGCAAGGCGCCCGCATCTCGATCGAGCCCGTCGGACGCTCGACGCCGGGCGTCCCGACGAGCGACTCGCCGCTGTCCGGCGTGACCGTGCGATCGGCCATCACGGATGAGAAGGGCGCGTTCCAGGTCACCGGCATCCAGCCGGGCGACTACGACGTGCAGGTGCGCCTGCCGCCGGCGGTCGGCCGCGACTGGACGGTGCGCGCGATCACAGCGAACGGGGCTGATCTGCGCGACGCGCCGCTGACGTTCGAGCACGGCAGCATCGACGACGTGACGATCGCGATGACCGATCAGCACTCGCTCGTGACGGGCGTGCTCTCCTCGGCCTCCGGCGCGCCGGCGTCCGACTACTTCATCGTCATCTTCGCGGCCGACCGCGGACTCTGGCACCCGCGGTCGCCGCGCGTCCAGGTCGTCAGGCCCGGCGACGACGGGACGTTCTTCGCGCGGGATCTCCCCGCGGGCGACTACCGCGTCGCGGCCCTCACCGACGTGGCCGACGACGAGTGGCGGTCGGCGTCGTTCCTGGAGCAGCTGCTGCCGGCCTCGATCCCCATCGTCGTGAAGGACGGCGAGACGACGCGGCAGGACATCCGGATCAAGTAGGCCGCCCGCACCGGCCAGATCTGTCATTCGACGGCGGGTCTTCGTGCCGGCCCGAGGCCGCGCGGCGGCCGGCCGCGGGTCGCCATGGCGTTCGAGCCACTGGCATGCGTGTTGCCCTGTCCCACCGGGATGGCACTGGGCCTTCAGTCGCGCAACCAGCGGAGCTCGCCGCGCGTGGACGTGCTGCTGCGCGTGAAGGGAGAGCTGGTGCCCGTCGGCTTTCCGATCCGGGTCCTCAACCTGAACCGCACCGGTTTCGCGGTGCTCAGCGAGGTCAGTTTCCGGTCGGGCCAGCGGCTGCACATCCGGCTGACGGGCCCGGGCGTGGCCGCGGTCGAGGTCTCGGCGGTGGCCGTGCACACGCAGCCGCGCCGGACCTCACCCGGTGTCTACATGACCGGGTTCACGTTCCAGCCCGACGGTCCGGACGGCGCGTTGCCCGAGGCCGCCATTCGCGAGCTGCTCATCGCGGTCGCGCCCGACGGCTTCAAGGTCTGAGGCGCGGAAGGTCGGTCGTCGAGGCCGCCTCCTGAGGCTTCCCCGTCGTCGGCCTCGACCTGGCGGCCGCTCCGGGTCGCCGCGGCCCGCTCCTGTCACATCGCGCCTCCCTGACTCGTCAACCGGGCATGAAGACACGCCACAGCAGGCTCTGGCGCTGGATGGCCGCGGCGGTGTTCGTCCACCTGATCGTGACCCTCGCGCACGGCGCCGCCCATGCGGGCGCCGGGGTGCCGATGCCGCCTGTTGCCAGCGTGTTCGTCCTCGCGGTGGTCCTCGCGATCCCCCTCGCGGGCCTCGCGCTGACCCGTCTGGCCGAGCGGCCGGGTGCCTGGATCGTCGGGCTGGCCCTCGGCGGGTCGCTCGTCTTCGGTGTCGTCAATCACTTCGTCCTCGACAGCGCGGATCACGTCGCCCGCGTCGCGACCGGGTGGCGGCCGCTCTTCGCGACGACGGCGGTGCTGTTGTCGATCACAGAGGCGGCGGGCGCGCTGCTGGCCATTGGCGTGATCGTTGGCGGAAGGAGAACGTCATGAGAGTCTTCGTCGCCGGCGGGTCGGGCACCATCGGCGTGCCGCTCGTACGCGCGCTGGTCGCCGCGGGGCACGACGTGACGGCGCTCACGCGGTCGATCGGCAAGCGGACCGATCTCCTCGCGCTCGGTGCGTCGGTGGCCGTGGCCGACGCGCTGGATCGGCCCGCCCTGGCGGCTGCGGTCGCGGCCGCCAGCCCCACGCACGTGATTCACCAGCTGACGGCGCTGCCCAAGGACGGCCCGCGCAAGGCCGGCGACATCACGGCGACCAATCGCCTCCGGGTCGAGGGCACGCGCAACCTGCTCGATGCCGCGGTCGCGGCCGGCGCGCGCCGGTTCGTCGCTGGATCGTTCGCGCTGCTGGCGCCGCGAGACTCCTCCGCGGGAGCGCCGTCGAACGACGCCGCGGCCGCGGTAGCCGCGATGGAAGATCAGGTGCTTCGGGCCTCCGCGCGGGGTCTCGTCGAGGGCGTGGTCCTGCGATACGGCATGTTCTATGGTCCGGGCACGCCGTCAACCAGGGCGATGATCGACCTCGTGCGCCAGCGCCGGCTGCCGGTGGTCCGGGACGACCGGGGCCGCCTGCCGCTCGTCCACCTCGACGACGCGGTGGCCGCCACCGTGCTCGCGCTCGATGCGGGACCGGCGGGCGCCGTCTACGACATCGTGGACGATCGGGCCGTCAGCATGACCGAGATCGCCGAGACGCTGGCCGCCCACACCGGCGCCCCGAGGCCGTTCCGCGTGCCGGCCTGGCTGCCCCGGCTGGTCGCTCCCTACCTGGCCGGCATCATGTCGATCCAGATGCCGTTGTCGAACGACCGCGCGAAGGCCGGCCTCGGCTGGCGGCCGAGATACCCGACAATGGAAGATGGGATGGCGGCGATGTTCCGCCGCGTCGCGTGAGCTGATGAGCGAGGACGTCTTCACTACCGGCCGGGCGCTCCTGTTCTCCGTCGCGTATCGCATGCTCGGCAGCGCGTCGGACGCCGAGGACGTGCTGCAGGACGCGTGGCTGCGCTATCGGGCCGCCGACCGGTCGGACGTCCGCTCGCCCCAGGCCTTTGCCACGACCATCGTGACCCGCCTGTGCCTGGACCGGCTGAAGTCGGCGAGGGCGACGCGCGAGACCTACATCGGGCCGTGGCTGCCCGAGCCGATCCTGACGGACCAGGAGGCGGGCCCGGATGGGCTCGTCGAGCGATCCGAGACCGTGACTTTGGCGTTCCTCGTGCTCCTCGAGGCGCTCTCGCCCGAGGAGCGCGCCGTCCTGCTGCTCAAGGACGTCTTCGGCCACGGGCACGCGGAGATTGCCGACATCCTCGGCACGAGCGCCGACAACTCGCGGCAGCTCCTGCACCGCGCCAGATCCCGCCTGGCGGAGGGCCGGCCGCGGCTCGCGGGCACCGCCGGAGCAAGGCGCGCGGTGGCGGAGCGTTTCGCGCGCGCGTTCACGGCCGGCGACGGCGCCGAGCTGACGGCAATGCTGACGCAGGACGTGACCATCTGGAGCGACGGCGGCGGCAAGGCGACCGCGGCGCGCCGCCCGCTCGTCGGTCGCGACCGCGTGGTCGCGTTCCTGGTCGGCCTGCATCGCACGGCACAGACGGCGGGACTGGCGAGCGAGGCGTCGATGGCGATCGAGGAGGTCAACGCCGAGCCGGCGCTCGTCCTTCGCGTCGGCGGCAGACTCGAATCGATCTTCGTGCTCTCGGTCGAGGCGGACGCCGTCACCGGCGTTCGCGTGGTCCGCAATCCGGACAAGCTCGCCCACATCGATCACCGGCTGGCCACGCGGCACTGAGGCCGCTGGCCCCCGGGCGCGCGTCCGGCGGCGCGGAACACTGATACGCTACCGTCATGGTCGCCACGTCCTGCCGTCCCCGTTCTCCTCGTCGTCCCGTCACCCGGTTCGCGGTCGCCTGCGTCACGGCCTTCGGGCTCGCCGCTGCCGCCTGCGGCACCTCCGCGGACGGCACCGGCACGGCCGCGTCCGCCGGTCAGGCCCAACCGGCCTCCGGCGCGGCCCCCGCACAGGCCGCCGCGCCGCAGGACGCCGGTGCGCCGACGTTCACGGGCGCGGTCACCGAGTCGATCAACTCGGGCGGGTACACCTACGCGAGACTCCAGGCCGACGGCAAGGACGTGTGGATCGCGGCCACCGAGTTCCCGGTGACGAAGGGCGAGCGCCTGACGGTGCTGCTCGAGATGCCGATGCAGAACTTCCACAGCAACACGCTCGACCGCGACTTCCCGCTGGTCTACTTCGTGTCGCAGGTCGCGCGCGACGGGCAGTCGCTCGTGGCGCCAACGGCCGGGCCGGCGCCGATGCCGGCCGCGGGCGACGCGGCGTCATCGATGGCGCTCGGCAGCAGCCACGCCACGGCGTCAGGAGCGGCGTCCGCGCCGCCGGCGGGGACCGCGATGTCGGCCGGCGCGGCCGGACCGCCCGTCGTCCAGCCGAACCCGCCGCCCGCGGGCGGCCTGTCGATCGCCGACGCCTGGGCGAAGCGGCAGTCGCTCTCGGGCAAGCCCGTCACCGTTCGCGGCACCGTCGTCAAGGTCAACAACGGCATCCTGGGACGGAACTGGTTCCACCTGCGCGACGGGTCCGGGAACGACGCCGACGCGACCAACGACCTGACGGTCACGACTGACGAGACGGCGCGACCCGTTCGCGTCGGCGAGGTCGTCACCGTCACCGGCACGCTCGGGATCGACAAGGACTTCGGCGCGGGCTACGCCTACTCGGCCATCCTCGAGCAGGCGATCATCAAGTAGGCGCGGCGCCCGGCGAGCCCGGGCGCCGCGGCGACAGGACCAGGCGCTTCAGCGCGCCGGCCTGACGGGCGTCTCGAAGCCGTCGGGCTTCAGCGCGAGCACCGAGCAGCGCAGGGCCTGGAGCACCCGCTCGGCGGTGTTGCCCATGATCATCCCGACGAGGCCGCTGCGGGCGACCGTGCCCATCACGATCACGTCGATGTCCTGGCGCTTCGCGTAGGACGGGATGACCTTCGCGGGATCGCCCTTCACCAGCGCGGTCTCGAACTTCACCCCGAGATCGCCCGTCGACGCGAGCAGGTCGTTCAGCGCGTCCGCGGCGGTCGTCTCGGCGGCCTTGCGGTAGGTTTTCAGGTCCTCCTCGGTGACCAGGTCGTCGATCAGGCTCATGCCGAAGGGCGCCCACGCGGTCATGATGACGAGGCGGCCCTTCTCGAGGCGCGCCAGTTCCGCCGCGGCGTGGATGATGCGCTGGTTGAGCGCCCGCGCTTCCGGGTGCTGCGGGTCCGGATGCACGGCCGCCATCACGCGCTTCGGCCGGGTCTTCTCGCCCACGCCCACCAGCCACACCGGACACGGGCACTTGCGCAGGAGCTGCATGTCCACGGCGCCGTAGCCCCGCTCCGCCTTGAGGTCGCGCCCGTGGTACCGCACGAGCAGGTCGTGCCGGCCGCGAAGCACTTCCTGGATGAGCGCCACCGACGGCTTGCCGCGCAGGATCCGGCCCTGGATGGACGGACACTTGCCGCGGTGCTTCTCCACGGCCGCCTCGAGCCTTCGCGTGCGGCTGCCGAGGATGTCGGCCTCCATCGACGGCGAC
>JAWKHR010000011.1:125000-154468 GCA_041394725.1 Vicinamibacterales bacterium | reverse complement strand
CGGATGGAACCGCGCGATGGCCGCCACGTAGCGGCGGCTCGCCGCCAGGCCCAGCCGCGCGCGCAGCGCGTCCCGATCGCCAGCCGGCTCGTACCGCTCCGGATCGATCCCGTTCTCGATCACCTCGATCGGCCGTCCGACGAAACCGTCGTGATCGGCCAGCGCGCGCGCGCCGAAGTCGCTGACGCTCGTGATCCGGTCCGCGAGGTGCCGCAGCACCAGCCGGTTGACGAGCCGCCGCTTCGCCGAAACCACGTCCGGGTAGTGCCGGCCGTGCTCGGTGAACACGACCCGTGTCCCGACACGGGCCAGGCGGGCGGCGATGGCGCCGTAGAAGAACGGCGTGTACTGGTGGGCGTGCAGGACCTGCAGCCGCCGCGCGCGGATCACCCGCGCCATGCGCCGCGCCACGCCGAGGTCGAGCCCAGGCTGCCGATCGAACGCGACCACCTCGACGCCCTCGGCCTGCACGATCGCGCCCAGGGCACCGACCGCGTCGAGACAGAGCACGACGGGCTCGATCCGGGCTCCCAGGCGCCGGATGGTCTCGGCCACCAGCACCTCGGCTCCCGCCACCTGCATCACGTGCAGGACGAAGCCCACCCGCACGGGCGCCGCTCGTTCCGCCGCCGTCGTCACCGCGATGACCGTGTCCTCCGCCGGCGGCACCGCCGGGTGGCGCCGCGCAAACCCTTATTGTGCCCCACGCCGCGCCCGCGGGCGGCGCGGCACGGCGGCACCTTCACCGTGTCGCGGCGCGCCACGCGCGGCAACCACGTGCGCGCGGGCGCGACAATCACTCGATTATCATGAGTGGGCGGCGCCCGGGCGCTGCAGGACTGCGCAGAACCGTGACGAACGCCTCCTCCACCGCCGGATCCGCGACGCCGCCGCGACCCGAGTCGGGCACCGGCCTGAAGGCCCTCGCCCGCGGGGCGGCGCTCGTGGCCGTGTCACCGTCCCTGCTGACGTTCCCCCTGCGCCGCCGCCTGCTCGGGGCCGATCGCGCCGTGGAGGGCACGATGCAGCTCCTCGCGCTCGTGCCCGGCGTCACCGGCCAGTACCTGCGCCGCGCGTTCCTGTCGCGCACGACGGCCGGCTGCGCGCCGACGGCGGTCGTCGGCTTCGGCACGCTGTGCTCGAAGGCCGGGGTGCGGATCGACGACCACGCCTACATCGGCCCGGGCTGCTTCCTGGGCCTGGCGCACATCGAGCGCGACGTGCTGATCGGCTCGGCCGTCCACGTGACGAGCGGGCGCCACACCCACGGCACCGGCGACACCGCGACGCCCATCCGCGACCAGGAGGGCCGGCTGTCACTCGTCCGCATCGGCGCGGGGGCCTGGATCGGCAGCGGGTCGGTCGTCATGGCGGACGTCGGGCGCGACGCGGTCGTCGGGGCGGGCTCGGTCGTGACGCGCCCGATTCCCGACGCGGTCATCGCCGCCGGCGTGCCGGCCGTCGTCATCCGATCGCGCGACTCGTGAGGGTCCTCTTCCTCACTCACCGGCTGCCCTGGGCACCCAACCGGGGCGACCGCATCCGCGCCTGGCACCTGCTGCGGCACCTGACGACCTTCGCGGCGGTCGATCTCGTCTCGCTCGTCCACGACGACGAGGAGGCGTCGCACGTGGGCGACCTCACGGCGCTCGCCGCCACGACGACGCCGGTGCGCGTGACGCGGCTGCGCAACCTCGCGCGCGGCGCGCTCGCGCTGCCCACGCGGCGGCCGCTCACGCACGCGCTGCTCGACGGTCCGGACCTCGGCCCGGCCGTGGCGCGCGTGACCGCCGCCCACCGGCCCGACGTCGTGCTCGCCTACTGCTCGGGCATGGCACGCCTCGCGCTGGCGCCGCCCTTGCGCGATCGGCCGCTCGTGCTCGACATGGTGGACGTGGACTCCGAGAAGTGGGCCGACCTGGCCACGCGATCCGCGCCACCCCGGCGCTGGGTGTTCGCGCGCGAGGCCCGATGTCTGTCCCGGTTCGAGGCCGACGCCACCCGACACGCCCGCGTCACGACCGTCGTCACCGCGCGCGAGCGCGACGCGCTCGCTGCCCTGGCGCCGGGTGCGCGAATCGAGGTCGTCGCGAACGGCGTGGACGTGGCGGGTTTCCGCCCGCCCGGGCCGCCCGCCGACGCACCCGTCGTCGTCTTCTGCGGCGTGATGGACTACGCCCCGAACGAGGCGGGCGCCACGTGGATGGCGCGCGAGGTCTGGCCGCGCGTCCGTGCCGCGCGCCCCGACGCGCGGCTCCAGCTGGTCGGATCGAGCCCGAGCCGCGCCGTGCAGGCGCTGGCCGACACCGCCGCGGGCATCGAGGTCACCGGCCGTGTGCCGCACGTCGGAGAGCGGCTCTGGGCGGCGGCCGTCGCCACCGCACCGCTCCTGACCGCGCGCGGCGTCCAGAACAAGGTCCTCGAAGCGGTGGCCGCGGGGCTGCCCACCGTGGTGACCCCGGCCGTGGCGGCCGGCCTGCCGGACGCGGTCACCCCGGCCTGCCTCGAGGCTGCCGGCCCGGAGGCATTCGCAAACGCCGTCGTGGACCTGCTGGGCCGCTCACCGGACGCCCGCCGCCGCCTGGCCTCAGGCGCCGACCTCGAAGAACTCACGTGGGAGCGGGCACTCGCGCCCCTGCAGCGGATCCTGGCCGACGCCGCGGGCTAGTCGAAGTAGCGCCGGATCTTCCGGAACGGGTAGACCTGCTGGCGCAGGAACGAGCGCACGACGCCGCCGCTTCCGAGCGCCGTCTCCGACGGGTACGAGCGATCCGGGATCCCCGTCGCAGGATAGACCTCGTAGTCGCGGCACTGCGTGCCGAAGAGGTGGTCCCAGAGGCTGAGCGACACGCCGTAGTTCAGATCGAAGTACTCCCGCTCGACCGCGTGGTGAATCCGGTGCGATTGCGGGGTCACGAATACGTAGCGGAGCGGCCCCAGATTGGTCCGGACGTTGGCGTGGTTCAGGTGGTCCAGGAACTTGTGGATCACGATGTAGTTCAGCACGATGCCCATCGACTCGGTGAAGAAGAACGCGGGCAGGAACTTCACCAGGTTGGCCACGAACCAGTCGAGCAGGTGCACCCGCTCGTTGGAGAACGGATTCAACTCTTCCTGCGAGTGATGCACGGCGTGGAAGGCCCAGAACAGCGGGACCTTGTGCCGCACGAGGTGGTGCAGCCACCCGAGGAAGTCGACGGCGAGGTAGCCCACGACGATCTGCGCGACCGGCGGCAGGACGTCGGCGCGGACGATTTCCATCGACGGCACGACGTCGGTGGCCAGCGCCTTGAGCCAGCCCAGGTACGCCGGCGCCACCGTCGCGTAGAAGGCGAACATCACGACCGAGTACAGGATGTCGGTCCGGACGGCCGGGCTGAACGCCCCCTGCGCCCGGTCCACCGGGCGGATCCACTGGAGCGCGAAGACGACGACCAGGCCCGCGAAGTACGCCGGAAGCGCCCGGACGTTGTTGAGGAGATACCAGTAGATCCACTTCGCCAGCGTGACCGGATCGCCGGCCCGGGCGACCGTGGTGGCGAGCTCCCGTGTGTACAGCACGACGAACGGCAGCACCAGCGCGGCCGTGATCATGCCGAGCAGCACGTTGAAGATCCGCTGCCCGCGCGAGAGCCGCCCGCCCTGCGCCGCCATCCCGTACGTCGGGTTCGGCGCCGGATCCGCGGCCGGCACCGTCGCCGTTCGACCGTGCATCCCGTGTTCCGCCTGATGCGACCTAGAACAGCGTGTAGATGAACGGCGCCGCCGCCGTGCCCGAAAGGAACACGAGCACGCCGAACAGAATCAGCACGACCACGATCGGCAGCAGCCACCACTTCTTGCTGTGGCGCAGGAACTGCCAGAACTCGCTGAAGAAGCCGGCCGATTGCTCGGTCCTGGCGATCTCGTCGAACTTGGGCATCGTCGTCTCCAGTATCAGAACTGACGCAGGTAGCGCCGGGGATCGTCGACCACCGGCTTCGTGACCCAGTAGGAGCCGGCGTCCGGCCGGCGCCGATGCAGCGTGTCGCGGCCGAGGAGCCGGAAGACCAGGGCGATCGGCGTGAACACCATGAAGAAGAGCGCGGCCAGCATCACGCGCGACACCAGCCAGCCGATGGGGAACGCGGCGATCATCCACGCCTGGTACACATGGCGGATGGCGCGCGGCGCCGCCAGACCCACCACGCCGAGCCCCAGCCCGAGCGCGGCGAGCCCCCAGGTGACCAGGTCGGTGCGTCCCTGCGCGACGCGCCACGCGGCCAGGCCGCCGAAGACGACGAGCGACAGGCCCGCGAACTGCCGCAGCACCCGCGGGGTCGGGATCTTCGTGACGTCGGACCACTGCATGATCGTGCTCTCCCTCGTCGTCCGGAGCTCAGTCGAGCTGGAACTGTGCCAGGTACTGCTCGCGCGCGGCCGCGTCCGGGCGTTCCGCGACGTCGGCCTTCAGCAGGACGACGTCCTCGAGCACGAGCGCGTCCATCTCGGTGCCGAGGAAGCACCGATAGGCGTCCTCCGGCGTGCAGACGATCGGCTCGCCGCGCACGTTGAAGCTCGTGTTCACGAGCACCGGACACCCGGTCCTGGCCGCGAAGGCCTCCAGCAGCTTCGTCAGCCGCGGGTTCCGGTCCGCGTCCACGGTCTGGAGCCTTGCGCTGTAGTCCACGTGCGTGACCGCGGGGATCTCCGAGCGCGGGATGTTCAGCCGCTGGCGCAGGTCCGGGTCGTCGATCATGCGCCGTCGCTCGTCCTCGGTCACGGCGATCCGCCGGTCCTCGCGGACGGGCGCGACGATCAGCATGTACGGGCTCTCGTGCCCCGGCGCGAGATCGAACCAGCGATGGGCCTCGTCCCGGAGGACGATCGGCGCGAACGGCCGGAAGCTCTCGCGGAACTTGATCTTGAGGTTCATCGTCGCCTGCATCTTCGGCGATCGCGGATCCCCGATGATGCTGCGCGCGCCGAGCGCGCGCGGGCCGAATTCCATCCGGCCCTGGAACCACCCGACGACCTTCCCGTCCACGAGCAGGTCCACGACCTCGCGGAGCAGGTCCGCCTCGCCGGCCGCCCGGTGGTAGCGCGCGCCGAGGCGGTCGAGCGACGCGCACACCTCGTCGGTCGAGAACCGCGGCCCCAGCAGGCTGCCCTTCTGCGCATCGCGCGTGCGCGGGGGCCGCGGCTGGTCGAGCAGCTGGTACCAGGCGAACAGCGCCGCCCCGAGCGCGCCGCCCGCGTCCCCGGAGGCCGGCTGCACCCAGATGTCGTCGAACGGGCCCTCGCGCAGCAGCCGGCCGTTGCCCACGCAGTTGAGCGCGACGCCACCCGCCAGGACGAGGCGCCGCTGCCCGGTCTCGCGGAACAGCTCGCGCGCGATCGCGAGCATCGCGTCCTCGGTCACCGCCTGGATGCTGGCCGCCAGGTCCATGTGGCGCTGATCGATCGCCGACTCCGGGTCGCGCGGCGGGCCGCCGAACAGCTCGTGGAACCGCGCGTTCGTCATGGTCAGCCCCTGGCAGTAGTTGAAGTACTGCATGTCCAGCCAGAAGCTGCCGTCGTCTCGCAGGTCGATCAGGTGGCGCGTGATCAGGTCGCGGTAGACGGGCCGCCCGTAGGGCGCGAGGCCCATCAGCTTGTACTCGCCGCTGTTGACCTTGAAGCCGCAGTAGTAGGTGAAGGCCGAGTAGAGCAGCCCCAGCGAGTGCGGGAACTGCAGGTGCCGCGTGAGCGTGATCCGGTTGCCGCGACCGACGCCCATCGCGGTGGTGCTCCACTCGCCGACGCCGTCGAGCGTGAGGATCGCCGCCTCGTCGTAGGGGCTCGGGAAGAAGGCGCTCGCCGCGTGGCTCTCGTGGTGATCGGTGAAGACGAGCGGCGCCTTGACGGACCGCCCGAGCTCCCGACGGATCACCGACGGCAGGCGCACCTTCTCCTTCAGCCAGACCGGGATGGCCATGTTGAAGCTCGGCAGGCCCTCGGGCGCGAACGCGAGGTACGTCTCGAGCAGCCGCTCGAACTTGCGGATCGGCTTCTCGTAGAACACGACGTAGTCGATGTCGGCCGGCGTCCGGCCGGCCTCGCGCAGGCAGTACTCGATCGCCCGCGAGGGAAAGCCCTCGTCGTGCTTCTTCCGGGTGAACCGCTCCTCCTGCGCCGCCGCCGCGATCTCGCCGTCGACCACGACGCACGCGGCGCTGTCGTGATAGAAGGCCGAGATTCCGAGGATGGTCTTCACGGCACCTCCGGCCGCCTACGGAATGCCCCGCACCAGGTGGGGACCGACCGCGTTGGCGGCCCACAACGGGAGGCGTTTCCAGGCGGCAATCGCCAGCCGGAACTTCGGGTTCTTCGGGCTCTGATCCGGCGGCTCCGACCCGCCGTTCAGGACGTACTCCCAGTGCAGCTCGACGGGCGACGCCCCCCACTGCTGCTTGAACTTGAACGTGCCCTCGCCCGGCGTGGACCGGCCGAAGTCCATCGTCGTCGCGCCGAGGGCGACCGCCGACTCCAGGATGTGCCAGTAGAGCAGGTGGTTCGGGCAGAGCGCGTTGTAGTCGCGGATCGACGATGCCCAGGGCACCTCGACCGTGCCGCCGGTGCGGAAGGTGAGGCCGCCGGCGATCGCCTGGCCCTTCAGCCGCACGATCGTCAGCCGGGCGCGGTCCGGGAAGGCGCGCAGGACCTCGGCGAAGAGCGTCGGCGCGTAGACGGGCGTGCCGAGGTCGCGCATGTTGCGCGCGAAGACCGGATAGAACTCGTCGAGCAGCTCCGCCCCGCCCGACGCCGCCGTCAGCCCGGACTTCTCGGCCTTGCGGATCTGGTTGCGGACCTTGCGGTCCAGGCGCTCCCAGAGGCCCGGCGCCAGCGGCAGCGTCATCGTCACCTTGTGCGCGCGGCAGGGCAGGTCGTCGAACCGGCGCGCGACGTGGCGCAGCTCGACGTGGCCGCACCGGCGCTCGCGCGCCTGAGCGCCGGCGGCCTCGACCAGCGCCCGCGCGGCGGCCGGCGACGCGGCCAGCACGCCCCCGTAGTTGAGGAACGGCAGCGACGTCAGCGACCGGCCGAAGAGCGGGCTGCGGATGAACACGAGGGGCAGCACGCCCGCGACGTCCGCGCCGGCGCGCGCGACGAGGTACACGCACTCGTGCCCGAAGGCCCGCTCGAAGACCGCGCGCCACGCCCACTCGTGGTAGCCGCAGGCGTCGGCCCGCGTCCGGACGAACGCGTCCCACGCCGCCGCGTCTCCCGGTCCGGCCACGGTCGTGGTCAGGCCCGGCGCGGCCACCGCGGTGTCCCGCTCCGGCGCGGTTTCAGTCGACATGACTCCTCAACAGCCAGTGGTCCTTCATCAGCACGAACCGGCCGATGACCAGCGCGTCGATGGCCGACGAATACGTGGTGCGCACGGCGTCGCGCGGCGTGCAGGCGATCGGTTCACCCGGCCCGGCGAGGTTGACTTCGATGAGTCCCGGCACGCCGGTGCGGGCGCGATGGTACTCGAGCAGGTCGCAGAGTTCGGGCGCCTGTGCCCGGCCCACCCCGTGCCGGCGCACGGCCTGGCGCCAGTCGAGCGCCGCGCGCAGCGGCTCCCGCCATTCGGGCCGCACGGCGGCGTCCGACACCGAGAGCGGCGCCGCCTCGTCGGCGCACACGTCCCGCGCGCCCGGCGCGAGCACCACGGGCAGCGGCTCGTCCAGCGGAGCCTGACGCAGGTACTCGTTCACGTTCTGCCGCGCGTAGCGGTTCGACGGATCGCAGAGGATGCTGCGGGTGCCGAGCGCGCGCGGCCCGAACGCCAACGCGCCCTGGAACCACCCGACGACCTTGCCCTGCTCGAGCATCCGCGACACGCGGTGCTGGAGCCGGCCCCAGTCGGGCTCGTAGACGTAGTCGAGCCGGCAGTTGTCGAGCGTGCGCTTGATGTCCGCGTCCGAGTACACCGGCCCGAGGGCGAGCGCCTCGAACCCGTTCGCGGGCCCGCGTCCGGGCGCCAGCACGGCGCCCAGCACGCGCCCCGCCGCCTCGGGAACCGGCGCGACGGCCGCGGCACGGCCGAGCAGCTGCAGCAGCTCCGCGCGGAACCGGGACTGGGCGAGCAGGTCGCCCCCGAGGGCCACGGGCCCGTCGTCGCCGGGCGGGAGCAGCGTCCGCGCGGCGTCGTGGACGACCTCGGCCATCCGGCGCGTGAAGCTGGCCGCGAGGTGGCGACGCAGGTCCTGCACGCGCTGGTTGAGCGATCCGGCGTCGCCGAGCCCCCCGGCGTGCTGGCCGGCCACGCGGGTCGCGGCCGCCGCCACCTGGTCCGGGTCCACCGCGACACCGCGACCGTCCTGCCACGTCACCGCGGCGGCGAAGGCCTCGGCGTAACTCGCCTCGCCGCCCTGGCTCAGCCGGTCGAGGCCGTCGTGCACGCGATCACCCGGCACGCCGAGCACGGCGGCCAGCGCCCGCGCGGCGGCGCCCATGCCCGCGGCCCCGTCCGCGCGACCCGCCAGCCGCAGGCCGTCGTGCGTGGCCGTGAACGCGGCGAGCGCGGACGGCGCTGAGCTGCAGACGAGCACGGCCGCGGCGCCGCCTGACGCGTGCGCGGCCTGTGCCGCGTCGGCCTCGATGGCGTCCACCAGCCGCACCGGGCGCCCCGCGGGCAGCGCGCCGGCCGGATCGCCGGTCCCGGCCTCGCTGCCCTCGGCGGCCACCAGGGCGACCTCGTCCACGTCGCCCAGCACGCAGCCGGCCGCCGCGAGGCAGGCCTGCACCGCGCGCGCCGGGAAGCCGCCGGTCTGGGCGTAGCCCGCGCCGGGAACCCGCGTGAACACGTCCTCGGCGGCCGCGGCGACGAGGCGGCCGTCCACCGACACCGCCGCGGCGGCGTCGTGGAAACGCCCGGAGATGCCCAGGACTCGCATCACTGCCTGACCGACGGATGCTCGACGAGGAAGCTGCCGATCGCCAGGTAGTCGAGGTTGCCCTGCAGGAAGGCCCGGATCGCGTCGTCCGGCGTGCAGACGATCGGTTCCTCGTGCATGTTGAAGCTCGTGTTGATCACCGACGGCACGCCGGTGAGCTTGTAGTACTCCGTGAGGATCCGGTGGAAGCCCGGGCTGCCCTGCTCGCTGACGAGCTGGGGCCGTGCCGTGCCGTCCACGTGGACCGCGGCCGGGCAGTCCCGTTTCATCGCCTCGGTGCAGTCGAACGTGATCGTCATGAACTGCGCCGCGTACTCGGCGCCCTCGATGTGCTGGTAGTTCGCCTCCCGGTGCTCGTAGAGCGTCGCCGGCGCGAACGGCATGAACTCCGTCCGGCCCAGGCGCTGGTTGAGCCACTGGTTCACCGCCGGTTCCTTCGCGTGGTACAGGATGGACCGGTGCCCGAGCGCGCGCGGGCCGTACTCCATCCGGCCGTCGAACCGCGCGACCACCTTCCCCGCCGCGAGCAGCATCGCGACCTTCGGCTCGATCGGCTTGTACTCGGTGAACGGCAGCTGCGCGCGCTGCAGGGCCTGCGCGATCTCGGCGTCGGTGAACGACGGCCCCAGGTACACGTCGTTCAGCCGCTGGCGCGTCGGCTCCGTGCCCGCGAATTCGAGCAGCGCGGCACCCGTGCCGCACCCGCCGTCGCCCATGTTCGGGTGGATGAAGATCTGCTCGACGCCGTCGATCTCGCGCAGCCGCTGATTGAGCTTCACGTTCGCGACGACGCCGCCCGACAGCACGAGATGGCGGAGGCCGGTGCTCCGGATGTACTGCGACACGTAGGCCGCGGCCACCTCCTCGAGCACGCGCTGGTAGGCGGCCGCGACGTCGATCTTCGGGAAGTTCGACGCGAGCAGCCGCGCGAAGTACATGTTGTTCGTCTCGACGATCTGGAAGCCGCCGTTCTTCTGCACGAACCGGCGCCGCAGCAGGTCGCCGAGCACCGCCGGGTCACCGTAGGCTGCGAGGCCCACGATCTTGCCCTCGTGCCGGCTCGGCGTGAAGCCGAGCGCCGAGGTCACCGATTCGTAGAACGTGCCGAGCGAGTGCGGGTACTCGAGGTCGTGGACGCGCTCGATCGTGCCGCCGCGCCCGATGCTCACGCTGCCAGCCAGGCCCGACCCGTAGCCGTCGAGCGTGACCACGAGGGCCTCGTCGAACCCGCTCGTGAAGAACGCGTTCGCCGCGTGGCTCAGGTGGTGCTCCACCCGCTTGAGCTTCGGCGCGAGGCCCAGCTCGGTGAGGCTGGATTCGAGGTCCTGCTGCCACTTCAGATGGTACTCGGAGGCGTTCCGTCCCCACCGCTCGGATTCGCGCTTCGCGATGTTCCGCGAGACGACGCCCTCGCTCGCCAGCACGCGGTAGGCGATGGTCTTCAGGAAGCCCTTCTCCATCTTCTCGTCGGGGCTCGACAGGCCAGGCACCGGAGGACGGCCGGCCGGGATCCGGGCGCGCGCCTCGCGAATCTCGTCGCTCGTCTCGTTCGCGGCCGTGTCGTCGAGGAAGTCGCGCTCGCGCGCCAGGTTCTTCTCGAAGAGGCGCGTCTCCTCGTCGTGCGCCAGGAACGGGTACACCACGGCGTCGATCTCGCCGGCCTTCGTGCCGGTGCGATCGAGCGCGTCTTCCAGCGCGCGCCAGGGAAACCCGCTCTGCAGCTTCACCCGGGTGAAGCGTTCCTCCGCCGCCGCATATCGAATCACCCCGTCCTCGACGATCGTGACCGTCGAGTCCTTGTCGAGGGGTGAGAGTCCAAGCACCTTCATGTCGCGTCGCCTCGAGTCAGTTGGTCGTACCACCCGGCCGGCGTGCCGGGCACGCCGCCGAGTCCGTGGATGAAGAAGTCGCAATACCGGTCGATCGTCGCGAGGAACGCGTCGAGGTCCGACGCGGTCCTCACATAGGGCGTGCAGCCCGGCTTCAGGCTCGGGCTGTGGAAGGTCAGGCAGAAGATCCGCGCGCCATCGGCGTGGAGCGCGCGCGTGAGCGCCTGCATCTCCGCGAGCGTACTGCCCTCGGGGGACAGCATCACGCGGTTGAGCAGCCCGCTGCGCGAGAGGATCCCGACCGCGCGGACGGGCCGCAGCCAGGCCGCCGAGGCGACCGGATGCAGCGCCGGCCCGGCGCGGCGCACCGCGCCGATGAAGCCGGTCGTGCACGGCACCTCCAGCAGCCGCCGCGCGCCGCCGAAGTAGCCGGGGCGCTCGTCGAACGCCCGGAAGTCCGGCCCGCCGTCGCCCGTGAAGTCCATGTGCGGGTTGACGCTGACGTCCACGTCGAATCCGATCCGCTCCAGTGTGGCCGCCGTCGTCGTCCCGAAGCCGTAGCGGCCCGCCTTGTACACCCGCGGCGTCAGGCCCAGGTTCTCCGCGATCGCGCCGGCGAGGCGCGTGAGCTTCTCGGCCTCGAGATCCGCACCGAGGTTGCACGCATAGCTCGTGCGCGGCCCCAGCGGCTCGTCGTACGGCGGGTTCACCCAGGGGTGCAGGTGCGCGCCGATCTCGCAATCCCCGGCGTCGGCCAGCGTCTTCAGCCGGCGCGCCGACGAGGGCGTGGCGGCCACCGGATAGTCGATGACGTAGGTCGGCCGCAGCCCGTAGGGCCCGACGGTGCGGTGCAACCCGTCCACCGCGTCGATCGCGGTCACGCCGACCGCCTCGCGCGAGAACGGCGCCGACCAGTCGAACTCCTCCTCGGTGTCCACGATGATGAACAGGCGCGGGCGCTCGTCGGCGGCCAGCGGCACGGGGGCGAAGAACCCGCGCGGCAGGCCCGCGGGCCGGGGCGTCGTCTCCATGGCCATCACCGCGTTCCGGTCGGTGAAAATGCCAGGGCCGCCCGCGGCTGGTCCGACGCCGCGGCGATGACGCCGCGCATCGGCCCCCAGCGGAAGTCGGTCAGCAGGCGCCGCAGGCGCCCCTCGGTGGCGGCGAGGTTGCGGTAGTGGCGGATTCGGGTCAGCACCGGCGCCGGCAGGCGCGGCTGGCCGGGATCGATCTCCCAGGGGTGCAGGTAGAAGACGGCCGGCTGCCGCTCGACGCGGTTCAGGCGCGCGATGCCCCACCGCGTCCACGCGTACGGCAGCAGCCGGAAATAGCCGCCGCCGGCTACCGGCAGGTTGGTGCCGCCCAGCCGCACCGTCGCGGGAGGCACCTCGACCAGGGCGCCCGTCGGGCGCCGGTGCTCGTGCACGTGGCGCGGCGCGTCGGGAACGCCGTAGCGGTCGTGGCGGATCGGGAAGACGCTCGAGTCGTACTCGTAGCCCTCCTCGAGCAGCACGTCGATCGCCCACCACGACCGCGCGGTGATCGAGTAGCTCGGCGCGCGGTAGCCGACCACGCGCTGGCCGCCGGCGTCCTCGAGGACCTGCTTCGCCCGGCGCACGTCCGCGCGGAACGCGTCGGGCGTCTGGCGGTAGACGAGGCGGTGTTCGTGCCCGTGGGAGGCGATCTCGTGCCCGGCCGCGGCGATCCGCGCGACCAGCGCCGGATGCCGTGCCCCGACCCAGCCGAGCACGAAGAAGGTCGCCGTGACCGCGTGGGTCGCGAACAGGTCCAGCAGCCGGTCGGTATTCGCCTCGACGCGGCTCTCGAAGCCCGGCCACGCCTCCCGCGTGACCGTGCCCTCGAACGCGCTGACCTGGAAATAGTCCTCGACGTCGATCGTCATCGCGTTGACGACCGCGTCCGCCGCCGGCGCGCTCACTGGGCCCCCCGCCGGAGGAGGACGGTCTTGATCGTCGAGAGCAGGATCATCAGGTCGAACGGCAGCGTCAGGTGCTTGGCGTAGAACAGGTCGTACTGCAGCTTCTCGAGCGCGTCCTCGACGCTCGCGCCGTAGGTGTAGGACACCTGCGCCCACCCGGTGACACCCGGCCGCACGTTGTGGCGCAGCCCGTAGAACGGAATCTGCTCGGTCAGGGTCGAGACGAACTCCGGTCGCTCGGGCCTCGGGCCGACCATGCTCATCTCGCCCGTCAGCACGTTGAAGAGCTGCGGCGTCTCGTCGAGCCGCGTCCGGCGCAGGAACCGGCCCAGCCGCGTCACGCGCGAGTCGTTCGCCTGCGCCCAGACCGCGCCCGTGCCCTTCTCGGCGTCCTGGCGCATCGACCGGAACTTGTGCACGGTGAACACCCGGCCGTGCAGCCCGACCCGTCGCTGGTGATAGAGCACGGGCCCCGGCGACGTCAGCTTGATCAGCGCGGCGACGACGAGCATCAGCGGCATCGCCAGAATCAGGCCGGTCACGGCGCACACGATGTCCATCGCGCGCTTCGCCGCGAGCTGCAGGCGCGTCTTCTTGAATCCCTCCGAGAAGATCAGCCAGCTCGGCCGCAGGTTCTCGACCGCGATCTTGCCCGTGTACTCCTCGTAGACCGACGCGAGGTGGTCGAACGCGACGCCGCGCTGGAGCTTCATCTCCAGCAGCCGGTCCATCGGCAGCTTGCCCCGTGCGTCGGCCAGGCTCACCACGACCCGATCCACGTGATGGTCGTGGACGATCCGCGGGATGTCCTCGACGGTCCCGATGATCCCGGGGTTGACGAGCGACTCGCCGACCCGCGCCGGGTCGGGATCCACGAACCCCACGATCGAGACGCCGAGTTCCTGCCGCCGGGCGTAGAGCTCCTCGGCGAGCGAGATCGCCGCCGCGCCCGTCCCGACGAGCAGCAGCCTGGCGCGTGACATCCGGTCGCCCAGCCATCCGTACCACCAGCGCCAGGCGTACAGGGTGACGATCGTGAACAGCGCCGACAGCACGAACACGCCGCGGCCGATGATCAGGCCGGGAAACCAGTAGTACAGCGCGGCCAGGATGAACGACGCCGCGCCGATGGCCTGCAGGATGACGAGCAGCAGTTCCTGCCGGCTCGAGACGACGCGGAAGTCGTAGAGATCCGCGTAGTACAGGCAGACCTGCGCCACGCCCGCCACGAGCACGGCCTTCCAGATCCCATGCTCGTCGGTGATCACCCGGCCGAGATCGCTGCCCAGCCGCACGTACGCGGCGAGCCCGACCGCCAGGACGATCAGCGCGGTCTCGAAGACCACGAGCAGGAGCCGCCGCGCGGCCCACTGCAGGGTCATCGTCAGGCCCCTCGATTCGGCACGGAGGCGTAGGCGCCGCCGTAGCCCCGATAGCCGTAGGCCCCGCCGTAGGGCTGGTCCTCGACCTCGGCCTGGTTCAGCACGACGCCGATGACCTTCTCGACGCCCAGCGACTCGATCGCCCGGTGCACGAGGTCGTGCGGCGTGGATCCGGCCCGGACCACCATGACGATCCCGTCGACCATCGCGCCGAGCAGGCTGGCGTCGGTCAGCAGGCCGATGGGCGACGTGTCGATGATCACCCAGTCGAAGCTGCGCCGCGCCTCGTCGACGAGGTCCCGCATCCGGGTCGACGTCAGGCCGGCCATCGGGTCGCCCGACGGCGCGCCGGCGGTCAGCACCGTCAGGTGACGCGAAATCTGCCGCAGCGGCAGCCGGCTCGCCGACGCCGCGAGGCCCTCGGTCAGGCCGGGCGACGCCGCGAGCGTGAACATCCCGTGGAGCGAGGGCTTCCGCAGGTCGCCGTCGATGAGCAGCACCTGCCGGTGGTACGACTCGCTCAGCGTGAGCGCCAGGTTCGATGCCGTCAGCGTCTTGCCCTCGCCGGGCAGCGCGCTCGAGATCATCACGACCCGGATGCCGGTCTGCTCCTGCGCGTGGTGCAGCGCCGCCGCCAGCCGGCGGTACTGCTCGCGCGAGGCCGGCGCCATGCCGTGATCGACGACGACCTTCTGCGCGTACTGCATGTCGACGCGGTCGAACAGGCTCGCATCGGGATCCGGGTCGGGCGCCTTCGCCGCGGTACGGGCGGTGACGGTGGCCGGCGCCTCGGCCAGCGGCTCCGGCTCGCCGTCCGGCGACAGCATCGCGGGCGCGTCGCCCTCGAAGGTCCAGCCGTCCTCGAGCGGCCGCGTCGGCACGGCCTTGAGGCCCGCGCCCGGCGCGTCGTTCGCGCGATCGGACTCCGCACCCGGCGTCACGCTCCCGGCCGGTGCGGTCCCACGGCCCGTCTCGTCCTCGGCCGCACGCCGCATTGCTTCAGTCAGACGACCCATCCGCTTGCCTCCTCAGTCCCGAAAACGCGAAAACCACCGGCGCCTGGGCGCCGCGGCCATGGCCGAGCTGGGCTCGGGCGCGGGCTCGAACAACCGCACGAAGCCCGGTCGCCCCGGCGCGCCCGGCGTGTCCGTCGCCGGCGACTCCGGCGTGGCGAGGCCGGACGACCGCGGCGGCTCGACGACCGGCGCGAGCGGCGCCTCGGGCCACCGGGCCTGCGGTCCGTCGAGGTCGAAGTCCCGGCAGACCTCCTGGACGATGTGCGTGTCCACGGGCCGCTGCCCGGCGGCGAACCCGCCGAGCAGCGCGTTGTCCGCGATCACGCTCAGCGTGCGCGGCAGCCCCTGCGCCGCGTCGTGAATCATCCGGACGGCCTCGCGCGTGAAGACCTGCGCGCCGACGCCGCCAGCGGCCCGGATCCGCCCCGCCAGGTAGGCCGCCGTCTCGCTCAGCGTGAGCGGCCGCAGCAGGCATCGCAGCGCCACCCGCTGCTTGAGCTGGCGCAGCGACACCTCGTTGAGCCGGTCGGCGAGTTCCGGCTGGCCGGCCATGATGACCGACAGCAGCTTCTCCTCGTTCGTCTCGACGTTGGCGAGCAGCCGCACTTCCTCGAGCAGGTCGAGCGCCATGCTCTGCGCCTCGTCGAGCACGAGCACCGTCCGCTCGTCCCGGTCGCGACGGCGCTGCAGCAGCTGTTCCAGCTCGAGCAGGAACGCGGACTTCGACCCGGCCGCCCGGTCGCTCAGCTCGAACTGCCGGGCGAGCATCTCGACGAACTCCGCGCGGCTGAGCGTCGGGTTCGGCAGGTACACCGTGTGCACCGTGCCCCCCTGCCGCTCGATCGCGGCGCGGATGATCGTCGTCTTGCCCGAGCCGGCCTCGCCAATCAGGAGCGTGATGCCCTTGCGGCTCTCGATCCCGTAGTGCAGGTTGTCCAGCGCCTCCTGGTGCGAGTCGGTCAGCACCAGGAAGCGCGGGTTCGGCGTCAGGTCGAACGGCCGCTCACGAAGTCCGAAGAACTGTTCGTACATCGCGCGATCTCACCGGACCAGCGTGTAGGCGATCACCGTGAAGCACGCCGCGACGGCCGCGCCGAGGCCCAGCCGCAGCGACCAGCGGCGCCACCAGTTGCGGCGCTGATCCCGGTCGCTCTGCATGCGCGGCACCACGGCCAGCACGGGCAGCGCGAGGAGGGTCGTCACCTCCACGTCGGTCTTGAAGCTGCGGTCGCGGTACTCGAGGAAGCCGATGAGCACGACGCCCACGCCCAGGCCGAGCACCATGCCCATGGCGTTGTAGCGGACCCGGTTCGGGTAGCTCGGCCGCTCGGGCAGGTTGGCCGGGTCCACGATCTGGAACTGCTCGCCGATCTGCTTCCGCTCGACCGTCACCGCCATCCGGGCCTGCTCGGCCTGGTTGAGCAGCGCCTGGTAGCGGCCGTTGATGCTGTCGTAGTCACGCGTCAGCTCGATCAGCTGGGCCTCGAGCCCCGGCGACGCGTCCACGCGCGCCTGGACTTCGGCTTCCTGGTCCCGCAGCCGCTGCTGCTCGGCCTTCTCGCGCTCCATGTCGAGGTCGATGGACGCGATGTCGGTGCGCAGTTCCTGGATGCGGCGGAGCCGCGGCTGGTCCTCGGGCCGCGCGACCTCCACGGACGAAACGGGCCGCGTCAACGCCTCGCGCTGGAGCTTCGCCTCGAGGTCCGCGACCTGGCGCTTCGCGTAGGCCAGCTCCGGGTGCGCGTCCTTCATGCCGCGCGCCTCGAGGTCGGCCACGTGGGCGCGGGCCTGGGCGAGCTGCTGCGCCGTGGTGCCGACGTAGGCCCCGGCGTCCCCCGACGGCGCCACCGGCGGCGTGGTCGTCGTGGCGGTCGCGCCGGCCACCTCGAGCTGGCTGAGCTCGCGCTGCGCCGTCAGCCGGCGCTGCCCGAGGCGGTCGAGCGCCTGCTCGCTGGCACGCTGCTGCGCGTGGATGTTGCCGAGCTGCTGCAGGTTGCCGCCCAGCTGCGACGGCAGCTGGCCCTGGTTGCGGACCTGGAAGTCGCGCAGCTTCGCCTCGCGCTCCTGCAGGCGCGACAGGGTGTCGGCGATCTCCGCCTCGAAGAAGTCGGTCGTGTTCTCGGCGCTCAGCTCGCGGTCCTTCATGTTCTCTTCGATGAAGAGGTCGCCGAGCTGGCGGGCGACCGTCTGGACGAGCTTCGGGGAGCCGCCGTAGAAGCTCAGGCGGACCGAGTCTCCCTGGCCCGGCGTGAACGTGAAGCCGATGTCGTTGCGCATCCGCGCGATCACGTCCTCCATCAGCGCGCCGTTGGCCCGCGCGCCGGCGTAGAGGTTGTTCTCCTCGATGATGCGGGCCAGCCGCGGACGGCTGAAGACCGTCTGCTGGATCGATCGCACGCGGTCCTGCAGGTTGCTGTCGTCGCTGCCCGGCACGAGCGACACCGGAATCTTCGGCTTGACGACCAGCAGCGTGACCGACGACTCGTAGACGTCGGGCATCTGGTGGACCAGGACGGCCGTGAGCGCCGCGACGAGGGCGAACGGCACGAGCAGCAGCCAGAACCGCTTGCGCAGCAGGCGGACGATGTCCTCGGGACGGTATTTCTTACCGGGAAGCATTGGTACTCCTGGAACGGTTCCGGCTCTGGAAGAGCGGCGCCCAGAGCTCGAGGGAGGCCTGCACCGCGTGCCGGTTGAGCTGGTCGAACCGGGCCGACGCGGGCAGCGGCGACACGTCGTCGACCGTGTAGCGGTAGTAGGTGTAGCTGGTGGTCAGCGCGAGGTTGCGCGTCAGGCCGATGCTCAGGCCCGCCGTCGTGTAGTAGGAGGTGTAGCGGTTGTTCCGCCGATCCGGGGTGTTCGTGTCCACGCCGAGGCCGATGCGCCCGAAGGCGGCGCCGACGCTCGACTGGAAGGACATGCGGCGGTTGAGCAGGCCGCCCACGCCCAGACCGACCGCGTCGGAGAAGACGGGCTGCTGGAGCGTGTCCACGAAACGCACGTTGCGCACGTAATTGAGGCCGACGTTCCACGTCCGGCCCACCTCGCGCGTCAGGCTCGCGTTGCCGATCACGGTCACCTGCGTGTTGTTCTGGTCGCTGATCGCGGTCGTGCCGGTCGAGAAGGCGAGTCGGGTGCGCCGCGTCAGCGCGATCGCCTTCGAGACGTCCACGCCGGCGTCGATCCGCTGGCTCGTGAACCGGGCCGGCGCGTCGGGCTGACTGGCCATGTCGGCCTCGCTCCACCCGTAGCCGTAGCCCAGGCGGAGCGACAGGATCCGGCTCAGCGCGAACTGGAGCTGCGCCGAGGCGTCCTGATAGACGCGCCCGATCTGGTCGCGACTCGCCGCGTCGCCCGTGCCGTCGCTCCGGCCGCGGCGGTAGGCCAGCGTGAAGCGCGATCGCCGCGTCAGCTGGTGCTCGACGCCCGCGTTCGTGTCCACCGACCGGTAGCCCACCTCGGTCGTGCCGAACGCCTGGTCGATGGGCGTGAACAGGCCCTCGACCGGCTCGAACGCGTCGGCGAAGAACGGCAGGTTGAACAGCGGCTGGTACGACAGCCCCTGCGACGCGCGCACCGACGTCCGCGTGCTGAGCGCGAACGTGCCCGCCACCGCGCCGCCGTAGCCCACGATCACGGTGTTGCCGTACTCGGGGAAGTAGCGCCCGTTGGCCGCGGCCGAGGCGTTCATGGTCGCCCGACCGGCGTTGAGGCTGTAGGTCAGGCCGCCGTTGAAGTTGTTGTAGGTGGCCGACGACCGCTGCTCGATGGGCGTCGTCGACTCCCCGGTCGTCGCCTGGCCCAGGAACAACCCGGTGCTGTAGCCGCCGCCGATTCGGAGGTTCGCCGTCAGCAGGTGGCGCGCCCCGTCCACGCCGCCGCCGAACAGGCCGCGGTACGGCCGTTCCGGCCGGCTCTGCTGGGCCGAGGCCGGCGTTACGCCGAGCGCGGCGAGGCCGATCACGCACGATGAGGCGATGAGGAACCTGCGCATCACTAGTCGGGGATGATGATCTGGTCGCCGGGCTTGAGCAGCCGATCCTGCGACAGGTTCCGGCGCTTCATGATCTCGTCGTAGTTGATCCGGTAGCTCACCGGATCGCCCGTCGGCAGCTTCTCGCTGTGCCGGATGAGGACGATGTCCTTCTTCTTGGCGAACTCGGTCAGGCCGCCGGCCAGCGCGATGAGCTGCGTCACCGTCATCGGCTGCAGGAGCGGATAGGCGCCCGGCTTCGCGATCGCGCCCTGGATGAACACCTGCCGGCTGTGGATCTCCTTCACGTTGAGCAGCACGGTCGGGTTCGTGAAGAACTGCTCGTACTGCTTCGCCAGCTGGTCGCGCAGCGCCGGCAGCGTCATGCCCACGACCGGCACCTCGTTGATGAGCGGCAGCGACACCTTGCCGTCCGGCCGGACCACCGCGTCCACGGGGTCCTGCTCGCGGTAGATGCCGACCGACAGCACGTCACCGGCGCCAATCACGTAGTCGGGCGGCGTCGGGAGGCCGGACGCCTCCATCCCCGTCGCGCCCATGGTCGCGTTCTGGCCCGCCTGGGCCGCCACCGGGGCCACGCCCGGGCGTCCCGCCACCAGGACAGCCACCACCATGATCGCGGCGATGCGGATGCCCATCGCGAGTCGTTCCCTTCTCATGTCGTCCTCGCTCCCCTTCCTACCGGTAGTCCTTGAACGGCAGCTGACAGTCGTGCTTGCGCAGGAAATTCAGGAACCGCTTGTAGTCGCCGGGCTCCATGTTGAAGAGGCGCAGGACGATCTTGTAGTTGCCGCGCGCTTCCTCGAGCCCCTTGTGCACCAGGTCGCGCACGTTGCTCTTGGTGATCTCCCGGTTCATGTAGAGCGGGTAGACCACGTTCCAGAACGACTGGCGCTCGTCCACCAGCTTCTTGAACAGGTCGTCGGCCACGGTCTTGCGTCGCTCGCGACGCGGACGCATGCCGAACGTGCCGGGCGTCCGGATGTCCGGCGGCAGGTCGTCGAGCTGGATCGTCTCGCGGCGGCCGGTCACCACCAGCCGCTCGATCACGTTCTCCACCTGGCGGACGTTGCCCGGCCAGTTGTACTCGCAGAGCGCCGACATCGCCTCGGGCGCGATCGCGCGCACCGGACTGTGGTGGGACGACCCGTTCCCGTTCGAGAACGCGCCGGAGGCCGCCGTGAACCGCTGCAGGAAGTGATCGACCAGCAGCGGGATGTCCTCGCGCCGCTCGCGCAGCGCCGGGACCACGATGTGAATCACGTTGATCCGGTAGAAGAGGTCCTCCCGGAACTGGCCCTGCGTGATCAGGTCCCGCAGGTCCCGGTTCGTCGCGCACATCACGCGCACGTTCGTCGTCTTGACGACGCGCTCGGCCCCGACCTTCTGGATCTCCCCCGTCTCGAGGAACCGCAGGAGCAGGCCCTGCATCCGCAGGGTCATCTCCCCGATCTCGTCCAGGAAGATCGTGCCGTGGTCGGCCATCTCCAGCTTGCCGGGCTTGTCGCGGTACGCCCCCGTGAAACTGCCCTTCACGTGGCCGAACAGCTCCGACTCGAGGAGGGTCTCGGGAATGCCCGCGCAGTTGACCGGCACGAAGGTCGTCGCCCGCGGGCTGGCCGCGTTGATGGCCCGCGCCACGACCTCCTTGCCCGACCCGCTCTCGCCGGTGATGAGCACCTTCGCGTCCGACCGCGCCACCCGCTCGACCTCGGCCTTCAGTTCCGAGATCGCCCGACTGGTCCCAATCAGCTGCACCGGTCCGTTGTGTCGCATCATCGTTCGTAGGCTTCCTGCCGTCGGTAATGTGACCGTGAGCCAGCGACCAAAGCCATCCCTGACCCGGACATAGTGCTCTGCAAACCGCTGACCGTTTCACCAGGCAGCGGAACCACCTAGCCTATCCCCTTTCCTGCTGCGGGCTTACCCGAAGGCGCGCACGGGGAAGCCTTTTTTTCCAGCCCCTGGAAAGGCACGGAATCGCCGCAAAGCGGGAATTTTTGTCATTTATCAAGATGACTTTTGTGACGTTTCGAGCAGTTCAAAGGCAGCACAATTTTGTAAACATGCCAATCAGATGACACTGTAAAGAACTGTGAAAAAAGCGCTTCCATGAAAGTCGCCGATTACAGGACTTGTCGTTGACGGAAGTCTGCCTCGTTCGGTAGTATCGTCGGTCTGGTTCGTGGAGGGTGAAGCCGGCAGACACACCGGCCGATCTTCCCGGGAGGAGCCGCACGAGTGACCGGACCGACGCATCGACAGCCCGTACGCCTGATCGGCCAGACCGAGGCCATCCGGACCCTCGAGGCCGACATCGCCCGCGCGGCCCAGTCGGATGCCAAGGTCCTGATCACCGGCGAGACCGGCGTCGGCAAGGAAGTCGTCTCGCGGCTCATCCACCAGCAGAGCGCCCGCAGCCAGCAGTCGCTCGTCACGCTCAACTGCGCCGGCCTGCCCGACGGCCTGCTCGAGTCCGAGCTCTTCGGCCACGCCCGCGGCAGCTTCACCGGCGCCTATCGCGACAAGCCCGGGCTGCTCGAGACCGCGCCGGGCGGCACGGTGTTCCTCGACGAGGTGGGCGAGATGAGCACGCGCATGCAGGTCGTGCTGCTGCGCTTCCTCGAAACAGGCGAAATCCAGCGCGTGGGCGGGGACGGCACGACCCTGCGCGTCGACGTGCGCCTCGTGACCGCCACCAACCGCGACCTGCGCGCCGAGGTCGAGGCCGGGCGCTTCCGCGAGGACCTCTACTTCCGCCTCAACGTGATCCACATCGTCGTGCCGCCGCTGCGCGAGCGCGCCGGCGACATCCCGCTGCTCATCGAGCACTTCCTCGACGCCTACAGCCGGCAGCACCGCCTGCCGCGCGCCGAGGCCAGCGCGGACGCGATGGAACGGCTCGTCGCCTACCGCTGGCCCGGCAACGTCCGCGAGCTCAAGAACGTCGTCGAGCGCATGGTGCTGAAGGCCGGCGGCCGCGCGATCCGGCCCGTCGACCTCCCGCCGGAACTCGTCCGGCCGATCGCCTCCGCGCCGGCGGCGCCGGTCGCCCAGACCCAGCCCGGGACCGTCCCGCGCTCCGTGGCCGACGACCTGACCGCGCTGATGGTCAAGCACGGCGAGTCGTTCTGGTCGGCGGTCTATCCCCTTTTCATGGCCCGCGACCTGACCCGGGCAGACCTGCGTCGCGTGGTCGAGTTCGGGCTGGAAAAGACCAACGGCAACTACCGGCAGCTCGTCCAGCTGTTCAACATGCCGAACGAGGACTACAAACGGTTCCTGAGCTTCCTGCGGAAGCACGACTGCCACCTGCCGTTCCAGCGATTCCGCGCCGCGACGGCGCGGCCCCAGTCCTCGCGCGCCCTGCGCGTCGTGAAATAGACGCCGGCACCAGCCTAGAACGCGGGCTCGATCCCCAGCTGTCGTGCCTCGGCCCGCAGCGTGGTCCTCAGTCCGTCGGCGAGCGGTCGCGCCTGCCAGCCCAGCTCCTGCCGGGCCCGCGCGTCGCGGCCGAGGTACGTCACGCCGGCCAGCACGCGCAGGCCTTCCGACGTGTACTCGGGCGGCAGGCGGACGAGCGCTTCGACCGGACGCATGAGCCCGGCCGCCGCGCCGAGTACCCAGGGCGGAATCGTCCAGCGCGGCCGGGGACGGCCCGCAATCGTCGCCGCCAGCCGTGCCGCCTCGACCAGCGTGTGCACGGGACCGGCGAGGAAGTAGGAGCGCCCGGCCTGCCCGCGTTCGAGCGCCAGCACATGGCCGCGCGCGATGTCGTCGATGTAGCCCCAGCAGAAGGCGGTGACGCGCGGGAGCGGCGGCAGGTGGCCCTGGAGCAGCCGCCGGAACAGCGTGCCGAGCGCGCTCGTGTCGCCCGGCCCGTAGACGGCCCCCGGCTGGACGATCACGAGGGGCAGCCCGCGGGCGATCCGCGCCTCGGCGAGCCGGTGCGCGAGCGCCTTGGTCTCGTCGTAGCGCGAGAGGTGCGGCCCCTCGTACCGGTACGACTCGTCCACGACCCGCCCGTGCGTGTTCGAGTTGACCGCGAGCGTGCTCGTGTAGACGCCGCGGGGCACGCCGAGCTCGTCCATCAGGTCCAGGACGTGCCCGGTGCCCTCCACGTTGACCCGGTACGCGTCGCCGTCGGGCACGCCGACCTTGTACCAGCCGGCCACGTGCAGCACCGCGTCCACGCCCGTCATCGCCTGGCGGATCGAGGCCTTGTCGGTGACGTCGCCGACGCGCCAGTCGATCGTCGCCGCCGTCGTGGCATCCAGCCCGCCGCGAGCGGCCCTGGCCGGGTCGCGGACGAGCGCCCGCACGTCATGCCCGGCGGCCAGGAGCTGGCGCGCCACGGCGCCGCCCACGAATCCGGTCGCGCCGGTCAGCAGGCAGCGCACCGGACCTCCCGCGCCCCGGCGTCAGCCGGCCTGGCCCTCATTGAGGATCTGCCGCAGGTACTCGCCGTACCCGTTCTTCGCGAGCGGTGCCGCGAGCCGCTCGAGCTGCTCGGCCGTGATCCATCCCAGTCGCCACGCGATCTCCTCGGGACAGGCGATCTTGAGTCCCTGGCGGCGCTCGATGGTCTGGATGAAGAGCGAGGCCTCGAGCATCGACTCGTGCGTCCCGGTGTCGAGCCAGGCGTAGCCGCGCCCGAGCCGGACCACGTCCAGCTCGCCCGCCTCCAGGTACTGCCGGTTCACGTCGGTGATCTCGAGCTCGCCACGCGGCGACGGCCGCAGCGACGCGGCGATGTCGACGACCCGCGCGTCGTAGAAGTACAGCCCGGTCACCGCGTGACGGGACCTCGGCCGCGCCGGCTTCTCCTCGATGCCGATCGCGCGACCCGAGGCGTCGAATTCCACCACGCCGTAGCGCTCCGGCGCCTTGACCGGATAGGCGAACACGGTGGCGCCCCGCTCCCGGGTCGCCGCGCGACTCAGGCGCGCGCCGAGGTCGTACCCGTAGAAGATGTTGTCCCCCAGTACCAGCGCGGACGGCGACCCGCCGATGAACTCGCGGCCGATCAGGAACGCCTGTGCGAGCCCGTCCGGCGAGGGCTGCACGGCGTACCGCATGTTCAGCCCCCATTGCGCGCCGCTGCCGAGGAGCTGCTCGAAGCGCGGCGTGTCCTGCGGCGTCGAGATCAGGAGGATGTCGCGGATCCCCGCCAGCATCAGCGTGCTGAGCGGGTAGTAGATCATCGGCTTGTCGTAGACCGGCAGCAGCTGCTTCGACACCGCGTGCGTGACCGGGTAGAGCCTCGTGCCGGATCCCCCGGCCAGGATGATCCCCTTCATGCGCCGCTCCTGGCCCGGTAGTTGGTGTCGATCCAGGACTGGTATTCGCGGGTCTGCACGCTCCGCACCCAGGCCTCGTGCGCCAGGTACCAGTCCACGGTGCGGCGCAGGCCGGACGCGAACGTCTCGTCCGGCGTCCACCCGAGCTCGGTCCGGATTTTCGTCACGTCCATCGCATACCGGCGGTCGTGCCCCGGCCGGTCCGGCACGAACGTCAGGAGCGAGACGTGCGGCGCCGCCTCCGGCCGGACCTCGTCGAGGATTGCGCAGATCGCATGCACGACCTCGAGGTTGGTGCGTTCGCAGTCACCGCCGATGTTGTAGGTCTCCCCGACCCGGCCGCGCGCCAGCACGAGCCGGATCGCCGCGCAGTGGTCCTCGACGTACAGCCAGTCGCGCACGTTGCCGCCGTCGCCGTAGACCGGCAGCGGCTCGCCGGCCAGGCCGCGCAGCAGCATCAGGGGAATGAGCTTCTCTGGAAACTGCAGCGGGCCGTAGTTGTTCGAGCAGTTCGTCGTCAACGTCGGCAGACCGTAGGTGTGGTGATAGGCGCGGACGAGGTGGTCCGCCGCCGCCTTGGATGCCGAGTACGGGCTGTTCGGCGCATATGGCGTCGTCTCCCGGAACGCCGGGTCCTCGCGGGTGAGCGAGCCGTAGACCTCGTCGGTGGAGACCTGCAGGAAGCGGAACGCCTCCCCGTCCGGCGCTTCGAGGCCCCCCCAGAACGCGCGCGCCGCCTCGAGCAGCCGGAAGGTGCCGACGATGTTCGTGTCGATGAAATCCGCGGGGCCGTGGATGGAGCGATCCACGTGGCTCTCGGCGGCGAAATGGACGACCGCGCGGGGGCGGTGGCGCGCCAGCAGCTCCGTCACGAGTCCGGCATCGCCGATGTCGCCTCGCACGAAGGTCAGGCGCGGATCATCGAGGACCCCGGCCAGGCTCCCCAGGTTCCCGGCGTAGGTGAGCTTGTCGAGGACGACGACGGGCTCGTCCGTCGTCCGCAGCCACGCGAGCACGAAGTTCGCGCCGATGAAGCCCGCCCCGCCGGTCACGAGCAGCATGGACAAGAGGCTATCCCAAGGCCCCGGAGAACCCAAGGTGCCCTGAAGGCCGGGGGCCGGTCTGGAACGCGACGAGGCGCGACCGGACCTTCGTGGGGTCCGGCCGCGCCTCGGGGAGGGGAGTGCGCAACGGAGAGAGAACGGGAGACAGAGCGCGCGTCAGCCGCGGAGCGAGCCGCGGAAGCGGCGGACGGCACCGATCAGGCCGCCACCGACCAGGAGCATCGTGGTCGGCTCCGGCACGGGGGTCGGCGTCGGCGGCGGGGGCGGCGGCACGTCGTCGACGGTCACCAGCAGCACCTCGAGGTTGTCCATGCCCCACGATTCGTCTTCCAGGCCCCCCTGCCAGCCGGCGCCGTTGGCGAAGAACTGCAGGGTCAGGGTGGAGGCCGTGTGCTCGAAGAACAGGCGCGAGTCGTTCGTCATGTCGAACGCGCGGTCCTGGTAGGTCCAGCTCAGGCTCGGGCTGTCGAAACCGCGGTCATGCGTCGTCCCGATCTCCTCGTCGACCGGGGCGGTGTCTTCACCCGTGCCGCAGGCGATGCCGTAGGAATCCTGCACGAGCAGCGTCCCGTCGGCGACGACGTTGAAATAATCGGTGCCCTTCGAGCAGGCGTCACCGGCGTCCCACGAGTCGATGATGGCCAGCAGGAAATTCACGTCCACGCCGACGTGCTCCGGAAGGTTCGTCAGGGTCAGCGTCGTCGGCAGGCCGGGCACGCCGGACACACGCCGGTCCAGCGGATTGCCGCCGGTCGCGTTCCAGAGCATCTGCCCGGAGAATCCGTCGCCCGCGTAGCCCTCGACGCCGGCCGTCGTCGTGACGCCCGAGAGCTCGCCGGGAATGGCGCCGTCGAAGTCCGTGAAGAAGACCTGGATGGTGCCGGCCTTGGCGGCGCGCGGAGTCACCAAAGCCACGAAGACCGCCAGAACCGCTATAAAAGTCCGCTTTGTGGATGACATTTGTTTTTGTCCAGTCTCAAAAACCCTAGTAAAAACTCGATTCGACGCTTTGTTTTGCAATCGAGGTACCGAGTTCTACCTGCACACTTTGTCACCGTGCTGACACCCGTGCTGCACGCCCGGCAGTGGCGGCAACTCGTTGCTCTGTCGTGTGAATCGGTCCGTTCGGCCGGTCCCTGGCTTGCTGGTGGCCGGAGGCGAGGTCCTGAAGGAAGACCGCCCGGAGGCAGAATCTAGTCGGTTGCAGGCGATGGCCCTGGACGCCGCCTGGTGGCGCGGCTGGGAGCTCAGGGAGAGAGGCGAGGCACGGCGCCTGGGTCAGCCCGGGCATTCTGAGCGGCCTGATCGCTACCCGCCTGGCGCCGAATGGACCTCCGGCCGGCCATCCCTGGCTGGGGCGCCGGCGAGTTCTCTGGCGAAGTGTTGACCGTCCGTATGGGGCCGTACAAGGCGAAAGCCCGCCGCGCCTGGCTGGCGCGACGGGCTTTCTGGGAATAATCCCGGCAGTGACCTACTCTCCCACACAGTTACCCGTGCAGTACCATCGGCGGTAGCAGGCTTAACGACCGTGTTCGGAATGGGAACGGGTGTGACCCTGCTCCTATGACCACCGGGAAACGCAGCGCCGGGGCTTGCGGTCGGCCCTGTCCATGCGGCGCGCGGCCCGGTGTCGGGGCCGCGCCGCGGGTCCGATCTGCGGCGCGTTCAGAGATCAAAGTGTGGCGGCGGAACATACGCCCGCCGGCACTCCTGCGGACTGGTCGCGCCTGAGCGCGCCCGTGCCGCAAGTTCGATGACGAACTGAATATCCTGCAAACGGCAGTTTTTCTTCCCCACGCGTGATGGGTCGAGAAAAATCAATGGTCAAGCCTCACGGCTGATTAGTATCGGTTAGCTTCACGCCTCACAGCGTGTCCACACCCGACCTATCGACCTGGTCATCTTCCAGGAGCCTTCAGGGATGTTGCCATCCAGGGAGATCTCATCTCGTGGAGGGTTTCACGCTTAGATGCTTTCAGCGTTTCTCCCGTCCGCACGTAGCTACCGAGCGCTGCCGCTGGCGCGACAACTCGTACACTAGAGGTGCGTCCAACCCGGTCCTCTCGTACTAAGGTCAGCCCCACTCAAATCTCCTGCGCCCATGACAGATAGAGACCGAACTGTCTCGCGACGTTCTAAACCCAGCTCACGTACCGCTTTAACCGGCGAACAGCCGGACCCTTGGAACCTGCTACAGCTCCAGGATGCGATGAGCCGACATCGAGGTGCCAAACCTGAGCGTCGATGTGAACTCTTGGCTCAGATCAGCCTGTTATCCCCGGCGTACCTTTTATCCGTTGAGCGATGGCCCTTCCATGCGGAACCACCGGATCACTAAAGCCTGGTTTCCCACCTGCTCGTCTTGTAGGACTCGCAGTCAAGCTCGCTTCTGCTTTTGCACTCTCCGGCTGATTTCCAAACAGCCTGAGCGAACCTTCGCGCGCCTCCGTTACACTTTAGGAGGCGACCGCCCCAGTCAAACTACCCACCTAGCAGTGTCCCGGCCCTGGATGACAGGGCGCGGTTAGAACGCCGCAGCAGTCAGGGTGGTATCTCACCGTCGACTCCCCCAAGCCCAAAAGCCTGGGTTCAACGTCTCCCACCTATCCTGCGCAGACGGCGGCAGCATTCACTACTAAGATGCAGTAAAGGTGCACGGGGTCTTTTCGTCTAGTCACGGGCAACCGGCGTCTTCACCGGTACCACAAATTCGCAGTGCCCCTCGTTGAGACAGCGCCCAGATCGTTACGCCATTCGTGCAGGTCGGAACTTACCCGACAAGGAATTTCGCTACCTTAGGACCGTTATAGTTACGGCCGCCGTTTACCGGGGCTTGAGCTCGAAGCTTCGCCTTGCGGCTGACCTCTCCCTTTGACCTTCCGGCACCGGGCAGGCGTCAGACCCTATACGTCGTTTTCGACTTCGCAGAGCCCTGTGTTTTTAGTAAACAGTCGCCTGGGCCTCTTTATTGCAACTCCTTCACGCTTCGGGGGCGAACCCCTACACGCTGCTGGAGCACCCCTTCTTCCGAAGATACGGGGCCAATTTGCCGAGTTCCTAAACGAGGGTTCTCACTTGCGCCTGAGGATTTTCTCCTCGCCTACCTGTGTCGGTTTGCGGTACGGGTACCTGGATCACTCCTTAGAGGCTTTTCTTGGCAGCGTGGCGTCTGCGACTTTGTGCGCCCAAGGGCGCTCGCTCCGGGCTCTCAGGATTGACGACCCGCCGGATTTTCCTGGCGGATCTCCCTACACCCTCGACCGGCACGTCCAATCGCCGGCTCGCATAGCCTCCTGCGTCCCCCCATCGTACAAACGTGGTCCAGGTAGTTCCGGAATATTAACCGGACATCCATCCGCTACGCCTTTCGGCCTCGCGTTAGGTCCCGACTAACCCTGAGCGGACGAACCTTCCTCAGGAAACCTTAGGCTTACGGCGGGGAAGATTCTCACTTCCCTTCTCGCTACTTATGCCGGCAGGGTCACTTCTCTGGCCTCCACCAGTTCTTACGATCTGACTTCGTCAGCCAGAGAACGCTCTTCTACCACTCCGGCGTCCCGCAGGACGCCGAAATCGACGGCTTCGGTCTCGTGCTTGAGCCCCGTTATATTGTCGGCCCGAAGACGTTTGACCAGTGAGCTATTACGCTTTCTTTAAAGGATGGCTGCTTCTAAGCCAACCTCCTGGTTGTCTCAACATCTTCAGATCCTTTACCACTTAGCACGAAGTTAGGGACCTTAGCCGGTCGTCTGGGCTGTTTCCCTCTCGACAATGAAGCTTAGCCCCCACTGTCTCACTCCCGGACTGCGGTCATTGGCATTCGAAGTTTGGTTGGATTCAGTAACCTGGTAAGGCCCCTAGTCCATCCAGCGCTCTACCACCAATGCCGACCATCCGAGGCTGCTCCTAAAAGCATTTCGAAGAGAACGGGCAATCACGAGGTTTGATTAGCCTTTCACCCCTACCCTCAGCTCATCCAAGCTGTTTTCAACCAACACTGGTTCGGGCCTCCATACGGTGTTACCCGTACTTCACCCT
>JAWKHR010000011.1:0-120000 GCA_041394725.1 Vicinamibacterales bacterium | reverse complement strand
GCTTCTGTCGCAGGTCGGCCGCGCGGACGACGTCCACGCATCCCTTGGTCAGGTAGGCGAGCTGTTCGTCAATCGTCACGGCGGTTCAGCTTACCGCAGAGCCCGCGTCGCGCCCCCGCGCGCGCCGCGCGGCCGCGAGGCGTCCGGTTTGCCATAAAACTCACAATGTGATTAATATTGGCCATGGGTGACTGGCTCGGCGAATTCGAACAGCTCGTGCTGTTCGCGGTCCTGCAGCTCGAAGACGGCGCCTACGGCGTGACCATCCGGCAGGCGATCGAGGATCGCACCGGGCGGCAGGTCTCGGCCGGGGCCGTCTACACCACGCTCGAACGGCTCGAGGGCCGGGGCCTCGTGCTGTCGGCCTGGGGTGATCCGACGCCGGAGCGCGGCGGCAAGCGGAAGCGTTACTACCGGCTGCGCCCCGAAGGCCGCGCCGCGCTCACCCGTTCCTGGCAGGCCCTGCGCGCCATGGCCCGTGGCAGCGGTCGCAAGCTCGAGTCGACATGAGCCGCGTCGTCCCACCCGGTCCGGACGATCCGCCACGCCTCGCCCTCCGGCTGCTCGAGCGCCATCTCGATCCCGACGCCGCCGAGGTCATCACGGGCGACCTGCGCGAGGAGTACCGCCAGCGGGTCCGCTCCATTGGCCGGGGCGCCGCGCGGCGCTGGTTCTGGCGCCAGGCGCTGCTGTCGCTCGCGGCCCGCGCCCGCCGTCGAACCACGGCCGCCGACACGCATCACCCGGGTGCACGAAAGGCCTCCCTCATGACCGGCACGGCACAGGATCTCCGGTTCGCGCTGCGGCTGTTCCGTCGCGCGCCGCTGTTCGCGCTCACCGCCGCGTTCACAATCGCGGTGGGCGTCGGCAGTGCCACCACGATTCTCACCGCGGCGAACTGGACGTGGCTGCGCCCGCTGCCCTACCGCGCGCCCGCGCAGCTCGTGGCGGTCGGCGAGACGGATCGCGCCGGAGGGCTGGCGACGGCCGGTTTCCTGACGATTCAGGACTGGCGGGCGCGCACGCGGTCGTTCGAATCCCTGACGCCGATCCGCGGCTGGACACCGACGCTCGCCGCCGAAGACGGCGCCCGGCGATTGAACGGCATGCGGGTCGGCTGGGACTTCTTCCGCGTCCTCGGGATCCGGCCCGCGCTCGGCCGCGACTTCGAGCCGGACGATGATCACCCGGGTCGATGGCAGGTCGTCCTGATCTCGGATGGCCTCTGGCGCCGCCGCTTCGAGGCCCGGCCCGACGTCGTCGGGTCGTCGATCGAGTTCAACGGTCGGCCGTACCGGATCATCGGGGTGCTGCCGGCCGCCTTCGAGCCGCTGATCTCGGAGCGGTACTACTCGCGGGCCGAGGTGTGGGCGCCCCTCGGCTATGGCCCGGACGACCGCTCGTCCTGCCGGACGTGCCGCCACCTGCGTGCGATTGGCCGGTTGCGCGACGGCGCCAGCCCGGGCGAGGCTGAGGCCGAACTCGCCACGATCCAGGCGGGCCTCCGGCGCGAACACCCGGAGGACTACGGCGAGGCGAACCCGCGCGTCGGCCTGCTGGGGGATCAGATCACCGCGGCCGCCCGGCGACCGATGGGCGTGCTGACGGGCGCCGTCGCGTTTCTGCTGGTGATCGCCTGCGCCAACGTGGCCGGACTGCTCGTCGCGCGTTCGGCCGATCGGCTGCGCGAGATGGTCGTGCGCGCGGCCCTCGGGGCCGGACGCGGTCGCCTCGTCCGGCAGTTGCTGACCGAGAGCGTCCTGCTGGCCGCGGCCGGCACCGTCCTGGGCCTCGGCGGCGCACGTCTCGCGCTCCGGGCCCTCGCGGCATCCGCGCCGGCCGGATTCGCGCGCCTCGACCAGGCGACGGCAGATCCCGGGATCTGGCTGATCGCCTTCGGCGTGGGCGTCCTGTCCCTGCTGCTGTTCGGCCTGCTCCCCGCGCTCGACGCGGTGCGCGGGAATCTCGAGGGCGGCCTTCGGGCATCGCGCGTGACGGGAGGTCCCCGCTCGGGACGCCTGCGCGAGGGCCTCGTCGTGGGACAGGTGGCCATCGCGCTGGTCCTGGTCATCGCGGGTGGGCTGATGTTCCGCACGGTCGGCCGGCTGCTTGCCATCGACCCCGGCTTCGACGCCCGGGGCGTCCTGACGGCCCAGTTCTCGCTCATCGGCCAGCGATGGGCCACCGACGAGGCCGTCTACGCCTTTCAGCGGGATCTCGAGTCGCGCGTGCGGGCACTGCCCGGCGTGGACGCCGTGGGCCTCTCCGGCATCCTGCCGCTCGGCGGCAACTACGATCGGCGCGGGTTCGGCGTCGAGGGCGTCACCTACGATTCGCCGGACGACGTCCCGAGTGGCGACCGGTACTCGGTCTCGCCGGGCTACTTCGCTGTGATGGGTCTGCCGCTGCGCCACGGCCGCCTGATTGGCTCGGAGGACACGCCGACGTCCATGCCCGTGGCGCTGGTGAACGAGACCGCCGCCCGGACGTTGTGGCCCGACGGCAGCGCCGTCGGCGGTCGCATCAAGTTCGGCACCGGATCCGACTCACCGTGGGTGACCGTGGTCGGCGTGGTCGGGGACGTGCAGCAGTACGACCTCACGTCGGCGCCGCTGCCGCAGTTCTACGTGCCACAGAGTCAATCGACGGACTCCTTCCTCGCGCTGGTGATCCGCGCGCCGGGCGCGCTCGACGGCCTGGCCGACCGGGTACGGTCGGAGGTCGCGGCCCTGGCGACCGACGTGCCCGTCTACGGCGTCGCGCGCCTGGAAGACCTCGTGGCGGCGTCGGTCGGTCCGCGGACCTTCCTGACGAGGATCCTCGGCGCGTTCGGGGCGATGGCGCTGCTCCTCGCGACGGTCGGCCTGTACGGCATCGTCGCCGAGCTCGTCACCGCCCGGGAACGCGAGATCGGGATTCGGCTCTCGCTCGGGGCGCGGCGCGGGGAGGTCGCGCGCCTCATCCTGGCGCGCGGCGGCGTGCTGGTCGCGGCGGGACTGGCGATCGGCGCGGCGGGTGCCGCGGTGGCGTCGCGGCTCATCGCGACGCAGCTCTACGACACGGCCCCGGTGGATCCCGGGACCTACGCCGTGGCCGCCGGCGTCCTGGTCACCGCGGCGATCGCCGCACATGCCCTGCCGCTCAGGCGCGCCACGCGGGTGGACCCGGCTCGCGTCCTGCGCGGCGACTGACGGCCCCGCGCGCGACTGGCGGGGGACGACTCAGTCCGCGCGCGACTCCCAGCGCACTCGCCGGCCGTCGATGCGCCAGCCCCCGGCCAGCACGCGGGCGATCGCGGCGGGGTAGATTTCGTGCTCGACGGCCAGGATTCGCGCCGACAGCGACGCCACGTCGTCATGGTCGCGGACCTCGACGGCGCGCTGCATCACGATCGGCCCGGCGTCGAGCTCGGGCGTCACGAAGTGCACGGTGGCGCCCGACACGCCGACGCCGTGCTCGAGCGCCTGCCGCTGCGCGTCGAGCCCTGGAAAGGCCGGCAGCAGCGAAGGGTGGATGTTCAGGATCGCATCGGGGAACGCGGCGCAGAACGCGGGGCCCAGCAGGCGCATGAAGCCGGCGAGGCAGACGAACCCGATCCCCCGGGCTCGCAGCGTCTCGGCGAGCAGGGAGTCGTAGGCCTCGCGGGATGGCGCGGCGCGCTGCGAGAGCACGAGGGTCTCGATTCCGGCCTCACGAGCGAGCGCGAGGCCGCCGGCCTCCGCGCGGTTGGACACCACGAGGTCGAGACGCCCACCCGGCAGCCGTCCCTCGGACGCCGCCCGCATGATGGCCGCCAGGTTGCTGCCCCTGCCGGAGATGAGCACGGCAAGGGGGACGGGTCTGTTTTCCACAGTTTCGGCTCGATCGGGGACAGGTCTCGACCGGCGGTCCGACGTGCGGATCCGGTACCGGCCTTGCTACCACCCCGCGGCAGAGGTTCCCCCGATGCCGCGACGCGCCCGACAGGCTACCACCTCGCGCTACTTCCACGTCATGAACCGCAGCATCCGCCGGTTGCGTCTGTTCACGACGCCGCGCGATTACTCGGCCTTCGTCCGCGTGCTCCGGGAAGGCCTGACGCGGGCGCCCGTGCCGCTCATCAGCTTCTGCGTCATGCCCAACCACTGGCACCTGGTCATGGGTCCGACGGACCCATCGGACCTTTCGAGACTGCTTCACTGGGTAACGACTACCCACGCGACGCGCTGGCACCGGCGTCGGCAATCGCTGGGCCTCGGCCCCGTGTACAAGGGACGCTTCCGGAGCGAAGCGATCGACGAACCCGACGTGCTGATCCGCGTCTGCCGCTATGTCGAGCGCAATGCCCTTCGCGCGGGCCTCGTGCGGCGCGCGCAGGACTGGCCCTGGTGCAGCCTGTTCGAGCGTCATCGCTGCACGCCGCGGCTCCCGCTGGCCGTGACACCGTTCCTCGAATCGGAGACCTGGGTGGACTACGTGAACGTGGCGCGAACCGCGGCGGAGCGCGGGCGGAGACCCGCCCCCCTGGCGCTAGACGACCTCGCCCAGGGGCCAGGCCGCTTCACCGGACGCGCGCAGGCTGGCCAGCGTGGAGGCGGCGGCCTCCGGCGCCACGACGAGGATCAAGCCCACGCCCATGTTGAACGCGCGAAACGCCTCCGCGTCGTCGAGCCCGCCCGCCTGCTGCAGCCACGCGAACAGCGGCGGAACCGTCCAGCTCGCGCGATCGAGCGCGAATGACCGTCCCTCGGGCAGCACGCGCGGCAGGTTCTCGGTGATGCCGCCGCCCGTGATGTGCGCCATGCCCTTGATCGCGCCCGCCCCGAGCAGCGGCCCGATGACGGGCAGGTACGACCGGTGCGTGCGCAGCAGTGCCGCGCCGACGGTGTCCCGGAGCTCGGGCACGACGTCATCCACCCCGAGTCCCAGCACCTCGAACACGATCTTCCTCGCGAGCGAGTAGCCGTTCGTGTGCAGGCCGGACGACGGCAGCGCGATCAGCACGTCGCCGCGATCGATCCGCCGGCCGTCGATGACGTGTTCGCGCTCGACGAGCCCGACGATGAATCCGGCCACGTCGTATTCGCCGTCGGCGTAGAACCCCGGCATCTCGGCGGTCTCGCCCCCCAGCAGGGCGCAGCCGTTCTCGCGACACGCGGTGGCGACGCCGGTGACGATCTGCTCGGCCACGTCGGGCGCGAGCCGACCGGTCGCCAGGTAGTCGAGGAAGAACAGCGGTCGGGCGCCCTGCACGAGGATGTCGTTGACGCAGTGGTTGACCAGGTCCGCGCCGATCGTGTCGTGGATGCCCGTCATGAACGCCAGGCGCAGCTTGGTGCCGACGCCGTCGGCGCTCGCCACGAGCACCGGCCCCCTGTCTCCGTCGCCGAGCGCGAACAGGCCGCCGAACGAGCCCACGCCCGAGAGCACGCCCGGCGTATAGGTGGATCTCGCGAGCGCCTTGATGCGGCGCACGGCCTCGTTCCCCGCGTCGATGTCCACGCCGGACTGCCGGTAGTCGACCTTCGCCACTCAGAACTCCAGCTGGACGATGAGCGCCTCGGCGACGCGCCGGGTCGCCGAGCCCTCCGCGGCCGCCCAGTAGGCCCGCCGGACGGTGACGTAGAAGCGCTCCTCCTCGAAGTCCTCGGAGAGCATGTCGAAGGCGTCGCGCAGCAGGCCGATCCCCGGCGACGGATCGCGCCGGGCCTCGAGCACGCGCAGGAACACCTCGGGATGGCGGATCGCCACCTGGCCGACGGCCAGCGCGATCGGCGCGCGCACCTCCTCGGGCGCGCCGGCGGCGCGATCGATCAGCGCCGTGAGCGCCTCGTCGTGACCGCGGACCGCCAGCAGTGCGAGTGCGTGGACGGCGCCGCGGAGCAGCGGCTGGTCGTCGCCGCGCTCGGCCGCGAACTGGAGCGACTGGAGGATGAACTGCTTGCGGGGCTCGCAGTCGAGGCCGAGCAGGCAGAGGGCCGCCGACACGGTGGGCTGCAGTTCCGGCGACGCGGTCTTCTGCAGGCCGGCAACGAGCGTCAGCCGGTCCTTCGCACCGAGCTTCGCGATGGCCGTGATGGCATCGTCCTGGAGGGGGCCGTCCTGGCGGGCGACCTCGTCGATGGCGTCGAGGGCGAACGTGCCGCCGTAGTCGCCGAGCGCCTCGATGACCCCGCCGCGGAAGAAGTCCTGCCCCTGCAGCACGAGCGGCGCCAGCGCCGCCTGCGCGCGCGGATCGGCCGACTGCGCCGCGACGGCGCGCGTCAGGGCGGGCCTGACGAACTCGGACCGTTCCCCCTCGAGCACGCGGATCAGCACCGGCAGGACGTCCGGGTCGGGATGATGTTCGTACCAGCCGCCGGCCACGGTCCTGAGCCGGTCGTTCCGGTCCTCGAGCGCCTGGCGCATCAGCCCGGCGGCCGGGTCGGACCCGAGACCGGCGACGAGCACCAGGGCGCGGTACCGCACGTATTCGTCGTCGTGCTCGCGCACGGCGCGCGCGAGCGCGGGCGCGGCCATGGCGGCGGGCGCACGGCGCACGAGGCGTGCGGCGTCGGTGCGGGTGCGGAAGTCGAAGTCGCCGAGCCGGTCGATCGCGGCCGCGAGCGCCTCGGGGGTCACGGTCGACGCGGCCGGCTCCTGGCGCGCCGCCACCGGCCCGCCGCCCGTGACGACGGGAACGAGGAGGGCCAGCGCGAACGCCGCCGCCGCGGATGCCGCCACGCGCGCCTGCCTCGTCATCGCGTCCTCACTCGACCAGTTTCAGCGCGAGCTGGAGGTACGCCGCCTCGTTCTGCGGGAAGGCCACGGGATACTGCGCGGTGTAGCAGGACGTGCAGTACGACGGGCGGTCCGAGCCGACGGCCGACAGCAGGCCATCGAGGCTCAGGTAGCCCAGCGAATCGGCGCCGACGTAGCGGCAGATCTCCTCGATCGTGTGGGTCGCGCCGATCAGCTCGGAGCGCTTCGGCGTGTCGACGCCGTAGAAGCACGGCGAGATCGTGGGCGGGCAGCTGATGCGCAGGTGCACTTCCCTCGCGCCCGCGGCGCGGACCATCTTGACGATCTTGCGGCTCGTGGTGCCGCGGACGATCGAGTCGTCGACGAGGATCACGCGCCGCCCGGCGAGGATGCTCTTCACCGGGTTCAGCTTCACGCGCACGCCGAAGTGCCGGATGGCCTGGTGGGGCTCGATGAACGTGCGGCCCACGTAGTGGTTGCGGATGAGGCCCATCTGCAGCGGCAGGCCCGCGGCCTCGGCGAACCCGGTGGCGGCGCAGACGCCCGAGTCGGGCACGGGCACCACGACGTCGGCGGGCACGGGCTGCTCGCGCGCAAGCGCGCGGCCCAGCTCCGTGCGGACCTCGTTGACGCTCCGCCCGAAGACGAGCGAATCCGGCCGCGCGAAGTAGACGTGCTCGAAGATGCAGTGCGCCGACGGCGCCGGCGGGAAGGGATGGATCGATCGCGTGCCCTCGGGTCCCGCGATGAAGACCTCGCCCGGCTCGATGTCGCGCACCCACTCCGCGTCGATCAGATCGAGCGCGCACGTCTCCGAGCTGACGATCCACGCGTCGCCGAGCCGGCCGAGCGTGAGCGGCCGGAAGCCGTGCGGGTCGCGCACCGCGATCAGCCGGTCCTTCGTCAGCAGCACCAGCGAGAACGCGCCCTGCACCTGCGAGATGGACTCGACGATGGCGGCCTCGGGCGTCGGCGCCTGCGACCGGGCGTAGAGGTGCAGCAGCACCTCGGTATCGCTCGTCGTCTGGAAGATCGATCCCGACCGGACCAGCGCCTCGCGCAGTTCCTGGGCGTTGACGAGGTTGCCGTTGTGGCAGATCGCGATCTCGCCGTGGGCGCAGTCGATGAGGATTGGCTGGGCGTTCTTGATCCCGCTCTCGCCTGCGGTCGAGTAGCGCACGTGCCCGACCGCACTCGTCCCGGCGATGCGGTCGAACACGCTCTCGTCGAAGTTGTCGGCGACGTAGCCGACGCCCTTGTGCATCTTCAGGCGCGCGCCGTCCGACGTCGCGATGCCGACGCTCTCCTGGCCCCGGTGCTGCAGCGCGTACAGTCCGAGGTAGGAGAGGTTGGCCGCCTCGGTGTGCCCGTAGATGCCGAAGACGCCGCACTCCTCGCGGAACTTGTCCATGGTCATGCCGCCCGTCCATCCAGCCAGCTGGTTAACGCCGAACTCCAGCGCGCCTCGGCGTCGGCCAGTGCGACGTCGATGGCCGGCGCGCCGTCCACCGTGATCCGGATTCGTGATCCGCCCGTGCGGCCGATCCGCGCGGCCGGCACACCCGCCGAGGCGGCCGCGGCGATCACCGCGTCGGTGTCCGCGGGCGCCACCGCGAGCACCACGCGCGACGCGGACTCGCCGAAGAGCGTGGCCGCGACCGGATCCACGCCGCCGTCGCCGGGCGCCGCCGGGACGTCCACCTCGACGCCCGTGCCGCCGCTCTCGAAGCTGCACTCGGCCAGCGTCACGGCCAGGCCGCCCTCCGCGCAGTCGTGCGCTGCCCGGACGAGGCCGCGCCCGACGAGGTCCACGACCAGGTGCTGCAGCGCGCGTTCCCGCGCGAGGTCGAGCGCCGGCGGCACGCCGCGCAGCAGCCCGTGGATGACCTTGAGGTACTCGCTGCCGCCGAGTTCACCGTGGCCCTCGCCGAGCAGCACGACGTCCAGGGCCGCGGCCGGGAACACGCGGCCGGTCACGCGCGCGGCATCGTCGATCACGCCCACGACGCCGATGACCGGCGTCGGCAGGATGGCGCGGCCGTCGGTCTCGTTGTAGAGGCTGACGTTGCCGCCGGTGATCGGCGTCTCGAGCGCGAGGCAGGCCTCGCCGATGCCGGCGACCGCCTCGGCGAACTGCCACATGATCTCGGGCCGTTCCGGGTTGCCGAAATTCAGGCAGTTGGTCGCGGCGATCGGCAGCGCGCCGGCGCACGCGACGTTGCGCGCGGCCTCCGCCACGGCGAGGCGCGCGCCCTGCCGCGGGTCGAGCTGGCAGAAGCGCCCGTTGCCGTCCACCGCCATGGCCAGCGCACGCGCGGTGCCCTTCACGCGGACCACACCCGCGCCGGCGCCGGCCGCGTTGATGGTGTTCGTCCGCACCATGTGGTCGTACTGCCGGTAGATCCACTGCTTGCTCGCCACCGTGGGCGACGCGAGGATCCGCAGCAGCGCGTCCGACGCGGCCGGCGTCGCGGACAGCGCCTCGCGCGGGATCCGGTGCAGCGCGTCGCGGCCGGCGGGCTCGCGCATCGGGCGGTGGTAGACGGGCGCCTCGTCGGTCAGCGCCCGGTTGGGCAGCTCGGCGACGACGGTCCCGCGCTCGCGCACGCGGAGCAGGCCATCGGCCGTGACCTCGCCGATGCGCACGGCGTGCAGGTCCCACTTCTCGAAGATCGCCTCGATCTCGCGCTCGCGCCCGCGCTTGACGATCAACAGCATGCGCTCCTGCGACTCGGACAGCATGATCTCGTACGGCGTCATGCCGGTCTCGCGCTGCGGGACCAGCGCCACGTCGATCTCGACGCCGACGCCGCCGCGCGACCCGGTCTCGCTCGTCGCGCAGGTGAGCCCGGCCGCGCCCATGTCCTGCACGCCGACGAGCGCGTCCGTCTTCATCGCCTCGAGGCACGCCTCGAGCAGCAGCTTCTCCATGAACGGGTCGCCGACCTGGACGGCCGGGCGCTTCTCGGCGGACCTCTCGTCGAACTCGGCCGAGGCCATCGTCGCGCCGTGGATGCCGTCGCGGCCGGTTTTCGCGCCCACGTAGTAGATGGGATTGCCGACTCCGGCCGCGGCGCCCTTGACGATGGCGTCCCGGCGCGCGATGCCGAGACAGAAGACGTTGACCAGCGGGTTGCCCGCGTAGGTCTCGTCGAAGACGGTTTCGCCGCCGATCGTCGGGATGCCGATGCTGTTGCCGTAGCCGCCGATGCCGGCCACGACGCCGCGGATGACGCGCCGGCTGCCGGCCTGGTCGATCGGGCCGAACCGCAGCGAGTCGAGCAGCGCGATCGGCCGGGCGCCCATCGTGAAGATGTCGCGGATGATGCCGCCCACGCCGGTCGCTGCGCCCTGGTACGGCTCGATGAACGACGGGTGGTTGTGCGACTCGATCTTGAAGACCGCCGCCAGGCCGTCGCCGACGTCCACGGCGCCGGCGTTCTCGCCGGGGCCCTGGACGACGCGCGCGCCGGTCGTCGGCAGCGTGCGGAGGTGCACCCGCGAGCTCTTGTAGCTGCAGTGCTCGGACCACATCACCGAGAACAGGCCCAGCTCGGTGAGGTTCGGCTCACGCCCCATCAGCTCGAGGATGCGCGCGTACTCCTCCGGCGTGATGCCGTGACGCTCGAGAACCGCCGGATCGATCTGCCCGTTCATTGATCGCTGCTCCGCTTGAGGAAGACCACGCCGACGACCGCGTCGAGCACGCCCGCGCCGACCAGGGCCGCGCCGAGCCACGTCCGCGTGCCGGCGGCGAGCGTCGGCGCGATGACCCGCGTGAGCACGAGGACGCCCATGACCGCGACCAGCAACCCGCCGCCCATGAGCGCGGCGCCCACCGTGGCCTGCGGCGTCCGGGCCGGTTCGGTCACCGGGCCGCCGCCTCCACGCGACCGCTCCGGCCGAGGGCCTGGACCACCGACCGCAGGACGACCAGCCCGTCGTCGCTGCCGAGCGGCGCCTCGCAGGCGCGCTCGGGGTGCGGCATCAGCCCCACCACGTTGCGCGCGGCGCTGCAGAGGCCCGCGATGTTGTGGATCGACCCGTTCGGGTTCGCCTCGTCGGTCACCTCGCCGGCCGCGGTCGCGTAGCGGAAGATGACGCGCCGGTCGCGCTCGAGCTCGTCGATGACCTCGGGCGGGGCGAAATAGTTGCCCTCGCCGTGGGCGATCGGGATCCGCAGCACCTGTCCCCTGGATGCCGCGGCGGTGAACGGGGTGTCGGTCTGCTCCACCCGCAGGTGGACGAACTCGCAGTGGAACTTCACGTCACGGTTGCGGAGCATCGCGCCGGGCAGCAGGCCGCACTCGAGCAGCACCTGGAAGCCGTTGCAGATGCCGAGCACGGGGCCGCCGGCGTCGGCGAACCGGCGGACGTCGGCCATCACGGGCGAGAAGCGGGCAATCGCGCCCGTCCGGAGGTAGTCGCCATGCGAGAACCCGCCCGGCAGGATCACGACGTCGGCGTCGCCGATCGTCGCCTCCTTGTGCCAGACGAACCGGGCCGGCTGTCCGAGCACGTGCTTCACGGCGTGGTAGGCGTCGTGGTCGCAGTTCGATCCGGGGAAGACGACGATGGCGAAGGTCATGTTCAGCCTCGTTCAGGCTCGTTCAGCCTCGCCCGGCGGCGTCGACGCCGTCGGGCAGCTCGATGCGGAAGCTCTCGATCACCGGGTTCGCGAGCACGCGCCCCGCGACCTCGTCGGCCAGCGTGCGTGCCGCCTCGGCCGACGGCACGTCGAGGTCGAGCTCGAAGTACTTGCCCTGCCGGACGTCGCCCACGGCGCCGTAGCCCAGCGAGTGGAGGGCCTCGGCGATCGTGTGGCCCTGGGGATCGAACACGGACGGCTTCAGCGTCACGAACACTCGCGCCTTCACGTCGTCACTCCCTCGCGGCGGACCGGCGCCGCGTCCGGCACGCTCCCGAACACGCGGCCGAAGATGGCGTCCACGTGGCGGAGCTGCGTGTCGAGGTCGAACGTCTCGTCGATGATCGCGCGCGGCAGCACCCGCGCGACGTCGGGGTCGGCCACGAGGAGCGCCTTGAAGTCGAGGCCCTCGGCCGCCGACCGCATCGCGTTGCGCTGGACCCATTCGTAGGCCTGCTCGCGCGAGATGCCGCGCCGCGCGAGCTCGAGCAGCACGCTGCCCGAGAAGACGATGCCGCGCGACCGGCCGAGGTTCTCGCGCATCCGCTCCGGGTGCACGACCAGGCCGGTGACGATGCGGGTGAACCGGCGGAGCATGTGGTCGAGCGCGATGAAGCTGTCGGGCAGAATCACGCGCTCGACCGACGAGTGCGAGATGTCGCGCTCGTGCCAGAGCGCCACGTTCTCGAACGCGGCCATCGCGTTGGCGCGGATCAGCCGCGCGAGGCCGACGATCTGCTCGCACCCGATCGGGTTCTTCTTGTGCGGCATGGCCGACGAACCCTTCTGGCCGCGCCCGAAGGGTTCCTCGACCTCGCCGATTTCGGTCTTCTGCAGCCCGCGTACCTCGAGGGCGAACTTCTCGAGCGACGCCGCGAGGATCGCGAGCGCGGCCATCAGCTCGGCGTGCCGGTCGCGCTGGATGATCTGCGACGAGACCGGCGCCGGCGCCAGCCCGAGCCGCCGGCAGACCGCCTCCTCGATCGACGGGTCGAGGTGGGCGAACATGCCGACCGCGCCGGAGATCTTGCCGACGGCGACCGCCTCGCGCGCCCGCACCAGGCGGGCGCGGCTGCGCCCGAGCTCCGCATACCAGAGGGCGAGCTTCACGCCGAAGGTCATCGGCTCGGCGTGCACGCCGTGGGTCCGGCCGATCATCGGGGTCCGGCGGTGCTCCAGCGCGCGCGCGCGGACGGCCGACGCCAGCGCGTCGACGTCCTCGAGCAGCAGGTCGCAGGCCGCGGTGAGCTGCAGCGCCAGCGCCGTGTCGAGCACGTCCGACGAGGTCAGGCCGAAGTGCAGCCAGCGGGCCGGCTCGCCCGCCTGCTCGGCCACCGCGGTCGTGAACGCGATGACGTCGTGCTGCGTGGTCTGCTCGATGGCCTCGATGCGCGCGATGTCGAACCCGGCGCGCTCGCGGAGCGCCGTCGCGTCGGCGGCCGGCACCACGCCGGCGGCGGCCAGCGCGTCGGTCGCCGCCAGCTCCACGTCGAGCCAGGCCTGGTAGCGGCGCTGGTCACTCCAGATGGCGCCCATCTCGGGACGCGTATAACGGGGAATCATCGACTCACATCCTCAGGCTGGCCGCGTCGAGTGGCGTCGTCTCCGCCGGGCCCACGACGGTCGCGACGAGGTCGCCCTCGCGGAACAGGTCGCACGACACCTGCTGCACGTCGTCGGCCGACACGGCGTCGATGTCGGCGAGCGTCTGGTCGAGCGTGACGTGCCGGCCGAAGTAGATCTCCTGGCGCGCCAGGTGCGACATCCGGCTCGCCGTGTTCTCGAGGCTCAGCATCAGGCTGCCCTTCAGGTGGTCCTTGGCACGCTGCAGCTCGTCGGCCGGGACCGGCGTCTCGCGCAGCGCCCGCAGCTCCTCGAGCGCCAGGCCGGCGACCTCCGCGACCTTGTCGGCCGCGCAGCCGGCGTAGATGGTCACCATGCCGGCATCGCTGTAGGCGGCGAGGCTGCTGTAGACCGCGTAGGCGAGGCCGCGATCCTCGCGGATGTGCTGGAAGAGCCGCGAGCTCATCGAGCCACCCAGGATCGTGTTGAGCACGTAGCTGGCGTGCCGGCGCTCGTCGGCCTGCGGATAGGCCGGCGTGCCGAGCACGAGGTGACTCTGCTCGATGTCCTTCTCGCGGAACACGACGCCCGGCGTGAGCTCGGGCCGCTCGTCCGACCCGGCCGGGGCGCCCGCTGGCACGTCCGCGAACGCGGCCTCGACCTGCTCGCGCAGCCGCGCGTGGTCGAGGTGCCCGGCCGCCGCCACCACCAGGTGCGGCGCGGTGTAGGTGCGCCCGAAGAACTCGCGCAGGCCGTCGGAGCGGAACGAGCTGACCGTGTCCGGCGTGCCGAGGATCGGCCGGCCGAGCGGGTGCCGCGACCAGAACTGCTGCGCGAACATCTCGTGGACGAGGTCGTCGGGCGCGTCCTCGGCCATCTTGATCTCCTCGAGGATGACGCCCTGCTCGCGCGTGACGTCGTCGGGCGCGAAGGCCGGCCGGAGCAGCATGTCGCTCAGCAGCTCGATCGCCAGCGGCAGGTGCTCGTCGAGCACCTTCAGGTAGTAGCTGGCGAATTCCTTCGCGGTGAACGCGTCGAGCTGGCCGCCGATCGAGTCGATCGTCTGCGCAATCTGCTGGGCCGACCGCGTCGTCGTGCCCTTGAAGAGCATGTGCTCGATGAAGTGCGCGACGCCGCTCTCGGGCGCGCGCTCGTGGCGCGACCCGCGGGTGAGCCAGACGCCCACGGTGACGGACCGGACGTGCGGCATCGACTCGGTGACGAGGCGCAGGCCGGAAGGCAGTGTCTCTGAAACGACCATCAACGGGTCACCGGCGCCACCGCAGGGGCAGGCCGGACGCACATTGCTTCTAAGTTGTTGTATGTCTTGATCTTACAAGAACACTTCAAGCCACTCATGATAGCACGATTCGAGGGGGACGGGTCTGTTTTCCACAGTTTCGGCCAGAATGGGGACAGGTCTCGCGGAGGCTCACGCCCGCGAGACCTGTCCCCGGATCGGCCGAAACTGTGGAAAACAGACCCGTCCCCCTCGATCTCGCCGAACTCGAGCGCGCGGCCCTCGAGGAGGCCGTGGCGCGCCTGGGCGTGCCGCGGTTCCACGGGCGGCAGGTGTTCCACTGGATCCACGCGCGCGGGGAGACCGCGTTCGAGGCGATGACCGATCTGGCCCGGCCGCTGCGCGCCTCCCTCGCCGCCGCGTACCGCATCGGCCACCCGACCGTCGCCGAGCGCCAGGTCTCCGAGGACGGCACGACCAAGTTCCTCCTGCGGCTCGACGACGGGCGCCACATCGAGGCGGTCTACATCCCGGACACGCCCGCCCAGACCTTCTGCATCTCCACGCAGGTGGGATGCGCCGTCGCCTGCGCCTTCTGCCTGACCGGCCGGATGGGACTCACCCGGCACCTGACCGCGGGCGAGATCGCCGGGCAGGTCCGCGTGCTCGCCCACGAGACCGGCCTCGCGGGGACGCCCTTCAACATCGTGCTGATGGGCATGGGCGAACCGCTGCACAACTACGACGCGACGATGCAGGCCCTCCGGATGATCGCGGACCCGCAGGGCCTCGCGGTGCACCCGCGGCGCGTCACGCTCTCCACCGTCGGCCTGCTGCCGGCACTCGATCGACTGGCCGGTGAGCCAGTGATGCCGAACCTGGCGATCTCCCTGCACGGCACGACCGACGCGCAGCGCGATCGGCTCGTGCCGATGAACCGGCGCTACCCGATCGCCGACCTGATCGAGGCCTGTCGCCGGTTTCCGCTGCGCCGCCGCGGGCGCATCACCTTCGAGTACGTGCTGCTCGCCGGGGTCAACGACACGCCGGACGATGCCCGCCGGCTCGCGGGCCTGCTGGGGGATCTGCGCGCGAAGGTGAACCTGCTGCCGCTCAACGCGGCGCCGGGAATTCCGTTCGAACGCCCGTCGGACGCCGCCGTGAACGCGTTCGCGCGCGAGTTGTCGGACCGCGGCATCACCGTGTCGGTGCGGCGCAGCCGCGGCCGCGACATCCGCGCGGCCTGCGGCCAGCTCATCGTCGAAGGCGAGGCGCGGGCCGCCGCCGGCGCCCGGCTCGCTGCGCGGCTCGACGCCGGGTAGCCGGGGCGAACCGGGACGCGCCGCCCGGCCCGCCCCGGTGGCCGGCCCTGGTGGCCGCACCGACCCGGCCCCCCGGCTACTGGCCTGCGTCCTCGAGCCGTTTCGCGGCCGCCTCGACCTTGGCCTCGAGCTTCTTCTTGTAGTCCACGAGCTTCGCCGCCATCCCGGCATCGCCGAGCGCGATCATCTGCGCGGCGAGCACCCCGGCGTTGGTCGCCCCCGGTTTGCCGACCGCGACCGTCGCCACGGGAACGCCGGGCGGCATCTGCACGGTGGAGAGCAACGCGTCGAAGCCCTTCAGCGCGGACGAGTCGATCGGCACGCCGATGACGGGCTTCGTCGTGTGCGCCGCAACCACGCCCGCCAGGTGCGCCGCCGCGCCCGCCCCGATGATGAACACCTTGACGCCGCCGGCGTGCGCCTCCTCGATCAGGCGCAGCACCCGCGCGGGCGATCGGTGCGCCGACGCCACCGTCATGCGCCAGGTCAGGCCGAAGTCCCGCAGCACGTCCCCGGCGGCCGACATCACCGCCGCATCCGAATCAGACCCCATCAGAATCAGTACGTCCACGCCTGTGTCTCCTCCCTGCGTTCGTAGCTCGCGTCTCGACCGCCGCCGGAGGCGCCGCCCCGCGGCGCCTTCCCCGACCCCGGTCTCAGCGCGTGACTTCGTTCCCCGCCTCGAGGGCCTTCACGCCGATGTCCCGGCGGAACTGCATCCCCTCGAAGCGGATCGCCGCCGCGGCGTCGTAGGCACGGCGCCGCGCGTCGGCGAACGTCGCGCCCCGGCCGACCACGGTCAGCACGCGGCCGCCGGCCGTGAGCAGCCCCCCGTCGCCCAGTCGCGTCCCGGCGTGAAACACGAGGGTCCCGGGCATCGCCTCCGCCTCGGCCACGCCCCCGATCGCGCGGCCCACCTCGGGTGAAGCCGGATACCCGGCCGACGCCAGGACCACGCCCACGGCACACCCGTCGAGGCGGATCGCGTCGCCGGGGTCGAGCGCGCCGGTCGCGGCCGCGTGCAGGCGCGAGACGAGCGGGCCGTCGATCAGCGGCAGCACCACCTGCGCCTCCGGGTCCCCGAAGCGCACGTTGAATTCAATCACCTTCGGTCCGTCGGACGTCAGCATCAGGCTGACGTAGAGGAACCCTCGATACGGCGTGCCGTCGGCCGCCATCCCGGCGAGCACGGGCTCGACGACGTCGCGCATCACCCGGCCGGACAGGTCGCCGGTGACGAGCGGGCTCGGCGCGAACGCGCCCATGCCGCCGGTGTTCGGTCCCTGGTCGCCGTCGAAGATGCGCTTGTGATCCTGCGCGCTGCCGATCGGCACGGCCCGGCGCCCGTCGCAGAGGGCGAAGAACGAGACTTCGGGCCCCGTCAGGCACTCCTCGAGGACCACGCGGCTGCCGGCCTCGCCGAACTGCCCGCCGACCATCGCGGCGCGGATGGCCGTCTCGGCTTCGGCGCGGTCGGCCGCGATGACGACGCCCTTGCCCGCGGCCAGGCCGTCGGCCTTGACCACGACGGGGAAGCCGAGGTCGCCCGAGAGCGCGTCGATGGCGGCCTCCGGTTCGTCGCAGGCGACGTAGCGGGCGGTGGGGATCCCGTGCCGCGCCATGAACGCCTTGGCGAAGACCTTGGAGCACTCGAGCCGGGCCGCCAGCCGGGACGGGCCCAGCAGGGCGAGCCCGGCCGCCTCGAAGGCATCGGCGATGCCCCGGTCGAGCGCGGCCTCGGGCCCGACGACGGTCAGGTCGATGCCCTCGCGCCGGGCCAGCATCACGGCCTCGTCCGGGCGGCTCAGGTTCAGGTGGAAACAGGGGCCCAGGGCGGCCATCCCGGGGTTGCCCGGGGCGGCCAGGACCGCGCTGGCGTCGGGGTCGCGGCCGAGGCGCCAGGCCAGGGCGTGTTCGCGGCCCCCGGAGCCGATGACAAGGATTTTCACGCGGAGATTCTACCGGCTCCGTCCAGCCCGGTCCGGAGCCCCGGGACCGTGCTATCCTGCGATGTTGGCCGGCGGGCCGCGGAAGCGGCCGGGCCAGAATCCCGCGGGAAAGGAGGTGTTTGACTTTGGCAGAAGTGAAGATCCAGGAAGGCGAGTCCATCGAGAGTGCCCTGCGCCGCTTCAAGCGGAAAGTGCAGCAGGAAGACATCATCAAGGACATCAAGAAGCACTCGTTCTACCTCAAACCCGGCGACAAGCGCCGTGCCAAGCAGGCCCTCGCCCGCAAGCGTTCGCGCAAGAAGCAGCGCCGCGAGGCCGAATAGCCCGCCGGCTTTCCCGAGCCGGGAGGCGTGCCGCCCGGTCTCCGGACGGCGGGTCACCCGGTCGCCGGGCGGCGCGCCGGACGCGAGTCGGATGGCGCCCGCCCGGCCCCCTCTTGTGAAACGGTCGGTCTAGCCCCTAGACTAAGGGCTCATTTTTCTGGAACTTGGCGGGTCCTTCGGCGTGCAGCCCGCCGTTCCGTGCAACGGTTTCCGTGAACGCCCCGCAGCGACGAGGAGTCTGGCATGCAGATCGAGGAACGGGTCGTCGGCGAAGTGACGATTCTCGACCTGAACGGCAAGATCACACTGGGCGAGGGCGACGAAGCGCTCAAGGACAAGATCAACTCGCTGATCATGCAGGGCCGCAAGCGGATCCTGCTCAACCTGGCGGAAGTGCCGTACATCGACAGCGCGGGTCTGGGCGAGATCGTGCGGACCTACACGACCGTCAGCCGGCAGGGCGGCCAGCTCAAGCTGGTCAACCTGACCAAGCGCATCACGGACCTGCTGTCGATCACGAAGCTCCTGACCGTTTTCGAGACCTTCGAGTCCGAGCCGGACGCGCTCGCGAGCTTTTCCTGACGCACGCCAGAAGGAGGGGGTCTGACCGACCCCGCCGATGGCCCGAAGTCCCGTGCCGTCCGCCGCTCCGGCGGTCGCGGCGCCGGTCGGCCGCAAGCGCCGATCGACCGCCGCGAGTCTGCTGCGTTCGCTGCGCCCGTACCAGTGGACGAAGAACCTCTTCGTCTTCTTCGGCCTGATTTTCGGCGAGCAGCTGCTCGACGCGACCGCCGTCGCGCGGGCGTCGCTCGCCTTCGTGATCTTCTGCGCCCTGTCGAGCGCGATCTACCTCATCAACGATCTGCGCGACCGTGAAGCGGACCGGATGCACCCGGTCAAGGCGCTCCGGCCCATCGCCTCGGGCGACCTGGCGCCCGGCGTCGCGGGGCTCGCCGCCGGCCTCCTCGGCGCCGGCGCGCTCGGGGCCTCCGCGTGGCTCGGCGGCGGGTTCCTGGCCGTCGCCGGCGGCTACTTCCTGCTGATGGTCACCTACTCGGCCGTCCTCAAGCACCTCGTCATCCTCGACGTGCTGACGATTGCCATCGGCTTCGTGCTCCGGGCGGCCGGCGGCGCGGTGGCGATCGACGTGCCGATCAGCCACTGGCTGCTGCTGCTCACGCTCCTGCTGGCCCTGTTCCTCGGCCTGAGCAAGCGCCGCGCCGAGATCGTCGCCCTGGCCGAGGGCGCGCGGAACCACCGGCGCATCCTCGACGAATACAGCCCCTACCTGCTCGACCAGATGATCAGCGTCGTCACCGCCTCGACGCTCCTGGCCTACGCGTTCTACACGATTCACCCCGACACGGTGCAGCGCTTCGGCACCGACCGGCTGCTCTGGACGGTGCCGTTCCCGCTGTACGGCATCTTCCGCTACCTCTATCTCGTCCACCAGCGGCAGGGCGGCGGCAACCCGTCCGAACTGCTGCTGGCGGACCGTCCCCTGCTGGCGTGTGTCGCGCTCTGGGGGTTCGCGGTCATCGCGATCCTCTACGGGCCGTTGCGCTAGCCGAGGCCCATCCCATGTCCGAGTTTTCCGTTCGCTCCGATTCCGTGGACGTCGAGCAGATCATGCGGCAGATCCGCGCGCGGATTCGCGAGAAGCGCGGCGCCGACTACACCGAGGCCGAACTGCAGCAGCTCGCGAACGTCAAGCTGGAGCAGTTCCTCGACCCGCGCGGCCTCCGCTCCACCCTCGTCGAACAGTTCCGCCAGCATCGCGTCGTCAGCGAGGCGCCCCCGAACTACGCGTTCGAGGACTCCACGATGTACGAGACGCATCGCGGGCTGCTGCGGACGATCCGCCGGTTGCTGAACCCCATCCTCAAGCTGTTCATCAACCCGCAACCGGTCGCCAACGCGCTGCACATCCAGGCCAAGGTGAACGAGGAGTTCCACCGGCGGTTCCGGCAGCGCGAGGAGATGGACCCGCTCTTCTACGAGGTGATCCACAACCTCGTCGTGGAGGTCACACGGCTCGGCATCGAGGTGCACAACCTCAAGATGCGCGTCGAGTCCGTCTCGAGCCGCCTCGACTTCGACGAGCGCCGTGCGCGCTCGCTCGAGAGCGTCGTGCAGTACCGCGACCGTCCTCGCCGTGATCGGGACCGGGATCGGGACCGGGACCGGGACCGCGGCGGCGCGCGGCCCCGCCCCGAGGACACCGCCGCGGCGTCCGAGCCCGCGCCCACGGTCGCGACGGCGCCCGCGGACGCGGATGCCGGATTCGAGGTCGCCGCCGGCGGCGAGGCCGCGCGGCCGGGCCGGCCGGACGAGGCCGGCACGGGCGAACGCCGGCGCCGGCGCCGGCGTCGTCGCCGGCGTCCCGGCAGCACGCTGGAGTGACCACCAGGCGGACGCCGCCGAGGGTGACCGCCAGGCGGACGCCGCGGACGGCGCCGATCACCACACCGAGGCGGGTCCGGACGTCCAGGTCGCGCCGGAGGAAGCGTCGCTCGGCGCGACGCGCGAGGAGGGTTCGCCCTCGCCCGCCACGCCGCGCGTGCCCGGCTCGGCCGGCTCCGCGGCGTCGCTCCACACGGGCCCTCACCCGGTGACCGACGGCGCGGCCGGCGGTGACGCCGCGTCCGGGACCGGGGCGCCCGGCACCGACACGCCGGGCGACTCCGGAGCGTCCGATCAGTGAAGCTGGCGATCGTCGTCCAGCGCTACGGCGCGGACATCAGCGGCGGCGCCGAGCTGCACGCCCGTTACATCGCCGAGCACCTGGCGCGCCACGCCGACGTGCAGGTCCTGACGACCTGCGCGACCGACTACATCACGTGGCGCAACGAGCTGCCGGCGGGCGAGGAGACGATCAACGGCGTCCCCGTGCGGCGCTTTCCCGTCTCGCGTCCGCGCGACACGCGTGAGTTCGGCCGGCTGTCGGCGGCGGTCTTCGACCGGACGCACTCGATGGCGGAGGAACTGCGGTGGCTCGACGCGGAGGGTCCGACGAGCCCGGCGCTCATCCGGCACCTCGGCCAGGCGCGCGACGCCGTCGATTTCTTCGTCTTCTTCAGCTACCGCTACTACCACGCGTGGCACGGCATCCGGGCGGTGCCGGCGAAGGCGGTGCTCGTGCCGACCGCCGAGCGCGACCCGGCCGTCGGCCTCGGGATCTTCGGCCCGGTGCTGCGCGGCGCACGGGCGCTCATGTACAACTCGCTCGAGGAGAAGGCGCTCATCCAGCACGTGAGCGGCCGCCAGGGGCCATCCGTCGTCGTCGGCGTCGGCTCGGAGATCCCGGCGCGGCCGCAGCCGCAGCGCTTCCGCAAGCAGTTTCACCAGCGCCGCCCGTTTGCCATCTACGTCGGCCGGATCGACGAGAACAAGGGCTGCCGGGAGCTGTTCTCGTACTTCGAGCGCTACGCGGTGATGTCTCCGCACGGCCTGGACCTGGTGCTGGTCGGCTCGAAGCACCTCGACATCCCGTCGCATCCGCGGATCCGGCACCTCGGCTTCCTGCCCGACGAGCAGAAGTTCGACGCGCTGGCCGCGGCCGACGTGCTGATCATGCCGTCGCGCTACGAGAGCCTGTCGATGGTCGCGCTCGAGGCGTGGGCGCTCGGCAAGCCGGTGCTGGTCAGCGGTCATTGCGACGTGCTGCGCGGCCAGGCGATCCGCGCGAACGCCGGCCTCTACTACGAGGGCTTCGAGGAATTCGCCGAGGCGCTGTACGCCCTCGAGGGCAGCGGTCCGCTCGGCGCGGTGCTCGGCGCGAACGGCCGCGAGTTCTACCGCCGGCACTACGCGTGGCCGGTGATCGAGCGGAAGTACCTCGACATGTTCGACCGGCTCTCGCGCGATCCGGCGGCACCGGCGCTCGATCCGCTCCCGGGCTGGTGGGCGCGGCGGCAGAGGACGCTGCCGGGGGCCCGCGCCGTCGTCGAGGCGGCGCCGGCCGGCCCGGCGGGGCGGGAATGACGGCGGCGCGCCCGACCGGGACCGGGCCGATCGCGACGCGCCCGCGCGTCCACCAGGTCCTGGCGACGCTGGGCTACGGCGACGCGATCGGGCATGAGGTGCTCGGCATCCGGCGCGCGCTCCGCGCGGCCGGCTACGAGTCCGAGATCATCGTCGAGACCGCGGATCCGCGGCTCGAGGACCTGACGATCGACTACCGGGACTTCGTCCCGTCCGCGCGGCCGGACGACCTGCTCATCCACCACTTCTCGCTGGGATCGCGGGCCTCGCGCACGGCGTTCGCGCTGCCGTGCCGGATGGTGCTCATCTACCACAACATCACGCCGCCGGAGTACTTCCTCGGCGTGCACGACCAGCTCGTGCGCCAGTGCTTCCACGGCCGGCGCGAGCTGCTGCCCTACCGGTCGCGGTGCGACCTGGCCCTGGGCGATTCCGAGTTCAACCGCCGCGAGCTCGAGGCCGCGGGGTTCGAGCGTACGGCGGTGCTGCCGGTCGTGCCGGGCTTCGCGCACCTCGACGTGGCGCCGGACCCGCGACCGCTCGCCGCGTACGACGACGACTGGACGAACGTGCTGTTCGTCGGGCGCCTGGTGCCGAACAAGCGGCCGGACAACGTGATCCGGTACTTCCACGCCTACCAGACCCGCTACAACCCGCGGGCCCGGCTGCTGCTCGCCGGCGCCTACGGCGGGTTCGAGGCGTACCTCGCGCAGATCCAGGGGCTCATCGCGCGGCTGGGCGTGCGGCACGTCGAGGTGCTGGGCCAGGTGACGAACGAGGAACTGACGGCGCTCTACGACGTCGCGGATCTCTTCCTCTGCGCGAGCGAGCACGAGGGCTTCTGCGTGCCGCTCATCGAGGCGTTCCACAAGCAGGTGCCGGTCCTGGCGTTCGCGGCCACCGCCGTGCCGGACACGATGGACGGCGGCGGCCTGCTCTACGAGACGCGCGATCCGGCGCTCGTGGCGGCGCTCATGCACGGGGTGCTGTCGGACGCCGGGGTGGAGGCGCGGATCGTCGCCGCGCAGGACGCCGCGCTCGCGCGGCTCCGCGCGCGCGACTTCGACGGGATGGTGATCGACGTCGTCGGCCGCGTGCTCGACGGCCCCCGGCAGCCGGCGCCGGCGGTGGCCTACGACTTCTGGCGCCAGTTCCGGCTCGCCGACGAGCTGGAGGCGCTGCGGCTCACGCGGCCCGGCGCGTTCAAGGCCCTGCCGGTCGCGCCCGACGAGGGCGCGCCGGTGGCGGACCTGGGGCACCGGGCGTGATCGTCCACCAGTGGATCCCGGCGGCGCACCGCGGCGACGCCGTCGGCGACAACGCGCGGCGCATCCGCGACGTGTTCCGGGGCTGGGGACACGAGTCCGACATCTTCGCGCTGACCATCGACGAGGACCTGGCCGGCGAGGCGCGCCCCTGGCACGACCCGGCATCGCGGCGGGCGGACGTGACGATCTTCCATTTCGCGATCGCCTCGCCGATGACCGAGGCCTTCGGCCGGCTGCCCGGCGCGCGCGTGCTGCACTACCACAACGTCACCCCGCCGCATTTCTTCGCACCGTTCGACCCGGGCATCGCCCGGCTGGCGATGCTCGGGCGGCAGGAGGTGGCGACGCTGGCCGACCGCACCGACCTGGCGCTGGGCGTCTCGGAGTACAACCGCGAGGCGCTCGAGTCGATGGGCTTCCCCCGCACCGGGGTGCTGCCGATCCTCGTCGACACGGCGCGCCTGCGCGAGGCGCCGCCCGTGCCGGCGCTCGAGCGCACGCTCACCGACGGCCTGTGCAACATCCTGTTCGTCGGCCGGATCGCGCCGAACAAGAAGATCGAGGACCACATCCGGCTGGCCGAGCACTACAAGCGGTACGTGGACTCGTTCTACCGGTTCATCTTCGTCGGCCGGTACGACGCGGTGCCGCACTACCACGCCGCCGTCCGCGCGCTGGTCGCCGAGTACCGGATGCTGCCCGACCGCTTCTGGTTCACCGGTCCGGTGCCGGACCGGGAGCTGGCGGCCTACTACCGCCACGCCCACGCCTACGTGTCGCTGAGCGAGCACGAGGGCTTCTGCGTGCCGCTCGTCGAGGCGATGTCGATGGACGTGCCGGTCCTCGCCTACGGCGCGGCGGCCGTGCCCGAGACGCTCGGCGGCGCGGGCGTCTGCTTCACCCCCAAGGATCTCGAACAGGCGGCGGAACTGCTGGGCGCGCTGGTCTACGACCAGCCGCTCCGCGACGCCGTCATCGCCGGCGAGCGCGCACGCGCCGCCGAGTTCAGCCGCGAACGCCTCGAGCCGGGACTCGAGGCGCTGCTCGCGGCGGTCTGACCCATGAAAATCGCCTTCATCGTCCAACGCTACGGCACGGAAATCCTCGGGGGATCCGAGTACCACTGCCGCCTGATCGCCGAACGGATGGCGCAGCGGCACCAGGTGGACGTGATCACCACCTGCGCGCGCGACTACATCACCTGGGAGAACGCCTACCCGGAAGGCACGGACCGCCTGCGCGGGGTGACCGTCCGGCGCTTCCCCACCAGCCGCACGCGCGACCTGGAGGAGTTCAACCGCTATTCCGACTGGATCTTCACGCACCGGCACACCCGGCAGGACGAGATGGAGTGGCTGAAGCAGCAGGGGCCGTGGTCCCCCGGCCTGGTGGACTACCTGGAACGGCAGCACCAGCAGTACGACGCGCTCATCTTCTTCACCTACCTCTACGCGCCCACCGTGATGGGCCTGCGCGTGGCGCCGCACAAGAGCCTGCTCGTGCCGACCGCGCACGACGAGCCCGCGATCCGGCTCGGCCTCTATGAGGACGTCTTCTCCGCCGCCGCCGGCCTCGTGTGGAACACCGACGTCGAGCGTCGCTTCGTCAGCGACCGGTTCCGGCTCCGCGCCCTCGTCGAGGACGTCGTCGGCTGCGGCGTGGACCTGCCAGAGGGACAGGCGGGCGGCGGGCGATCGGCGGAGCCCGTGCCCGGACCCGCCAGCCGCGAGCCGCTCGCACCGCATATCGAGGGCGCTGCGAACGCGTTCCGCCGCCGGCACCGGCTGCACGACCCGTTCATCCTCTACGGCGGCCGGATCGATCCCGGCAAGGGCTGCGAGGAGCTGTTCGAGTACTTCCAGACCTACCTGGGCGAGGGCGGCACGACCAACCTCGTCCTGATGGGCGCCAAGCTGATGCCGTTGCCCGACGACCCGCACGTGCGGTTCGCCGGCATGCTGCCGGACGAGGAGCGCCTCCACGCGCTCGAGGCCGCGACGGTCGTGGTCGTGCCCTCGCCGCACGAGAGCCTGTCGCTGCTGGCGCTCGAGGCGTTCGCGGTCGGCACGCCGGTGCTGGCCAACGCGCGGTCCGAGGTGCTGGTGGATCACTGCCTCCGCAGCCACGCGGGGCTGTTCTACGCGGACCGGTGGGAGTTCGTCGAGGGCCTGAAGCTGCTGATGGGCGACGCGGACCTGCGCGCGGCCATGGCGCGCAACGGCCAGCAGTACGTGAACGAGCACTACCGCTGGAGCACGATCATCTCGAAGTACGAGCGGATGCTGAACCGGGTCCGGCCGCCCACGGTGCACGACCGCGCGGCCGGCGGGACTCCGGAGCGTGAACATGACGGCGATCGCGACCGCCCCCGCGGCGACCGTCCCCGCGGCGACCACCCCCGTGGCGATCGCCCGCGAGGCGACCGGCCGTCCGGGGGGCCGTTGCGCGTCCGCCGATCGGGGCGCCGCCGCGGCGGATCCGGCGGTGGCGGACCGCGCCGCGATGGCGCGCCGGGTGGCGGCGGACCGCGGCGCGAGGGATCGTCATCCGGCGGAGACGGCGGCTCCCGCCGGGAGGGATCGGCATCCGGCGGCGACGGCGGATCGCGGCGCGAGGGCTCGGCTGCGGGCGGCGATGGCCGCCGCCGGTCGTCCGGCCGCCGCGGCCAGCGTGGCCGGCGGTCGGGCGGGCGCGGCGGGTCGGGCGGATCGAAGGGCGGCGAGTAGGCCTCGCCCTACTGCACGCGCGGCAGCAGCGGCCCGACGACGAGCCGGGCCAGCATGAGCGCGGTCCAGATCCAGACCGGCAGCGCCGGACGCGCCTGGTGCTGCCGTTCGAGCCACGCGCCGAGGCGCGGCCACAGCGCGAGCGCCACGACCGCGCCGCACGTCCCCACCGCGAACGACGCGGAGAACGCGTAGCGCTCCGCGAACCGGCTCGCCGGACTGAGAATCACCACCGACGCCGCCGCGAACCCCAGCGCGAAGACCACGCCGCGCCGCGCGCCCGGTGACGCGCCGCGCCAGACGTCCCGCAGCCGGCCCCGCCAGACCCAGACGGCGCCGGCGATGGCCAGGCTCCACGGCGCGGGGTGCCACAGCAGGCGCACCAGGTAGAAGCCCATGTGGGACGCCAGCATCGCGGCATTGTCGAACGGCGTGGCCACCTCGAGCGGTCCCATCTGCCGCTGCCAGTACGGCCACCAGAACCGCTGCCCGGTCGCGTGCAGGTACGCGAGGTCGTACGCCCACGCGACGACTGCCACGACGCCCGCGCTGAGCGCCAGGGCCAGAGCGAGTCGCGCGAGCGAGGCCCGCCGTCGCGCCGGGTCCACGAGGATCCACAGCCCGGCGCCGGCCAGGACCAGCACGATGAAGGCGCCCTTGACGAGCAGCGCCGTCGTCAGCGCCACCGCCAGGACCGGCGCCCACTTCCACGATCGCTGGACGCCGTCGATCGCGACCAGAGCGAGCAGCAGGCACACGAGCATGGGGTACTCGTGGTTGGCGCGGATGCGGAAGATGAAGGCGACCGGCATGACCTGCAGCAGGCTCAGCACGGCCCAGCCGGCCGCGGGTCCGGCCACGCGGGTGACGAGCGTGCCGAGGAGCAGCAGCGCGGCGAGGCCCGCCGCGACGCCCACCATGTAGGACGCCTGCACCGCGGGAACGCCCGCCTGGGCGAGCAGTACGGGCACGAGGAAGATCCCCGCCGGATGCTCGCGGTAGAGGCCTTCGCTGTCCCACTCGCCCCACCATTCCGGGGCGATCCATTGTGCGACGGGCAACTCGGCCAGACGCGCCGAGAGCGCCGCATGGAGCGCGGAATCCGGGTCCTCGCTCGTGAAGCCGGTCAGGCCGATCAGCAGGCAGACGAAGAGCAGCGCCGCCGCCCAGGCGGCCAGCACGCGGGCGGGAAGGAACGGACGCATGCCGGGGGACGTCTACTGCTCGCCGGTGCGCGAGAGCTCGCCGACCTCGGCCTCGTCGGCGTCGCCGCTGGCGCCGCGGCGCCGCCCGGCCCGGATGTCGTAGCGCTTGATCATCTCGTTGAGGGTGGTCGGCTTGATGTGCAGCAGCTCGGCGGCCTTCTTCTGGACGCCGCCGGCCGCCTCGAGCGCGGCTTCGATGTAGCGCCGTTCGTGGCCGATGATGACCTCGCGGAAGTGGATGCCCTCGACCGGGATGGACACCTCGGGCGCGGGCGCGACCGGGTTGGGGCTGACGTGGTCGGGAATCAGGTCCACGTCGATCTCGCGCTCGCCGCAGAGGACGACCGCGCGCTCGATGACGTTCTCCAGCTCGCGGACGTTGCCGGGCCAGTCGTACGACATGAGCCGGTCGAGCGCCGCGGGCGTGAGCAGCAGGCCCGCCTTGTGGCTCTCCTCGGCGAACTTGTCGAGGAAGTGCTGCACGAGCAGCGGGATGTCGTCCTTCCGCTCGGCGAGCGACGGCAGCGGCACCGTGATCACGTTGAGGCGGTAGTACAGGTCCTCGCGGAATCCGCCCGTTTTCGTCATCGCGCGCAGGTCCACGTTGGTCGCGGCGATGATCCGGACGTCCACCTTGATCGTCTCGGTCCCGCCGAGCCGCATGAACTCGCGCTCCTGGATCACGCGCAGCAGCTTGGCCTGCGTGTCGGCCGGGATGTTGCCGATCTCGTCGAAGAAGATCGTGCCCTTGTCGGCGACCTCGAACAGGCCCTTCTTCGGGTAGACGGCGCCGGTGAACGCGCCCTTCACGTGGCCGAAGAGGTTCGACTCGAGCAGGTCGGGCGGGAGGTTGCCGGAGTTGACGGTGATGAACGGCCGGTCGGCGCGGGCCGATCGGCGATGGAAGGCGCGCGCGACCAGCTCCTTCCCGGTGCCGCTGTCGCCCTGGATCAGCACGGTCGCGCGGCTGGGCGCGGCGCGGGCGATCAGGTCGTAGACGGCCTTCATGCGCGGGCTGCCGCCGATGATCTCGTCGAACCGGTGCGCGCCGGCGCGCAGCTGGTCGCGCAGGTCGCGGTTCTCCCGGACCAGCCGCCGCCGCTCGACGGCGTTGCGGATGACGAGCAGCACCTCGTCGTTCTTGAACGGCTTCGGGAAGTAGTGGAAGGCGCCCTGCTTGGTCGCCGCCACGGCGCTCTCGATCGTGCCGTAGGCCGTGATCATCACGACCGGCAGCTCGTCGTCCAGCCGGCGGATGTCGTCGAGGACATCGAGGCCGTTGCGATCCGGCAGCATCAGGTCGAGCAGCACGACGTCGAACGGCCGGTCGGCGAGGCGCGCGAGCCCCTCGGCGGCGGTCGCGCCGGTCGCGACGTCGAAGCCCTCCGCGACGAGCAGCGCCTCGAGCGCCTCGCGGATGATCTCCTCGTCGTCGATGATCAGGACGGATGCCTTGGTCTCTGCCATGCCCCCTCGTCTGGCGCCTTCGCCGTGGCCCTAGGTCCGCGCGGCGCGTCCGGCCGACGCCTGCTCCGCGAGTGGCAGCACCAGCTGGAACCGCGTGCCCTCGCCGATGCGGCTGTCGCACGTCAGCCGCCCGCCGTGCTCCTGGACGATGCCGTAGGTCACCGACAGCCCGAGGCCCGTGCCCCGGCCCTCCGGCTTGGTCGTGAAGAACGGGTCGTAGATGCGCGCGAGCTGTTCGGACGGGATGCCGACGCCGGTGTCGGCCACCTCGATGACGGCCTCGCCGTCCTCGACCCGCGTGGCAATCGACAGCCATCCCCCGCGCGGCATCGCGTCGCGCGCGTTGAGGAACAGGTTCAGGAACACCTGCTGGAGCTTGTACTCGACGCCGCGGACGACCACGCCGCCCGGCGCGATGTCCTTGCGGACCTGGATGCGGCCGACGCGGAACTGGTGCTCGAGCAGCGACAGCACGTCGCCGATGGTCGCGTTGGCGTCCACCGGCCCCATCTCGCCGCCCGACGGCCGCGCCAGGTTGAGCAGGCTGCTGATGATCTTCGCGGCCCGGAACGTCTGGCGCTCGATCTTCTCGAGGAGCTGGGTGCGCGGGTCGTCCGGCTCGGACCGCTCGAGCAGCATCTGGGTGAAACTCGAGATGCCGGTCAGCGGCGTGTTCACCTCGTGGGCCACGCCCGCCGCCAGCAGGCCGATCGCCGCCATCTTCTCGGACAGGCGGAGCTGCTCCTCGAGGTTGGCGCGGTCGGTGATGTCCTCGAACACGAGGATCCAGCCGGCCTGGGCGCCCTCGGTCTGGAGCGGCGCGATCGACGCGTTGATCAGCAGCTGCCGCCGATCCGGCCCGGGCGTCGAGAGCGGCGTCCGGTAGAGCGTCGTGCCGCCGGGCGCGTCGCGCCGCGCCGCCTGCAGCGTCTCGAGGAACGGCCGGTCGAACAGCTGCGACAGCGGCCGCCCCAGCGCGCGGCCGCGTTCCACGCCGATGAGCGTCTCCATCCGCTGGTTCCAGCGCAGGACCCGATCCTCGAGGTCCACGACGAACAGCCCGTCCGACAGCGACTCGACGACGCTGTCGCCGAACTGGCGGAGGCGCTCGATCTCGTTGGCCTTGCTGGTGAGCTGGCCGTAGAGCCGCGCGTTCTCGAGCGCGGTCGCGGCCTGGCTCGCGACGGCCGCCAGCAGCGCCATGTCCTCGCTGCTGAGCGGCTCGCCGTGCGGGCGCCGCCCGCCGGCCAGCACGCCGATCGTGCCGGCCTTCGACACGCAGGGCACGAAGGAGTACAGCCCCGCGTCGCGCCACGCCGCCGCCTCGGTGCCCGACAGCCGGCGCGCCGGCACCGGGTCGTCCACGATCACGGTCTGGCCGTCGAGCAGCCGTGCCGACAGCGACGAGTCCTGCGGAATCACCGGCGTCGTGTCCGTGAACCCGACCGTGGCGATCGCGGTGAACCGCCCGGGCGCCGTGTCGGCATCCGGCAGCAGCAGCGCGAAGCGGTCCAGGCCCAGCGTCTCGTGCACGCGCTCGACCAGGCGCGAGCTCAGACGCTGCAGGTCGAGTTCGGCGTTCAGCTCGCGCGCGAAGGCCACGAGCGCGCGGCGGTAGTCGTACTGCTCGCGGTAGTACAGCCGGTCGAGCCCCGCCTGGATCGCGTTCCACAGCCACGGCGCCACGAGCACGACGACCAGCGTCGCGAGCAGCGCCCAGAAGTTGCCCGCGTCCTCCTGGCCGGCGCCGAGGACCAGGCTCATCAGCTCGAGCGTGGCGCCGTAGAGAATCACCAGCAGCAGCCCGACCGCGGTCACCACCAGCGCCTTCTTGAGGATGACCTCGATGTCCATCAGCCGGTAGCGCACGATGGCCGAGGCGAAGGCGAGCGGGATGCAGCCGAGCAGCACGGCCGTGTACTGCGCGCCCGGGATCGTCCGCCCCAGCAGGAACGGCGCGACGTACAGCACGATGAACGGCACGGCGCCGACCGACGACCCCCAGACGATCCATCGCAGCTGCCGGCGCGCCGTCATCGACCGCAGCCGCGTGAGCGCCCGCACCATCAGCAGCAGGCCGCCGATCAGGCACGCGGTGAGGTACAGCAGGTCGTACGACTCCAGCCGCTGCAGCCAGGCCGCCGCCCAGCCCTCGTCGAGCCGCAGCATCAGCCAGACGCGCCACAGCCCGAGCACGAGCGCCGGCACGTACAACAGCGGCACCAGCGCCCGCCCCGCGTCGGTCCGCACCCAGGCCTGCGGGCGATCCGGGAAGACCAGCGCGAAGTGCAGGAACATCGGCGGCAGCGCCAGCCACGCGACCGCGTCGGCCCAGTAGAAGAAGTAGTCCAGCCGGTCCAGCCGGCCGCTCGTCGTGAACGCCATGCCGCCGAAGAAGGCGACCGTGAGCCAGAAGAAGTGCAGCGTCGCCGGGTCGTTCGGCCGGCGCAGACGCACCGACGCGCCCACCGCCACCGCCAGGATCCCGACGAGCGCCAGCGAGAAGTACAGCCCGTGCGGGACGCTCGGCATCGGCCGCAGCCGCACCGGCAGCAGCGCGTCCGCGCCGGCGCGCAACACGCTGTACGTGAGCGTCTGATCCTCGACCGCCGCGTGCAGCGCGTCGATGACATCCTGCGTCGACGTCACCTCGCGACCGTCGATCGCGATGAGCAGGTCGCCCGGCTCGATCCCCGCCTGGGCGCCCGGGCTGCCGGCCGGCACCTCCAGCGCGACGACGTTCACGCCGTCCGCCCGCCGGCCCCAGAGCACCCCGTCCTCCGGCTCCGGCCGCCACGTCTTGACCAGCGCCACGTTGATCAGGGCCGCGCAGACGAGGACCGCCGCCACGGCGACCGGAAGGGCCACGCGCAGGAACGGGCGAATCTGACGGGGATCAGCAGCCATGCTCGGGAGACGCGGCAATGACACCGAAGCAATTGACGTTCCGGGTGTCCGGCGCGAGACCCATTCCTAAATAGTCATTCTACAGATATTTACGGCTCGATGTCGTCACCATGACCCCAAAATATCCAACAATATGGATCGTGGCAACGGCCAGTTGGATCTGTCAGAAGCGGATCTGCAGACCGCCCATCAGGCGCAGCGGGGGAGCCACGGTCAGGAGTTCGTCGTAGAACGAGGCGCCGTCGGCGGGATCCATGAACAGGTTCCTGACGGCGAAGAGCACCTCGAGCCGGCCGCCGCGAATCGGCTGGTACGGCAGGGCCTGGCGCAGTTCGATCTCGAAGCGGCCGCCGGGCGACGGGGCATCGGCGTCGCGGCGGAGCCCGCTGAACGCGGTGCTGACGCGGTAGGCCATCTTCACCTGCGTCCGCACTTCCGGCACCGTGGCGTCGAGCGTCATGGTGACGTCGTTGAGGCGCTCGGCGCCGGTGCGCGGCACCGAGGGCGCCTGCCAGCGGACGAGCCGCGGCATCTGCACGCCCGACCAGTCGGATCGCGCGGTGGTGTAGGCGACCTCGCCGCCGAGCCATGGCGTCACCTGGCCGGACACGCCCATGCGCCAGCCGTCGAGCGCCACGTTGCCGGCATTGGCGACGTAGTAGTGCCCGACGCTGCTCGTCCGATCGAGGCCGAACAGGGTCGCGACCTGATCGGTCGCGGTCTGGTGGAAGCGGCGGACGAAGGCGGTGGGTGCGTGTCCCGTCCGGCCGAGCGCCTGATCGATCCCGACCTCGAAGTGCCGCACGCGTTCGGCCTGGAGCGTCCGGTCGTTGCCGAGCGCCGAGAACGTGCGCTCGGGCGGCAGCCAGGGGCCGGCCGACTCGGGCGGCAGGAACTCGGTGGCGCCGGGCGCGATGACCCGCTGCGACGCCGCGGCGGTGACCGAGAGCCCCGGCACGATGGCCGCGCGCACGCCGAGGCTGGGGCTCAGGCGGCCGCCGCCGGGCACGTAGTCGTAGCGATCGAGGCGCAGGCCGTAGTCGACGTCCAGGCGCCGGCTGACGGCCCAGTGATCGGCGCCGTAGAAAGCGCCGGCGCTGCGCGTGTCCGGCATCGACGATCCGTAGCGGCCCCGCGCGGTGATGTCGCCCTGGACGCCGTAGGACATGCCGAGCCGGTAGGCGTGCGCCTGGTCGCCGCGCGACTGGAACTCGCCGAGGAACACCCACGAGGACAGGTCGCCGGGCGTCATGGCGCCGCGCACGTGCCAGTCGCCGTGGCGGCCGACCGGCGCGCCGACCGAGAGGTAGGCCACGCCGCGCTGCCAGTCACCCGGCAGGAACCCGGAGTCGGCGCCGAAGGCGCCCGTGGCGAGCAGGTTCACCTGGCCGCTGAATTCGGTGTCGGCGAAGAAGGACCTCGCGGCGCGGGCCGATCCGAAGAGCGCGCGGTCGAGGAACGACCCGCGGGCGGCGAAGGCCTCCGCCTCGAGCCGCTCGCCCCGCGCGCCGTTTGCGGCCGTCTCCCCGGTCTCGCGCAGGATCGTCCGCGTCAGGTGCCGCAGCCGCCACGCCGCCACGCCGTGCGCGTGGTCGTCGTCGGCGATCGCGCCCGGCAGCATCACCGGCTGTGCCTCGTCGTCGAGGCCCATCGCGGCGCGAATCGGGGCGGCGGCCGTCACCGGATCCAGCTCGACCAGCGTGATGTTGCGCTCGACGAGGACGCTCGACTGGATGCGGACGGGCTCGCGATAGTTCGAGAGGTAGCCGACGCGCGTGGCGCGGATGACGTACTCGCCCGCGGGCAGCCGCAGCCGGAATTGCCCCTTCGCGTCGCTGCGGGCGGAAGCCAGTGTGGAGCCGACGGCGATGACCGACACCCCCGCGAGCGCCTGTCCTTCCGCGTCACGGACCACTCCCTGCACGCCGCCGCTGGCCGTGGCGGCCAGGCGCAGCGCGGGCGGCGGAGCGGGACGTGACGTCTGCGCCGAGGCGGCCGCGGCCGGAGCCAGGCACGCGAGCGCGACGGCGAGCGCGGGGATGAGCCGGGGCATGCATCCTCCCTCGAAGCCGGATCCGGAGCGGCGCGACCGGGTGCGCGGCAGCCGGGTGCGGGCGATCACTGACGCGGGGGACGTTCGTCCGGCCATGTTAGCAGGTCCCGACCTTGATATCATCGCCCGGCCGGGCCGCCGGCAGGAGGGCAGGGTTCGTGAACATCTCGGCGATTCACGCGCGCGAAATCCTCGATTCGCGCGGCAATCCGACGGTCGAAGTGGACGTCACGCTGGCCTCGGGTGCCCGCGGCCGCGCCGCGGTGCCGTCGGGCGCCTCGACCGGCACGCGCGAGGCCCTCGAGCTGCGCGACGGCGACAAGGCCCGCTACCAGGGCAAGGGCGTCCGGAAGGCGGTCGGCCACGTCAACGGGGAGATCGCGGCCGCGCTCGCGGGCCAGGCGGCCGATCAGCACGCGATCGACGCGCGGCTGACCGCGCTCGACGGCACGCCCAACCTCGGACGGCTCGGCGCCAACGCGGTGCTCGGCGTCTCGATGGCGGTCGCCCGGGCCGCGGCGGCCGGCAAGGGCGTCCCCCTCCACGAACACCTGGCCGGCCTCGTGCCCGCCGAGGCGCGCGCCGGCGGGCCGCTGCTGCCGGTGCCGATGATGAACATCCTCAACGGCGGCGCGCACGCGGACACGAACGTCGATTTCCAGGAATTCATGGTCATGCCCGTCGGGATGCCCTCGTTCGCCGAGGCGCTCCGGGCCGGGGCCGAGACGTTCCACGCGTTGCGCGCCCTGCTCAAGGGCCGGGGGCTCGCGACCGGCGTCGGCGACGAGGGTGGCTTCGCGCCGAGCCTCAAGTCGAACCGCGAGGCCGTCGAGCTCGTGCTCGAGGCCGTCACGCGCGCCGGCTACGCGCCGGGGCGGGACGTCTTCGTCGCGCTCGACGTCGCGTCGAGCGAGTTCTGGGATGCCGACGCCGGCGATTATCACCTGCGGAAGTCCGGCGAGGGCCGCAAGTCGAGCGACGAGATGATCGCCGTCTACGAGGACTGGATCCGGCAGTACCCGATCCTCTCGATCGAGGACGGCCTGGCCGAGGGCGACTGGCCCGGCTGGGCGCGCCTGACCTCGGCGCTCGGCAGCCGCGTGCAGCTGGTCGGCGACGACATCTTCGTCACCAACCCGGCCATCCTCCGCGACGGCATCACCAGGGGCATCGCCAACGCCCTGCTCGTCAAGCTCAACCAGATCGGCACGGTCACGGCCACGCTCGAGGCCGTCGAGATCGCGCGGCAGGCCGGCTACGCCAGCGTCATCTCGCACCGGTCCGGTGAGACCGAGGACACGACCATCGCCGACCTCGCCGTCGCCACCTGCGCCGGGCAGATCAAGACCGGCTCGGCCAGCCGGTCGGACCGCACGGCCAAGTACAACCAGCTGCTCCGCATCGAGGAAGCCCTCGGCCGCGAGGCGCGGTTCGCGGGCCGGGCGGCGATCCGACAGGCGGGGGGCTGACCCCATGCCCGATCTCGTCCTCCTCCGTCACGGCGAAAGCACCTGGAACAAGGAAAACCGGTTCACCGGCTGGACCGACGTGGACCTGACCGAGAAGGGTCGCGAGGAGGCCACGCAGGCCGGGCGGCTGATGCAGGACGAGGGCTTCGTCTTCGACGTGGCCTTCACGTCCGTGCTGAAGCGGGCGATCCGGACCTGCTGGATGGCGCTCGACGCGATGGACCTGCTCTGGATCCCGGTCTCGCGCGACTGGCGGCTGAACGAGCGCCACTACGGCGCGCTGCAGGGCCTGAACAAGGCGGAGACGGCGCAGAAGCACGGCGACGAGCAGGTGAAGATCTGGCGCCGGAGCTACGACATCCCGCCGCCGCCGCTCGACCCGGCCGATCCGCGCCATCCCGCGTTCGACCCGCGCTACGCGTCACTCCGGCCTGAGGATCGGCCGGCGACCGAGTCGCTGAAGGACACGGTCGCGCGGTTCCTGCCCTACTGGACGGGGACCATCGCGCCGGCGGTCCGGGCCGGCCGGCGGGTGCTGATCACCGCGCACGGCAACAGCCTGCGCGCGCTGGTCAAGCACCTCGACCATGTCTCGGATGCGGACATCGTCGGGCTGAACATCCCGACGGGGATCCCGCTGGTCTACGACCTGGACTCGGAGCTGCGCCCGCGAGGACACCGGTATCTGGGTGATCCGGAGGCCGCGAAGCGCGCCGCCGAGGCGGTCGCACGTCAGGCGTCTGGCGGGAAGACCTAGTCGACCTTTTCGGTCGGCTCGTCGGCGGAAATCCGCAGCGACTTCAGGAAGCGGCGGTCGTTGGCGGTCATCTCGAACGCCTGACCGGCGGCCGGTTTCGCGACCGCGGCCACGTGCTCGCCGGACCGGTCGGCAAAGCCGACGACGGCCTCGAGCGTGACCTTCATGTCGAGCCCTTCGGCCCGGGCCTTGTCGCGGACGGCGGCGACGCGCGGGTCCGCCGCCACCGCGGCGGCAATCGCGTCACAGAGTTCACGCGACAACTGGTTCACCAACGAGTCCATGCGAACCTCCACACCCCGTCGGGCCGGGCAACCGACGTGGAGAGGGAGACCAGACGAACCCGACGACGTTTCGGGCGAATCGTCGACGAGCGCGCGCTGGCTGAGAGCCCAACCATGAGTGAGGATAAGGAATCAGGCGGAAGACTGCGGCAATTGTAGACACCGTCGTACAGCGTGTCAAACGCGTTTCTTGTCATTTCCGCTCATTTCCGCGCCGCGCCGTTGCCTGATTTCAATCGCGTCACCCATAATGACCCGCATGAGCCGACCGTTCTTCCGCCCGGAAGACCTTGGTCTGCCGGACGGGCGGCCCGAGGAGTACCCAGGTACATTTCCGTATGCGCGCGGCATCCAGCCGACCATGTACCGCGGCCGGCTCTGGACGATGCGGCAGTACGCCGGGTTCGGGACGGCGGCCGAGTCGAACGCGCGGTACCGGTACCTGCTGGCCCAGGGCGTCAGCGGCCTGAGCGTCGCGTTCGACCTGCCGACCCAGATGGGCTACGACTCCGACCACCCGCTCGCGGCGGGCGAGGTCGGCCGCGTCGGCGTGGCGATCGATTCGATCGAGGACATGCGCTCGCTGTTCGACGGCATCCCGCTCGACCGGGTGTCCACGTCGATGACGATCAACGCGACCGCGATCATCCTGCTCGCACTCTACGTGGCGGTCGCGCGCGAGCGCGGCACGGACGTCCGGACGCTCTCGGGGACGATCCAGAACGACATCCTCAAGGAGTACGTGGCACGCGGCACCTACATCTATCCGCCGCGCCACTCGCTGCGCATCGTGACCGACGTCTTCGCCTGGTGCGAGCGCGAGCTGCCGGGGTGGAACACGATCTCGATCAGCGGGTACCACATCCGCGAGGCCGGCTCGACGGCGGTACAGGAGGTCGCCTTCACGCTGGCGAACGGCATCGCCTACGTCGAGGCGGCGATGGCGGCCGGCCTCGACCCGAACCGGCTGGGCCGCCGGCTGTCCTTCTTCTTCGCGGCGCACAACGACTTCGTCGAGGAAATCGCGAAGTTCCGCGCCGCCCGCCGGCTCTGGGCCCACCTGATGCGCGAGCGGTTCGGCGTCACCGACGCGCGGGCCCTGCAGCTGCGCTTCCACACGCAGACCGCCGGCTCGACGCTGGCGGCGCAGCAGCCAGACAACAACATCGTGCGCGTCGCCATCCAGGCCATGGCCGCGGTGCTCGGCGGCACCCAGTCGCTGCACTGCAACGGCCGCGACGAGGCCCTGGCGCTGCCGACCGAGGAATCCGCCCGCATCGCGCTCCGGACCCAGCAGGTCATCGCGGCCGAGTCGGGCGTGGCCAACACCGTGGACCCGTGCGGGGGCTCGTGGGCGATCGAGGCGCGGACCGACGGGATCGAGCGCGACGCGCGCGCGCTCATCGACCGGATCGACGCGACGGGCGGCACGCTGGCGGCCATCGAGGCCGGCCTCGTCCAGCGGCAGATCCAGGACGCCGCCTACGAGGCGCAGCGGGCCATCGACCGCGGCGACGCCATCGTCGTCGGCGTGAACCGGTTCCAGACGGACGAGCCGGCGACCATCGAGCTGCTCTCGATCGACCCGGACGTCGAACGGACGCAGGCCGATCGGACCCGGGCCGTCCGCGCCGGCCGGGACCAGGCGGCGTGCCAGGCCGCGCTCGACGCCGTCGGCGCCGCGGCCGCCGGCGGATCCAACCTGGTGCCGCCGATCATCGCGGCGGTCGAGGCACGGGCCACGCTCGGCGAAATCGCCGACGCGATGCGCCACGTCTTTGGCGAACACCGTGAAATCGACATCTGACGACGACCGCCCCGCCCCGAGCGAAGTCGAGGGGCTGCTCCGCGTGACCGACCTGCGCACGGTCTTCACGCTGGCCACCGGCCGCGAAGCGGCCGCGGTGGACGGCGTGTCGTTCGAGATCCCGGCCGGCCGGACGCTGGGCCTGGTCGGCGAGTCCGGCAGCGGCAAGTCGGTGACCGCGTTGTCGATCATCCGCCTGGTGCTGCCGCCCGGACGGATCGCGGGCGGGCGCGTCGAGCTGGACGGGCGGAACCTGCTGGAGCTGGACGAGGAGTCGATGCGCCAGGTGCGCGGCCGGCGCATCGGGTTCGTGTTCCAGGAGCCGATGGTCGCGCTCGATCCGGTCTACACGATCGGCTACCAGATCCAGGAGACGCTGGCCGTGCACGGCCTGGCACGCGGCCAGGCGGCGGCCAGGCGCGCGGTCGAGCTGCTCGACGCGGTCCGCGTGCCGGACCCGGCGCGCCGCGCGCGCGAGTATCCGCACCAGCTCTCCGGCGGCCTCCGCCAGCGCGCGATGATCGCGCTCGCCCTGTCCGCCGAGCCGGCGCTCCTCATCGCCGACGAGCCGACCACCGCGCTCGACGTCACGGTGCAGGCCGAGATTCTGGACCTGCTGCGCGACATGCGGCGGCAGCTCGGACTGTCGCTCCTGCTCATCACGCACGACCTCGGTGTGGTTGCCGAGATGGCCGACCACGTCGCGGTCATGTACGCCGGGCGCATCGTCGAGTCCGCGCCCGTCGGCCGCCTGTTCGCGTCGCCGGCGCACCCGTACACGCGGGGTCTGCTGGCGTCGATCCCGGGACAACAGGCGGGCCGACGGCTGGCGTCGATTCCCGGCGTCGTCCCGCCGCTCGGCCGACTCCCGGCCGGCTGCGCGTTCGCGCCGCGGTGCTCCGACCGGTTCGCCCCGTGCGACGAGCGGCCGCCGGGCGTGACGACCGTCGAGGCCGGCCACGAGACGCGGTGCTACCTGCACGAGCCAGTCGCCGCGACGCGGGGCCGATCGTGACGACGCCTCTCGTGGACGTCCGCGGGTTGATCAAGGAGTACCCGTCGGGCACGGGCCTGTTCGGCGGCGGGCCGAAGGTCCGTGCGGTGGACGAGGTGTCGTTCGCGATTGCGCCGGGTGAGACCTTCGGCCTGGTCGGCGAATCCGGCTGCGGCAAGACGACGACCGGCCGGTGCCTGCTGCGGCTCGTCGAGCCCACGGCGGGCGAGATCCGGTTCGGGGAACTGGACGTCCGCGGCCTCGGCGCGCGCGAACTGCGGCGGGCGCGACGGCACTTCCAGATCGTCTTCCAGGATCCCTACTCGTCGCTCAATCCGCGGATGCGCGTCGGCGAGATCGTGCGCGAGCCGCTCGTGATTCACCGGCTCGGGTCGAAGGCCGAGCAGCTGGCGCGCGTCCGCGAGCTGTTCGAGCTGGTCGGGCTCGCGGACAGCGACGTGGACAAGTACCCGCACGAGTTCAGCGGCGGTCAGCGCCAGCGCATCGGGCTGGCGCGCGCGCTCGCGCTCGAGCCGTCGTTCATCGTCGCCGACGAGCCGGTCTCGGCGCTCGACGTCTCGGTGCAGGCGCAGGTGGTGAACCTGCTGCTGGACCTGCAGCAGCGCCTGGGCCTCACCTACCTCTTCATCGCGCACGACCTGCGCCTGGTGCGCCAGATCTGCGACCGGGTCGCCGTCATGTACCGCGGCCGCATCGTCGAGCTGGCGCCCGCCGAGCAGGTGTTCTCGTCACCGCAGCACGAGTACACGAAGGCCCTGCTCTCGGCGATCCCGACGCTCACGCCGGGCGCGAAGCTGGAGCGGATTCCGTTCGACGCGGCCGGGTTCCGGCGGCTGGACCTGCGGGAGGTCTCGCCGGGACACTGGGCGGCGGTGTAGCGTCAGCCCTGCCGCTCCCGTTCCTCCAGCAGCACCTCGAGTTCCGCGAGCGCCTCGCGGTCCTTGCCGCGGCCTGCCGCGCGCTTCAGATCGATCAACCCGGGTAGGGACACCACGAGGCACGCGAAGCCCTCGAGCTCGACCCGGTCGGTCGTGGCCTGGAGCGCCTCGAACGTGCCGCCGCCCGCGACCTCGCCGAGCAGGTCGAGGTCGCCAATGGTCGTCGTCAACGTGAAGTTCAACCCGCGCAGGACGGTGTCGACGTCCAGGCGGAAGGGCAACCCGGGCGGCGCGCCGCGTGGGTACGGATGGAACGGCTCGAGCGCGGTGGTCAGGCGGCGGATGTTGTCCGGGGCACGACTGTAGACGACGTCCAGATCGACCGTCGTCCGCAGTGCCCCGTGAATACCTGCCGCCACGCCGCCGACGATGATGTAGTCCACGGCGGCGCCCGAGAGCACGCGGACGAACGCCAGCAGGTCCGGCGTCATCGTCCGGGCCGCCGGGCCGCCCGAAGCGTCTCCAGCGATCGCATGAACGCCACCAGCCGCTCCAGGCGTTGCTGGGGCGTGAGCTTCAGGTGTTCGCGCAGGAGCGTCCGGTCGACATCCTTCTTGTAGTACTCCGTGACCGGATCTGGCGCGAGGGGCGGCCGGCGACGGGCGGTCATGGCGGCAGTGTAGCGCGGCGCGGGCCGTCCCGCGCAGGAGCCCCCTACGCGGGCGTCGGTTCCCCGACCGGCGAGTTCCGGACGTCCTTCTCGACCTGCCCGTCGCGGATGTGGATCACGCGGTGCGCGTGCATCGCGATGTCGGCCTCGTGGGTGACGAGGATGATCGTGTTGCCCGACTGGTGCAGGCGCTCGAAGAGCGCCATGATCTCGACCCCCGTCTTCGAGTCGAGGTTGCCGGTGGGCTCGTCGGCCAGCAGGATCGACGGGTTGTTGACCAGCGCGCGCGCGATTGCCACGCGCTGGCGCTGGCCGCCCGAGAGCTGATTGGGCCGGTGCGTCTTGCGGTCGGTCAGCTCGACCTTGGCCAGCGACTCCTCCGCGCGCTGGGCCCGGTCCTTCGCGCTGACGCCGGCGTAGATGAGCGGCAGCTCGACGTTGTGAAGCGCGGTCGCGCGCGGCAGCAGGTTGAACGTCTGGAAGACGAATCCGATCTCCTCGTTCCGGATCCGCGCCAGCTCGTCGTCGTTCATCTGGCTGACCTGCTTGCCGTTGAGCAGGTAGCTGCCCTTGCTGGGCGTGTCCAGGCAGCCGATGAGGTTCATCAGGGTGGACTTGCCCGACCCGGACGGCCCCATGATGGCCACGTATTCGCCCCGCTCGATGGCAATCGACACGCCGCGGAGCGCGTGGACCTGTTCCTGGCCCATCTCGTAGGTCTTCCAGAGGTCCTTGGTCTCAATCAGGGGCATGGGTGGCTCTCACAATTTCGGCACTGGGCACTGGGCATGCGGCACTGGGCATGCGGACTCGGCACGGAGGCCAGCAGCTAAGACGCCGGTTGCCGGGCTCCGGTTCCCAGGAGCGGGCACCGTGCGCTCGGCACCGGGCACGGCCCGCCGGGGCCGCGCCCTGGCGTTCCCCAGTGCCACGTGCCCAGTGCCTGGTGCCCGGTTTACGTCTCCCGGCTCTCGTACTCGTCCTTCAGCCGCGCGACGACGTTGGGGTCGGCCAGGGTCGTCGTGTCGCCGAGGGCCTTGCCTTCGGCGATGTCGCGGAGCAGGCGCCGCATGATCTTGCCGGACCGGGTCTTCGGCAGGTCGGCGGCGAAGAGGATCTGGTCCGGCTTGGCGATGGCGCCGATCTTCTTCGCGACGTGATCGCGCAGCTCGTCCACCAGCTCGTCCGAGCCCTTCGCGCCTTCCTTGAGCGTGACGAACGCGGCCACGGCCTGGCCCTTGATCTCGTGCGGCTTGCCGACCACCGCGGCCTCGGCGACCTTGGGGTGATCGACCAGCGCGCTCTCGACCTCCATCGTGCCCAGCCGGTGGCCCGCGACGTTCAGCACGTCGTCCACCCGGCCGAGCAGCCAGTAGTAGCCGTCGGCGTCGACGCGCGCGCCGTCGCCGGTGAAGTAGACGCCGTCCGGCCAGCGGCTCCAGTACTGCTGGATGAACCGCTCGCGGTCGCCGTAGATCCCGCGGAGCATGCCGGGCCACGGCTTCGTGAGCGCGAGCAGGCCGCCGCCTTCCTTCACCGCCTCGCCTTTCGCGTTGCGGATCTCGGCGGTGATGCCGGGGAACGGCCGCGTGGCCGAACCAGGCTTGAGCGGGGTGATGCCGGCGAGCGCGGTGATGAGGATCTGCCCCGTCTCGGTCTGCCACCACGTATCCACGATCGGGCAGCGCCCGCGGCCGATGTGCGTGTGGTACCACATCCAGGCCTCGGGGTTGATCGGCTCGCCGACCGAGCCCATCAGGCGCAGGCTCGAGAGCTTCGCCTTCGCCGGCCACTCGGTGCCCCACTTCATGAACGCGCGGATCGCGGTGGGCGCGGTGTAGAAGATCGTCACGCCGTACTTGTCGATGAGATCCCAGAACCGGCCCTTGTTCGGCCAGTCGGGCGCGCCCTCGTACATCAGGACCGTCGCGCCGTTGGCGAGCGGGCCGTAGACGACGTAGCTGTGCCCGGTGACCCACCCGATGTCGGCGGTGCACCAGTAGACGTCCTCGTCGCGCAGGTCGAAGACCCACTTCGACGTGGCGTAGGTGCCGACCAGGTATCCGCCGGTCGTGTGGACGATGCCCTTCGGCTTCCCGGTCGTGCCGGACGTGTAGAGGATGTAGAGCAGGTCCTCGGCGTCCATCGGCTCGGCCGGACAGTCCGCGGCGGCGTCCTGCATCAGCTCGTGATACCAGTGGTCGCGCCCGGCCTTCATGTGGATCGGGAACGGGTCGGCCGCGTTGCGGCGCACGACGACGACGTGCCGGATGGAGGGCGTGCGCTCGAGCGCCTCGTCGGACGTCTGCTTGAGCGGGACGATCTGGCCGCGCCGGTAGCCGCCGTCGGCGGTGACGAGCACGGTCGCCTGCGCGTCGTTGATGCGGTCGCCCAGCGACTCGGCGCTGAACCCGCCGAAGACGACGCTGTGGACGGCGCCGATGCGCGCGCACGCGAGCATCGCGATCGCGAGTTCCGGCACGAGCGGCAGGTAGAGCGCGACCCGGTCGCCCTTCTTCACGCCGAGCGCCTTCAGGACGTTCGCGAACTGGCCGACCTCACGGTGCAGGTCGAAGTAGGTCAGCGTGCGAGCGTCGCCGGGCTCGCCTTCCCAGATGATCGCGGCCTTGTTGCGGCGCGCGGAGCGCAGGTGGCGGTCGAGGCAGTTGACGCTGGCGTTGATCCTCCCGCCCGTGAACCACTTCGCGTCGGGCGGCGTCCACTCCAGGACCTTCGTCCACGGCGTGGACCACTCGAGCTCCTTCGCGAAGCCGGCCCAGAACGCCTCCGGATCGGCCGCCGCGCGCGCGTAGACCTCCGGGTCGTTCGCGAGGGCGTTCGCGCGCCACTCGGCGGACGGCTCGAAGACGCGCGCCTCGTCGAGCAGCGCGTCGATTTCGTGGCGAGGGGTGTCGGCCACCCGCCTACACCTGGATGCTCGGGGCCGGCGGCGCCGGCGGCGTCTTCTTCCGGAAGAGCGCCAGGCCCAGCAGCGATCCGAGCATGGCGAACACCGCGTAGAGCGGAATCGCGATCGCGAGCACGAAGAGCACGACGCCCTGGCCCGAGAACAGCCGCAGGAGCATCTCGCGCGCCTCGGCCGGCACCTCGGGGTTGTCCTGGAGCGCCTGCTGCAGGGCCTGCTGGGTGACGGGACCGGTGATGCTGACCATCAGCGCCTGCACGAGCGCCATGATCACCGCGCCGATGAGCCCGGCGAGGAGCCCGCCGATGACCGCGTCGGCCGTCTCGACCGGCTCGGGCTTCTGCTGCTGCTGGAGGTAGACCGTCAGCATGCCGCCCAGAACCACCCACAGGCAGCAGCACGCGTTCAGCGCGCCGACGACCGGCAGCGCGGAAAGCACGCCAATCAGGATGCCGCCGAGCAGTGCCGGCTGGTGTTTGCCCATCACGGTCCTCCGCTAGTCGTAGTACTCCCGTCCCAGGTGGGTGATGAGCTCCTCGCCGCGCATGTGGCGCAGGGTGTTCTTGAGCTTCATCAGCTGGATGAACAGGTCGTGCTCCGGGTAGAGCCCGGGCGCGTGCATCGGGCTCTTGAAGTAGAACGAGAGCCACTCCTGGATGCCCGACATCCCGGCGCGCCGCGCCAGATCCATGAACAGCGCCACGTCGAGCACGATGGGCGCCGCCAGGATGCTGTCGCGGCAGAGGAAGTTGATCTTGAGCTGCATCGGGTAGCCGAGCCACCCGACGAGGTCGATGTTGTCCCAGCCTTCCTTGTTGTCCCCGCGCGGCGGATAGTAGTTGATCCGCACGACGTGATGCAGATTGCTGTAGAGATCCGGGTAGAGGTTCGGCTGCAGGATGTAGTCGAGGACGCTCTTCTTGCTCTCTTCCTTCGTCTTGAACGACTCGGGATCGTCGAGCACCTCGCCGTCGCGGTTGCCGAGGATGTTGGTCGAATACCAGCCCTCGACGCCGATGAGCCGTGCCTTCAGCCCCGGCGCGATGATCGTCTTGACGAGCGTCTGCCCCGTCTTCAGGTCCTTGCCCGCCAGCGGCGACCCGGTCTGCTGCGCCAGCTCCATCAGCGCCGGCACGTCCGCGCTCAGGTTGGGCGCCGCGTTCGCGTACGGGATGCCCTCCTTGATTGCCGCATACGCGTAGATCATCGACGACGGGATGGCCGGGTCCGACGCCTCGAGGCCCTTCTCGAAGGCCGCGAGCGACTTGTGGACCGGGGCCTCCTGCATGAAGACCTCGGTGCTGCCGCACCAGACCAGCACGAGCCGGCTCAGTCCGTGATCGCTCTTGAACGTCCGGATGTCCGCGATGAGCTGCTCGGCGAGATCCTTCTTGTTCTTGCCCTTCTTGACGTTCGGGCCGTCGAGCCGCTTCACGTACTGCCGGTCGAACACGGCCGGCATCGGCGCGATCGCCTCGAGCTCGGGCCGGATCTGCTCGAGCAGCGACGGTTCGAGCACGCCGGCCGTCTTCGCGGCCTCGTAGCAGTTGTCCTCGAAGATGTCCCAGCCGCCGAAGACGAGATCGTTCAGGCCGCTGAGCGGGACGAAGTCCTTGATCAGGGGGGACCGGTTCTCGGTCCGCTTGCCCAGGCGAATGGTGCCCATCTGGGTGAGGGCGCCGATGGGCTTGGCGAGGCCCTTTCGGATGGCGAGCGTTCCGGCAATGGTGGTCGTGCTGACGGCGCCGAGCCCGACGAGCAGGATGCCGAGTTTCCCCTCGGCAGGGGCAATGGAAAGACCGCTGGTCACGGCGGAGAACTATATCATTGCGGAAAACATGCGATTCCTCCGCGGCGGGCCCCCGCCGTTCCAGACCGCGCTCGCGATGATCGGCGCCAAGCCGGGCCAGACCGTCGTCCTGGCCGGCGCCGGTGACGGCCGCCTCGCGGCCCAGCTCGCGCAGGTCACCGGCCTCAACGGCCGCACCCTCGTCGTCGACGCGCCGGACGCGACGGCGCGGGCCGAGGTGGTGGCCACGGCGGCGGGCGCGCTCATCGAACCGGCCCCGGGACGACCGGACGCGCTGCCGGTGGACGCGGGGATGGCCGACGTGGTCGTCCTGCACCAGGTGGTCGGCGCGCCCGGCGTGGACACCGCCGCCGTCGCCGCCGAGGCGCTGCGCGCGTTGCGTCCGGGCGGCCGCGCCGTCGCCATCGGCGGCACGCCGCCGGCCGGGCTGGTCGCGTCGCTCACCCGATCGGGCCGCGGCGCACCCGGCGTGACGTTCGATCCGGATCGCCTCCGCGAGGCATTCACCATCGCGGGCTTCCGCGCGGCCCGGCTCCTCGCCGAGGCGGAAGGCGTCACCTATGTGGAAGGAGTCAGGGCCAGGGACGCCTCGCCGGACGCCTGAACGCGTCCGCGACCGAGGCGCAGCCGCCCCGACCGGTCGTTGGTCCAGCTGGAGGTCGTCGCATGCGCAGGTCTCTGCTCGTCGCGCTCTTCGTCGTCTCGTCCGTCGCCTCGTTCGCCGCGGGTCGCACGTCGCAGGACGCTCGACCGTCCAACGTCGGCGCCACGTTCGTGAGCGGCAGCGGCATGTCGATCAAGGTCCTCCTGGACGCCTCGACGCTCGGCGCTTCCGATCTGGACATCGCCGAGATCACGTTCCCGGCCGGCAGCGACTCCGGCGATCATCCGCACGGATCCACCGAGACGTTCTACGTGCTCTCGGGCGAGCTGGAGCACGTGGTCAACGGCGTCTCGACGACGCTGCGGCCGGGGATGGTCGGCTTCGTCCGCCCGCCGGACCGCGTGCGACACCGGACCGCGGTCGAGACGAAGGCGCTGGTGATCTGGACACCGGGCGGCGAGGCGGCCCGGATCGTCAGGAACTGGACACGACGGAATCCGTAGGCCCCGCTCAGTCCTCCCTGAGCGAGGCGAGGCTGCCCGAGCGCGACGCGCGCAGCGCCGGCTCGAGGGACGCCGCGAGCGCCGCCGTCAGCAGGACGGCCGCGCCGACGAGGTACGAGATCGGGTCCCACGGCGCGACCTCGAACAGTTGCGACCGGATCAGGCGTGCCGTGAGCAGGGCGCCGACGCTGCCGAGCAGCGCGCCGGCCGCGAGCAGCCGCCCGCCCTCGCGCAGGACCATCCACAGGATCTGCCCCGGCCTGGCGCCGAGCGCGAGCCGCACGCCGAATTCGCGCCGCCGTCGGCCGACCGCGTACGCCATCACGCCGTACATCCCCACGCTGGCGAGGAGCAGGGCGATCCCCGCGAACGCGACGCCGAGCGTCAGCGTGAACCGGTGCGCCGCTCGCGCGGTCACGAGGTAGTCCTCGAGCGGTCGGGCGTCGTACACCGGAAGCCGTGGGTCGAGCGTCTTCACGAGCGCCCGCACCTGCGGGACGAGATCGGCCGGCGCGCCCGTCGTCCGCACGGCGTAGGCCACGGGATTCCTCGGCACGAGGCGCGACGGCACGTAGAGCTGCTCGCGCCCGGCCTCGGTGAGGCTGCGGTGGCGCAGGTGCCCGACGACCCCGACGACACGCAGCGGCGCCATGCGGCCCGTGCCGCCGAGATCGCTCTGGAACGTCCGGCCGACCGGATCGCCGCTTCCGAAGAGCCGCGCGGCCATGAGCTCGTCGATCACCACGGGCAGGTCCTCGCCGAAGGCGTCGTGCTCGTCGAAGTCGCGTCCGGCCGTCATCGTCGCGCCGATGGTCCGGAAGAAGCCCGGGGAGACCGTCCGCGTGTCGGCCAGGCCGGACTTCGCCCCGTCGGTCTCGCCCGTGGGCAGATACGGCGTGCCCCAGTTCGGGAGGTTGTCGTAGGGCACGTGGCTGACCGACCCGACGTCCACCACGCCGGGCAGCGCAAGGAGCCGGTCCGTCAGCAGTCGATGGAACGCCTTCTGTCCGTCGCCCGGCGGATACCGGGAGAACGGCGGTGCCACCCGGAAGGTGAGCACGCCCTCGGCCCGAAACCCCGGATCGAGGTGCACCAGGCGGGCGAACGTCCGCGCGAGCAGGACCGCGCCGACGAGCAGCACGAGGCCGAGCGCGAGCTGCGAGACGATGAGCGCCGCGCGGAAGCGTCCCCCGGGCGCGCCCGGGGTCGTGCGGCTGTCGCGCGCGAGCGGGGGCGACAGGCGTCGGCGCCAGGCATCGAGCCACGGCATCAGCGAGAACGCGAGTCCCCAGACGAGCACGGCCGCGGCGCAGAACCCCAGCACGCCGGGATCGAGGTCGGCGGTGCGCACGCGGGGGAGGCCGGACGGCGCCAGGCTCGTCAGCACGAGCAGCGCGCCCCGCGCCGCCGCCAGGCCGAGCAGGCCGCCGGCGCACGACAGGAGGAGCCCTTCGACGAGGCACTGCCGGAACAGCCGGCCCGCACTGGCGCCGAGTGCCCGGCGCAGCGCGATCTCCGGCCGCCGCGACACCGCCCGGACGACGAGCAGCCCGGCGATGTTGACGCACGCGATGACGAGCAGAATCAGCACGCCGCCGAACAGCGCGAGCAGCGCGCCGCGGATCGGCCGCACGGCGTCCTCCTGCATCGGCACCGCGTAGAACCGCGATCCCGGCGTGTAGCTGCCCGGGTTGGCGGCGATGATGCTCGCGCCGGTCGCCTCGACCTGCGCGACCCCCTCGTCGGCCCGCGCGCCCGGCGCGAGCCGTCCGATCACGCGAAGGTACTGCTGCCCCCGCGGCTGTGCCGCGAGCCGGGCCCCGCCCGGAACCCAGGCCTGCAGGTCCTCGGGAACCGCGGCATCCGGCGGAAACAGCAGCCGGAACTCGGCGCCCATGACGCCGATCACGCGCGCCGGCCGATCGTTGAGCGTGACGGCGCGGCCCACGACGCCGGGGTCGCCGCCGAAGCTCGACAGCCAGAGCGCGTGGCTCAGGAGCACCGGCGTCACGGTCTGACCGAAGTCGTCGGGCCCGAGCACGCGGCCGAGCACGGGCTGCGCGCCGAGCACCGCGAAGAAGTCGGGCGTGACGGTCGCGAGCCGCAGCTGCTCGGGGTCGTCGCCGGCGACGAGCGTCGCGTTCGTCGCCCACACGCCGCCGACCGCGTCGAAGGCCTTCACGCCGTCCTGGAACTCGACCAGTTCCGGTCCGGCGAGCGGCGCGTGCGGGTAGCCGATGTCAGTGAGGTCGGCCCAGACGAGGAGCAGGCGGCCGGCATTCGGGTAGGGAAGCGGCTCGATGAGGACCGCCCGGACGACGCTGAAGATGGCGGTGGCGGCGCCGATGCCGAGCGCGAACGTCAGGACGGCGGTCAGCGCGACGCCGGGCGTCCGGCGCCAGGCGCGCCAGGCGTAGCGCACGTCCATCGAGGTCGATTCGAGCTGCGAGCCGTTCCGCACGGCGCGGGCCTCCTCCTTGACCTGGGCGAGGCCGCCGAGCTCGACACGGGCCAGGCGGTCGGCCTCGCCCGCGTTCGCGCCCCGGGCCCGGTGCCTCGCTGCGAGCGTCTCCACCCAGTCGTGCAGCTCGTCGTCCAGATCCCGATCGACACGCCGGCCGCGGAACAGGGTGCGGCAGAGCTCCCGAAGGCGGTGCCAGTGGCGCATGCGGACCTCCCCTGCCTCATCCCTCGTCCTGGTTGAGGACCTCGGCGACGGCCGCGACCACGCGGCTCCATTCGCGACGCTCGGCCGCGAGCTGCCGGCGGCCGGCGGCGGTCAGGGTGTACGAGCGCGCACGGCGACCCTGGTCCGAGACGCCCCACGTGCCGCGAATCCAGCCCTCCTGCTCCAGCCGATGCAGCGCGGGGAACAGCGACCCGGGGCCGACCGTGAACGCGCCACGCGTCACCTGACGGATCCGGTCCGCGATGGCGATGCCGTGAAGCGGCTGCAGGTCCAGCGTGCGCAGGATCATCAGGTCGAGCGTGCCCTTCTGCATTTCCGAGCGGCGGGCCACGTCATCGCCTCCCGGACGGGGTCGAGGCGCGCCAGGACCGACATCTCGGCGCGCCCATCGCCGGCGGACGGCAGGTCGGCAGTCGATGCCGGCGGGCGCAACGACGCGTCGAGCGGATCATGGCATCACCTCTCCCCCAGGCCGCGGCCGGGCGATGATATCGAATCTTGATATCGTAAGACGATAACAATCCGCTGGCGGTTCCCGCGCCGCCGAGCGTCCGCACGCGGGCGCGGCCGGATGCGGGCAGCGGACCGCGGCCGGCCGCGAGCCCGGTGCCGTCCCGGCCGCCGCCGCGCCCGGTCAGCGCAGGCAGGTCAGGTGCCGTCCGCCGTCGATCGAGATCGTGTCGCCCGTGATCCACCCCGAATCGGGTGAGACGAGGAATGCGATGAGCGAGGCGATTTCGGCCGGCTCGCCCGCGCGGCCGAGCGGATGCGTCGTCCTGGACTTCTCGAGGAACTCGGCGTACTTCGCCGGGTCCATCCCGCCGCGCCGGTGCAGGTTGGTGACGACGACGCCGGGGTTGACCGCGTTGACGCGGACCCCCGCGGCGGCGAAATCCAGGGCGGCGACGCGCGTGAGCTGGTCGACGGCGGCCTTGCTGACGCAGTAGGACGCCAGCCCGGGGAACGCGCGCGCGCCGGCGACGCTCGAGACGTTGACCACGGCGCCGCGGCGCTCGGTGAGCGCGGCCGCCGCTTCGCGGATCAGCCGGAACGGCGCGCGGACGTTCACGTCCATCATCGCGTCCCAGCCCTCGTCGGTCGTCGCGGTGACCGCGCCGGAGGCGATCACGCCCGCCGCGTTGACCAGTGCGTCGACGCCGCCGAACCGCTCGACCGCCCGGCCGACGATCGACGCCGGGGCGTCCGCGGCGGTGACGTCGGCGACCAGCGCCTCGGCCGTCCCGCCTGCCCCGCCAATCTCCCGGCAGACCTCCGCCAGCGCGCCGGCGTCCCGACCGACCGCCAGCACCTGAAACCCATCCGCCCCGAGCCGGACCGCGGTGGCCCGCCCGATCCCCGACGACGCTCCCGTCACGATGGCTGCACGCATGGAGAGAGTCTAAAAGACACCGGGAGTCTTTTTCGCTTCGCCCTGACGGCGGGCGGCCGAGAGGCCGAAAAGGACGGCAGGACGTCCAGATCTCATGCAGCCGGGGCGGGGAGCACACGGGCACGGCGAGGAATTCTCGATGGCCGAGGTCGCGAGGGCCTCCGGCCTGCGCCCGACCGCCGCCACGGCCCGCCTCCGAGACGCCGGGCTCACGCCTCCGGAGGGCCGGATTCCCTTCGGGGAGGCCGTCCGGCTGGTCAGAATCCTCACCGGCCGGGCCACGGTGACCGAATCCGACCGCAGCCCGGTCACCCTGCCCGTCCAGAGGCGCCGGCGCACTGCCGCCCCGCTGGTGCTCTCGGGCAGCGCTCATGCCGCGGGCCTGGCGCTGCTGCTCCTCGCCGGCGCCCTCGGGCTGCTGGCGCAGGACACCGAGGCAACGGTCAGCCAGCCGGTCCGGCTGGTGTACACGGTGTCGCTCGGCCCGGGAGGTGGCGGCGGCGGGGGTGGTCTCGAGGTCCCGGCGCCTCCGCCACCGGCACAGCGGGTGTCCGACGTCCGGCGCATCTCGAACCCGGTACCTCCGCCGCGGCGCATTCCGCCACCTCCCCGCCGGCCACCCTACCGCCCCCGGCCACGACCCACGCCGCCCCCGCAGCCGAGCCTCGTCGAGAAGCCCCCGATTCCGCCCAGCGCCGAGCTGAACGCGGTCGTCGCGCCGGTCGTGCCGATTGCGGGCGACCCGGTGGATGAGGCCGGCCTGCTCGGCGCGCCACCGCGGCCGATGCCTTCTCCGGGACCGGGACAGGGCGGCGGGGTCGGCTCGGGATCGGGCACCGGCATCGGGGAAGGCCGCGGCGCCGGCATCGGTCCCGGCGAGGGTGGCGGTACAGGCGGGGGGCCGTTCCGTCCCGGCAGCGGCGTGACACCACCCGTCCTGACCCGGGAAGTGCGGCCGCAGTACACGACCGAGGCGCGCCGCCAGGCCATCGAAGGCGAAGTCGATCTCGAGATCGTCGTCACCCGGTCGGGCGCGGTCGGCAACGTCCGCGTGGTGCGCAGTCTCGGCGCCGGGCTGGATCAACGCGCCATCGATGCGGTCCGGCAGTGGCGCTTCTCGCCGGCCCAGCGCCAGGGCACGCCCGTCGACGTCGTGGTCACGGTCTCCGTCGCGTTCAGATTGAGGTAAGGCCAGATGGAATACGCGCTCGTCGGTGTCTCGCTGCTCTCGTTCGCGATCGCGAGCGGGATGTCGCTCATCGCCTGGAAGCTGCTCCGCGCCCAGGATCGGCGGACGCAGGCGCGGGCCGATCGGCTCGCGGAGGCGGCGGCCGACGCGTCGTGGTCGCTCGACGCCGAGGCGCCAGCCGACGCGTCATGGTCGCTCGACGCCGAGGCGCCAGCCGACGACGCCGGCCGTCCGGCTCACGACCTGCCGATGACGACGGACCGGGCGATCGACGACCCGCTGGATCGCCTGGCCGCGCCGACACCGATGACCCGCGCGACGGCGGAGCTCGAGCAACGGAGCGCGTCCCATCGAACCGGATCCCGGTGGACGCGCGTCGCCACGGCGCGTCGCGCCCGCGACCGCGACGCCGTGCCGGCCGAGGTACCACCGGAGCTCGCGCAGTTTCCGGACAGCGACACCGACTACCTGGACGCGCCACCGCCCGCGCCGCGTGGCGACGAGGATCCTGAGATTGCCGAGGAGGTGCGGCAGTCCGGCGCGCCGGTCCGCCACGCGCGCCGGCCGGCGAGCCGGCCCCCGACCAGGCGGCCGCCCGCGGACGTGCCGTTCGACGAGCGCCCGATTCGTCGCGCCGACGACCTCGCCGACACGCCGCTGTCGGACGCGGCACCGCTCTTCGGCCCGGCCGCGCCGACGGCGCCGTCCTCCGGGCCGCGCGTCGCGCTGGTCGTCGTCGCGCTCGTGCTGGCGTCGGGCGCCGGCACGGCGTTCGCCCTGCGCGACACGCCGGCACTTTCGCTGCTGCCGTTCGGCCGCGAGGCGACCGGTGCGGGCACGGAACGGCCGCCGCTGGAGCTCACGTCGCTCGGTCACGTGGTGACGCCCGGGGGCGACTTCACGGTCAGCGGCGTCGTGCAGAATCCCGACGCCGGGCCGCCGGCGGCGCACGTCGCCGCGGTCGTCTACCTGTTCGGCGCGGACGGGCGGCAGATCGCGACGGGGCGCGCACCGCTGCTCGTGGACGACCTGCGCGGCGGGCAGACGTCGTCCTTTGCCGTGACGGTGCCCGGCGTGACGGGCGTGACGCGGTACCGCGTCGGGTTCCGGCTGCGCGACGGCGAGGTCGTGGCGCACGTGGACCGGCGCGATGACGCGGCCGGAGGCAGCGGCAGCGCCGGTGGCGGTGGTGTCGACTCGGACTCCCGCGACGCGAACCCCGATCACGTCGTCACCTATCCGCGCGGCACGCGCCCGCGCACCGAGGGCTGACCATGACGCGCCTGACCTCGCCGGTTCCCGCGGCCGTCGCGGTGGCCGCCATGCTCGTCGCCTGCGCGGTGGTGTCGCCCGCGGGCCAGGAACGGCCGACGGGACAGGGCTTCTCGTTCAAGACCGGTGTCGACCTGATCAACGTCACGGTGACGGTGACCGACGAGCACGGCCGGTTCGTGCAGGGCCTCAAGGCCGACGACTTCGAGGTTCTCGAGAACGGGCAGCCGCAGGCGATCTCGCAGTTCGAGGCCGAACGCGTGCCGGTGAGCCTGGGCATCGCGCTCGACACGAGCGGCAGCATGGTCGGCGAGAAGATCGTCGCGGCGCAGGCGGCGCTCGATCGGTTCCTCTTCGACCTGCTCGGGCGCGACGACGAGGTCTTTCTGTACCGGTTCGACAGCCGGCCGGACCTGGTGCAGGGATGGACGACCGATCGCCGGGCGGTGAGCCGGGCGCTCGGCGCGGTGAAGCCCGTCGGCGGCACGGCCATCTACGACACGCTGGCCGCCGCCGTGCCGCTCGCCCAGCAGGGCACGCGTCGCAAGAAGGCGATCGTCGTGATCTCCGACGGCAACGACACCTCGAGCCGGACGAACCAGGCGGACGTCTCGCGGCTGATTCGCGAGACCGAGGTGCTGGTCTACGCCATCGGCATCGACGCGTCGGGCACGCCGAACGGCACCGGCGCGGCCGCGGCGTCGCGGCGGACGGCCGGCGGATCGAGTGGATCGAGCGCGTCCGGCGGATCGACGGCGGCGACCCGATCCCGACCCGTGCCGAAGGCGTTTCCGGGCGCGCCGGCCTACGTGCCGCCGAGCCCGCCGCCGTCGTCATCGGCGGCGGCGTCTTCCTCGGCGTCCACCTTCCCTGGTGGATCCCGGCGCGGATCGGCGTCGAACTCCGAGCGGATCAACGCCGACGCGCTCCGTGGCATCACCGACGACAGCGGCGGCCGGACGGAGATCATCGTCTCGGCGCGCGACCTGGACCCGGCGACCGCGGGCATCGCGAGTGAGCTCAGCCAGCAGTATTTCCTGGGCTACGTGTCCTCGCTGCCGCGTGACGGCAAGTGGCACACGATCGACGTCCGGGTGCGCGGCGGCCGGTACACGGTCCGGGCGCGTCGCGGCTACGTGGCGGGGTAGTCCGTCCGGCGCGCCGCGAACCCTGCTACGATTCTGCGCGTGGGTGTGTGGTCCGCCGCGATGGGGTTGTCCATCGCGGGCAGCGTGGGCGGCCTGCTGACGGCGTCCCTCCTTCTTCTCTTCCATCAGGACGTGCGTACGCGCGCCGTGCCATGGCTGGTGTCGTATGCCGTCGGCACGCTGCTGGGCGCGGCATTGCTGTCGCTCGTGCCCGAGGCGCTCGAGTCGCTGCCGCCGGTGCGCGCGCTCGGCGCGTTGCTGACGGGCATCCTGACGTTCTTCATCCTGGAGAAGCTGGTCCTGTGGCGGCACTGCCATGACGACCAGTCCTGCGAGATTCACCACAGCACGGTGACGCTGGTGATCGTGGGCGACGCGATCCACACGTTCGTGGACGGCGTGGTGATTGCGGCGGCGGCGCTCATCTCGCTGCCGCTCGGGGTGACGACGGCGCTGGCGGTGGCGGCGCACGAGATTCCGCAGGAGGCGGGCGACTTCGCGATCCTGCTCGCGTCTGGCCGGTCACGGTCGCAGGCGCTGATTCTCAATCTCTCGTCGGCGATCGGCGGCGTGGTCGGCGCGGCGGCGATGCTCACGTTCGGGACGTCGGCGCCGCACGTGGTGCCCTACGTGCTCGGGTTCGCGGCCGGCAACTTCCTGTATGTCGCGATGGCGGATCTCATCCCGAGCCTGCATCGCGGCAATCTCGACCGGAACTCGCCGCGCCAGGTGGTGCTCATCACGCTGGGCGTCCTGACGATCCTCGCGCTCTGAGGGGCAGGCCGCGGCGCGCGACGGGCGACCGCCGGGCGACCGTGGGCGCCGGCGCGGAAACCGCACGCGACACCGGTGAAACCGCGAGCCGCTCTGGGGACCCCACGGGCGACGCCCGCGGAACCGCAGGGCCGTTCCGGTCGGTGAGCGACACCCGGCGTACTCGCGTCAGGACATCGCACCACGGTCATTCCCGGACGGCTTCGCGCGAGCGGCGGGTGGATGTCCGGCGCCCAATGCCCGGACTTGCTCTTGAACCTGGCAGACCCAGCCCGCCTCGTCGAGGGAGCCTGCAATGCCTGCGTTCTCACCACGTTCCTGGCCGCCGTCGTCCTCCTGCTTCCCCGACCGGCTGCTGCTTGGCGATCCGATGCGGACCTCGCCCGGCAGGCGGCGCTGGCCGTGCGTGGCTATCCGCAGTTCACGATCTTCGACGACGTGAACATCGCGGTGGCAGATAGGGTCGTGACGCTGACGGGTCGCGCTGACCGCGGCCTACAAGGTGAAGGACATCGGCGAGCGGGTCGGCCAGCCGCGCGGCGGGCGACGAGCGGCTGGTCAACCAGCTCGAGGTGCTGCACCGGCATCGACGACGGACCAGGACCACTGCAGGTGCGGATCGCGCGGGCGATCTACACCGCACTCGACGTTCTGGCGTGCACGCGTCGATGACGAACCCGCCGTCCACGTCATCGTGGAGTAGGGCCGGGTGACACTGACCGGCGCGGTCAACGAGGTCGAGCGCATGATGGCCTACGCGCTCGCCCAGGTGGACGGCGCTTTCAGCGTCACCAACCGCCTCACGCTGGACGGCCGCTAGCGGAAGAGACACCGCCAGCGAAAAAGACACCGAAGGTCTTTCCGAAATTCGGAAGACTCCCGGTGTCTTCCCACAACAACCGTCTTACCAGGGGCAGAGGTCTAAGCCGGTGTCATGCCTGGCGCCGGGGTGGGGGACACGTCTCGAGCGGGTGGCTCGTGATGGCGGCGGCTGCGTTTGCCGGTGTGGTCGTGGCGGCGGCGCCGGCGACGGGGCCTTGTCCAGTCGGGGCAGGCCGGGGTTCCAGTGCGGCCGGGCCACTATCCAGGCTCTGATCCCGGCGGCGATCGTCGCCAGCGAGACAGGCCGAACGCTTCAGGGCGCCCGCGTGGTCGGGACCATCCCCGGCGCAGACGGTTCAGACCTGATCGTCCTCGACGCGACGACCGATCTCCAGGGCCATGCCTGCTCAGGGCCCCGTCATCGGCGAGGGAGACTCAGGTCACCCTGAGGGTGTTTCACCCGTCGGTTGCCGCCCTTCCCGTGCATGCGATTTCCAGAATCCGCCGACTCGCTGGACGTCACGGGAACCGCCAGCGTGCGGATCACACGCAACCTGCCGCTCGCGCGACTCACGATCGCCGTGCCGCGGAGCATTCTGGCGGGACGGGTGGTCGATGACACGGGCTTGGGCGTCCGGTCGTGGCCCTGCTGGTCACGGCATACGCGCGACGCACGGTCGGCGACGGCGCGTCTGGGTGGGCGCTACGTCGCGGTCACGGACGATACAGGGGCGTACCCGCATCAGCGGCGTCGAGCCCGGATCCTGCGTGGTGGGCGCGACGCCGAGGTATAAGGATGGCGCGGCCGGCGCGCCGCCGCCCCACGGATCGAGCCTGCCCCGGGCGCCGATGCTCGCCGGCTGGCTCGATCAAGAGCCTCGATCGCCTGATCCGAGGAGGTTTCCCGCTCGTCACCGCTACCCGGCCGGCGCAGGTCGACAGGGTCTGCGGATCTTCGAAGCCGCCTTTCGTGACGTGGCACCGGAAGACGCGGCGGTGGTCGAGGTCGTCGCCGGCGAAGAGCATCGGGCGTGGACATCCGGCTCCGGAGCGTGGGGGCGAGGCGAATCGAGGGGCGCGTGACGCTCGATCCCGCCGAGCGGGATCAGCGGCCTGCGGCTACTCCGGCGGGCCATCAGGGCGTCCTGACGATCCTCGCGCTCTGACGGGCAGGCCGCGGCGCGCGACGGGCGACCGCCGGGCGACCGTGGGCGCCGGCGCGGAAACCGCACGCGACACCGGTGAAACCGCGAGCCGCTCTGGAGACCCCACAGGCGACGCCCGCGGAACCGCAGGGCCGTTCCGGTCGGTGAGCGACACCCGGCGTACTCGCGTCAGGACATCGCACCACGGTCATTCCCGGACGGCTTCGCGCGAGCGGCCGGGTGGATGTCCGGCGCCTTGGTACCGGACTTGCTCTTGAACCTGGCAGACCCAGCCCGCCTCGTCAGGGGGCCTGCAATGCGCACGTTTCTCACCACGTTCCTGGCCGCCGTCGTCCTCCTGCTTCCCCGGCCGGCTGCTGCCCAGCGATCCGATGCGGACCTCGCCCGGCAGGCGGCGCTGGCCGTGCGTGGCTATCCGCAGTTCACGATCTTCGACGACGTGAACATCGCGGTGGCGAATGGGGTCGTGACGCTGACGGGTCGCGTGACCGCGGCCTACAAGGTGAAGGACATCGGCGAGCGGGTCGGCCGCGCGGCGGGCGACGAGCGGCTGGTCAACCAGCTCGAGGTGCTGCCGGCATCGACGACGGACCAGGACCTGCGGGTGCGGATCGCGCGGGCGATCTACACGCACTCGACGTTCTGGCAGTACGCGTCGATGACGAACCCGCCGATCCACATCATCGTGGAGCGGGGCCGGGTGACACTGACCGGCGCGGTCAACAGCGAGGTCGAGCGCATGATGGCCTACGCGCTCGCCCAGGTGGACGGCGCTTTCAGCGTCACCAACCGCCTCACGCTGGACGGCCGCTAGCGGAAGAGACACCGCCAGCGAAAAAGACACCGGGAGTCTTTTTCCGAAATTCGGAAAAAGACTCCCGGTGTCTTTTTTGGCAGCCGTCTTGCCCTTGTAATTGTTCTAATGTACTAGTACAATAGACATCGTGGACGCGTTCCTCGCACTCGACCATCGGCACCCCACGCCGCTCTATGCCCAGCTCGAACAGGGCATCCGGGGCGCCATCGGGACCGGGCGGCTCGGGCCGGGCGCGAAACTGCCGACCGTCCGGCAGCTCGCCGTCGACCTGCGCGTCAACGCCAACACCGTCGCCCGCGTCTACGCCGACCTCGAGCGCGCGGGCGTCCTCGAGACCCGCCGCGGCGTCGGGACCTTCGTCGCCGCAGGCGGCCCGCCGCGCCGCGGTCGCGACTCGGACCTGCGACAGCTCGTCCGGCGCACCGTCGACGAGGCGGCGGCGCTGGGATTCACGACCGCCGATCTCCGGCGGGAACTCGATCGATTCGACTGACCCGAAGGACCAGGAGGCCCCGTGACTGCCATCTCCCTGAGCGCCACCGACGAACCGACGAGCCGCCTGCGCACCAACGTGGTCGCGGTCGCGCTGCTGCTCCTGCCGGCCGCGGCCGGCCTGGCCGCGAGCGTGCTCACCTCGAGCCTCCGATGGCTCGTCGCCGGCCTCCTGCTCGGCGCCATCCTGATGCAGGCGCCCCGCGTCGCCAGCCAATGGGAACGCGCCGTCGTCCTACGGCTGGGACGCTACGTGGGACTGCGAGGACCGGGACTCTTCTGGGTGATCCCGTTCGTCGAGCGCGTCGCGAGCTGGGTCGACCAGCGCGTCATCGCCACCTTCTTTGCCGCAGAGCAGACGCTGACGGCCGACGCGGTGCCCGTCAACGTCGATGCCGTGCTCTTCTGGCTCGTCTATGACCCGGAGAAGGCCGCCCTCGAAGTGCAGGACTATCGCGCCGCCATCAACTGGGCCGCGCAGACGGCCCTGCGCGATATCATCGGGAAGACTCCCCTGACCGAGCTGCTCCGCGGCCGCGTGCAGATCGAGGAACAGTTGCAGCGGCTGATCGACGCGCGCTCGACGCCGTGGGGCGTGTCCGTCCAGGCGGTCGAGATGCGCGACATCATCATCCCGGACGCGCTCCAGAACGCCATGTCGCGCGAGGCGCAGGCCGCGCGGGAGAAGCAGGCGCGCGTGATTCTCGGCCAGGCGGAAGCCGAGATCGCGCGCAGCTTCGAACAGGCGGCGCAGACCTATCGGGACAACCCGACGGCGCTGCACCTGCGCGCCATGAACATGCTCTACGAAGGCCTGAAAGAGAAAGGCGCCTTCATGCTGGTGCCGAGCACGGCCGTGGAGACGATGGGGATGGGCGGCCTCATGGGCTCGGCCGCGCTCGCCACGCGGCCGGGTGCGGCGACCGGTGCGAACACGGTTCCGCCCGCGGAGACTGGAGCCTGACGTGTGGGCCCCGGCCCCGGCGACACCGGCGACCACCGTCCGCGCGCCGATCCGGCGCGGCACGGTGCTTGCCACGGCGGCGCTCGCGCTGACGCTCGGCTGGGCGCCGGTCCCGGCCGGACGTGTCTCCGCCTTCGTCCCCCAGACACCCGTTCTCCAGCCCCCGTGGAATCCCGGCCGCACGGCCTACACCCAGCCGCGCGTGACCGTCGGCGCGGTGGTGGGCGAGGTCGTCGACGCCGACTCCGGCCGGGGCGTGGCGGGTGCCATCGTGAGCATCCGCTCCGAGGACGGCCGCGCGACGCAGAAGCGCCGCACCGACGACCGCGGCCGCTACTACTTCAAGAGCCTCGAGCCGGGCCTCCACGTCATCACCGCCACCCGTACCGGCTACCTGGAAGGCGCCTACGGCCGACTGCGGGGCGGCGGCGAGGGCCTGCCGATCGAGATCCGCGCCGGCGAGATCACCGCGTCCGCACGGATCGACCTCTTCCGCCCCGGCGTGGTCAGCGGCGTCGTCGTCGACGAAGCCAGCGAACCCGTGATCGACGCGCGCGTGGTCATCTGGCGGCGCGCGACGCGCGACGGCCTCGTCCGCCTGGTCGCGGCCGGCACGGCCCGGACCGACGACCGCGGCGCGTATCGCGTCGCCGGCCTCGAGCCCGGCGACTACCTCGTCGGCGCGCCCGCCACCCGGCTCACCGCACCGGTCTCCACCTTCGAGCGCATCGCGTCGACCGGCAGCGTCACCGCCGAGGTCTCGCTCCTCTTCTCGATGGGCAGCACGATCGATCCGTCGTTCACGCCGGCGTCCCCCGAGGTCATCCCCGGCGGCCGCGACGCGGTCGGCGACCGGGTGGCCCTCGGCAGCGCCGTCCCCGTGGCCACGCCCGACGACGCCGGGCGGCCGATGACCTACCCGGCCACCTACTACCCGGGCGTCGAGGCCACGACGTTCGCCTCGCCGGTGACGATCGAGGCAGGCCGCGAGTACAGCGGCGTGGTGCTGCAGCTGCGCCCGGCACCGGCCGCGCACCTCTCCGGCTTCGTCGTCGGGCCCGACGGCCCCGTGTCGAATCTCCTCGTGCGGATCTTCCCGGACATCGAAACCTCTCCGGACCTCGGCCTCGAGACGGCCATGACGCTCACGGCCGACGACGGATCGTTCGCCTTCGACGCCGTGCCCGGCGGCACCTACATCGTCGAGGCGCGCGGCGCGCTCGGCATCGCGAGCGCCGCGGGTGACGCCGATCTGCGGATCTCCGGTGTGTCGTTCGATCCGGCCAGCCCGGCCACCCGTGCGCCGCTCTCCGGCCGCCAGGCGTTCTGGGGCCGCGCGTCCATCCGGCTCACGGGTCGGGACGACGATGCCGACGGGCTGGTGCTCGTCGTCTCGCCCGGTGCGCGCGTCGCCGGGCAGGTCACGCTCGAGGACGCGCGCGGACGCCGGCGCCCGCCGCTCGCGAACATGGTCGTGCGCCTCGATCCCGCCGAACCCGGTGCGCCGCCCGCACCGCGGGGCTTCGCGGACGCCACCGGCTACTTCGAGATCGGCGGCGTGGCGCCGGGCCGCTATTTCCTGCGCGTCGAGTCCATCCCCGACGGCTGGCACCTCGCGTCGGCGCACGCCGCGGGCGTGGACCTCGGCGACCAGCCGCTCGAGGTCGGCGAGGCCGACGTCACCGGCCTCTCGGTCGAGCTGTCGGACGTGATGGGCAGCGTGGTCGGGACCGTCCGCGGCGCGGACGGCCTGCCGACCATGGACGCAACGGTCGTGCTGATGCCGGCATCACCGCCCTCGGGCGGCGGCCGCGACAACCCGACGCGGCTCCGGAGCGCGCGCGCGAGCGCGAACGGCTTCTTCCAGATCGCGGGCGTGCCGGCCGGTTCGTACCGGGTCCTCGCCATTTCGGAGGCGTCCGCGGCGGACTGGCGCGACCCGCGCCGGCTGGCCTCACTGCGAAACATGGGGCGGCTCATCACGGTGCGGGTCCACGAGATGGTCGAGGCGGACCTGCGCCTCGCCGGCGGCCGCTAGCCGCGCCGCGTCGGACGGGGAATAATCAGGCGATCCCGCCACTCTAAACAGGATGTCCGCGGCCAGCGTAACCTGAGACAGGTTCCGCCGGTCTGAACCGGCATCGGGCGGGCGAGGCAACGAAGGACCATCATGAAGGCAGGACTGATCGGGCGTGGCGTGACCGCGGCGGCCGCGGCGGTGGCACTGGCCGGCGCGGGTCCGCTCGCGGCCGCACCGCGCGGCGCGGGAACGCCGGCCGCCGAATCGCGCGGCGTGGCGGGAACGCCGGCGGCCGCGTCGCGCGGCGTGGCGCGAACGCCGGTGGCGTCCGCGTGGGCGGCGTTCCAGGCGGACGCGCAGGGTCGCGGCGGCGGCGGACAAGGCCGTGGCGGCCAGGCGGGCGGCGGGCGCGGCGGCGGCCGGGGCCAGGCGCGCGACAACCTCAACCAGCCGGTCGGTACCGGATCGGTCAGCGGCACCGTCGTCTCCGATCGCGGCACGCCCGTGCGGCGCGCGCGCGTCACGCTGACGGGCGCCGAGCTGCGCGGCGGACGGTCGACGGTCACGTCCGATTCCGGCGCCTTCGAGTTCCTCGCGATCCCCGCGGGCCGCTTCACGCTGACCGCGTCGAAGCCGGGCTACGTCAACAACGCCTACGGCGCGAAGCAACCGGGACGCCCCGGCACGCCGATCCAGCTCGCCGAGGGTCAGAAGCTCGAGGGCCGGTCGATCTCGCTGCCGTCGGGCTCGGTCGTCACGGGCATCGTGCTCGACGACGTCGGTGAGCCGTCGCCCGGCACGCAGGTGCGCGTCATGCGGTTCGTGATGCGATCCGGCGAGCGCTCGCTGCAGCAGGCCGGCCAGGACACGACCGACGACCGCGGGCTCTATCGCGTCTATGGCCTGATGCCGGGCAGCTACCTGGTCAGCGCGATGCCGCGCAACCAGAGCGTGGGGGCGATCCGCGAGACGATTGCGGCGGAGCTCGAGTCGCTCCTGCAGCAGGCGGGCGCGGCGGGCGGCGACACGGGCGGGCGCGGCGGGCGGGGCGGGCTGGGCGCTGGCGGACTCGGCGGCGCCGCGCTCGGCGGCGGTCGCGGCGCGCAGGCCCTGATCGATCGCGCGAACCAGCTGCAGACGCAGCTCCAGCAGGCCGACCAGGAACAGTCGGTGGCCTATGCGCCGGTGTTCTACCCCGGCACGGCGTCGCCGTCGCAGGCGCAGTCGGTCACGCTCGGCGTCGGCGAGGAACGCGGCGGCGTGGACTTCCACCTGCAGCTCGTGCCGACGGCGCGCGTGTCGGGCTCGGTCACCTCGGCCACCGGCACGCTGCCGCCCGGCACGCAGGTGTCGCTCGTGCCGACCGATCGCGGCGGCCTGCCGAACATCCCGGGCCTCGGCAACAACAACGCGCGCGTCGGCGCCGACGGGCAGTTCACCTTCCAGAACGTGATCCCGGGCCAGTATTCCCTGCAGGCCCGCGCGACGGTGCGCGAAGAGGATCCGAACGCGGATCCGAACCAGCCCCAGGCCGGCGGACGCGGCGGGCGGGGGGGACGCGGGGGATTCGGCCGCGGCGGCGCGATCGCGCAGGTCCTCTGGGCCGCGACCGACGTCAGTGTCGGCGGCACCGACCTCGCCAACCTCTCGCTGAACCTGCAGCCGGGCATGACCGTGGCCGGGCGACTGGAGTTCGAGGGCGCCGCCGGCGGCTCGCAGGACTTCTCGCGCGTGCGGGTGAACCTCGTGCCGCGCGGCCAGCAGACGATCGAGATCGGCTTCCAGCCGCCGGCGCAGGTCGACGACACGGGCCGCTTCACGATCACCGGCGTCGCGCCGGGACGCTACAGCCTGCAGGCCGCCGCCGGCTTCGGCGGCGGGCGCGGCGGCCAGGGCGGAATCACGGGCGGGGCGGCGGGCGCCGGCGCGAATGCGCAGTGGACCGTGAAATCCGCCGTCATCGGCGGCGTGGACGTGCTCGACTTCCCGATCGAGATCCAGCCGAACCAGAACATCTCCGACGCGGTGGTCACGTTCAGCACCCGGACACAGGAGCTCAGCGGCACGCTGCAGGATCCGTCCGGCCGCCCGACGGCCGACTACACGATCGTCCTGTTCCCGGCCGACAACCGCTACTGGACGCCCCTGTCGCGGCGGATCAGCGCCTCGCGGCCCGACACCGACGGCCGGTTCTCGATGCGCAACATGCCGCCCGGCGAGTACCGGCTGACCGCGATCACCGACGCGGAGCCCGGCGAATGGTACGACCCGGCGTTCCTGGATCAGCTCGCGCAGGCGTCGATTCCGGTGTCGATCCGCGAGGGCGAAACGAAGGTGCAGGACATCCGCGTGGCCGGGGGCGGCCAATAGGGCGCCTTTTTTCGAATTCTTAACATCTGCGGCGGGGTTCGCCGCCGACAGGCCACCGCCGGTCGGGGTCTAATTGGGGGTCGTTCTCCGAACGGGTGCCCAATGCAGATGTCCTCACACCGGATTCGCCTCATCGGTTTCGCCATCCTGGCCAGCGCCGTCGCGCTCGACGCGCGCGTGCCGCAGGTCGCGATCGGCGCCCAGTCGGGCGGCGGTGGCGGCAACGTCGAGATGCAGGTCGTCACGGCGTCGGGCGGCGGCGTCGCCAACGGCGTCAACGTCAACCTGCCGGTCTCGGCGACCGGCTCGGCGATCATCGTCGGCCAGGTCGTCGACGCGGCCTCGAACCAGCCGATCCCCGGCGCGATCGTCACGCTCGGCACGACGATCGTCCCCGGCGCGCGGATCGGCGGCGGCGGGCCGGTGATCGTGAACGGCAGCCTCGCCATGACGGGACGCGGCGGCGGCGCGCCGACCATCCCGCGCGTGATGACGGACTCGACTGGCCGGTTCGCCTTCCGGAGCGTGCCACAGGGCACGCCGCAGATCTCCGCCCAGAAGAACGGCTACCTCGACGGCGCGTACGGCCGCCTCCGGCCGAACGGCGGATCGCAGCCGCTCGAGGTCAGGGACGGCGAGCGGATCGACGACGTGACGATCCGGATGTTCAAGCCGGCGGTGATTGCCGGCTTCGTGCTCGACGAACGCGGGGACCCGGTGGTCCGCGCCGAGGTCGAGGCGTACCGGCGCGAGGGCACCGGCGGCGCCACCCGGCTCGAACGCGCCGCGTCGACGACGACCGACGACCGCGGCCAGTACCGGCTCGGCGATCTCGCGCCGGGCGAGTACATCGTCTCGGCGCCCACCGTGGTCGCGACCGCGCCGGCCGACTTCTCCATGCAGGGTCGCGTCGGCGCCGACCTGCTCTCGACGATGATGCGGCCGGGCGGCGGCAACGTCTCGCTGTCGTTCGGCGGCGGCACCGCGGTGCCGGGCGGCGGGCCATTCCTGCTGAACACCGCGCAGGGCACGACCGTGGCGCCGGAGATGGACGGCCGCGTGCTGTCCTTCGCGACCACCTACTATCCGGCGGCCACGTCGCCCGGCGAGGCGATGCCGATCACGGTCGTCTCGGGCGAGGAGCGCGCCGGCGTGGACGTCACGCTTCGGCTGCGGCCGACCTCGACCATCACCGGCCAGCTCGTCGGGCCGGACGGTCCGGTCGGCGGCTTCGCGCTGCACCTGGTGCCGAGCGACACGGGCGATCTGTCGACCGATCCCGACGTCGCGACCGCGATCACGCGCCCGGACGGCACGTTCGCGTTCCTCGGGGTGCCGGCGGGCAACTACGTCATCCAGACGGTGCGCATCCCGCCCGGCCTCGGTCGCGGCGGTGGTCCCGGTGTGATGCGCGTGATGGTGTTCCAGGCCGACACGTCCGGCGGTGGCGGCCCGCCGCCCCCGCCGCCGCCCCCGCCCGACGTCCTGCGCGAGGAATCCGAGAGTGCCCCGAAGGTGCTCTGGACGTCGACGCCGGTCTCGGTCGGCGAGACGGGCATCGAGGGCCTCACGGTCACGTTGAACGAGGGCCTCACGGTGAAGGGCCGCGTGGACTTCGACGGCTCGGCCGATCGGACCAACGCGGATCGGATGGGCTCGATCGTGATCACCGCCGAGCCGGCGGACCGGAAGACCCGAGGCGGGATGCCGCCGGCGCGGGTCGGACGCGACGGAACGTTCACGATGCCGGGGCTGCTGCCGGGCCGCTACGTCCTGCGCGTCGCCAACCCGCCGCAGAACTGGACGCTGCGGTCGATCATGGCAGGCGGCGTGGACGTCGCCGACGCGCCGCTCGAGGTCGGGTCACGCGAGGTGGGCAACCTCGTCGCGACGTTCACCGATCGCATCTCGAAGGTCGACGGATCGGTGCGCAATGCGCAGGGGCAGCCCGATGACACGGCGGCCGTGCTCGTGTTCCCCACCGACAGCCGGATGTGGTCGAATCAGTCGCCGAACCCGCGCCGGATGCGGATGGCGCGCGCGACGCGCACGGGCGACTTCTCGTTTGCCGAGCTGCCGGCGGGCAGCTACAACCTGATCGCGATCAGCGCGGAGTTCGTCGACGACTGGCAGGATCCGGCGTTCCTGCAGCAGCTCGCCCGCGAGGCCACGACGATCTCGCTCGGCGAGGGCCAGGAGTCGCAGCAGACGCTCACCACGCGCGCGGTGCGGCCGGGCGGAGGCGCGCCGGCGCCGCTCGCCGTCGTGCCGGCCGCGGCGTCCACCCCGGAGCCCGGCCTCGTTTTCCCGCCGCTCTCCGACGGCGACGCCTGGGCGCCCGCGCCGGGCCGTGACGCGGCGCCCGTCGCGCCGCCGTCACGCGACGCGCGACCCGCGCCGCAGTCACGCGACACCCGGCCCGTGCAGCAGTCACGGGACACGCGGCCCGTGCAGCAGTCACGGGACACCCGACCGTCACCGACGGCGGCGTCGGGCCCGGACGCCGCGCCGGCCACCGTCTCCGGCATCGTCGTCATGGACGACTCGTCGGGACGGCCCGTGCGTCGCGCGCGCGTCGCGGTGCGGTCGGTGGACCAGCGCGGCGAACGCGCGGTGATGACCGACGACGAGGGCCGGTTCGAGATCCGCGACCTGCCGCCGGGCCGCTACTCGCTGTCGGCGTCGAAGGCCGCGTACGTCAGCGCCTACTTCGGGGCGCGGCGTCCCGGCCGCGGACCGGGCGCGCCGCTCGCGCTCACCGCCGGCCAGGCGATGACGGGCCTCACGCTGCGCCTCGGCCTCGATGCGGTGATCACGGGTCGCGTGCTCGACGAGAACGGCCTGCCGTTCCCGGGCGTGTCGATGCGGCTGCTGCAGTACCGCCAGGTGGACGGCGCCCGCCGGCTGGCGCCCGCCAGCGGCACAGGCGTGCCGACGACGACGCAGACGGATGATCGCGGCGAATACCGGTTCTTCGGCCTCATGCCGGGCGAGTACGTCGTCATGGCCAGCGCCCCGGCGCGTGGCACGAGCGACCTGCGGCAGCTCTCCACGGACGACGTCCAGAGCGTGGTGGCGGATCTTCGGACGCTCGCCGCGCCCGAGCCCGGTGGCGGGGCGAAGCCGGCGACGGACACGAAACCGCTCGGCGGACGCCCGGTCGGGTTTGCGCCGCTCTACTACCCGGGCACGCCGGTCGCGGCCGAGGCGTCGCCGGTGCGCGTGGTCGCGGGACAGGAAGCGGCCGGCATCGACGTCGCGATGCGGCTGGTGCCGACGGCGAAGATCCACGGGACGGTGGTGGGCCCCGACGGCCAGCCCCGCGCGGGCGTCCAGCTCCTCGTGATGAACGGGGAGAGCGACACCACGATCTTCGCGGGCCTGCCCGGCTTCGTGCGGACCGGTCCGGACGGCACGTTCACGACCGACAGCCTCGGTCCGGGCCGCTACCAGGTGACGGCGCGCGCGGGATCCGGGCCGCAGGTGATTTCGATGGGCGGCGGCGGGATGTTCGTCTCGCGCACGGAGGTCGTCGAGGCGCCGACGCAGCTGCGCGGCGGGCCGCCACCCCCACCGGATGCGCCGGAGCCAGCGCTGTGGGCGCAGCAGGACGTGGACCTCAGCGGCCAGGACGTCGAGGGGATCACGCTGCAGCTGCGGGAAGGGATGACCGTGTCGGGCCGGCTGGTGTTCGACGGCCAGCGCCTGGCGCCGCCCGACGACATGGGCCGCGTGCGGCTGCGCCTGCAGCCGATCACCAACGGCCGCCTGGCGCTCGGCGCCACGGCGCCGACGGTCAATGCCGACGGCACGTTCACGATCACCGGCGTGACGCCCGGGCGCTACACGCTCACGGCCACGGTGCCGCTCACCGGCTTCTCGGCGGAATCGCGCTGGACGCTGCGATCGGCGACCGTGGGCGGGCGCGAGACGCTCGACACAGGTGTGGTCGTCGAGCCGGGCATGGATGTCACCGGCATGACGGCGACGTTCACGGACACGACCGCCGAGCTGTCGGGCAAGCTGCTGGACCCGGCGGGACAGCCGGTGCCGGACCTCACCGTGCTGCTGTTCCCGGTCTCGCGCGATCTCTGGTCGTCGTCCTCGCGGTGGCTGCGGCCGCCGACGCAGCCGGACAGCGACGGCGAGTTCCGCTTCACGCAGCTGCTGCCGGGTGACTACTTCCTGGCGGCGGTCACGGACCTGGACCAGAGCGACTGGGGCGACCCGTCGTTCATGGAGCAGGTGGCCGCGGCGGCGATCCGGGTGACGATCGGCGACGGCGAGAAGAAGGTGCAGGACATCCGGCTGGCGGGCGGCTAGCGCCTGGCGCGCCGGATCGTCACCCAGATGATGCCGCCGAGGACCAGCACCGCGGCGGCGAACGCGATGCCGAAGATGATGAGCGTGCGCGCGAGGATCGAGTCCGCGCCCATCCGCACCTTCATCTCCACCGGCACCCCGGCGCGCCGGTCGGCGAACCGCTGCTCGTAGGTCAGGATGTTGCCGCGCTCGACGCTGCCGTTCTCGCCGTCCTCGAGCCGCTTGACGTTGTGCTCGAGGATCTTGCTCGGCAGGTGCAGCTTGAAGCCGACCAGCTCGCTGCCGTCCCAGTTCACCGCACCAGGATCCCCACCGGCGGCGGCGCCGACGCGCTGGTCGTATTGCAGCTCGTCCTCGCCCGCCGGCTCGAACCCGTAGGTGGACCAGTCGAGCAGGCCGCACCGCGAGACCGTGCGGATGTCCTCGGTCGCCACGCGCACCTGGATGAACCGGCGGCCCCGCCGGGTCCAGGGCTGGCCGACGCTCGACACGGCGCACCCGCGCGCCTCGAGCATCGCCCGGACGGCGTCGCGATCCGGCCGGACGCCGGGCGTCAGGTCCAGCGGCAGGCCGCGCAGCGCCACGAGCGCCGGGAGCGACGCGTCGACGACGATCGTCGCCGCGCCGTCCACGCTCAGGTAGACCTGCTCCTCGTACTCGTACTGGCGTCCGAGCGAGCCGCCGCACGAGGCGGCCAGTCCCGAGAGCAGCAGCACGGCGGCCCGTATCCGGGGAACGCGCATCGGCCGATGATATACATTTCCCGGAGCGTTCACCCACCGATGCCCCAGCTCTTCCTGATCGACGGCAGCTCGCAGATGTATCGTGCGTACCACGCGATCCGCGGGCTCACCGCGCCCGACGGCCGGTCCACCAACGCGGTGTACGGCTTCTCCACCATGCTGCGCAAGCTGCTGGCGGATCACCAGCCGGCCTACATCGCCGCGTCGTTCGACCTGGCCGGTCCCACGTTCCGCGACGACCTCGCGGCCGACTACAAGGCCAACCGCGCGCCGATGCCGCCCGATCTGGCCGAGCAGATTCCGCTGGTGCACGAGGCCTGCGAGGCGCTCGGCGTGCCGATCCTGACGCGCGCCGGCTTCGAGGCCGACGACGTGATCGGCACGCTGGCGCAGCAGGCGCGCGCGGCGGGCTTCGAGGTGGCGCTCGTCACGGGCGACAAGGACTTCTTCCAGCTCGTCGGCGATGGCGTGCGCGTCTACAACCCGCGCGACGAGGGCACCTGGTACGACGAGGCCGGCGTCGAGACGAAGTTCGGCGTGCGGCCCGACCAGGTCGTGGACGTGCTCGCGCTGATGGGCGACAGCGTGGACAACATCAAGGGCGTGCCCGGCGTCGGCGAGAAGGGCGCCAAGGACATGATCCGCGAGTTCGGCACGCTCGACGCGCTCATCGCCGGCGCGGCCGACATCCCGAAGAAGAAGTACCAGGCCGTCGTCGAGCACCAGGCCGCGGCGCGCGCGAGCCGCGAGCTGGCGCGCATCCGGACCGACGTCCCGGTCACGTTCGACCCGGAGGCGTTCCGGTACCGCGGCCCGTCGCGCGATCGCTGCTACGCGCTGTTCTCGTCGCTCGGGTTCCGCACGCTCGTCACCGAGTTCGCGCCGACCGCCGCCACGTCGAACCGCGAGTTCGTGGTGGCGCAGTCGCTCGAGGACGTGGACGCGCTGGTGGCCGCGATGCGCGCCTCCGGCCGGGCGGGCGTCGCCGCGATCGGCTCCGGCGCGTCAGCCGTCGCCGCCGAGATCGTCGGCTGGGCGTTCGCCGCCGGGCCCGAGCGAGCGGTCTACGTGCCGGTCGCGCACACGGGCCTCGCCGACACGCCGAACCTGCGGGCCGCCGACGTCTTCGCGCGCCTCGGCCCCGTGCTGGCGGATCCGGCCGTCGCCAAGATCGGACACGACCTCAAGTTCGCGACGATTGCCGCCTCGGCCGAGGGCGTGGTGCTGGACGGGATCGACCTCGACACGATGGTCGCCAGCTACCTGCTCGACGCCACGCGGTCGAGCCACGCCCTCGAGCCGTTGGCCCTCGAGCGCGCGGGCTACAAGGCGGCGTCCGACGAGGAGGTCCGCGGGCGCGGCGCGAAGGCGCTCGCGATGGGCGCGGTGCCGCCCACCACGCTCGCCGCGTTCGCCGGCGAGCGCGCGGCCCTGCCGCTGGAGCTGGCGCCCGGCCTCGCCGAGGACCTCGCGCGCGAGGGCCTCGACGCGGTCTACCGCGATCTCGAACGGCCGCTCATCCCGATCCTGGCCGACCTGGAACGCGCGGGCGTGAAGGTGGACACCGGGGCGCTGGCCGCGTTGTCGGCGTCGATGCAGACGGAGCTCGACTCGCTGGCGGCCGAGATCTTCCGCCAGGCCGACGTCGAGTTCAACATCAACTCGCCGAAGCAGCTGGGCGAGGTGCTGTTCACGAAGCTCAACCTGCAGTCCACGAAGAAGACGGGCAAGACGCGCGCGGTCTCGACCGCGCAGGACGTGCTCGAGGAGCTGGCGCTCGTGCACGACATCCCGGGGCTGGTGCTGCGGTGGCGCAGCATCCAGAAGCTCAAGGGCACCTACGTGGACGCGCTGCCGCAGCTCGTCGACCCGCGCACCGGCCGCGTGCACACGACGTTCAACCAGGCCGTGGCGGCGACCGGCCGGCTGAGCAGCAGCGACCCGAACCTGCAGAACATCCCGATCCGCACGCCGCTCGGCCGCGAGATCCGCGCGGCGTTCGTCGCCGAGCCTGGCCACGTGCTGATCTCGGCGGACTACTCGCAGATCGAGCTGCGCGTGCTCGCGCACCTCTCGGGCGACGCGGCGCTCGTCGAGGCGTTCACGCAGGGCGTGGACATCCACGACCGCACGGCCGAGCGCGTGTTCGGCGCCGAGAGCGGCCTCGACCGGCACGAGCTGCGGCGACGGGCGAAGATCATCAACTACGCGCTGCTCTACGGGAAGACGGCCTTCACGCTGGCGAAGGACATCGGCGTGCCGCAGGGCGCCGCGCAGGAGTTCATCGACGCGTACTTCTCCGGCTTCCCCTCGGTCCGCGCGTTCATCGACCGCACGCTGGAGGAGGCACGCGCGACCGGCGTCGTCCGCACGATCACCGGCCGCCGCCGCCTCGTGCCGGAACTCAACAGCCGCAACGGCATGATCCGCGCCGCCACCGAACGCGAGACCGTCAACATGCCCATCCAGGGCACGGCCGCCGACATCCTCAAGAAGGCGATGATCGACGTGCACGCCGCGCTCGAGACCCACAACGCCTCACGACCCGTCCCGGCGCGCATGATCCTCACCGTCCACGACGAGCTGCTGTTCGAGGTCCCCGAGGCCGACGCCGACGTCGTCTCCGCCATCGTCCGCGCGCGCATGGAGGCGGCCTGGACACTCAACGTGCCGCTGACCGTTGACGTCGGCGTCGGCGCGAACTGGAAGGCCGCCAAGCCGTAGTTGCGGCCGCCGGCCTCGGACCATATACTCCCCCCCTAGTATCACAATCCGACGAGCTTGCGAGCCGGCCGGACCTGCGGAGGAATCGGCAGGCGCGCTGGACGTGTGTCGATCGGGCTGAGGGGAGCCAGGGATGAAGAGGCTGCACGCGAGCGTGATGGTGGCCGGAGCAGCGTTGCTGTTGGGCGGATGCCCGAGTGGCGATGACTTGCGGCTCCCGCCGAGCCCCTTGCAGAAGATGGTGGAGGTCAAGCCCGATCCCCAGAAGACGGACGTGCTGAACGGTGACCTCGTGATCCACACGTTCTGCTCGGGCGTCTCGATACCGCTGCCGGCCTCATCCTCCTGCGATTCGCTGTCCGGATCGGTGACCGTCACGGAGGGCAACGGCTCACCGGCGCCCGCGACGGGCGCCACGATCGTCTCGGACAACACGCAGGTGCTGACGGCGACGATCGAGCAGAGCGCCGCCTTCACGCTCCGGGCCGCGACCGCCGGGCTGGCCTCCGTGACCGCGACCTATCAGGGACAGTCGGCGTCGATCAGGACCCGGGTCCTGCCGCACTACGCGGGCCACTACACCGGGGAAGAGGAGGTCATGTCCTGCACGGCCACTGGAGACTTCGAGATCCTCTTCGGATGCTCGTCGAGCACCTTCCCGAAGGTGGGCGATCGCCTGGCGCACGACGTCGAGATCAGTCAGACCCTGGACCAGGGCGTCTGCACGCTCGACCTGGGCGGCGGGTCCAGCCTGACGACGCCGGGGACCATCGCGGTGGACGGCGGGCTGTTCTGCCCCGGGCCGGCGTCCACGACGCTGCCCAACGGCCTGCAGTTCGAGGCGAGCGCCTACTCGGCCCGCCACGCCGACAAGGAGCACCTCGACGGCTCCTACACGACGACCATCACGGCCCCGGGCCTGTCCGGGTCGATCAGGTTCGAGTCGCGCCTGGACCGGTTGGAGCGCGACGTCCCGCCGGCCGCAACCGACAGTCGCGCGGCCGACCCTGCTCGACGCGGTCCGGAACATCACCCCCGCTGATCGCCGGCAGGATCGTGATCTCGTCGCGGGCGGCGATCGCCGTCGCGAGCCCGTCGCGGTGCCGGATGTTGTCGTCGTTGACGAAGACGTTCACGTGCGCGCGGACGCGGCCGCGCTCGTCCACGACGCGATCGCGCAGCGCGACGTGCCGGGTCCAGAGGTGGTCGAGCGCCTCGGCCACGGTGGCCGGCGCGGCGACGATCGATCTCGCGCGCGCCGCCGGTGAAGTCGGTCAGGAAGCCGGCGACGACCACGGTGACCACGGCGGTCAGACCCGTGCGGTCTTCACGCAGACGACCGGCGGCAGGCCGTCGGCGCAACGCGGTCCACGAGTCGCCGGCGTCGGTCGACCCGACACGCGGTGCTGCGCGTGCCGAAGAACACGCCCGTCGGCCAGCCCGTGTCCGTGGACATGCCGTCGCGCAGGATCGTCTCGAGCGCCTGCTCCTGCGGCAGCCCGCCGGTCAATGGCTCCCACGACGCGCCGGCGTCGCGCGTCCGGTAGACGCGCAGCTTCCCTCGGGCGTGCACCGGAACATGTCCGACTCGATCGGGACGATGTAGACGGTGTCCGCGTCGTGGGATCCATCGCCATCGCGAACCCGAAGTCTGACGGGACGCCGTTGGCGATGTCCTGCCACGAGTCGCCGCGGTCGTCGCTGCGGTACAGGCCCCAGTGGTTCTGCAGGAACAGGCGGTCCGGCCGCGACGGGTGCGTGACCATCTTGTGCACGCACTGCCCGAACTCCGGATAGCGCTGCCCTTCCGGCAGGAACTGCGCGCGGACGCCGCCGTTGCGCGCCTGCCACGTCAGGCCGCCATCGTCGGTCCGGTAGTGGCCCGCCGACGAGATCGCGATGTGGACGCGGCGGCTGTCGTCGGCGGCGGGCAGGATCGTGTGCAGGCACAGGCCGCCGGCGCCCGGCATCCACTTCGACCGGTGCGGATGGTCGAAGAGCCCGCTGACGAGCGACCACGTCGCGCCGGCGTCGTCGGACCGGAAGAGCGCGGCCGGCTCGACGCCGCAGTAGATCGTGTCGGGCTGGTCGGCACCGCCGGGCACGATCTGCCAGATCTGCTTCAGCGCCGTGTCCGAGCCCTCGGGGAACCTGATGCCGTACGTCTCCGGCTCGCTCCACGTCCGCCCGAAGTCGTCGGATGAGCTCAGGTAGGAGCCCCAGAACGGGCTGTTCACGGCGGCCCACAGGCGATGACGCCCCTGACGGCCGTCGTACATCAGCGCATAGACCGCTCGGCCGGGAAAGTACGGGCCGCCCGCGTCCCAATGCGAACGCGATCCGTCGGCGCGCAGCACGAACGCGCCCTTCATGGTGCCGACGAGCACGAGGTGGTCGCCGGAGCTGGCGGTGACGTGCGTGGAAGTGGGCATGGTCGGGGCGCGATCGTAGCACCGGGGCGTGACGGCGCGGCGCCCGAATTGCGGCGGCCTACAGATCGCGCAGCGCGACGCTCGGGTCCACCCGCGCGGCCCGGCGCGCCGGCAGGTAGCACGCCGCCAGGCCCGCCAGCACGAGCGGCAGCGGCAGAAGGACGAACAGCACCAGCCCGATTTCGGGCACCCTCGAGCCGAACACGCGCCCCACGCCGAACTCCGCGAACCACGCGACGCCGAGGCCGGCCACCGTACCGCCGACGACCGGCCACATCCCGTCCGAGACGACGAGGCGCAGGATGCGCGCACGCGTGGCACCGAGCGTCATGCGGACGCCGATCTCGCGCGTCCGCGCGGCGACCACCTGCGAGAGCACGCCGTAGAGCCCGGCCATCGCCAGCGCAAGGGCGACGACGCCGAGGATCGACGTGAACCCGCCGGCGATGTTCAGGAAGCTGTTCACGGTGCCGCCGAGTTCGGTACCACTGCCGGCGCCGGGCACCGGCACGTCCGGATCGAGATCGCCGATCGCACGGCGAATCAGGCCGGCGGTCGCGGCCGGCTCGGCCGACGTGCGCGCGAGGACGGAGAGGTAGCGCGTCTCGTAGAGCTGTGCAAACGGCATGAACAGCACGCCGTGGTCGCGGCTCCCGACCTGCGCCCCGACGTCCATGTCGTCCACCACGCCGACGATGCGGACCATCCGGTCCACCGTGTCCGCGTCGCCGGCCCAGCGGGTGCGTCTGAACTGCACCGAACGGCCGACGGCGCCGGCGGGCTCGTCGAAGAGCGCGCGCGCGGTGACCGCGCTGACGACCACGACGGTGTCGGCCGGATCGCGGTCGTCCGGCGACAGCAGCCGGCCCGCGACGAGGCGGACACCCAGCGTGTCGAACACGCCCGGTGTGCCCGCGATGAACTCGACGCGCTGCCACGGATCGACGCCGGTCCGGACCGCGCCGCCTGGCGTGCCGAGGCCGACGGGCAGTCCGGACGAGACCGACACCGACTCGACGCCCGGCAACTGGCGCGTGCGCGCCTGCACGAGATCGAGCAGGCGCCGGCCGCTCGCTTCGTCGTAGCGGTCGCCGGGCAGGTCCACGCGGACGACGGCCAGGCGGTCGAGGTCGAGGCCCGGGTCGCGCCGGGCGACCTGGAGCGCGTCGCGCATGAAAGCCGCGGCGAGGGCCAGCAGCAGTACCGAGACGACCACCTGCCCCACGATGAGCGCGCGCCGGCCGCGCCAGCGCGGCAGGGACCCGGCCCCGTCGGTCGCGAGCGCCTGTCGCGGCCGCACGCGCGTGGCGGTGATCGCCGGCCACAGGCCGAAGACGAGCACCGCCAGCATCGTCGTCGAGAGGGCCACGAGCAGCGTCACCGGCTCGAGCCGCGGATCGAGGTTGACGAGGATTCCGGTGTCGCCGCCGACCCGGACCTGCGTGCCGAGCACCGCCATGAACGCCCGCGCGATGAGCACGCCGCCGAACCCGCCGGCCGCGCCGATGACCGCCGCCTCGACGACCTGCTCCCGGATCAGCCGCAGGCGCGAGCCGCCGAGTGCCCTCCGAACGGCAAGCTCCCGGCGGCGGGTGGCGCCGCGCGCCAGCGTCAGGTTCGCGAGGTTGGTGCAGGCGACCAGCAGGACGAGTGCGGTGAGCGCAACGACCACGGCGCCCATCCGGGCAAAGGGATCGTCCACGACCGGGTTGTCCCAGAGCCGGACGCGGGCCGTCGGGATCAGTTGAAACTGCCGGCCGGTGCCGCTCCGGGCGACGTAGCCCTCGGTCTGCGGATCCGCGCGGTCGAGATGCGCGGCAAAGCCCGCCAGTTCGGCCGCGGCCTGGTCGATCGTCACGCCCGGTACCAGCCGGCCCTTCGCGTGCAGCGAGCCCAGCTGGCGATCGCCCGACTCGCGGGTCGGTTCGAGCGCCTCCTTCTGCGCGAGCGTGATCCAGTACGGCGTCGGGGCGAAATTGGGCATGTCCACGCCGGTGAACCACCGGGGCATGACGCCGACGATCTCGAAGGCGCGGCCGTTCAGCCGCACGGCCCGTCCGACGATCGCGGGGTCGGCGGCGAACCGCGACCGCCACATCGTCTCGCTGATGACGACCACGGGCGCCGTGCCCGGCCGGTCGTCCGCGGGCGCGAGCGGCCGGCCCATCAGGGGCGGGGCGCCGACGAGATCGAAGTAGGTGCCGCTGACGGCTTCGCCCTGGACGACGCTCGCCCCGGTCGCGCCGCTCCACGACAGGCGGGTCCGCGCCCACGCGAACATCTGCGTGAACACGGTCTGGTGCGCCGCGATGTAGTCGTAGTCCGAGGACGTCAGGCTGCCCTGCGGCGGCCGGCGCTGGTAGAGGTTGACGACCTCGTCGATGTTCCGGATCGCGTACGGCCGGAACATCGCGGCCACGCTCGACGCTACCGCCGTCGTCGCGCCAATCCCGAACGCCAGCGTGAGGATCGCGAACACGGAGAACGCGGGCGCGGCCAGCAGCCGCCGCCAGGCGTAGCGCACGTCACGGCCCAGGTTCCGCATCGGGTGCTCCTCGAAGGATCCGAACGACGACAGCACGATGCGGACGAAGCCGGCGAGCGCGCCGGCGACGGCCCGGCCGCGGGCCGCGCGCGCCTCGTGGTGCCAGTCGGCCGCCACCTCGCCGAAGGCGCGGCGGGTGAGATCGCCGAAAGGGAGTCGGGCCAGCCAGCGGGAAAATCGAAGCATCGGATCAGCTCGTCATGGACGGTCGATGAATCAGGTTCGCGGCCCGTCCGGCAGGGGCCGCAGCAGATCGACGGCCTGCCGCGCGCGGTGGCCGAGCGCGGTGATGTCGTAGAGGCGCCGCGGCGGGCCCTCGCCGGTCCGATCCTCGAGGCGCGACGTCACGTAGCCCTTCTGCTCCATCCGACCGAGGGTGACGTAGACGCTCCCGCGCTTGAGGCGCCCGCTGGAGGCAGCCACCAGGTCGAGTCCGTAGGTGGATCCGTGTTCGGCGAGCAGATCGAGGACCAGGGTTTCCAGGGCGGACACGAGCATGGATGCAGTCTTACATAAAATAAGAGTGACGACAAGGCGGGTTGCGAGCTCGACCAATCAGGCATTCGCGGTGTCCAAACGGCAGGACCCGCAGCCGCCATGTCACGGAGCACTCACCGCACACGAGGCGGCCTGGTCGCCGTCGGCCTGATCGTTCTCCCCGCGGCGCTCCTGGCGGCCCTGACGGCCGGTCGCCTTGCCGCCGCCAGCCGAACGACGCAGGCGCCCCTCACGGCCCCGGCGCCGGGCACGCTCGCCGGCACGGTCGTCGATGCCGCGACGCGAGCGCCGATCGCCGGGGCGGTCGTGACACTCGAGGCGCGGCTCGTGCGCGGCGACGCGGTGCCGTCGGTCATGACCGACGCCAGCGGGCGATTCCGCTTCACGTCGCTGCCCTCGGACGAATGGGCCATCCGGGCGGTCCGGCCCGGCTATCTCAGCGGAGGCTACGGCCAGGCACAGCTCGGGGTCGAGATCCCGACCCGGCCCTTCACCCTTCCGCCGGATCGCGGGCTTGCCGACGTGGTGATCGCGCTCCGTCGCCCCGCGGTGATCGAGGGACGCGTGACGGATGCCGCCAACGAACCCGTCGTCGGCGTGACGGTCCAGGCGATCGAGGTATCGAGCGCCAGATCCGATCTGTCGCCGCAGGCCACGACCGACGACCTCGGTCACTTCGTTCTCACCGTGGCGCCCGGCCGCTATCGGGTCGTCGTCCCCCGGCAATACGTCTCCTGGGCGGTCGGCGAACGCGTGCTCGGCCCCCGACCCGCCACCCGGGAGACGGTGCCGCCAGTCACGGAAGTCCGCAGCGCCGACGGACGCTTCCGCATGGATCGCGGCCGCACCGATCCTGCCCCGCCCATGCCGGACGGACGCGATGCCATCTACGTGACGACGTTCGCGCCCGGCGTCACCGACCTGGCCGCGGCGACGGTCGTCGAGGCCGCGAGCGGCGAGCACTTCACCGCCGACATTCCGCTCGTGCAGATGTCGCGCGTCTCCGTCACGGGCCGGGTCACCGGTCCCGACGGCCCGGCCGCCCAGACCGTGGTCCGGCTCGTCCGCGCCGGCCAGCTCGGCGCGCCCGGCCTGCCCGACGACGCGCCGCAGGCCGGCACGGCGTCGGACGGCACGTTCCGGTTCCTGGCCGTCGCGCCGGGATCGTACGAGGTGCACGTCTTCCGGCAGCTGCACGATTACGACGTCGCGCTTCCCGACCACGAGGGGCTCTGGGCGCGGTCGACGCTCATCGTGGACGACCGCGACGTCACGGGCCTCGAATTCGTCCTCAGCCGCGGCGTCACGGTCACCGGCCGGGTCGTCATCGACGATCCGGCCGTCTCGCCGCGGCGGCTGGGCGTCGGACTGGCCAGCCGGGACCCGGACCGGACGCGGTCCGGTCACTTCGCGGAGATGGACGGCGCGGCGTTCCGGATCGCGGGTGTGATTCCCGGCGAGTACACGCTCACCGCGAGCGGCGATGGCCTGCTGCTGGTGTCGGCGATGTACCGAGGCCGGGACATCGCCGTCGAGCCCGTCGAGATCGATCGCGATCTCGAGCAGGTCGAGGTCCTGCTGACGGCGCACCCGGCGTCGGTGGACGGCGTCGTGCGAAGCGGGCGAGGTCCCGCGCGCGACGCGGCCGTGCTGCTCTTCCCCGAGGATCCGCGACGGCGCACGTGGCCGTTCGACTCCAGCAGCCGCGTGCACGTCATGGCGGTGAGGCCCGACGGGAGCTTCACGTTCGACGCCCTGGCTCCCGGCGACTACCTGATCGCGGCGGTGCCCTCGTATGGGACTCGCACCCGCGCGTCGCTGGACCTGCTGGCGCGCCTGGCAGGCGACGCAACGCGCCTGTCGCTCGGCCCCGGCGAGGCCCGCTCGATCGATCTGGTCGTGAGGCAGCCGTGACACGGATGACCGTCACGCGCGGGTGGATCATCGCGACGTGGCTGGCCACGACGGCGAGCCTGCTCGGCGCCGTGTCGCTCGACGTGACGGCCGCGGACCGCCGGCGGCCGGTGGGGGCACAGGCGCGTGGCGCGATCTCCGGCATCGTCGTCGATGACCGTGGCGCGCCGGTCGGACGCACGCTGATCGGCCTCGCGCGCGGCGGGCGCGTGGTCGCGACCACGACCGCGGCCGCGGACGGCCGGTTCGGCTTCGACGACCTTCCCGCCGCGCGCTACGGCCTGTCCCTCTCGCGAGCCGGACACGTGAGCGCGGCGTTCGGACAGACGGGGCCCGGCACGGCACCGATCCTGATCCCCCTGACCGACGGACAGCGGCGCGACGTCCGGGCGACACTCGTGCGGTCCGCCGTCCTGGCCGGGCGCGTCGTGGACGCGTCCGGGACGCCGATCCCCGGCGCCAGCGTCTCGGCGCCGTCCTGCGGGACGAACGAACACGGCAGCGGCACGACCGGGCCCGACGGTCGCTTCCGTCTCTTCGGGCTCCGGCCGGGGACGTGCACGCTGCAGGCGAGCCTGCCGGAGATGACAGGCCGGGAGATTGTCGTCGCGGGTCCGCCCGAGGGCACGATCGGCTATCAGGTGACGTATCACCCGGGCACGACCGACGTGCGGCAGGCGACGCGGTTCCGCCTCGGACCGGGCGACGTCGTCGACGGCCTGACGTTCGCGCTGGTCACCGAACCGATGGCCCGCATCGACGGCGTGGTCGTGAACGCCACGTCGATGCCGTTCAGCAGTATCAGGGCCGAGTGGCACCCCGATACCGAATGGTACGCATCGCCGTTCGGCGTGCGGTCGGCGCCGGTCCGACCGGACGGCTCGTTCACGTTGCGGGCCGTGCCGGCCGGGCGCCATGTCGTCACGGTCACCGCCCGGCGCCACGGTTCGCGGGGACAGCCGAATCCCGCGCCGCTCTGGGCCACGGCGGCCATTGTCACCAGCGGCGAACCGGCCTCGCTCACGCTGACGCTTGCGGAGGGCATGACGGTCTCGGGACGCTACGTCTTCGACGGACAGGGCGAGCCGCCGGATCTGGCGGGCCGGTCGCCGCAGCTGCGCGGGCGTGGTGGCGCGATGAGCGCGGCGATTCAGTCCGCTCCCGTGACGCGATCGGCCGACGGCTTCAGCATCTCCGGCGTGGCGCCCGCGGAGTTCTCGGTGGCGTTCGACTACCTGCCTCCCCCCTGGCGCCTGATCGCCGCGGAGCTCGACGGCGTCGACGTCATCGACGGCACGTTCACCGTCGCGCCCGGCCGCGACGTGCGCAACCTCGTCCTCACGCTGACCGATCGGACGACGTCACTGTCCGGACGCGTCGCGGACTCGTCGGGTCGGCCCGCGTTCGACCGCCCGCTGGTCGTCTATCCGGTCGATCCCCGCCTGCGCGTCCCCCGCAGCCGACGCATCGCGCTCGTCCAGCCCGACCTCGACGGGTCCTACGCCATCGAGGACCTGCCGCCAGGCGAGTACCTGGCGGCGGCGCTGCCGGGATTCTTCGATCCGCAGGACGAGCCCGATCGCCTGACGTCACTCGACGCCGGCGCGGTCCGCGTCATCCTGGTCCTCGGCGCGCCGAAGGTGCTGGACATCCGGCGCTGACCGGCAGGCTCGCCGCGCGCCCGCGCATCCTGCCGACATGTCTTGACATGCAAGATATACTGACAGTCGATATTTTGCCCGGCACGGACGGAGGGACCACACGATGGGCGCACGAACCGACGGGCTGTCGCGATCGGCCTTCCTGGTGCTGCTGGCGCTGGCTGATCAGCCGGCGCACGGCCTGGCCATCATCGACCGCGTGGCCGACGCCACCGGCGGGGAGGTGCGGCTCGGTCCCGGCACGCTCTACGGCACACTCCAGAAGCTGGTCGCCGACGGCCTCATCCGCGAGACCGCCGCGCCGGACCCCGCCGACGACGACCCGCGGCGCCGCTACTACCGGCTGACGCCGAAGGCGCAGCGCGAGGTTCGGCAGGAAGCCGTCCGCCTGCGCTCGCTCGTGCAGGCCGCCGTCGATCGCCGGATCCTGGAGGACCAGTGAACCGGCGAGCCGGCCTCCGCCTCGTCCGGGCGCTGGCCCGATGCGCCGCGCTCGCCTATCCCGCGGGCTTCCGCCGCGCGCACGGCGAGACATTCGCCGACGTCGCCGAACACTGGTGGCGACGCGAGGCCGGCCGCACCGGCGCGCTCCGTGCGACCATCGTCACCAGCCGGCTCCTGGCCACCGACACCCTCACCGGCCTGCGGATCGCGTGGAGGCGCCCGGCTGACGCCGGCCGGACGCCCCGCACGTCACTCGTCGCGCGGTTCGGCACCTGGTTCGCCGGCGGCGGTCGCGACATCCGGCTCGCCGTTCGCGGGTTCCGGCGCCAGCCCGGGGCCGTCGCGCTCATCATCGTCACGCTCGCCATCGGACTCGGGGCGAGCGCGGCCGCCTTCGACGCGCTGGATCGCGTCGTGATCCGGCCGCTGCCGTTCGCCGGAGGCGATCGGCTCGTCTTCCTGTCCATGCTCGACACCGCGCGCGGATTCTGGTTCACCCCCGACCAGGACCTCGTGGATCGCTGGCGGGCACAGGCGCAAGGGTTCGATCGAATCGAGGTCTTCCGCGAGGGATCGGCGGTCCTCGACCGCGCGGAAGGCGCGGAGCGACTGGCAACGGTCGCCGTGTCCGGCGGCCTGCCGGGACTCCTGGCGGTCGCGCCGCTGCGCGGCCGGCTGCTCCAGCCCGGTGACGCGGCGCCCGGCGCGCCGGACGTCGTGATGGTCACGGAACGGGCCTGGCGGTCCCGCTTCGGCGCGGATCCGTCGCTCGTCGGCCGCGTGCTGACGCTCGGCGGCCGGCCGTTCACCGTCGTCGGCATCTGGCCTGGCGGGGCGCGCATCACGATGTCGTCGGTTCCCGATCTCGTCACGGTCCTCCCGCGCGGCACCGAGATCCGTCCGGGACAACTGGCGCAGGTGATCGCCCGCCGGACCGCGGGCGTCTCGCCGGACACGGCGGTGGCCGAGCTGCGAGCCCTGACGCCCGCCGGCAGCCGCGCCGCGGATGACCCGGTCGTGACGGCATTCGCCCCGGGCGTGGCCGCCCTGGGCCAGCCGTTCGTCCGCGGCGTGTGGCTCGTGTTCGCCGGCGGCCTCGTTCTGCTGGTCGTCGCCGTCGCCAACGCCGGGCACCTGCTGCTCGCGCGAACCTCCATGCGCGTCCCGGAACTGGCGGTCCGCCGGGCGCTCGGCGGATCGCGCGCGGTGCTCCTGCGGCTGTTCGCCGTGGAGGGCCTGCTGTGTGCCGCCGGCGGCGCCGCGGGCGGACTGGAGGTGATGGCAGGTCTCGAGCGGCTCATCGGACGGTTCGAACCGCGGTTGTTCCTGCCGGTCGCCGGGGCCGGGCTCGAGGGCCGGGCCTTCGCCTTCATGAGCCTCGCCGGTGGCGCGGCGGCGCTGGCGTGCGCCCTGGCGCCGCTGCTTCGCGTGCACCGCGCCGAGCTCGACGGCGCGCTCACCGGCGCCGCGCCCGGACGGGCGACGCCCGCGCGTTCCCGCACCACGAGCCTGCTCGTCGCGGTGCAGGCGGCGCTCGCGGTGCTGCTGGTCTCGGGCGCCACGGTGCTCGCCCGCAGCGTCGCCAACCTGATGTCGGTGGACACCGGAATGACGATCGAGCAGCTCGTCGAAGTTCCCGTCGTGGCACCGGCCTCACGCTTCCCGACGCCGGCGGCTCGCGCGGCGTACTTCGCCCAGGTCGAGGCGACACTGCGGTCTCTCCCCGCCGTCACGGGCATCACCACGTCCGGCACGCCGCTGATGAACACGTCGATTCAGGCCGGGTTGCCCTACCTCGACGGCGAGGCCGCGCCCGAAGGCGACGACAGTCAGTGGACCGGCTCGGCGAGCGTGCCGCGGAACTACTTCGACGTGCTCGGGATGACCATCGTGGCCGGGCGGGGTTTCGACGAGGCGGACGGTCGCGCGGTCGCCGTGGTCAACGAGCACTTCGCCCGGAGCCGCCAGGGCGACGTGATCGGGCGCGTGATTCACGGGCCGGACGACCGGTCGGCGTTTCGGATCGTCGGCGTCGTCGCCGATACGGCCGCGTTCGGCATCACCGACGAGGCGCCGCGTCCGGTGATCTACTGGCCGGAGCCACCGGCGCCGCGTACCGGCACGTTCGAGCGCTACATCGTTCGCACGAGCGGTGACCCGGCCGCGCTCGCGCGCGACGCGCGGTCACGGCTCGCGGCCATCGATCGCGCGGTACCGGTGCTGGCGCCCGAGACCGGCCCGGAAACGCGGCGACGCCAGACCGCCCAGCACCGGTTCGTCGCTGTACTCCTCACCGGACTCGCGGGCCTCGGCCTGGCCCTCGCGCTCAGCGGCGTCTACGGCGCGGTGGCGATGTCAGTGGCCGCCCGCCGCCGGGAGATCGGCGTCCGCGTGGCTCTCGGCGCGACCGCCGCTCGCGTGCGGCGGACGATCGTCGGCGGCGGCATGCGGCCGGTGCTGGCGGGCGCGGGGGTCGGCCTGGCGGTGGCGTGGTTCGCGCTGCCCGCGGTGGACGTGCTGCTCTTTCGCGTGACGCCCCGCGATCCGTCCAGCGCGGCGATGGCCGTGGGCCTCGTCGTGGCGGCCGCCGTCCTCGCCACCTGGTGGCCGGCGGGGCGCGCGAGCCGGATCGATCCGGCGATCACGCTTCGACAGTAGCGGGTTGCCGGCCGGACCAGCGGCCAAACCACCGTGCGCGGTGTCCAAACGGGCGTGCGCCGGCCTGTGAACCCGACGGTTCCCGTGGGAAGATCCGGACGGGGCCGATGATCCGCACGATCCTGGCGACGACGATCGTGACGCTGCTGCCTGCGGTCTCCGCGGGGCCGACGGTGGCGCGAGCCCGGGCGCTCCCGGAATCGCCCCCGCCCGCGCCGGCCCCCGCTGCACCGTCGCCCCGCGCCTCGTGGCCTGCCGTGCAGTCGTCCGCCGCGCGCGCCGCCGCGTCCACGCCCGCGAGTGGCCTCGTCCTCGGCCGCGTCGTCGACGCGACCACCGGACAGCCGGTGCCCCGCGCCATCGTCCGCATCACCCCGGCGACCGGACAGCGGCCGACGCTCACCGGAGCCGACGGCACGTTCCTGTTCACGCGGCTCGCCGCGGGCAGCTATCGGCTCACCGCGAGCGCGCCCGGCTACCTCGACGGCGCGTCGGGCCGGAAGCGGCCGGGCGGCGATCCGGCGCCGCTGGTCGTCTCGGACGGCGATCGCCGCGGTGACGTCACGATCCCGATCTGGCCGTGGGCCACCGCGCAGGGCCGCGTGATCGACGCCGCGGGCCAGCCGATCCTGGGCGCGCTCGTCGAGGTGATGCGCGCGCTGCCCGATGGCACGTTCGACTACGCGGGCGCGACGATGACCGACACGCAGGGCGAGTGGGAAGTCACCGGCCTCCCGCCCGGCCGCTACCTGATCGGCGTGCCGTGTCGATCGACGACCGCGCCGATGCCGACGGCCGCGGCGCGGCTCGCGACGCTGCGCGCCTCGGCCATCGACCAGCCGAGCGGCAGCGTGACGCTCGACGACACCGGCCGGCTGTTCATGGCCACGGCCGGCCCGCAGCGCGCGACCCTGCCGGGCGCGGCGTCGACGTCGATGTTCGTCACGACCTACTTCGGCGGCGCCTCCACCGCGCAGGCCGCACACCTGCTGGCAGCTCGCGGCGGGCGAGACGTCGGGCGGCCTCGACATCGTGATGGTCGAACGGCCGCGCGTCCGCGTCGACGGCGTCGTCGTGGGCCCGGGCGGCCCGGTGTCCGGCGCCACCCTGAACCTGTATCCGTCCGGCGTGGACCCGTCGGATCCGGCGAACGTCCTCTTCAGCGTGGCGACCGCGATGAGCGACGCCGGCGGCGTGTTCACGTTTCTCGCCGTCCCGAGCGGCGACTACGTCCTCGACGCGGTCGAGCCGTCGCGCCCCGTCTCCGTGAGCGTGTCGGCGGACGGCCTGCCGCAGGTGGTGAGCGGCCCGAGCAACGGCTGGGGCAAGCAGGGACTGTGGTGGCGGCAACCGCTCTCGGTCGGGGCGCGCGACATCGGCGGCCTGACCATCACGCTGCGACCCGGCGCCACCATACGCGGCCAGGTCCGCGCGGATCCCGCGACCCTGGCGGGCGGGCCGCCGCCGGGCTTCCGCGTGCGCCTCGGCACCAGTTCGGTGATCACGGCGGATGCCAGCGGCCGGTTCGAGATCACGGGCGTGCCGGCGGGCCGGCACGGATTCACGGTCTCGGCGTCGGCCGTCGGGTGGCGCGTGAGCCAGGCGACGCTGAACGGCCGCGACATCGCGGGCGAACCGCTCGAGATCGACGGCTCGGACGTCGATGGCCTCGTCGTCGTCATGAGCGACCGCCTGGGCACCGTCGGCGGCACGATCCTCGCCGGCCCGGGCCAGCCGGCAACCGATGCGACGGTGGCGCTCTTCCCCGCCGACACGTCGGCGTGGTCCTACGTCGCATCCGACGGCCTGCGCTTCCGGAGCGCGCGGACGTTGACGGGCCAGTACGAGTTCACGGCGCTGCCCGACGGCGACTACGTCCTCGTCGCGATCGACGACGCAGCGATGGCCGAGTGGCCGTCGCGCGATTTGCTGCAGCGCCTGTCCGGAGCGGGTGTCCGCGTGCACGTCGCCGCCGGCCAGCCCGTGACGCGGGCACTCACGCTGAACCCGACGATCCGATGACGGCGACCGTGACGGACCGAGCGCATCCGACGAGGCCGGCAGGATGATCCGCAGGCTCGCGATGCTGCTCGCCTTGGTCGGCACGATGTCGCCGCGGCCGGCGCCGGCGGCCCTGCCTCGCCAGGCGCAGACACCCGATACGCCAGAGGCCCGGCCGCATGACGGCCAGCGCGATCCGCGATCCCCCGCGGCGGCCGCGACCGCGGGCACCGCGCGAATCACGGGCCAGGTCACCGACGCCGGCGGCGTGCCGTTGCCCGGGACGCGCATCGTGCTCTCGCGCCAGGACGACTCGACGCTGCGCGTGGCCGACGCGGACGGATCCGGCCGTTTCGCGTTCGACGGGCTGGCGCCGGGCCTCTACACCGCGACGGCGAAACGGCCCGGCTTCACCGACGCGGCATTCGGCGCGGTCCGGCCTGGGGCGACCGGCGTCGTCATCCGCCTCGACGACGGCCAGCAGCTGGACGCACCGCTGGTCATGACGCGCGTGTCGTCGATCGCCGGCACGATCCTCGACGAACGCGGGCAGCCGACCCCGGCCGTCGTCGCCGTCGCCCGGTGGGAAGACCGGAACGAACCGATCGCCAGCGATCCGTTCCGCGCGACGACGACGCAGGCGAACCGCCAGGGTCGCTATCGAATCGAGGACCTGGCGCCGGGCGACTACGTCGTTCGCGCCGCGCGCATGGGCGGCGCCGAGGACCTGGCCGTGCCCGACGCCGAGACGCTCGCGGCGGCCCGGCAGGCCATCGCCGATCCGAACGCACCGCTGCCCGAGATCACGCCGGCGACGTCGCGCTCGCTCACCTACGTGCCCATGTTCTTCGGGGATACGCCGGCCATCGAGCGCGCCACGCGCGTGCACGTGGATCCGGGCGCCACGCGCACGGGCGTGGACGTGCGCCTGCAGGCCGTGCCGACGACGACGCTCGAGGGCCGCCTGGTGATGGCCTCGGGCGGGCCCGTCGCCAATGGGCGCGTGGTCCTGCTGGCCGACGGGGAGCGCACCGCCAGCCGCTACGGGGCGACGACGGCCGACGGCCGCTACCGGTTCGTCGGCGTGCCGGCCGGCGCGTACCGGCTGATCACGAGCACGCGTGCCGAGCCGCGCATCCCCGGCCGTGCGGAGCCGGCGCCGCCGATGCTCGCCATCGCCGAGGTCTACGTCGATCCGGACAACCCGGTCGCGGACTTCTCGCCCGCGCTCAACGAAGTCGCGGGCGTGACGCTGCACGCGCGCCTGGTCTTCGACGGCGACCGCGCGGCGCCGGACCCGCGGCGCCTGTTGTTGTTCCTCTCGCCGGTGGACGGGCCGTTTCTCGGCTACATCCAGGGCCTCGGATCGCTCGTGCTCGCGTTCGACGCCGACGGCCGGCTGACCCGTACCGGCGTGCCGCCGGGCTCCTACACGCTGGGCGCGAACAGGATTCCCGAGGGCTGGCGGCTGCGATCGGCCATGGCCGGCGACGTCGACGTCGCCGACGTGCCGCTCGACGTCGAACCGGGCCGGCCGCTGTCCGAGGTGGTCGTCACCTGGACCGATCGCGACTCGCCCATCGAAGGGACGATCGTGGACGCCACCGGGCGTCCCGCGTTCTCGTACACGGTCGTCGTCTTTCCCGCGGACCGGCGCGCGTGGCGACCGCGCGCCCGGCGGGTGAAGGCGGTGCGACCGGACACGCAGGGACGATTCTCGATCGCCACGCTGCCGCAGGGCGAGTACCTGCTGGCGCTCGCCGCGAGCTTCGACCCGTCGGATCCGATCTCCGAGGACCTGCTCGCGCAACTCGAACCCGGCGCGGTCCGCGTCACGCTCGTGGAAGGCCGGACCACGGTGCAGGACGTGAGGATCGGCGGCGGTGGTCAACCTCCGGGCCCGACGGGCCGATAGGGTACGAGGCGCGCCATGGAAACCCGCATCAACCCGCTCCGCCTGCTCATCGTGGTGGCGATTACGGCCGCGATCGGCGTGAAGGCGCTGTTCTGGCTCAGGGACGGCGGGCGGCCGGCACGCGGGGAACGGCCCACCGGCACCGCGACGGTCGCGGGCCTGGTGTCCGACGCGGACGGGCGGCCGATGTCCGGCGCCGAGGTGCGCCTGCAGATGCTCAGCGACCGGTCGTTCGGCTGGCGCGCGGCGACCGGCGCCGACGGCACGTTCACCATGCGTGAACTGCCGGCCGGCGAGTTCTACCTGCGGGCCTCGAAGCACGACCATCTCGAGACCTACTACGGCGAGGCCGCGTGGGGCGTCGGGCGCCGGCGCGTCGTGCTCGATGAAGGCGGGGCGGCACGGGACCTGCACCTCACGATGACGCGTGCGGGTCGGATCACCGGGACGATTGCCGACGAGGCGGGACGGCCGGCGCCGAAGGCCTTCGTGCGGCTGCAGCGCCTCGACGGCCCCATGTTCGGCCGGACGATCGTGCCGCCGACGACGAGCGGCGCGGACGGGCGCTTCGAGATCACGGGCGTTCCACCCGGCGACTACCTGGTGCGCGCGTCGATCGATCCGGCGGGCAACGCCTGGACCTACTACCCGAGCGCCGATCGACCCGAGCGGGCCGAGCCGATCAGGATCGGCGCCGGCGGCGAGCGGACGGGCGTGGACGTCCGTGCGCGGCCGATGACGACGACCGTCGTTCGCGGGCGTGTCTCGAGTGCCGGCGGCACGCCGGTGTCGGCGCTCGTGCGCATCAGCGGAGCCGGGCTGAGCGGCGGCAGGTCGCAGACGGCCGGTGCCGATGGCCGATTCACTTTCGACGCAATGCCGCCGGGCGTCTACGACGTCGTCGCCTACAAGGGCGCCGACGTGCCGGAGGGCGCGGAGGACGCGCCCGCCGGGTCGTGGGGGCAGGTGGACGTGATGGTGGACGGCGAGCCCGTCGAGGTCGCGATCCACCTCGAGCAGGGCGTGTCGTTCGACGGGCGCATCGAGGTGCTGTCCGTCGCGGGCCGGCCGCGGCCGGTGCTCGGCAAGGCGAGAATCTCGATGGATCCGGCCGACGAGGCCACGGGCCGCCTGCTCGGGACGTCGCGCGAGCGGATCCTCGTGCGCGACGATGGCACGTTCCGCGTGCTCGGCGTGCCGGCCGGGCGCTACCGGCTGTCGGGCTTCGGCGCGCCGGGCTGGATCAGCGCGGAGGCGCACGACGCGCGTGGACGCGCGCTGCAGTTTCCATTCGAGGTCGTCGCGGGCGATGCGCCGTCGGGTGTCGTGCTGACGCTGGCCGACGAGACGAGCCGCATCACGGGTGTCGTGCGCGGCGCCGACGGCGAGCCGGCGGCGGATCGCGACGTGGTCGTCTTTCCGGCCGACCCCGAACCCTGGCGCGGATCCTCCGGCCTCGGCCGGCTCGACGAGCTGGCCGTGCAGGTCACGCAGACCGACGGTCACGGCCGCTTCACGCTGACGGTCGGCCTCGCCGGCGACTACCTCGTGGCGGTAGTACCGGGCCTGCAGCGCGACGCCTGGTACGGCGTCGAGCAATGGGCGGACTGGGCGGCAGGCGCGGTGCGGGTCGCGGTCGCGCCGGGCGCCCGGGCGGAAGTCGAGATGCGCGTCGGGGCCGGCCGGTAGATGCCGCAGGGTCCGCACCGATAGAAGGCAGCTGTGCCCGCACAGGTCAACCCGCTTCGCCTGCTGGTCATCGTCGCGTTGACCGCCGCGGTCGGCGTCAAGGTGCTGTTCGTGCTGCGCGGCCCCGCCGGTCCCTCGGCCACACCCGCGAAGCCGGAGGGGGCCGCGGTGATCACGGGCCTGGTCGCGGACGACGAGGGCCGTCCCCTGGCGGGGGCCGCCGTCCATGCGAGGACGGATGGCGCGCAGTTCCAGACGCGGAGCGACGCGGCGGGCCGGTTCGAGTTCGCGGGGCTGCCCGCCGCGGTGTTCGACGTCCGCGCCGGCGGGACGCAGCTCGCCGGCCGGTACGTCGGGCCCACCGGATCCGATGTCGCCATCGTCGACCTCGCGGCGCGGGATCGTGCCGAGGTTCGGCTGCGACAGCCGCGTCCCGGGATGATCAGCGGCCGTCTCGTCGGGCCCGATGGGCGGCCCTGGACTTCCGGTTACGTGCGTCTCCTCTCCCGAGTCGCCCAGGCGGATCAGATCCTGTATGTGCAGAAGGGCGATCTGGCCGGTCCGGACGGCAACGGTCGGTTCTCGCTTTCCGGCGTGCCGCCCGGGCGCTACTACCTGGCCGCCGGGTTCGATGCCGACGGTCACTGGATGGCGTACTACCCGGATGCGCGCACGCTCGGTGAGGCCCGGCCGGTGGACGTCGGGATCGCCGGTCGCGTGGAGGGCCTCGAACTACGCGCTCGACCGCGGAGGCTCGGGCGCGGCGCCGGCACCGTTCGCGGGACCGATGGCAGGCCACTGGCGGGCGTCGAGGTGCGCCTCAGTGAGATCGGCCCCCGGCATCCGGATGGCGTTTCGATCGCCACGGAGACTGACGAGCAGGGCCGGTTCGCGATCGACGCCGCGCCGGTGGGTCGATACTGGCTCGCGGCCTCGTTGCGCGGGACGGGCACGGCGTTCGTCCCGCTGACCATCCGGATGTCGGCGCAGCCTGCGAGCGCCGATCTGGTCCTCGAACCCCCTGCGCGGATCGCGGGTCGCCTGCGGGTGCCTGCCGACCCGCAGCGGTCGTCGTCCACGCAGTCGTCGTCCACGGACTCCCTGTCGATCGGTCTCTGGGCTGTGGATGGCGCCGCCAGAGCGACGACGGCCGGCATCCGCCCGGCACGAGTAGCGGCGACCGACGGTCCGTTCACGATCGAGGCGCCGCCCGGCCGATATCGACTGGTCGTCACCGCCCGATCGCCCTGGCTCCTCCGGAAGTGGACCAGCGCGCGCCTCGACGCCGACGGCATCCTCGAAATCGGTCCGGGCGAAGTGGTGGACGACGTGACCGTCGAGATCGTCGGCCAGGCCAGCGCGATTGCCGGCGTCGTCCGTGATGCCGGCGGTCACGCCGTGCCCTTCGCGACGGTTACCGCGGAGGGTGACGATTCCGGCACGTGGTCACCGGGAGGCGACGTCGTCATGACCCGCGCGGATTCCCTCGGGCGTTTCAGCCTGGCGCCGCTGAGGCCGATTCGGTATCGCGTGGTGGCGGGCGAACCGGGCGAACGCGGACGGCTCGTCGCACTCGAGCCGGGACAGCACCGCGAGATCGACTTGAGGCTGGCGGACGGCCCTGACCGCCAGGGTAAGCGGTAAGCCCTTTTCCGTCAACAACTTGCAAGACTCAAAACTCGCCTCTCGTACTCCAGGTCCCGCTTCCCTATAATTTCCCCCGTGGTTGCGCCCTTCATCGTTCCGCGAGCGGAACACAGCATTTCGCGGAAGAACATTGACCCGGACGCACTCAAGGTTCTCTACCGGCTTCGGGACAATCACTTCACCGCATACCTGGTCGGCGGCGGCGTTCGCGACCTGCTGCTCGGCCGGCAGCCGAAGGACTTCGACATCGGCACGGACGCGCATCCTTACCAGATCAAGAAGCTGTTCCGGAACTGCTGGATCATCGGGCGGAGGTTCCGGCTGGCGCACGTGAAGTTCGGGCAGAAGACGATCGAGGTCGCGACGTTCCGCAAGAACGTGCCGGACACGCCGTCGGACCCGCCGGTCGAGGAGACGACGGTCGTGGCGAGCGTGCCGGAGGCGCCGGAGTCGGCGTCGGCCTCGCCGATTCATCGCGACAACACGTTCGGCACGCCGGAGGAGGACGCGTTCCGTCGCGACTTCACGGTCAACGGGCTGTTCTACGACATCTCGACGTTCTCGGTGATCGACTACGTCGGCGGGCTGAAGGACCTCGAGGACCGGATGCTGCGCTCGATCGGCGACCCGAAGGTGCGCTTCGTCGAGGATCCGGTGCGGATGACGCGCGCGGCGGTGTTCGCGGCGCGGCTCGACTTCCGCATGGACGACGAGGTGCGGGCGGCGATCGCGCAGCATCGCAAGCTGATCACGCTGGCGTCGCCCGCGCGGTTGCTGGAGGAGTATTTCAAGATCCTGCGATCCGGCTACGCGGAGGCGAGCTTCCGCGCGCTGCTGGAGACGCGCCTGCTGGAGCTGGTGACGCCCGAGTTGAAGTCGCCGTCCGAGGAGTTCTGGGAGTCGCTGGCGCGGCTGGACGACTACCGGCGTCGGTTTCCGTCGGCGCCGCCGCAGTTGACGACGCCGATCCTGGTCGGCGCGCTGGTCTCGCCGCTCGGTTTGCTGTCGCGCAAGGCGGCCGACGCCGGGCTCGGGGGCGACGGGCGTCCGCCGGAGCGGTTCAGCTTCGGGATGCTGCCGATCGCGCGGCGTGACCTGGAGCGGCTGCGGCACATCAACCAGCTGCTGCCGCGGCTGGCGGACCCGAACCTGCCGCCGCGCGTCGCGCGCAGCATCGTCAACCGGCCGGCGTTCGACGATGCGCTGACGTGGCTGGAGGTGTTCTCGGACTCGCCGGAGCTCGTCACGTACTGGCGGGTCGCGCAGCGCGAGCGCGGGGAACAGGCGCCGGGCCCTGCCGGCCGGAGCGCCGAAGGCGACCGGCCGGCGGGCCGGCGCCGGCGGCGCCGCCGCCGGCGCCGGTAAGCAAGATCGGCACCAAAAACGACACCGGGAGTCTTTTTACGAAATTCGTAAAAAGACTCCCGGTGTCGTTTTTCAGCGGCGCCAGGTCACGGCGACCCGCAGTTCCCGGCCGGGGGCCAGCGTCACGAGCGGCGTCCGGCCCACCTCGATCCGGTTGTCGAACAGGTTCTCGACCGACACCGACCAGCGAACCGGGCCGGCCGGGCCGTCGAACGCCACTCCCACCTGCGAGGCCGCCCCGAGCTCGTACGTGTTCCGGTCGTCGTCGAACTGGCTCGACACCCCCTGCCACGTCAACACACCCCTGACGCCGTGGCGCAGCGGCGCCTCGAGCCAGAAGGCCGCCGAGACCCGCGGCACCTGGGGTAGCCGGTTCCCGTCGATGGCCGGTTCGGCCGGCGAGTCGAATGTCGCGTTCGTGATCGTGACCGACCCCCGCATCTGCACGTCGGCTGCCCGGGCCTGCGCGTCGAGCTCGAGGCCCGTGGCCTTCGACTCGCCCGCGTTGCGCCGCTGCCGGACGATCCCGGTGACCGACGGCAGCGTGACATTGGCAATCGCGTCGTCGACCATCGTCCGGAACACGGTCGCCGCCAGCGTCATCCTCGTGTCGGGCGAATAGCCGATGCCGCCCTCGAACGATCGCGCGCGCTCGGGCGCGAGGTCGCGATTCGCCAGGGTGCGGACGGCCCCGACCTGGAAGTCGCGCACCAGCTCGTTCAGCGTCGGCCAGCGATGGCTGGTCGCGACGCCGCCGCGCAGGACCACGCCGGACCGGAGGTCCACCGACGCGCGCGCGTGCCCGACGGTCGCGCCGTCGCGGTCGTCGCCCGACTCCGGCGCCGCGCGCCACTCGTGCCGCACGCCCGCGCTCGCGGTCACGCGCGCCGCTGGCGCCGCCTCGACCTGCACGGACACGGACTCCGAATCGTCGCGCAGGCTGGACGTCTGCGTACCGCTCGACCGCGCGTCGCTGAAGTCCGCCGACGCGCGCGTGAGCGCGCCGCGCACGTACACCGTCGCGCGCGGCACCGCGCGCGCCAGCTCGACCAGCGCGCGCGTCGTGCCCGTCTCCGTCCGCTGCGACGAGATCAGCCGCTCGGACGCGCGGTCCGCCGCGACCGCGGTGAACGTCTGCGTGAACGTGTTCGGGCTGTAGGACAGCCGGCCAGACACCAGCGTCGAGTCGGACACGACGCCGGTCACGGTCGCGCCGACCGTGCCGCCCGTCATCCGGTTGCGCTGCAGCTCCGTGCCGTTGCCGCGGTCGTCGCGGCCGCCCCACGCGGTGACCACGGCCGAGATGGCGTCGCGCCGGACCTCCACGCGACCGAGGCCGTTGGCCCACGTCACGTCCGTCGGCTCGTCCACCGGCCCACGCGACCCGGGCTCCACCGGAATCGTCCCGTCGGTCCGGAACCAGCTCGTGGCGGCGAACACGCGCGTGCCCGTCCACGCGCGGCCCGCCGACGCATCCGCGCCGCCGACGCCGTGCGTCCCCGCCCGTGCGACGAACGTGACCGGCCCCGACGTCGCGGGCACCAGCCGGATCAGTCCGCCGAGCGCGTCGGATCCATACGCGTCACCCTGGGGACCCCGATCGATCTCGACGCCGGCAAGTGCCAGTTCGGGCACGCGCGTCCAGGTGACCCAGCCGCCGAACCCGTCGTTGAGCGGCGTGCCGTCGAGCACGACCAGCCCGCGGCTCGCGCCCGACGCGGACAACCCGCGCATCGTGACGCCGTGCGTCGTCGGGTTCGCCGTCCGCGACGACGACCGGCGGAACAGCGAGAAGCCCGAGACGACCTTCAGGGATTCATCGAGAGTGACGGCCGGCAGGCGCTGCAGGTCGTCGGCGCGCAGCGTCGCCGTGCCGGTCAGCGGATCGCGCAGCTCCGTGGCCGGCGGCAGGCCGCCCGTCACGAGGACCGACTCGACGAGCGGCACCGGCACCAGCACCACCTCGACCGGCGACGTCGTCGCCGCCACGCGTGCGGTGGCGAAGCCCGACGCGCGGACCTCGATCTCGACCGGCAGACCCACGTCGAGCACGAACGTGCCATCGTCGGCCGTGGTCGTGGAGGCCCCGGCGCGGTCCGGGACGGTGACCGTCGCGCCGGCAATCGGTCCGCCGAGCGTGGAGACGACCCGGCCGGTGACGGCCGCCGAGGCCCACGCTGGCCGGACCGGGAACAGGATCAACATCAACGCGACGGCCGCGACGACCGCGGCGAGGCGCGCCTGGCGTCCGTTCATCCGTGCGCCTTCTCGAACTGGCGCATGAACTCGACGAGCGCGGCCACGCCAGCCTCGGGGAACGCGTTGTAGATCGACGCGCGAAGCCCGCCCACCGATCGGTGTCCCTTGAGGCCGTCGAAACCGGCCGCGGTGGCCTCCTTGATGAAGAGCTTCTCCAGGTCCTCGCTCGGCAGGCGGAACGTGACGTTCATCAGCGAGCGGCTGTCGCGCTCGGCGTGCGGCCGCCAGAACCCGCTGCGGTCGAGCTCGTCGTAGAGCACCTTCGCCTTCCGCTCGTTGATCTGCCCCACCGCGGCCAGGCCACCGAGCGACTTCACCCACTTCAGTACCAGGCCGAGGATGTAGATCCCGAAGCAGGGCGGCGTGTTGTAGAGCGACTTCGCGTCCGCGATGACCTTGTAGTTCAGCATCGTCGGCAGCCCGTCGGAGGAGCGCGCCAGCAGATCGTCGCGCACGATGACGACGGTCACGCCGGACGGCCCGAGGTTCTTCTGCGCGCCGGCGTAGAGCAGCGCGAACCGGCCGACGTCGATCGGCCGCGCGAAGATGTCCGACGACGCGTCGCACACCAGCGGGACGTCGCCGACCCGCGGCACGTCGTGGAACTCGGTGCCGAAGATGGTGTTGTTCGACGTCATGTGCACGTAGGCCGCGTCCGAGGTCAGCTCGAGCTCGTCCTGCCGGGGCACGCGTTTGAACGACTCGCCGGCGGTCGTCGCCGCGACGTGCGTCGACCCGACTTTCTGCGCCTCCTTGAGCGCCTTCTTCGACCACTCGCCGGTGACGATGTAGTCGGCGGTGGTGCCAGGCGCGAGCAGGTTCATCGGCACCATCGAGAACTGCTGGCTGGCGCCGCCCTGCATGAACAGCACGCGGTAGTGGTCGGGGATCCCGGCCAGTTCCCGCATGTCGGCCTCGGCGGCCGAGATGATGGCGTCGAAGGTCTTCGACCGATGGCTGATCTCCATCACCGACATGCCGAGGTCTGGCAGGCTGACGAGGTCGCGCTGCGCCTCCTCGAGCACCGGCAGGGGCAGCACGGCCGGGCCGGCTGAGAAGTTGTAGATGCGATGCGTGGGCATACCGATCGATCCTCCCGGAAGGCGTCCGGCTGACAATTCTGTCATGCGACCGGCCGCGAGGCTGCGATCCAAGACCTGACCCCCGGACCTGTCTAGTTCACCGCATTCGGGGGCTGGCCGGTGTCGCGGAATACCTGGACGATGCGCACGGTCTCCTGCGCGATGGCCTCCTGCGCCTGGTCCGTGGACGCGCCGATGTGGTGCGTGCCGATGACGCCCGCCTCGCGGACGATCAGGTCCTCGAACGTGCCCGTGGCCGCCGACGGCTCGTGTTCGAAGACGTCGAGCGCCACCCGGAGCTGCTTCTCGAGGATCGCCTCGCGCAGCGCGTTGTGGTCCACGACCTCGCCGCGCGACGTGTTGACGACGAAGCTGCCGGGCTCGAGCGCGCCGAGCACCTCGGCGTTGACCAGGCCGCGCGTGTCGGCGTTGAGCGCCAGGTGCACCGACAGCACGTCGGCCGTCGCGGCCACCGCGACCGGCGACGGCGCCAGCCGGATCGTCGTCTGACGCAGCGCCGGGTCCAGGCCGAGTTCGGCGGCCTCGTCGGCGGTGATCGGACGCTCCTCGCCGTCGAACCGGCGGCTCCACAGCACCAGCTCCATGCCGAAGGCGGCCGCGCGGCGCAGCACCTCGCACGCGATGCTCCCGGCGCCGAGCACGCCGAGCGTCCGGCCGTAGAGGCCGCGCGCCTTCGAGTACTCCTTCTTGTTCCAGACGCCCGCGCGCAGGTCCGCGACGTTGTCGGGGATCCGGCGGTCGAGCGCGAGGATCAGCCCCAGCGTCAGCTCGGCCACCGCGATGGAGTTCTTCCCGGGACAGTTCGCGACCTTGATGCCCCGCGTCGTCGCGGCCCGCACGTCGATCGTGTTGACGCCGGCGCCGGCGCGTACGACGAGCTTCAGCGACGGCCCGAGCGCGGCCTCGGCCACCTTCGTCGATCGCACGACCAGGACCGCGGGCTGCTGCTCGGCGACGGCGGCCGCCAGCGCGTCGCCCTGCAGGTCCGGCTCGAACACCACGTCGCACCCGAGTGCCTTGAGCCCGCTGATCCCGCTCTTCTCGAACTTGTCCGCGATGAGGACCTTCATGGGTTCCCTGTCCGCCGGGGTCGGCTCCCGGCCTTCATCCGCGGCGACCGGCCGGCCGATCCGGCCCGGATCGCCAGGGTCGTCAGATGAGGTGCACGAGCAGCCCGTCCCGGAGCTTGGGCTCGAACCACGTGGACTTCGGGGGCATGATACCGCCCGCGTCCGCGATCGCCATCAGGTCGTCCATGGTCACGGGGAACATGGAAAAGGCGACCGCGGCCGCCCCGCGATCGACCAGCCGCTCCAGCTCGGCGGGCCCGCGGATGCCGCCCACGAAGTCCACGCGCTTGTCGCTCCGGATGTCGCCGATGCCGAGCACCGGATCCAGCACCTGGCGATGCAGGACCTCGACGTCGAGCGTGTCGGCGCGCGGCGCGCCAGCGGGCGGCGCGGGCAGCGTGAGCGTGTACCAGCGTCCCGCCAGGAACATCGAGACCTGGCCGGCCCGGACGGGCGCCGGCGGCGCGTCGGCGTCGACCGGCATCCTGGCCCGGACCGCCTCGAGGAACGCCTCGGGCGTCTTCCCGCCGAGGTCCCGGACGATCCGGTTGTAGGCGAGGATCTTCACCTGGGAGTCGGGAAACGCGACCGCGATGAACCGGTCCGCCTCCCCCGCCCCGCCGGGGGCGGCGGCGCGCGTCTGCCGCGCACGCGCCGCGCTCGCGGCGCGATGGTGCCCGTCGGCGATGTAGAGCGCCGGCAGTGCCCGGAACGCCGCGGCAACGGCCGTTGCGTCGTCACCGGTGACGCGCCAGATCGTGTGGCCGACGCCGTCGGGCGCGGCCAGGTCATAGACCGGGGCGGCCTGCGTCAGCCGCGCTACGAGATCATCGATGCCGGGCGTCGCGGGATAGGCGAGGAACACGATGCCGGTCTGCGCCCCGGTTTCGACGATGTGGCGGGTGCGGTCGTCTTCCTTGTCGCGCCGCGTCTTCTCGTGCTTCTTGATCGCGTTCCGGTCGTACTCGTCGACCGAGAAGCCGCCGGCCACGCCCGTCTGCTCGTGCGTCCCCATGCGCAGCCGGTAGAGGTAGAGCGACGGCGCGTCGTCGACGAGGAGCGGGGCCGCGGCCCGGAGCGTCTCCAGGTTGGCGGCCGCGCGGGCGTAGACCTCGTCGGCATACGGATTCGTGTCGGGCGGCAGGTCGATCTCGGCCCGCGTGACGTGCAGGAAACTCAGCGGGTTGTCGGCCGCGAGCGCGCGCGCCTCCTCGGTGTTGACGACGTCGTACGGCACCGAGGCGACGGACGACGCCGCCTCCGGCGCCGGGCGCAGCGCTCGGAACGGGGTGATGACAGCCATGGACCTCTAGTGGTTGTGGGCGTTCGCGTTGCGCGCGGCGGCGATCCGGCCGTCCATGTCCGCGAAGAGCCGGTCGCGTTCGGCGAAGAAGTCGGGCATCAGCGTGGCGGGAATCGGGTCGCCCGGCGGCAGGCTGCGGAACACGTTGAGCGGGTTCACGTAGGCGCCGTTCTTCTTCATGCGGAAGTCGAGGTGCGTGGCGGTGACGAGGCCCGTGTTGCCGACGTTGCCGATCACCTGCCCCTGCGACACCCGCTGGCCTTTCTTCACCTTGAACGCCGAGAGGTGCAGGTACAGCGTCTCGTACCCATCGTCGTGCCGGATGCGGACGAGCCGGCCCGAGGCCCCGGACATCTGCGCGAAGACGACTTCGCCGGCGGCGACGGCGACGACGGGCTGGCCGTAGGCGGCGCGGTAGTCGATCGCCGGGTGCGCGCGGAAGTTGCCGGTCACGGGGTGGCGGCGGTTCATCGAGTAGCCGGACGAGATCGACGTCGCGAGCGTCAGCGGCGACGGCAGGAACTTGCGCTTGAGCGACCGGCCCTCGCCGTCGTACCAGCCGAGCTTGCCCTGCACCTCGAACGGGATCGCGACGAGCGTCCGGCCGTCGTTCTCGAGGACCGCGGCGCGCAGGTTGCCGTACCCGGTGGGCTGGCCGTTGTGATACACGCGGTCGAAGAGGACCCGCAGGTGGTCGCCGTCCTGGAGGTCGGAGTTGAAGTCGATCATCCCGCCCAGCGCCTCTTCCAGCTTCAGCGCCAGGTAGACGTTCTCGCCCTCGCCGTTGAGCGCGGCGACGAGCGACGGCCTGTCGCGGCTGATGCTGGTCTCGACCGCGTCGGCGAGGACTTCCTTCGGGTACTCGACGACCTCGGCCTCGAAGGCGGGCGTCCCGCCGTCGCGCAGGCGCGTCGCGACGACGCGCAGGAACCTGTCGGCATCGATCTCGTACCGGAACTCGCGGAGCAGACCGTCGAGTGTCCGCGTGATCGAGTAGGCCTGGTTGACGCGCAGCTTGTGCGGGTCGAACACGTTGCGCACCGCCGCGATGAGGCCGGTGGCGGTGTCGCGGGAGACGTCGTGATTGGAGAGGAGTGCTTCGAGGGTCGCGTTGCGCGGGACGACGTCCTCGATGACGTCGCTGTCGCGCGGCAGCAGGATGTCGCCCGGCGCCGCCGAGTCCGGCGTCGTCCGGGCGCCGCAGGCGACGGTGAGCACGGCCAGGAAAATCAGGGCAGATCTGCGCATCTCGACTCTCGCGGTGCCGGGGCAGTGTAGACCATCGACGACATCTTTGTCAGCCCGTCGGCCCTGCGAAATGCACGATTCGGGCCTAGTGTCCCGAGTCAGAGATTCGCTCGCCATCTCCGGGGCGGGGCATCCCGGCCGGCCGCGTTGCGGCTCGCGCGAATACCCGCGGTATTCGCCCTTCGCCGCGCCTTGCCGGCCGGGCGCCGCGCCCCGGAAATGGCGGCGAATCTCCGACTCGGGACACTAGAATCTGGAGCGTGTCCGAAGCCGTGATCGCCAGCCCGATCGGCCCGCTCGGCCTCGAAACCGTCGGCGAGTCGGCCGTCCGACGCATCAGCTTCCACGCCGAGGGCCGCCCGGCCGCCGGACTGACGGGGCTGCTCGCCGAAGTGAATCGGCAGCTGACGGCCTACTTTGAGGGCCGGCTCCAGGCATTCGATCTGCCGATCGCGCCCGAAGGGACGCCGTTCCAGCAGTCGGTATGGCGGGCCCTGTGTGCGATTCCGTACGGCCGGACCGTGACCTACGCCAGCCTGGCCCGCACCATCGGCCGCCCGGCCGCCGTCCGCGCCGTCGGCGCCGCCAACGGCCGCAACCCCATCCCCATCGTCATCCCCTGCCACCGCGTGATCGGCAGCTCCGGCCAGCTCGTGGGCTTCGGAGGAGGCTTGAATATCAAGCGCCGCCTGTTGGATCTCGAGGCGGCGGGACAATTGCGGATTGGCGATTTGCCATTTGCAATTGATTGACGATTGACAATTGGCGATCGGCGATTGCAATCAATCACCAAATCGGCAATCTCCCAATCTCCGGATCGCGCGTCAGCGCGGCGACAGTCCTATTGGCGGATTGGAGAATTGGTGATTGGCGGATTGGCGGATTGGCGGATTGGCGGATTGGAGAATCAGCGATTGGTGATTGGTGATTGACGACTGATGCTTGCGTCAATCACCAGTCGTCAATCCTTCCCGATCGCCAATTCAATCGCCAATCACCGATCCTCAATCACCAATTGATTGCCGCCTCCTCCCTGGGAGGAGGGCGGGACCATGCCGTTGAGGCGGAGGTAGGTCACGAGGTTGCCGTAGTGCTCGTAGAGGTGCGCGTTGTTGAACGCGAGCACGCCCAGCCGCGAGTGGGTCTGGCCGAACAGGGTGACCGTCTCGTTCGCGTTGGCGGGGGTGATCATCATGAACGCGTGGTCGCAGAACGCGAACATGTCGGCGACGGCCTTCTGCAGCTCGGCCTTGGTCTCGAGCGTCTCGGCGTCGCCCGCGATGGGGGACTTCATGCCGGTCGCCGCCGCGCAGAACGACGCGCCGGCGTTCGCGATGTGGCCGAAGAGCCGGCCGAACGTGCGGACTTCGGGCGTCGGCTGGTAACCGTACTTGTCCTCGGGCACCATCGCCGCCGACTTCACGATGTCGTCCTTCAGCCCGTCGTAGACGAGCTTGATCGACGCGATCGTCGGATCGGGCGCCTGCGCGCGCGGCGTGGCGGTGGCGGCGAGTGCGGCCGCGCCGGCGAGGACGGCGAAGACGCGGAACGTGCGGAGGACACGGGGTCTGGTACGAGGGCGAACGGGGAGCGCGGGCATCGGCTGCATGGGGTCTCCAGTCCTGTCACGTACGCCTCGGCGCCGGGCACCCGGTGCGGCCGCGTGTCTCGGCGCGGACCGGATCGCGGGCGAACAAACGGGCGAAAACGCCGCGCTCCGGGGCCGGTCCGGCCGGCGTTGAAATGCGCCGGCTGGTCGGGCGTATGATCCACCGATCTTATTCCCGTTCCGATTCTCCAAGGAGCACCCTGATGATGAGACGCAAGTCCCTGCTCGGCGTCAGTCTCGCCGCGGTCCTGGGCGTGGCCACCTTCGGCCTGCCCCTCCGCGCCGCGGACGAGCCGATCGACTACGACGGCCTGAACAAGATCAAGGATCAGGGCCTCGTCGAGACGAACTCGCAGGTCATGGACATCGCCAGCTGGCTGACCGACGTCTACGGCCCGCGGCTGACCGGTTCACCCAACATCTCGAAGGCCGGCGCCTGGGCGGTCGAGACGATGAAGGGCTGGGGCCTCGAGAACGTCGCGATGGAACCCTGGGCGATGGCCCCGGGAGACACGAGCAACGGCGGGTTCCCGCAGGGCTGGTCGAACGAGAAGTTCTACATGGCGGCCGTCTCGCCGCAGTCGTTCCCGATTCCGGGCACGCCGACCGCCTGGACGCCCGGCACGAACGGGCTGGTGCGCGGCGAGGTGATGCTCGTCACCGGCACGACGCAGGAAGAACTGCAGCCGCTGGCGGCGTCGCTCAAGGGCAAGTGGATCCTGACCGCCGAGGCGCCCGACGTCGCGGCCTACTGGAGCGCGCCGGCCTCGCGCTACACCAAGGAAGAGCTGGCCGACATGGAGAGCCCGGAGCGGCGCACCGAGTTCGGCCAGGCGCAGCCGGCGGGACGCGGCGGCGGGCGCGGCGGGTTCGGTCGCGGCGGCGCCGGCGGGTTCAACCGCGACGAGTTCTTCCAGCAGTCGGGCGTGCTCGGCGTGCTGTCCACGCAGTCGCGCGGCCACGGGATCTACACGATCGGCGGCGGCTCGCGGACGGCCGACCCGAACGCCTCGCTGACGCGCATCACGATCCCGGCCGAGCAGTACGGCCGGCTCGCGCGGATGATCGCGCACAAGCAGGCCGTGACCGTCGAGGCCGACATCCGCAACGTCTACGCGCCGAACCCGCCGATGTTCAACGTCGTCGGCGAGATCCGCGGTACCGAGCGGCCCGACGAGGTCGTCATGCTCGGCGCGCACTTCGACTCGTGGCACGCCTCGACCGGCGCCACCGACAACGCCGCCGGATCGGCCGCGATGATGGAAGCCATGCGCATCCTGAAGCAGAGCGGCGTGCGGCTGAAGCGCACCGTGCGCATCGGCCTGTGGACCGGTGAGGAGCAGGGGCTGATCGGCTCGCGGAACTACGTCGCCGAGCACTTCGGCAACACCACGGCCGGCCGCGGCGGCGGGGGCCGTGGTGCCCGCGGCGCCGCGCCGCCCCAGCGGATGCCGGCAACGCCGGCCCACGCGAAGTTCGCCGGCTACTTCAACATCGACAACGGCACCGGCGCCATCCGCGGCGTCTACCTCCAGGGCAACCAGGCCGTGGCGCCCATCTTCCGCGCCTGGATGGAGCCGTTCCACAGCATCGGCATGACGACGCTGACGATCAGCAACACGGGCGGCACCGACCACCAGTCGTTCGACGGCGCCGGCCTGCCCGGGTTCCAGTTCATCCAGGACGAGGTCGAGTACGGGTCGATGACCCACCACACCAACCTGGACAGCTACGAGCGGCTGCAGCCCGAGGACATGCGCCGCAACGCCACGATCGCCGCGGCGTTCGCGTACCTGACGGCCAACCGCGACGACCTGCTGCCGCGCAAGCCCGACACGCCGCTGCCCGGCGGCCGCGGACGCGGCGGCGAGGAGTAGCGCCCGGATCGCACCCGGATTCGCACCCGGACCGTGCACTCCGGACCGTACACGACGAAGGGCGGGCGACCCGGTCATCCCGGGCACCCGCCCTTCGTGCGTTCGGCAGGCGCGCGTTCCCCTACTTCAACCAGAAGGCCACGCCGACGTTGAACCGGAAGCCGGTGAACGTCTTGCTGGCCGCGAAGTCGAACGGAAAGTCGACCTGTACCCGCAGGTCGGTGTTCGGCCGCAGCGTCATGTTCACGCCGCCGCCGGGCTGGATGGCGAAGTCGTGCTCGTCGAAGCTGCTGAGCAGGCCCATCAGCACCTGGCCGAACGGCCTGATCTGGCCGCGCTTCGGCGCCGCCAGGCGCACGCCACCCATCAGCGAGAGCTGGTTCTCGCCGTCCACGAGCAGGTCGTCCGAGAAGTGATTCACGCCGAGCTCGCCGACGACGCCGAGCGACCCGCCGCCCATCGGCCGCAGCGTCCGGGCGAAGTCCACGGCAACGCCACCCGGCGCCTTGTAGTCGTACATCTGCAGGAAGGAATAGCTGACGCCGACTTCCGTCGAGCCGGCCGACTGCGCCAGCGCGGGCCGCGCGCCCGCGACGAAGAACGCCGAGACGAAAAGAAGAACCGCACACGTCCGAATACGCACGTAGACCTCCACGAAGACGCGTCGCCACGAAGGCGGCGCGTCATGACTATGACGATGGTCCGGCGTGACTGGTTCGGCGCCGCAGGAGCCGCCGCACGTCCGGGAACGGACGCGATGTGCTCGTCCTCAGGGCGTGCAGCGCGCGCGGGAGACGGCCGCGTCAGAAGATGCCGACGCGACCCGAGACCGACGCGATGAGCTTCTTCGGATCGAAGCCGACGCCGGCGCGGAACACGGTCTCGACCCGGCGCACGTCGGCAATCGTCGTGGACGGATCGCCGGCAATCAGCACGAGATCCGCCTGCTTGCCGGCCTCGAGGCTGCCGACCCGGTCGGCGCGTCCGAGATAGGTCGCGCCGTTGAGCGTCGCGATGCGGATCGCCTCGAGCGGCGTGAAGCCGGCCTCGACGAGCAGCTCGACCTGGCGCTGGTTCGAGAACCCCGGGATGACGCCGCCGGATCCGGTCGGGTCCGTGCCGGCAATCAGCAGCCCGCCGGCGCGGGCGAACGCCAGCTCGAGCGTCATCATCTTCGGGAAGAGCTCGCGATAGATCGACCGCTGGTTCTCCGATACGCGGGCCCACGTCTGCTCGTACTGCCGCAGCAGCACCGGCTCGAGCACCTCGAGGCCCGGCGGCTTCGGCCGGCCCGGGGTGAAGGTCTCGAACACCGTGAGCGTGGACGTGAGCGCGACGTGGTGATCCACCAGCGACTTCACCAGCGCCTGGAACTGCGGGCTGGCCGGATCGAGATCGCGCACCGTCGCCTGCCCCGTGCCCTGGCCGGGGCACACGTCGGGCTGCTTGTCGGCGACGAAGTCGGTGGCCGCCGCGAACCCGTGCTCCAGGTTGTCGATGCCGAGTTCCGCCGCCTCGGCGTACGTCACCGAGCACAGGTGCCCGGTGATCTTCAGGCCGCGCGCGTGCGCCGCCTCGACCGCGGCGCCCAGCTCGGCGCGCGTGATCTGCATGTACGCCTTGAACGACGTCGCGCCCATGTCGGCCCAGTAATTCACCTGCCGGCGGGCGTCGTCCGGGCCCGTGAGCGCGTGCATCTGGATGAAGGTGTTGGGGCCGTTCAGGTACGGCGCGGTCGCGTCGGTTGCCGGCCCCGCCCGGTTCCCCGCCTCGACCTGCCGGCTGAGGTTCAGGTCCATGAACCCATTCACGTTGCCGCCCGTCCTCATCGTCGTGACGCCGCCGGCGAGGTAGAGGCGGATGAAGCTTTCGCCGAGCTGGCCGTACACGCCGGGGCCGGTCGGGTAGTACAGGTGCTCGTGCACCATCACCAGGCCGGGGATCACGGACTTGCCGGTGGCGTCGATGACGGTGGCGCCCTCGGGCACCGGCGTCGAGGCGGCCGGACCGATCGCGGCGATGCGGTCGTCGCGGATGACCAGCGTCTGGTCGGCCCTCGCGGGCGCGCCCGTGCCGTCGATGACGCGCACGTGCGTCAGCGCGACGACCGGCGCGTCCACCGCGATGAAGTCGCGGACCGCGTTCGAGAACCGGGCGGGACGCTGGGCGGCGATCGGGACGACGGCCACGGCGACGAGTCCGGCGAGCAGGGCGCGACGACGCATGCGGGGACCTCCAGTCACGCCGATTCTACCCGCACGTCCACGGTGTCCACCCGGCCGTCGGCCAGATTGATGCGCCGGATCGCGTGGTTGTTGGTGTCGGCGACGAACAGCGCGTCGGCGGTCGCGGTCAGGCCGCCGGGTTCGTAGAACGTGGCGGCGGCGCGCGGGCCGTCCGCGCGACCGGGTTCGCCGGTGCCGGCGAACGTGTGCACCGCGCCGGTCTTCGGATCGACCGTGCGGATCTTGTGGTTGTAGGTGTCGGCCACGAACAGCCGCCCGCCGGCGGCGACGATGCCGAGCGGGTGCTGGAAGCGCGCCGCGTCGCCGAGCCCGTCGCGGTCGCCGAACTCGAAGAGATCACCGCCGGCCAGCGTGCGGACGTGGTTCGTCGGCGGCAGGTCGATCGCGCGGATGATGTTGGACTCGCTGTCGGCGACGAAGAGCGTCGAGGCGATTCGCGTCAGTCCCGACGGCTGCGCGAACGCCGCCTCGTCCACCGGGCCGTCGAGCCGCGCCTCGCGTCCCGATCCGGCGTACGGGAACGTGAGGCCGCGGTCCAGATCGATCATCCACACCTGGTGCGACCCGGCCATCGCGATGAAGAGCAGGCGGCCGACGACCCGGACGTCCCAGGGCGAGTTGAGCGGGGTCTCGCGCACGGCGCCGCCCTGCTCGCCCCACCCGGCCTGCCGGCCGATCCCGGCAATCGTCTCGACCGTTCCCGCATCCAGGCGCACCGCGCGGACGACGTGGTTCTCGGTATCGGCGACGTAGAGCACCTCGCCCTCGAGGGCCATGCCCTGCGGCCGATAGAACCGCGCGTTCGCGAAGGCGCCGTCCGTCCAGCCCGCGCCGCCCTGGCCGATGACCTGCCGGACGCGCCCGTCGAAGCCGGCGACCAGCACGCGGTGGTGGTTGGAATCCGCGATGAACAGCCGGTCGCCCGGCTCATCGGCGAGCACCTTGCCGGGAAACGCGAGCGTGGACGTGCGCAGCCGTTCGCGCTCCAGTGAGACAGGCAGCGGCGTGCGGTCGATCCGGCCCTGCTCGTCGAAGACGTGGATCACCGCGCCGATGGCCTCGTCGAATGCCTGATACTTGCCCTCGCCGGAGGCCGTGGCCACCACGTAGCCCTCGGGGTCGATCAGCACGAAGGTCGGCCACGCGCGGGCGCCGTAGGCGCGCCAGATCGCGAAGTTCGCGTCGTTGGCCACCGGGTGATCGATGTCGTAGCGGACGAGGATGTGGCGCAGGTTCTCGGACACGCGCTCGTTCGTGAACTTCGCGGAGTGGACGCCGATGACGACGAGCGCGTCGCGGTACTTCTCCTCGAGCCGGCGCAGGTCGGGCAGGACGTGCATGCAGTTGATGCAGCCGTAGGTCCAGAAGTCGAGCAGGACGACCTTGCCGCGCAGCGCTCGCAGGGTGACGGGCGCGGGCACGTTGAGCCAGTCGGTGGCGCCGGCAAGCTCGGGCGCGCGGACCCGGACGTTCTCGTCGGACATCGCGACATGATAGGGCCGTGGGAGTGTGGGGAGCGTGGGGAGTGTGGGCAGCGTGGAGGACATGGGGACCGTGGGGAAGGCAACAGGCCATGGGGACGTGGGGCGCCGGGGGCCGTGGGGAGAGCGATCCTTGGGGCTTGGCGATCCGGTGCTCGTGCGAGGTTGCCGAAAGCGATGGCACCCGTTCGGGAGCGATGTCGCGTGCTTCGAAGAGCCCCGCCCTCCCCATGTCCCCCGTCGCCCCACGTCCCCATGGCCCCGGACGGCGCCTACGTCCTCCACGCTCCCCCACGGCCCCCAAAGAACAGGAGTGACGCGTGTCGTCAGCGCTGATCACCGGATGTTCGTCAGGCTTCGGCCGCGTGACCGCGATGCGGCTCGTCCGCGACGGCTGGACGGTCATCGCGACGGTGCGGCGCGACGAGGATGCCGAAGCGCTTCGCGCCGAGGCCACCGGTCCCGGCACGCTGCACGCGCTCCGCGCCGACGTCACGTCGGAGGGCGACGTCGCGCGGCTGGGACGCGAGGCCGCGACGCTCGCACCCGTCCTCCACGGCCTCGTCAACAATGCCGGCACCGCGTATCCCGGGCCGCTGGAACTGCTGCCCGTCGAGGATCTCCGCGCCCAGCTCGACGTCAACGTCGTCGGCCAGCTGGCGGTCACGCAGGCGGTGCTGCCGCTGCTGCGCGCGGCGGGCGGCACGATCATCAACGTCAGCAGCATCGGCGGCCGCCGCGCGACACCGATGCTCGGCGCCTACAACGCCAGCAAGTTCGCGCTGGAGGCGATGAGCGACGCGCTGCGCGTCGAGCTGGCGCCGTTCGGCGTGAAGGTCACCGTCATCGAGCCCGGCGGCAGCAGCACCGCGATCTGGCGCACGAGCGTCGCGCGCGCCGACGCGCTGCCCGACCATCCGCACCGCGGCGACTACGCGCGGCTCGAAGGTGCCGTGAGGCGACTGGCCGCGTGGGCCGAGTCCGACGGGTTCCCGCCGGAGGCGTTCGCCGATCTCGTCGTGCGCATCCTGGCCGCGGACCGGCCGAAGACCCGCTATCCTCTCGGCCCGGGCGTCGGACGGGCGATCGCCATCAGTCACTGGCTGCCGGATCGCGTGCGGGACTGGCTGGTGAGGCGGAGGCTCGGGTGGTGACATCCAGACGACATTCCGCGGCCTCCCATGGCCGATGCGTCAGGACGTCCGGCGCGCCTTCTGCGCCTTCCTGATGTTCCGGCGCCGCGCGCGCTGCTGCGCCGGGGTGGGCTTCTCCCGCTCCGGGACGTTGCGCCGAGGCCTGGCTTCGAAGATGTCGCCCTTGACGTGCCGCATCGGTCCGCGCAGCGACCGCAGCACCTTGCGCACGCCCGCCGTGTCGCCCACGAGCCGGTCGCCGTCACGGTGCGCGTCCTTCTTGGAGATCAGCCAGGCCTGCGTGGCCCAGCTCCCGCTCTTGCGGTGACCGGCGAGCCGCTGCACGTGATTCGGCCGGCCGACGTCCTGCGTCCGGAAGGAACTGAACTCGCTCTTGTCGCGGACGACGACCCGGTAGTAGCGACCCGATCCTTTCGTGCCCGGCCGGCTGCGGGACCGACCTTCGGGTTGCCGGCGCGATCGGGCGCGCGACGACATCTGCTTCCAGGCGCGCCTGGCCTTGACCAGATTCTTCCGGGCCGCCTGTTTCTGTCGTGCCGTGGCCATGGTGCCTCCTCCCGCTGCGATCCCCACGTGGTGTGGCTCGCGGCCCGAGGAGCGCGTGGAACGCGCGCGTCTCGATTCCCTGACGGTCGTCGAGCAGGTCGCGACGCCTCCAGTGAACGATGCAAGGTGAATGCCGGCCGGTGCCTTCGGCCATGACCGGGCGATCGTCGCGCGACACGGTTCACCATGCAGGTCATGCAGGGCATGCAGGACGCCGGCGCTCGCGTCGCGCCTCTCGGGTCGGCCGGGCGAATGACGGCGCGGCCGGGCGGACCCTCGCGGGTCTCCTGCATGTCCTGCATGGTGATCCCGTGGGTCGCACAGATCTCGTGCGTCGGCAACAGCGGCGCGCCTGCTGTCCGGAGTCAGCTCCAGAACGAGCCGCTCTCCCCACTTCCCTCGTCGCCCCACGTCCCCATGGCCCGCCGATCTCCCCACGGCCCCCAGGAACCCCACGCTCCCCAAATCACAGGAACGCCAGCATCCCCACGATCCCCACGAGCACCGCGAGCCCGGTCCCCACGAGCGCGAAGCGCAGCCACACCTGGTACGGCACCTTCGCCGCGAGCAGCACGGCCATGAGCGCGCCGTTGGTCGGCGTCAGGAGATCCGTCAGGCCCGCGCCCATCTGGTAGGCGAGCACCGTGACCTGTCGCGAGAGGCCGAGCAGATCCGACAGCGGCACCATCACCGGCATCGTCAGCACCGCCTGGCCGCTGACGCTCGGCACCGCGACGTGAATGATCATGTGCACGGGAATCATCAGCAGCGCCGCGACCATCGTGGACGCGCCGGCGAGCGGTGAGGCCAGGCCCTGCAGGATCGTGTCGATCACCCGGCCGTCGGCGAGCACGAGCGAGATCGTCCGCGCGAAGCCGACGAGCACGGCGGCCGGCAGCAGGCTCTGCATGCCCTCGAGATAGGCGACCGTCGTGCCGCCGAGGCCGAGCCCGCCGAGGAGGCCGACGGCCATCCCGGCCACGAAGAAGCCCGCCGAGAGTTCGTTGAAGCCCCAGTCGCTGACCGACGCGCCGTAGACGTACGCGGCCATCGGCGAGAGCAGCAGCAGGAACAGCAGCCCGTCGCGGCCGGACGGGGCCTCGGCGCCGTCCTTTGCCGACGCGGCCACCGGCGTGCGATGGCGCACCGCGTAGCGCAGCGTCCAGATGACCCAGAGCGCGAGGCCGCCGACGAACGTGGCGGCGCGCACGCCGATGCCGGACACCGGCGCCAGCTCGGCGAGCTTCATCGCGATGCCGGCCTGGAACGGGTTGGTCGGCCCGAACGCGCTGCCGATCATCGCGGCACCCGCGCTCATCGCGACCACGACGACCGCGTTCACGCCGAGGCCTCGCCCGAGCACGAGCAGGACGGGGATCAGCGGGATGATCTCCTCCTGCATGTTCTCGAGCGCGCCCATCACGCCGAAGAAGAGCGAGACGATGGGAATCGCGATCAGGCCGCGTCCGTGGAAGAGCCGGACCAGGCCGCCGACCAGGCGCGCGAGCGTGCCGAGCCGGTCGATGACGACCCACGCGCCGCCGACGAAGAGGATGACGGCGATGACGTCGGCGCCCTCCTCGAAGCCCCGAGGCAGCGCGACGAACGCGGCGAACGGGCCGACCGGCGCGGGCGCGACCTCGTGGTACGTGCCCGCCACCACCACCCGCCGCCCCGTCGCCGCATCGTCGCGGCGGTCGTACTCGCCCGCGGGCAGGATCCACGTGAAGGACGCCGCCACGAGGACGGCGCCGAGCAGCAGGATGAGCGGATGCGGCAGCCGGACGGTCACGCGAGCGGCAGTCCGGCGGCGGCGGGCCGGCCCGATGGCACCGCCGCCCGGCGCGCGTCACCGCGGCCGCCACGGTCGCCGCGCCCGTCACGCGCGTCGTGGCCGGCCGCGCGCGGGTCGCGCGGCGTCGGCTCGTCGTCGTCGCCGTCGGCGAAGAGGATGCCGTGCGCGCCGCCGACGCCGTTGCGATCCGACGGAAGCGGCCCGGAGGCGCGCCGTCGGAGGATGAGCACGACGGCCATCACCGTGCCGCCGGCCGCGGCCAGCAGCATCGTCTGGCCGATGCGCGGCACGCCGAGCGCGACCGCCGCCGCCATCGCCAGCAGCCCGAGGCCGCCGGCGCCGGAGACGCGGATGCGCGCCATGTTGATGATGTCGGGGCGCAGCTCCTCGTCGAACGCGTCGGGCACCGACGCCGGCGGAGCGACGCCGCGGTCGCGCCACCAGAGGTACGCGGCCACGCCCAGCCCGCCGATCACGCCCGGGATGAGGATGAAGGCGTACGGGCTCGTCAGCATCAGGGCCGCGAATCCCGCGAGGGCCAGCCGGCCGATCACGCGCGCCACGCGGCGCGGGCTCAGGGACCTGTGGTGCGGAGTCATGGGCGCCTCCTCTTCGAGTCTTCGACTGTCGTGTGCCTACAGTCTACCCCCGGTCGGCACGGCCTGAGCCACCGGCCGTCCCGCGGCTATTCCGGGCAATTCGGCCGCTTGCGGCGCTGGTTTTCCCACCACCACTGCACGTTCTCGCGCATCTTCTGGATCGGCGTGGGGTCGTTATCCACCTGCAGGCGCAGCACGACGTCGTTGTGGAGCCACACGCCGCAGTTCTTCTTCACGATGAGGATCGCGGCGGACTGCTGGCCGCGGGTGTCGCCGCCGAAGGCCGCGCCGGCCTCGAGCGCGGCGATCAGGCGGAACGCGAGGTGGTTGCGGCTGCCGTCGGTGTTGGTCTCGGTCGCCTCGAACGCCTCGACCATGTTCTCGACGACCTGCGGCCGCGCCAGGATGTTGCCCTGCGCGGTGACGTTCTTCCCCTGCCGGTCGCCGGCCCAGACGCTCGCCTCGGGCCCGGTGTAGGCGGCGAACTCGCCCTTCGCGTTCATCACCGCGAACTGCCGTCCGGCCTTGGGCCACGCCTGGCGGCCGTAGCCGGGGTCCGTGTCGGCGTCGAGCACGCGCTGGATGACGTCCTTCGGCGCCACGCCCTGACGCAGCAGCGCGAGCGACTGCGGACCGTAGCTCACGTCCACGATGGCCTGCGTGGCGACGACACCGACCTCGGCCTCGCCCCAGAGCACGCCGTTGCCGACCGAGAACACGCGCGACTGCACCGCGCCGCCCATCTCGCCGGTGACCGGGTCGTAGCCGAGGACGGAGAACGTGCCGACGGGATCGGACAGCGTGTCCGGATCCACCGGGACCGGCGCGGATGCCTGAGCGGGCGACGGCGCCTGCGCCGGGGCGGACGCGGGCGCCTGCGCATGGCCGGCCGCGACGAGCGCCAGCGGCGCGACGACCAGGATCAGCAAGACGGGCAGGAGCTTCGTGCGCATGTGGGCCTCCGTGAGTCAGGGCTCAGTGGTCATCGGACCAGTCAGCGGTCAGCGCCCGGCGGGCGGACGCGTCAGGAAATTCACGACGGCGGCAATCCACGCGTCGTGCGTGTCCTCGACGAGCGCGGCGTGGTCGGCGCCGGGCAGCGAGATCATCTGCTTGTCGGGCGTCGCCAGGCGCGCATAGAACTTGCCGGCGTCGGCCGGCACGACGCCGGGATCGCGCGCGCCGAACAGCACCAGCGTCGGCACGGTCACGCGCGACGGCTTGAGCATGTTGAACTCGCCGTCGTTCCTGAGGTCGGCGAGGATCGGATCGGCCGCGAGCGCCTGCTTGACGAACGCGTCGACGACGGCCGGCGGCGTGACGTCGGGCGAGATGAAGTCCGAGCGCGCGGCCGCGGCGGTGTTCTTCAGGCGCTGCGGCTGCGCCGGCGTCGTGACGTCCACGAACTGGAGATCGGGATCGAAGACGAAGCCGAACAGCACGAGCGCCGAGAGGCGCGCGGGCACGGTCTGCGCGACCATCATCGAGACCATCGCGCCGCGCGACCAGCCGACGAGCGCGGGCTTCGGCAGCTGCGGATGGCGGGCCGCGACCCAGTCGAGGACCGCCATCACGTCGGTGGCGGCGCGGCGGGGCGTCAGCCAGCCGGTGTCGTCGCGCGGGGTCCCGCCGTAGCCGCGCAGGTCCACGGCATAGGTGGCGAACCCGCGCGCGGCGAGGGCGACCATCACGGAGCGTTGCAGCCCGGGCACCTGCAGATCGAAGTCCGGGAGGCTGCTCCAGGTGCGGCCGTGGACGAGCAGGATCACGCCGCGGGGCGTCTCCGGCAGCCGAGCCCACACCGCCATCGGGTGCCCGTCGGCGCTCACCGTGAACCGTTCGGGAGCGGACGGCGCCTGCGCGGCGGGCCGGGAGACGACGGCCGCGAGGACGACGATCACGAGGGCCGTGCGCGCCAGCGGTTTCGTCATCGGGTGAGGTCCCGCCTATTATGCCCGTGACAGGCCAGGACGGGCCGGAAGGGGTCTAAGCGTGAGCATGCCGCTGCGTACCGCCGTCTGCACCCTCGTCGTCGCGCTGACGCTCGTCGCCGGCGGATCGACGCGCGCGCGCACGTCCGCCGACGCGACGTCGAAGCTGTCCGACGGCGAGTTCTGGCGGCTGGTGACCGGGTTCTCCGAGGAGGGCGGCACGTTCCCGTCCGACAACTTCGTCTCGAACGAGACGGAGTACCAGATGGTCATCCCGACGCTCGCGAGCCGCATACGGCGCGGCGGCGTATACGTCGGCGTGGGCCCGGACCAGAACTTCACGTACATCACCGCGCTCCAGCCGTCGATCGCGTTCATCGTGGACATCCGCCGGCAGAACCTGCTCCACCACCTGCTCTACAAGGCCATCGTCGAGCTCTCGCCGACGCGGGCGGACTTCATGGCGCGGCTGTTCGGCCGGCCGAAGCCGAAGGACCTGAAGGCCGACGTCTCCGCCAACGCGCTCATGGCCGCGTTCCTCGATCGCGAGGAGTCGCCGGGCGCGTTCGACGAGACCTACCAGGCGGTGATGGACCGGCTGACGAAGCACCATCACTTCACGCTGGTGCCCGGCGACGAGCGGGTCATCGAGCGGATCCTGCGCATCTTCCACTACTACGGCCCGGACATCGCCTACTCGCAGTCGGCCACGCTGCGGATGTTCGGCGGGTCGGTGATGCGGCTGTCGCTCTTCCCGGCCTTTGCCGACCTGATGACGCAGACCGACGCCGAGGGCACGAACCACGGCTACCTCTCGGACGAGGCGCACTACCGGCTGCTGCGCGAGATGCACCAGCGCAACGCGATCGTGCCGGTCGTGGGCGACTTCGCGGGCCCGAAGGCGCTGCGGTCGGTCGGCGACTGGGTGCGCGAGCACGGCTCGACGATCACCGCGCTCTACACGTCGAACGTCGAGCAGTACCTGTTCCAGAACGGCGTCTGGCGCGACTACTACGAGAACGTGCGCGCGATGCCGACCGACGAGACGAGCACGTTCATCCGCGCCTACTTCCCCACCACGACGCCGGGCGGCGTCGTGATGATCCGGCCGACCGACCCGCCGCTGTTCTTCGGCCCCCCGCGCGAGGGCCGGCCGACGGGCGGGTTCATCCCGTCGCAGACGCTGCTCTCCACCGTCCGCGAGCTGCTCGAAGGGGTGGACGCCGGCGCGATCGACGGCTACCTGGACGTGGTCGGGATCTCGCGCTGAGGTCGGCGCGGCGGCCGCCGACTACTGGCAGGCCCTAGCGCAACAGCACCGCCGGATCACACCTGATCGCCCGCCGATACGCGGGCCAGACGCCGGCCCAGGCGGCCGCCGCGATCACGATCCCGCCGGTCACCGCGGCCAGCGTCACGGAAGGCGTCACGCCCCAGAACGCGGCGCGCACGACGGACGCACCGATGAACCCGGCAAGAAGACCGGTCGCGACACCGGCCGCGACGGGCGGGACGGCCGCCCGGACGAGCCACCGGCGCAGGTGCGAGCCCGACGCACCGAGCGCAAGCCGGATCGCCAGCGCGCGCCCCTCCTCGTCCACCTGACGCGCGAGGTTCGTCGCCACGCCCATCGCCGTCAACAGCGCGCAGGCCGCTGCGATCGTGGACACGAGCACGGCGCTGGCGCGCGCGCCCGCGCTGCGGCGCGCCGCGACGTCGTGCAGCGGCACGACCCTCCGGGGCGCATCGTCCTGCCAGACGGCCCCGAGGGCCTCGAGCACCCGGGGCCCGACGATGCGTCCGGCAGCGGCCCGCACGAGCAAGACCCGGTTTCCCGCCGGCACGTAGTCCCAGGCCATCGGCGGCGTCGGGCCCGGCTGGTCCAGCGCGATGTCGTCGATGACGCCGGTGATTTCGTAGACACGCGCGGGACTCGACGAGAGCGTCTGCCCCACGACCGGACCGAACGGCTCCAGAAGAGCCGCGAGCGTCCGGTTCACGACCACCGCGCGCGACGGTCCCTCGAACAGGCTCGCCGCCTCGTCGGCGGTCGGCTCGCGCCCGGATATCAAGGTCGCGCCGATCGTGCGCACGTGGTCGGGAGACACCGACAGGCGCACGACATCGACGACCACGCCCGGCCGGGTGCCCACGCGCATCGCCTGCGGCTCCACCGGCACCGCCATCGGCCAGGCGGACGCAAACGCCGCGCGGCGGACGCCATCGACGCGCCGGACGGCCTCGAGGCTCTCGCGTACGCGCCTGGCGTGCTCCGCCGCCAGGCTGCGGCCAGCCGACGGCGCCAGGCCAGCGAGCGATGGCGGCGCGGGCATCGGAACCGCGAGGAGGTCTTCCGGCTCGAACCCGAGATCGTCGCGCAGCAAGCCCGCGTGGCTCTGCACGACGAGCGCCGCGGCATGGAGCACCAGCACCGACAACGCCACCTGCGCGCTGACGGCCCGCCACGACGGCCGGTCAGATCGGGATCGCCCGGCCATGCGCGGGCGCAACCCCTGGCGGGACCGGCGAAGACGACGGGTGCCCTGGACCGCAAGGGCCGACACGGTGACCGCGCAGACGATCATGACCAGGATGGCGACCCGCGGCCCCAGCGAGACGTCCAGACCGCTGGTCAGCTCAGCCGGGAACAGGCTGACGAGAACGTGCTGCGTCGGCCGTGCGAGGATCACCGTCGCCAGCAGCGACGCGAGCGCGACCAGGCCCATCTCGGACAGCCACTCGACCTCGAGCGAGCGATCATCCGCGCCGAGCGCTCTCTTCACGGCCATGTCCGGCAGACGCCCGGCCAGGATCGAGGCCAGCAGGGTCGCCACCTGAGCCGTCGCGGCCACCAGAAGGCACACGCTGGCCAGCCAGACGAATGCGGCTGACCGCGCATCGGTGGGACGAAGGTACTCGCGGAGTGGCGTGATGGTGATGTCCGGCAGATCGCGCTGCAACTGCTCGATGGACACGCCGGCATCGAGCAGGGCAAACGTCGGAACGAGCGTCGGAAGGAAGCGCCCGGCACCATAGGGGAGCCAGACGTCCGCATCCCCGGGGAAGGTCGGGCCATCGGGGAGCACTCCGACGATCGTCCAGGTCGCCTGGTCGAGCACGTCCGGCCACCGGATGGGCCGGCCGAGGACCGCCGCATCGCCTCCGAATCGAGTCAGCCAGATCCGCTGTGACACCAGCACCGGCACCGGGTCGGCGCGGCCGTCCGCTTCATTCAGGGTCCGGCCGAGGATCGGCGTCACGCCGAACACCCTGAAGAAGCCCGGCGAGACGAACAGCGCGGTCACCGGGGTGTCGCTGGCCAGGCCTGTTTCCGACGCGAACACCTGGCGGCGAGCCACCCAGGCCTGCTGGCCGAGCCGCGTCGTGGCCGACACGGCCGCTTGAATTCTCGCCATGACGTCGGGCCGGGCGATGTACCTGGTGACCGGCGCATCGAGGTGCACGATTCGCTTGGCGCTCGGGAAGGGAGGAGGACGGAGCAGCACCCCATCGACGATCGAGGTCACCGCCGCGAAGATCGCCCACGCGACCGAGAGCAGCAGGACCATCGCCGCGATTGGTCGCGGGCGACGCCAGATGTTCCTGGCAGCCAGGCGGAGCGACGTCAGTCGGGCCACGCGCAGCGGGTCTACTGCCGCTTCAGGACGAGAACCACCGTGCGCGACCCCTTCGCCGACGAAATCGCGGTCGGTCTCCCGCCACTGCGGGGAACGCCAATTCGGAGCGTGTCACCGGCAACCTCGTACACGCACAAGGTCTTCGAGCCGTCGGGGGAAATCCAGTAGTCGAGCTGCCTGGGCGTGGTCCGAGGGTTGACCTCGACGCCGAGCGTGGCTTCGTCGGGAGACACGATGCCGGTTGCCCGCGCCTGGTTCCCCTGGAACACCATCCGGACTTCACCGGGCTTGAAGTCCCGCCTCTGGCCCTCGGCTTCCGAATACTGGCCCACCCACGTACCGTCCAGTTCCGTGGCCTGCGCGGGAGATGTCGCCCGCGGGGTGCTGGGCGATGCCGCGGCAAGACACAGGCTCAGGACGACGGCGAGGCAATGTCGATGTGGTTGGCGCATGACTCCTCCACGATCCTGAGCTTTTCTCCTGGCCTGTCGAGCAGGCCACCGATCCTACCCGATCGCGTCGAACGTCTCGAACGTCTCGAACGCCGCCGCGTCCGGCTGGGGCGGGTTGCCGGGCCTGAGGCTCAGCGCGACCTGGAGACCGGCGTCGCGCGCCGCGTGGAGTTCGGCGGTGACGTCCGAGAGAAAGAGAATCGCCGCCGGCGCGTGGCCGAGCCGCTCCGCGATTCGCGCGTAGCTGGCGGCGTCGCGCTTCCCGCCGACGCGCGTGTCGAAGAACCCCGAGAGATATCGCGTGAGGTCGCCCGGCAGCGTGGACTCGAACAACCGGCGCTGCGCGAGCTCGCTGCCCGACGAGTAGATCGCGATCGCGACGCCCGCCGCGTGCCAGCGCGCGAGCGCCGGCGCGACGTCCGGGTAGACCTGACCGTGGAGCGCGCCGGCCTGGTAGCCGGCCTCCCAGACGAGGCCCTGCAGCCGCTTGAGGCCGGTGGACTTCCGGTCGCGGTCGGTCAGCCAGTGGACGTACGGCGCGAGGCCGCCGTCCACCGGGGGCGGCGCCTCGCCGCGCGCCAGGTCGGCCGCGTGCTCGGCGACGAGCTCCGCCACCGCCGTCCCGACCTCGGGATCGCCGGCGTGCGCCGCCAGGAACGCCGCCGCACGCGCGCGCGCGAAGGGAAACAGCACGTCGTGCACGAACGCGATCGGCGTCGTCGTGCCCTCGATGTCGAGCAGCACGACCCGCACGCCGCGGTCCGCGAGCCGGATCGTCACGCCCGGCCCGGTCGTCACGCCTGGCCGGGTCGCGCGGTCGGGAAGTACGCGGGCCCGAAGCAGACCGGCTGGAAATCGCGATCGACCCCGCTGTCCGTGTAGTGCGGCGTCCAGCCCGACGGGTCCTGGAACAGCCGGATCGCGCGGATCCGGCGGTCCGTGCAGAGGTCGAACCAGTGGTGCGTGCCGCGCGGGACGCGGATCAGGTCGCCGGCCTCGACCTCGATCGCGAACACCGGCCCGCCCTCCGGGTGGATGTGGAACAGGCCGCGGCCCTCGACGATGAAGCGCACCTCGTCCTCGTCGTGCCAGTGCTCGGAGTTGAACTTGTTGAGCATCGCCTCGAGGTTCGGCGTGTCGGGGAAGACGTCGATCACGTCCGCCGTGACGTAGCCGCCCCGCGCCTTCAGCTCCTCGATCTTGTCGCCGTAGGCCTCGAGGATCGCGGGGGCCGGCGTGTCGGGCCCGACCGGCCGCGACGGGTCGGTGCGTTCGTAGTCGATGCCGCGCGACGCGAGGAACGCCGTGATCTCGGCGGCGTCGGTCAGGGTGCGATCCTCGGCGGGAATCCTCACGAGGGCCATGACTGCCTCCTTCCTTCCAGCTCGAGCAGGAACTCCAGGATCTCGACGTGCCGCTCCGCCTCGGCCAGCGTGCGTCCCCACGTGTAGAGCCCGTGGCCGGCGATGAGCACGGCGTGCGCGGCGGGCCGGGCGGCGAGGACGGCCGTGATGTCGCGCGCGAGCGCCGGCATGTCCTGCGTGTTCGCCACGATCGGGATCCACTCACGATGCGCGTGCGTCGTCACACCGTCGAGGCCCTTGAGCATCTCGAGGTCGCGCACCGCGAGGCCGCCTCGCCCGCGATGCCGCTCCGAGAGAATCGTGCTCCAGATCGAGTGGGTGTGCAACACGGCGCCGGCCCGGCGCGCGGCGACGATGGCCAGGTGCACGCCGGTCTCGGCCGACGGTGGCCGCCGCCCGCGTGTCACGCGGCCCTTCGCGTCGATCTCGAGGATGTCCCGCGCCGTGAGCTCCCCCTTGTGCGCGGCGCTCGCCGTGATCGCGAGCCGGACCGGTTGGCGCGAGCGGACGACGCTGAAGTTGCCGCTGGTGCCGAAGACCCAGCCGCGCTGGTGAAAGTGGCGACCGACGCGCGCGAGCGCGGCCGACGCCTCGCGCGCGGATGGAAGGGGCGTGGCGGGCATGACAATCGGGCTCCGTTTCTATCCTAACCGGCGCGATGCTCTTGCCCGGCGGTCAGCAACTGCTGCCGCGTCGCCCGCTCCCGGTACGCGAAGATGCGCCGGAGCTGGAGCCGCACGATCGGCCACGCGAGGTCGCCGAGCGGCGTGAGCGGCAGCTGGTACTGCACATGGTCGTGGATGATCGTGCCGCGGCCATCCGGCGTCGGCTCGAACGTATGGGTGTGGGTCCACTCGCGATACGGGCCGCGAAGCTGGATGTCCACGAACCGGTGCGGCGGGTCCCATTCGGTGATCTCGGTCCGCCAGCGGAGCGGCAGGCCGAAGAGGCGGATGCGATAGTCGATGAGCGCGCCCGGCCGCATCTCGATCGGCAGGGGCGTGAGAATCCGGAAGCCCAGCTCCGGCGGCGTGATGCGCTGCAGGTTCTCCGCGGCGCCGAAGAACCGGAACACGCGGTCGAGCGGCAGGGGCAGCTCGAGCCGGGCGGTAAGATGGTGGCGCACCACCGCATCGTACGTCAGGACGCCCGCCAGGAAAGCGTCAGGACGCCCGTCACGAAAGGACCCGACCATGAAGTGGCCCTCCCTCGCCGCCCCCGTGACCGTGGTGACCGTCGCCGCGGCGGCCACGCTCGGCGCGGCGGCGTTCGCACCGCCACAGGCGGCGTCGCCCACGCAGGCCGGGCGCGACTACCCCATCGTCGCGGTGCCGCTGACGTCCGTGCGCCTGACCGGCGGTTTCTGGCGCGACCGGCTCGAGACGAACCGGACGGTGACGATCCCGCACATCATGCGGCAGAACGAGGCGACCAACCGCGTGGCCAACTTCCTGAAGGCTGCCGGGAAGATGCCGGGCGCGTACGAGGGCCAGCGCTACAACGACACCGACGTCTACAAGATCATCGAGGCGGCGTCGTACTCGCTCGCGGCGCACCCTGACCCGGCGCTCGACGCCGAGGTGGACGCGCTCATCGCGACGATCGCGGCCGCGCAGGCCGAGGACGGCTACCTCTACACGCCGCGGCTGGTGGATCCGGCCAACCCGCCGCCCGGCGTCGGGCCGGAACGGTGGTCCTACCTGCACACGAGCCACGAGCTGTACGACCAGGGCCACATGATCGAGGCCGCGGTCGCGCACTATCAGGCGACCGGCAAGCGGACGTTCCTCGACATCGCCATCCGCAGCGCCGACCTCATCGTCCGCACGTTCGGCCCGGACCGGCGGCGCGACGTGCCCGGCCACGAGGAGATCGAGCTGGCGCTCGTGAAGCTCTCGCGCGTCACCGGCAACCGCGCCTATCTCGACACCGCGAAGTTCTTCCTCGACGAGCGCGGGCGCGAGCACTCCGTGGAACACGTGCAGTTCCCGCAGGGCGACCGGTTCTTCATGTACAACCAGCTCGACTACCGGCAGGACCACCAGCCCGTCGTCGATCAGACGCGCGCCACCGGGCACGCGGTGCGCGCGACCTACCTCTACTCGGGCATGACCGACGCGGCGGTGCTCACCGGCGACACGGCGTTCGGGCGCACCGTGGACGCGCTCTTCGACGACGTGGTGGGCAAGCGGATGTACATCACGGGCGGGCTGGGCTCGGTGGGCAGCACGGAGGCCTTCGGGCCGGACTACGCGCTGCCGAACCGGACGGCCTACACGGAGACGTGCGCGTCGATCGGCGGCCTGCTCTGGTACCACCGCCTGTTCCTGAAGGAGGCCGACGGGAAGTATCTCGACGCGTTTGAACGGACGCTCTACAACGGGTACCTCTCGGGCGTGTCGATCGCGGGCAACACGTTCTTCTACCAGAACCCGCTGGAGTCCACGGGGCGCGGCCGCGGGCGCGCCACGCAGCGGCAGCCGTACTTCGACGTCGCGTGCTGCCCGGCGAACCTGGCGCGGCTGATGGCGCAACTGCCCGGCCTCATCTACTCG
>JAWKHR010000010.1:0-155149 GCA_041394725.1 Vicinamibacterales bacterium | reverse complement strand
TTCGTCAGCTCGCGGCGATCGCGCAGCACGCGACGCCCGCGGTGGCGAGCGGCCGGTAACAACGGCAGATTCGCGACCTGTCGTCGGTGGCGCCCGTCGCGCCGCCCCGGACCGCTACCCGTCCGACGGCCCGCTGATGACGGCCAGTGTCTGCGGACGCGCACCCCTGACCGCCGACAGCGGTATCCCGCGGTCGAACGTGGCCAGCCGACCACCCATCCGGTGCGCCACGCCGAGCAGATAGATGTCGGTGAGCTGCCGGTAACCCCGCGCCATATTCAGGTCGAACAGGGTCGTGTCGCGTAGCGAGACCGCATCGGCCCAGAACTGATGGCCGCCGCCCGCGCAGAAGCGGCGCAGCCGATCGAGCGCCTCCACCGGCCGCGGCGCCTCGGGGCGATAGCGGGGATTGGACACGACGCGGACGAAGCCGTTCTCGGTGACGGCACACGTCGCCCAGCCCTGGACACCGGAATCCTCGAACCAGTCATGCGCCAGGTCGTGATGCACGTGGTCCGGGTCGAAGAGCGCCACGAGCACGTTGACGTCGAGCAGGCTGACGCGCGGCATCCGATGCGGCTCGCGGGACCTACGAATCGTCCCGCAGCTCGTTGACGAGCTTCATCGTCGGCCGCGGTGCATGGCCGGACCGGCGTGACAGCAGCGGCACGCCGTTGCGCACTTTTCCCTTGTGGGGCGAGGCCAGCGCGCGACGCGCCAGGTCGGACAGGATCCTGCCGGCCGTCGTCCCCCGCGCCGCCGCCAGTTCCTTCGCGGCCTGCAACACGTCCTCGTCGAGGTCGAGCGTAGTGCGCATGCCTGAATCATCACGCATCACGCATCAGATGTCAAAGCACTATCCGGAACGGCGCGGCTCGGTTGGCCACCGGAGCCCCCGGACCAACCAGCCGCCCGGTCCCGGCGTCTAAGTTCTCGTTTGTCGAACAAAGACCATGGCCAAGGGTGACTGGCTCGGCGAATTCGAGGTCTGCACGCTGCTCGCGGTCGGACAGCTGGGCGACGAGGCGTACGGCTTGAAGGTGCGGAAGCACCTGGAGGCAGCGACGGGCCGGCCTGTCGCGATTGGCGCCGTCTACAACACGCTCGCGCGACTGGCCGACAAGGGGCTGCTGCGCACGCGCGTGGATCCGCCCCGCCCCGTCCAGGGCGGTCGCGCACGCACGTGCTTCCGGCTGACGCCCGCCGGCACGCGCGCGCTCACCTACTCGACGTCGGTCCTGACCCGGATGATCGCGGCATGGAACGCCCGGACCACGAAGTAGCGCCGCGGTCGTCGCCGCTGTCGAGCCGCCACCGCGCCGTCGTCCGCCTGCTGGCGCCGCGCGCGGAACGCGAGGACATCCTCGCGGATCTCGAGGACGAGGCCCGCGAGATCGCCGACGCCGGTGGCCGGCGGGCGGCCGCGAGGTTCCTGCGGTGGCACCTCGCGCATTCGGCCTTGCCGTGGCTGGCGCGACGGGGACGGGATTCGGTCGCGCACCTCAGGAGGCTCCATCCCATGCGTCACACCGGTCTCGTCTCCGACGTCCGCCTGGCCGCGCGTCGCCTCCGCCAGGCGCCCGCCTTCAGCGCGCTGGCCATCGCGACGCTCGCCATCGGCATCGGCGCGGTCTCGACGGTCTTCAGCCTCGCCTGGGCCGTGTGGCTGAAGCCGCTGCCCTTTGCCGAACCCGATCGGCTGGCGTGGATTCACGCGCTGCACGTGCCCACCGGATCGCGCGCCTCGCTCTCGGGCGACGAGCTGGCCGACCTCAGCCGCGACCCCGACGCGTTCTCCGGCATCGCCGGCTTCAGCTACGGCGCGATGGTCGCGCGGGTCGGCGACGAGCCCGTGCGCGTCGTGACGCATCGCGTGTCGCCGAACCTGTTCCGCGTCCTCGGCGTCCACCCGGCCCTCGGCCGCGATCTGTCGGACGCCGACGCCGGCGCCCCGGTGCTCGTCCTCAGCGACGCGTTCTGGACGCGCCGGTTCAATCGCGACCCGGCAGTCGTCGGCCGCACGATCACGATGGGCGACGAGGCGTACCAGGTCGTCGGCGTCATGCCGCGGGGCTTCGTCTTCCCGCGCGTCCTGTCGGCCGACGCGTGGATCGCGTCCCGGTTCGAGGGGTCCAGCCGCCGGTTCGTCGAGGCGGTCGGCCGGCTCGCCCCCGGCCGCACGCTCGCCTCGGCGGGCGCCGAGGTCGATGCGCGGGCCAGGCGCCGGGCGGCCGGACTCGGCGGGGACGCGACGGAATGGACCGTGAGCGTCAGCCCCGCCGACGTGACCGCGTCGGCGTCGAGCCGGCTGGCGTACCAGACGCTGCTCGGCCTGGTCGCGCTCTTCCTCGTCATCGGCTGCACCAACCTCGCCGGCCTGCTGCTGGCGCGCAACACCGCGCGGCGCGGTGAGCTCGCCGTCTGCCTCTCGCTCGGCGCATCGCGCTGGCGCCTGGCACGCGCGCTGGTGGCCGAGAGCGCGATGCTGACCCTGGCGGGCTGCGCCGGCGGTCTCGGCCTCGCGGCCTACGGCACCCGGATCGTCTCCGCCGTCATGCCGGCGCAGATGGCGGGCCTGCAGGACATCGGCCTGAACCTGCCGGTCGTCGGTGCCGCGGCCGGCGTCGCGCTGGTCGCGGCGGCGATGGTCGGGCTGCTGTCGGCGCTCGGCCTGCGATCCCTGCGGTCGTCGGAAGCGATCACGGGCGCGCGCGCGGCGGCGTCCGGCGTCACGCGGGCCCAGCGCGGCTTCGTGGTCGTCGAGATCGTCCTCGCCGTCGTCCTGCTCGTGGGCGCGAGCGCGATGGTCCGGTCGTTCGGCGCCGCGGTCGGCCGGGACCGCGGCTACGATCCGCGCGGCCTCCAGGCGCTCAACGTCAGCCTGCCGTTCTCCGACGACTCGTACGAGGACACCACGCGGCGGGCGCGCGCCTTCGACGAGATGATCGCGCGGGTCACCGCGGTGCCGGGCGTCCGCCTGGCCGCCGCGACCACGGGGTTCCCGGGCAGCCGGCTCGGCATCCTCGGCGGAGCCCCGCTCCAGCCGACCGATGGCGGCGACCGCGTCATCGCCGCGCTCCATGCGGCCAGCCCCGGCTACTTCGAGACGATGGGCACGCCGGTGCGGGGGCGGGCGTTCACGCCGGACGACACGACCACGGCGCCGCGGGTCGCCATCGTCAACGCGCGCCTCGCGCGCCTGTTCCCGGACGGGAACCCGGTCGGCCACCGGATTCCCGTCGCGTTCTTCGGCAACCCGCCCGAGTCGTACGAGATCGTCGGCGTCGCGGGCGACATCATGCTGGGCACCGACCCGGGCTATCGCGTCTTCGTGCCCCTCGCGCAGGTCTCGCCGTACTGGATCGATCTCGTCTTCCGCGCGGACACCGGCCCGGCCGCGATGCCGGCAGTGCGACAGGCGCTGCGCGGCCTCAGCGGCGACCTGCTGATCGAGAACGCCGCGACCTTCGACGCGATCATCTCGGACAGCCTGGCACTCGAGCGCGCCCAGAGCGCGTTCGCGGCCATGGTCGGCGCGCTCTCGGCGATTGTCGCCGGCATCGGCCTCTACGCGCTGATGAGCTTCGTCGCCGCCCGGCGGCGCCGCGAGTTCGGCATCCGGCTCGCGCTCGGATCGCCGCCGCGCCGGATCTTCCGCGAGGCGCTCGGGCGCGCGCTCCGGCTCGTCGGCGCGGGCCTCGTCACCGGACTCGCGGCGTCCGCGCTGCTCGTGCGCGCCCTCGGCAGCCTGGTCTTCGGCCTCGCCTCCGCCGACCTGCGCGCCTACGCCCTGGCCCTCGCCCTGGTGCTGGTGGTCGCGCTGGTCGCGGTGTGGCTCCCCGCCCGGCGTGCGATGCGGGTCGATCCCCTGGTGGCGCTGCGGACGGAGTGAGTCCCGCCGGGGTTCCTTGGTCCCTCCCGGGTGTTCGGATACGATCAGCGCCGAACCTGGCCCCCCGCCAAATCCCGGAAGGCACCCACGAATGGACATCGGCGCGCGACTCAACCACTACACCATCACCGCCAAGCTCGGCGAGGGCGGCATGGGGCAGGTGTTCCGGGCCGAAGACACGACGCTGAAGCGCGAGGTCGCCATCAAGGTGCTGCCGCCCGACGTGGCGGGCGATCCCGAGCGCATGCGCCGGCTCGAGCGCGAGGCGCAGCTGCTCGCCCAGCTGAACCACCCGAACATCGCGTCCATCCACGGCCTCGAGGACGCCGACGGCGTCCGCTTCCTCGTCATGGAACTGGCCGAGGGACGCAACCTCCATGAGCGCCTCGACGCCGGTCCGATGCCCCTCGCCGAGGCGCTGCCGATTGCGCTCCAGATCGCCCGCGCGCTCGAGTCGGCGCACGACAAGGGCGTCGTGCATCGCGACCTCAAGCCCGCCAACGTCATGGTCGCCGACGACGGGTCGGTGAAGCTGCTCGACTTCGGCCTGGCCAAGATCTTCTCCGGCGAGGGCTCGGGCAGCTCGGCCCGGCTCGCGGATTCGCCGACCGAGCTGGCCGCGACGCAGCCGGGCATGATCCTCGGCACCGCCGCCTACATGAGCCCGGAACAGGCGCGGGGACGCAGCGTCGATCGGCGGACGGACGTCTGGGCCTTCGGCTGCGTGCTCTACGAGATGCTCACCGCGCAGCGGACCTTCGCCGGCGAGACCGTGACCGACGTGCTCGGGGCGATCGTCCACCGCGATCCCGACTGGGCGCAGCTGCCGGCCGGCACGCCGCCCCGCATCCGCACCCTGCTCCAGCGCTGCCTCCGCAAGGACGTGTCGCGGCGCATCCAGGCCATCGGCGATGCCCGCGTGGCCATCGAGGAGTACCTGGAGGATCCGCACGCCGCGGCCGGCGCCGTGGCCGACACCAGCGCGGCCAGGCCTCCCGCGTGGCGGGTCTGGGCGCCATGGGGGACGGCGGCGATCCTGGCCCTGGCCCTGGGTGCCACGTTCGCCTTCCGCGGCGGTGACGCCGCCCCGCCGCCGACCCTGCGGCTCGACATGGCCGTCGGCGTGGCCGACGATCTGCGGGATCTCTCGCTCGGGTCCAGCCTCGTGCTCTCGCCCGACGGCAGTCAGATCGTGGTGGCGACCGGCAACAACCAGGACTCGCGCCTCCAGATCCGGCGCCTGGACAACACGACCGCCGGCACGCTGACCGGCGGCGGCACCTACAACCCGTTCTTCTCGCCGGACGGGTCCTGGGTCGGGTTCGCCCTGTCGACGTCCCTGCAGAAGGTGCCGGCGACGGGTGGCACGCCGCTCAAGATCATCGACGTGGATCGCAGCCGTGGCGCCGACTGGGGTCCGGACGGCCGGATCGTGTTCGCCCCGTCGCCGAATTCGGGCCTGATGATGGTGAGCGCCGACGGCGGCGAGGCCACACCGGTGACGACGCTCGACGAGTCGGTCGGCGAGGTCACGCACCGCTGGCCGCAGTTCCTGCCGGACGGTCGCCACGTGCTGTTCACGGCACACGTCTCGATCGCGGGCGGCTTCGACGCGGCGACCCTCAAGGTGGTCGATCTCGACACCGGCACGCAGACGGTCGTCTACCGCGGCGGCTACTACGGCCGGTACGTCGAATCGGGGCACCTGCTGTTCGTGAATGCGGGCACGCTGTTCGCCGTCCCCTTCGACGTGAACAGCCTCCAGGTCGCGGGCAGCGTCGTGCCGGTCGCCGAGGGCGTGGCCGACGATCCGGGCAGCGGCGGCGCGCAGTACAGCGTGTCGAAGAACGGCATCCTCGCCCACCGGCGCGGGACGTCCGGGCCGGGACAGTACCCGGCGGTGTGGGTCGACCGCGACGGGCAGGTGTCCACGATGCTGCCCGAGCCGCGAACCTACGTCGAGTCGCGCGTGTCGCCGGACGGCCGCCGCGTGGCGATGACCGAGCTCAACGGCGGCAACTGGGACGTGTGGGTGTACGACCTCGGGCGCGGGACCCGGACGCGGCTGACCTTCGGTGACGGCATCGAGGGGCCCGCCGTGTGGTCGCCCGACAGCTCGGAGTTGATCTTCTCCTCCGACGCCGACGGCTCCGACGATCTCTGGCGCAAGGCCGCCGACGGCTCGGGTGAAGCCGTGCAGTTGACGCACGAGAACCTGCAGCTCTTCGTCAGCGACTGGTCCGCCGACGGCCGGTACGTCCTGGCGCTCCGCGGCGGTCCGGCCGATGCGGACGCCGGGTGGGCCGGCGGCGCGGACATCGGCTACATGGATCTCCAGGCGAAGGAGCCGAAGGTCGTCCCGTTTCTCGCCACGCGGTTCCAGGAATCCGAAGCCGCCTTCTCGCCGAACGGCCGCTGGGTCGCCTACCAGTCGAACGAGAGCGGGCGCGTCGAGGTCTACGTCCGCCCGTTTCCGCCGGCCGGCGGACGCTGGCAGGTCTCCGACGAGGGCGGCGCCTACGCCCGATGGTCGGCCGACGGGCGCGAACTCTACTACCGGACGGACGCCGGCATCATGATGGTGACCATCGCCGACGGGCCGACGTTTTCCGCGTCGAGGCCGCGCGCGCTGACGTCGGGCAACTTCATGGGCGGCCTGAGCGGCGTGGCGGTGGCGGGCAGCACGTTCGCCGACTACGACGTGGCGCCGGACGGCCGCTTCGTGATGTTCCCCAATGCCGGCGACGAGGCCCCCAACATCCAGCTCGCGCGCGTCGTCGTCAACTGGTTTCCGGAACTGAAGCGCCTCGCCCCGCGGCGGTAGCGGCGCGCGGCCGCCGCGATCGCCCTGCCGTCCTGCCGGCTCTGGCCGCATCTGGCGCAATCTGACGCCGAATCGCCCGCGCCCTGGGCCGCCGCTCACGCCGATAGCCCGGGTGAGCGCGCGCCATGCAACCAGCCCCGTCACGGATGCCGCCCGAATTCCTGCTGGCGGGACATTCGCATGCGTACGCATTGGGGTTGCCCGGAGCGCCCAGAAGCAGCACCCCGGCCGTCGTGCGGATCGCCGACCGCCGGGTCGCCCTGACAGGGGGCTGGCCGCGCGAGTCGGACTACTGGGACGCGCTCGTCGACGCGGCGCCGGGCCGTGTGGTCTGGCTCTCGTGGCTGGGCAACGAGCACATCGCCGAGTTCCTTTTCGCGCCAGACCCGCCGTTCGACTTCATCCCACGCTCGCGCCCGTACGGTCCGATCGCGCCGGACGCGCGGCTCGTGCCGGAATCGCTCGTGCGCGCGCATTTCCAGCGGTACGTCGCCGATCTGGCGCCGCTGCTCGCCCGGCTTCGTGCCGTCGCGCGCCTCGTCGTGGTCGTCGGTCCGCCGCCACCCAAGGGAGACGACGACGCGCTGCGGCGGCGGCTTCGGAACGAGGCGCACTTCAGGACGCGACTGGCGGCGATCGGCATCGACGCGGCGGGGGCCCGGCTCACGCCGCCACACGTCCGCGCCCGGCTCTGGCGTGTGATCCAGGACCTGCGCGACGAGGCTGCCGCCGAGGCCGGCGTGCGCAGCGTCGAGTGCCCGCCCTTGGCCCGCGACCACGACTTCCTGAAGCGCCAGTTCTGGGGCGACGACGTCACGCACGCCAACGAGGCGTTCGGCGCCCTCATGACCGCGCACCTGGAGCGGACGGCGTGACGCACCCGTACCGGGCGGCCCCGCGGACTTCGTTCTGGTCGCGCGCCATCAGCAATGGCTGGACCACGGCGGACCTCATCACGGACGTGCCGTTCGTGCGGACGGGCGAACGCGTGATGACCGCCGGCAGCTGCTTCGCCGCCAACCTCGTCCCGTGGCTCGAGGCCGCGGGCCACACCTACCTCCGCACCGAGCCGCCGCACCCGGCCTTCCCTCGCGAGGACCGCTTCGGCTACGACCGCTTCACGGCCGCCTACGGTCACATCTACACGGCGCGTCAGCTGCTTCAGCTCCTGCGCCGCGCCTCGGGACGGTTCGCGCCGACCGAGGATCGATGGCACCTAGGGGACGCCGTCGTCGATCCCTTCCGGCCGGGCCTGCGGTACCCGGCCCGATCCGATCGCGAGTTCGATGCGCTGACCCGTCAGCACCTGGCGGCCGTCGCGGCGGCCTTCTCCCAGGCCGACGTCTGCATCTTCACGCTCGGGCTGACCGAGGCGTGGCTCTCGACGACCGACGGCGCAGTGTTTCCGGCGTGCCCGGGGACGGTCGCCGGCTCCTTCGATCCGGCGCGGCACCGGTTTCACAATTTCTCCGCGCGCGAGGTCGCCGCCGACCTCTCGGCGTTCGTCACCGACCTGCGCGCGATCAACCGGCGCGTGCGGATCATCCTGACGGTCTCGCCCGTGCCGCTCGTGGCGACCGCGCGCGACACGCACGTGCTGGTCGCGACGACCTACAGCAAGTGCGTCCTGCGCGTGGCCGCGGAGGAGACGGCACGCGCCCATCCGGACGTGATCTATTTCCCGGCCTACGAGATCGTCACGGGCCCGCAGGCGCCGGGCGAGTACTTCGAGGCGGACCGTCGCAGCGTGAGCGCCGCCGGGATCGCGGCCGTGATGGGCGCCTTCCTCCGCGGCTGCGAGGGCCCATCTGCGTCGCCAGCAGCGCCGGTCCCGGCGCCTCCGGATCGCGCGACGACGACCGCCAGCTGCGCGGTCGCGGACGCGGAGTGTGAGGAGGCCATGGCCGACCACCCCGACCTCACCCGGTAGCACCCGGCGTACCGGAGGTGGTCCCCCGGTCCGAACCACGGTTTTTCGCGAAAAACCTCAGGATTTCGGCGGGGCATTGTTCTTGCACCTCCACGGGATGTTTCGAATTCCTGACTGTCGAGGTGAACATGATGCGTCGAATCAGTACGGTAGGTGTGTTCGTGCTCGCGCTGGCGTGGTCGGCCCCCGCATTCGCGCAGCAGGACCGCGCGGCCGCGCCGCAGCGTCACGTGGCCGACTCGCAGGCGTTGCGACAGGCCGTCGCGGATCAGCAGCGGACCGATGCGGGAAACCGCGAGGTCATTCTCGACGTGCTGCACTCGGATCGGATGAAGACCGTCGCCGATCGGCTGGGGCTCGACGTCGGCCGCGCGGATTCCGCGGTCCGCACGCTGTCGAGCGATGAACTGCGGGATCTCGCCGAACCCGCGCGTGCCGCCAGAACGCAGCTCGCCGGCGGTGATGCCGTGGTCATCTCGGTCACGACGCTGCTGCTCATCCTGATCCTCGTCGTGCTCGTCGCGAAGTAGCGCGCGGGCCCGGACCGTGACCTCGCAACCGCGCACCGGGGATCCCCCGCGCGTCCCGATCGCACGCCGGCGCCCGGACGCCGCGCGCGCGATGGCAACCGCCGTGTGCCTGCTCGCGCTCCTGGCGCCGCCTGCGTTCGGGCAGGCGCGCTCCGGCCCGGAGGTGACGCCGCGGTCCGCGTCCACCGCCCTGCTCGACGTGCCGTACCTGCCGCAGACCGAGCGGCTGTGCGGCGGCGCGGCGCTGGCGATGGTCATGCGCTACTGGGGCGCCACGGACGTGTACCCCGAGGACTTCGCGTCGCTCGTGGACCGGGACCACGGCGGCATCCACGCCGCGGATCTCGTCGGGGCCGCGAGGACGCGCGGCTGGACGACGGCGCCGGCACTGGCGCCGGCGGCGACCGCGGCCGCGACGCTCGCGCGCGAGATCGCGCGCGGCCGGCCGGTCATCGCCCTCGTCGAAGATCGCCCCGGCGCGTTCCACTACGTCGTCGTCGTCGCGGCGACCGCGACGGAGGTCGTCGTCCACGATCCGGCCCGGGCCCCGTTCCTCGTGATCCCGATCGCGCGGTTCGAACGGCAGTGGTCCGCCTCCGACCGCTGGATGCTCGTGCTGCTGCCCGCCGTCGAGACAGCGACCGTGGCGCCTGGACGCCGGACCCTCTCGCCGGCTCGCGTGCCGGCCGGCGTGGAAGCCGGCACGGAGGTCGAAGCCGACTCCGTCGAAGGGCCGGACCGACCCACGACCGGCGCGGTGTGCGGGCGCCTGGTCGATCAGGCCGTCGCGCTCGCGCGGACCGGCGCGGTGGACGACGCGGCTCGCGGCCTCGAGGCGGCGACCGCGCTCTGCCCCGCGGATCCGGCGGGCTGGCGCGAACTCGCCGGCCTGCGCTTCACCGAACACCGATGGCGCGACGCGGCCGCGCTCGCGGCCCGGGCGGACGCGCTCGCACCGGGTGACGCCTACACGACCGATCTCGTCGCCACCAGCCGCTTCCTCGCCGGCGATGACGTCGGCGCGCTCGCCGCCTGGAACCGGACCGGAACGCCGACCGTCGGCGTCGTCGCCATCACGGGCGCGCGGCGCACGCGCCAGCGGGTACTCCTCGAACGCCTCGACCTCCGGCCACGCCGGCTGCTGACGCCCGGGGCCTTCACGCGGGCGCGACGACGCCTCGCGGCGCTGCCCACCGCGACGAGCACCGCGCTGCGCTACGCGCCCGCCGAGGTGATCGCCACGGAGCCGGCCGCCGGGCCGCGCACGGCCAGCATCGAGGCGGCGGTGACCGAGCGGCCGCTGCTCCCGTCACGCTGGCCGGACTGGGCGGCCATCGGCGCCACCGCGGCCGCCCGGCGCGAGGTCCGCCTGGACGTCGCCGGTCCCTCGGGCGGCGGCGACGTCTGGAGCGGGACGTTCCGCTGGATGTCGGAGCGCCCGCGCATCGGCTTCGCAATCGAGATGCCCGGCCCGGGCTGGATGCCCGGCATCGTCCGCATCGATGCCGGCTGGGAACGGCAGGCGTACGCGGGCGGCACCCGCGAGGCACGCCGGCACGCGGGCCTCTCGTTCACCGACTGGGCGACGGGCACGCTGCGCTGGAACGCCGGCGCCGGCTACGACCGCATCGGCGAACGCCGGTTCGGGACGGTGTCGGGCGCGCTCGATCAGCGCTGGTTCGACGACCGTCTGTCATGGCGGGGCGCGGCGGGCGCCTGGGCCGGCACGGGGCCGGCCTTTGCCTCGTCGAGCACGGCGCTCGCGTGGCGATCCTCACGAACGTGGTCGGCGCCCGCGTGGTCCGCGCACGGCGGCGTGACCATCGCGACGTCGCGCGCGCCCTTCGCCGTCTGGCCCGGCGCGGGCGAGGGCCTCGCGCGTCCCGCGCTCCTGCGCGCGCACCCGCTGCTCGAGGACGGCGTGATCGCCGGCGAGGCCTTCGGCCGGCGGCTGGCGTTCGCCACCGCGGAGTACTCGCGGCCCGTCTGGCGCGGCGTGCTCGCCGGCCTCGACCTCGTCGGGTTCGTGGACGCCGCCCGCGCGTGGGCGCGCCGCACCGGGGACGCCTCTCCCCTGCTCGTGGACGCCGGCGCCGGCATTCGCCTGCGCTCCCCGGCGTCCGATCTCGGCGTTCGCCTCGACGTCGCGTACGGACTCCGGGATCGATCGAGCGCCGTCACGGTGCGGATCGAGCACCGCGGCTGGCGCGAGTGACGGCCCCTCACCGCACCTGCAGGTCCTGCACCTTCGACTCGCCGTCGCGGAGCGTGACGGCAATCGACGCGGTCACGAGCTGGTCCAGGAACCCCGGCTCGTTCCAGGCCCCGTCGTCCACGTCGCCGAGCGCGCACAGGAGATAGTCGCCGGCGGGCAGGCGGTCGAAGACGAATCGGCCGGCGCTGTCGGGACGGACGGCGCGAATTCGGCGTGACGCCGACGCGCGAAGCGCCGCGTCGGCCGGATAGGCCAGCACGAAGAGATCCGTCACGGCCGCGCCGCCCGACGTCGCGATCGTCCCGGAGAGCTCCGTTCGTCGATCCGAGAGGACGAGCGTCGCGTCGCGGATTGGCGCGTCCGGCCCGACGCGCAGCGGCGCGTCGAGCAGATCTCGGTCCTGCCACATGGCCGACCGCAGCCACCAGCCCGAGCCGTCGAGCACGCCGCCCCCGACATCGAGCCGGTACTCGCCCGGCACGAGGCCGGTGATCTCGAACCGGCCGTCGGCACCCACGGCCCCGGGTTGCACGACGCGGACGTTCGTCCCGCCGCCGCGGCCCCGACCCGATCCCGACGCGACCGGCAAGGTGTCCGACTGGAGGATCACCCGCATGCCCGCGAGATCCGCCGGCGGCGTCGCGCCGCCCTCGGCGAACCGCAGGCGTCCGGCGAACGTCAGGCCCGGCCGGAGCGACACGGTGGACAGGTCGATGTCGGCTCCCGTCGCCGTGACGGCCACGTCGGCCCACCAGGGCAGCGCGCCCGCCGGCCCGCCCGCGCCGCCGACGTCACCCCGTATCAGCAGCCGATAGTCGCCGGGTGACACCGGGCCGATGTCGAACGAGCCGTCGGCCCCGGTGGTGCCCGCGATCGGGGCCGGCATCGCCCCCGCGAACGACGTCGGCACGACGGTCGAGCCGAGATGGACGAACGCCCGCGCGACGGGACTGCCGTCGGGCCCGACGACGACGCCGCGCACCTGCGCCACGGCGACACGCCGCACCACGAAGTCGAGGCCCGAACGCGCCTCGCCGGCGGCGAGCACGATCGGCGTGGCAGCGGTCACGACGGGCGTGCCCGGGAAGTAGATCGGCGCCGCGTTGACGTGCGTGCCGGTCACCGGAATCATCCCGGCCGACGCACCCGATGCCGCCGGCGTCGCGACCGCCGCCGGGCCTCGACCGCGCGCCGCCAGCGCGGCGAAGATGGCGTCGATCTCGGCCTCGGAGTGGGCGATCTCCGACCGGCTGGCGATGCCGGTCGGGCCGCGGCTGGCGCGAACGACGTACGTGCCAGGCACGAGGCCGAAGATGCGATATTCGCCCCGATCGTCGGTCCGCGCGAGGCCGTTGTTGCTGAACGTCAGCCCGATCGTGACCTCTCGCGCGGGCACGGCCTCGACCATCGTCGAGCCGACCGGCGCACCCGTCTCGTCACGCAGGACCCCCGAGACCACCGCGCCGCGCCACAAGCGCACCCGCACATCGGTGACCTGCGCTCCGTCCGTCACGGTGATCGCCGTACCGGGCCGACCCGGCCGCTTCGCGCCATACGCGGAGGTGACGTAGGCGCCGCGTTCGGCCATGAGCGTGAACCGCCCCGCCGGCAGGCCCCGCAGCTCGAAGCGGCCGTCGTCATCGGTAATCGCGCCGCGGCTGGGCCGCAGCCCTTCGCCGCTCAGCGTGACCACCGCGCGCCGCACCGGTTTCGCGGGCTCCTGATCGTCCACGACGACGCCCGCGATCACCGCGGTGCCCGTCGTCGGCGGTCCGACCGCATCGCGCGACTGCTGCCCGCCGGCCGGACGGGCCGTCGCCCCCGGGACGGGCGTCCCTGTCGCCGCGGCCGCCACGACGACGGCCGCGGACACGACGACGACGCGCACCGCGAACCACCGCGGCCTCATCGGACGATGACCTCGGACATGCGGAGATCCTGCGTCTGCGTGCGGCCCGTCACGAGCGACACGCGCGTGGCGAGCGCGGCCGCAGCGTCGAGGAACCTGGTCTCCATCCAGTCCCGCGTCTGTCTTCCCGACACGGCAATCGCGTAGTACTCGCCGTCCGGCACTCCGGTGAAGGCGTACGCGCCGTCGGCGTCCGCGCCGATCGACAAGAGGCGCTCCGGCGTCAGGCCGTAGTCAGCCCATTGCGCGCGGTCGGTGGGAAAGAGGAGCACGGTCCCGGTCGCCATCCCGCCCCGGGCATCCGTGACGCGCCCGGACAGCGACGCGCCCTCGCGGGTCATCGTGACGACCACGTCGTCGAAGTCGGTGCCGATCGATCCATCGAAGCCGGTCGCGGTGAGGTCGGCGCCGCCCGCGGTGATGGACTTCACGCGCCAGTCCCGCGGAAACCCGATCCGGGGCACGTACCGGCCACTCTGCAGTCCCTCGGCGACGAAGGCGTACGTGTCGTCGCCCGCATCCGTCCAGCCGTTCGGCACGCCGAGCGTGGCGTCGCCGTTCGCGGGTTCGAGCATGAGGTTGACGCGGCGGTTCGGATCCGGCGGGTCCGGACCGTCGAAGACCAGTCGCCCGCGCACGGTCGTGGTGCCGTGCAGCGGCAGATCGAGATCCGCGACGTCACCGGCGCCGACGTCCACCGGCATCCTGCCCCAGACCGCGGCGCCGGCGCTCGACCGCCACCACATCCGGCTGGGCGCGCCGCCCGGGTAGGTCCTCGACAGTCCCTGGACCGAGCCATATCCGACACTCGGCGGAAGCTTGCCTTCCCCGCCGCTGCCGGCTTCCACGATCGCAGGTGAGGCCAGCAGGGTGTATCGGCCGGTGGGCACCCGGAGGAACGTGAACGTCCCGTCGGGCTCGACGATGGTCGTTGCGACCTCCGACCCGAAGCCGAGGTGCTCGCTGCCCGGCCTCATGAGGCGCAGGAACATGTTCACCGCGGCGTCTGCCTGGCCAGTGACGCGACCCGAGACGGTCACCGCGTCCACCGGCTCGAGGCGGAAGTCGATGTCGGCGCGGGTCGTGCCGGCTTCGATCTCGACGGCCTGCGCGCTGCCGATGTCGCGCGCGGCCGGGAAGAACACCGGCGCGTAGGCGCGCGGACGCCCGGCGCCCGGAGGTGGCGGCGTGGCGAAGTTGCTGAGGACCAGGCGGTGACGGCCGTCCACGTCGATGCCCGGTCCGCGCACCGCGCCGGCGTCGATCGGCGGCGCGCTCCGGCCGAAGGCGACCAGACCGCCGAGCGCGAGGTCGCGCGGCCGGTCGGCCGCCGACACCGGCATCGTCGCCTGCACGGACAGCACCGCGACGTAGTACCGGCCGGCGGTCACGGGCACCCGATACACGCCCCGGTCGTCGGTGGACGTGACCGAACCCGGCATGAGCTGGTCGTGGCCGGAGACCTCGCGCGTCGTGAAGAGGCGCACGGCGGCGGCGACCACCGGCTCGCCGCGTTCGTCCACGACGCGACCGCCGATGCTCGAAGGCCGAACCGGCCGCATCAGGATGTTCGCGTCGCGCAGCCACTCGCCGTCGCGGACCGTGATGGAGGCCCCGCGCTCGCTCCTGGTGCCGGCGGGCGCGTTCGGTCCCTCGTACTGACCGGCCTCGTACCCGCCGTGGGTCGCCGACAGCGTGTACGCGTACTTCGGCGACGCCTCGAGGAACACGAATCGGCCGCGCGCGTCGGTGACCATCGACAGTCGCAGCGGTTGGAGCTGGCCGGAGGCCCGGTCGCGCGTGACGAGGAACACGCTGGCGCCGGCGATCGGCCGGCCCGTGACCTCATCCGACACCACGCCGCTGATGGCCGCGGCGCCGGCGGCCTGCCCCGCGCCCTGGCCCGCTGCCGCCGTGCCTGAGCTGGCCGGCGGCGCGGAGTGGACGACGCCGATCGGCCCGATGGCCAGCAGCACGATTCCAAGGACCGCCCACACCACGCGCTGCATGTCCTGCCTCCGCGGTGGCACCGGTCGCTTCGAGGAAGGGAGTCGCATGTCGGTGCGCATCAACCCGTGAGCCCCCGAAGCACGTCGCCGATCGAACGCGCGCCCGGCGCCACCTGCTCCAGCAGGAACCCCGCGGCGGCCAGGCCGACGATGACGAACATGGCCGGCCCGATCGTGCGCCGCACGGCCAGGTCGAACGTGAACTGGCGGGCGCCGGCACTGACGCGATGCCAGAGGCCGGCGACGATGAGGCCGTCGAGCAGCAGCTCCGCCAGCAGGATCGGCGCCGAGAGCACCACGCCGGCCACGGCGACGGCGACGATCACGGCGACGAACAGCAGCGCGATGGCCGGCATGTCGTCCAGGAACATCGTCGGATCGAGCAGCTCGAGCCAGTCGGAGAGCTTCCGGGCGCGGCTGGACGGCCGCGGTTCGGGGGCGCGCGCGTCGTCCTCCGCCACCGGGCCCGACGCCGGCGCGCGCTGGGTGACGCGCCAGCGCACCCACTGAAGGAGCGCCACGAGGAACAGGGCGTAGCCGGCGGTCGCCGCCGCTGGATAGCGCAACCACATCCGGTCGAACCCGGCCCGCAGCATGACGAATGACGCGACCGCGCCGGCGACACCGGTCAGGAGGAGGATGAACAGCAGCTGGGCGCGCGGGTTGCCGTCGCGCTCGAGTTCGCGCGCGAGGCGGCGCACGGCGCTGGCACGGGACCGGGACGTCGGCTCCATAAAGGTGCGGGAGCCCACGAGGATACGCCAATTCGGCCGTGGCCGTGCCCGCCGCCATCGTCCACCGGCCGGTCCCGGGTATACTCTCGGCGCTCGCGGCGCCGATCGCCACGCCGGCATCGGGTCGCGCTCGCGAGGCTGGCCACCGTGGAGCCGCGGCCGAGTCCGTGCATCCCGAAGGAGGGCGTGGTGAAGAAGCTGGCGATCGGATGTGGCGTGGTCGCGCTCCTGGCGATTGTCGCCGGGGGCATCGGCGTCTACTACGTGATGCACCGGATCGGATCGACCGTCGCGAGCTTCGCCGCGCTCGGCCAGATTCCCGACATCGAGAAGGGCGTCGAGAACACGTCGTCCTACGTGCCGCCGGACTCGGGCGAGTTCACCGAGGCGCAGCTGGCGTCGCTGCTGGCGGTGCAGTCGGCCGTCCGGCAGAAGCTCGGCGACCGGTTCACCGAGCTGGACGCCAAGTACAAGACGCTGTCGGAGTCGCTGAAGGAACGCGACGCCACGGTGCTGGACGCGCCGGCGCTGCTCAGCGCCTACAGCGACCTGGCCGCCGCGTACCTGGACGCGAAGCGCTGGCAGGTCGAGGCGCTCAACGCCCAGCACCTGTCGCTCGCCGAGTACCGGTGGATCCGGAAGCAGGCCTACGCGGCGATGGGGCTGACGGTGATGAACATCGACGTCGGCGAGATCATCTCGGACGTCAAGGCCGGCCGCACGCCCCCCGAGCAGCCGGCCGACGTCGTCGTCGGCCCGACCGGACCGCAGCAGAACATCACCCTGGTCGAGGCGCACCGCAAGGCGCTCGAGGACAACGTCGCGCTGGCGTTCCTGGGGCTGTAGCGAGCCGTCACGACGCCGAGTCGTCGGGCGTCCCGAGCAGGCGCGAGTCGAACCACCAGGTCAGGCACGTCGCCGCCACGATCACCGCCGAGGCGACCGGGATGCGCCGGCCCAGGTGCGGCATCGCGCCGAGGGCGAACACGATCGCGAACGTCCAGACGCCCTGCAGGTACTGCGCCGGTGACGTGAGCGACACCGGCGCGAGGGCGGCCGACCGGTCGAGCGCGTAGAGCGAGCCGAGGCCGACCACGCCGATGGCGGCGAGCACCAGCGCGTCGTGCAGGTCCGGGGTCGTCCACATGAACGGCATCACGGCCGTCAGCGGCAGGAAGGGGCCGAGCGCCGTGTAGAAGAGGTTCGTCCCGGTCCACTCCGTGCGGAGCGAGCGCGTCATCACGACGTAGAGGGCGAAGCAGAAGGACATGCCGAGCGCGAGCGCCACGGCCGACGGCGAGAGCGACGCGACGGGGTTCTGCAACAGGACCATCCCCGCGAACGCCGCGACCGCCGCCGCGACCAGGAGGACGCGCGCCCGCTCCCGCAGGAGGACGCGCGCGAGGACCAGGATGAGCAGCGGCGACGTCCAGAAGACCGACAGGAACGCCCCGGCCGGCGCGCCGCCCGCCAGGCCGAAGATGAAGCAGGCCGGCATGCCGAGCATCAGCATCGACCGGCCCACCTGGTACCGCAGGCGCCGCGTGCGCCACAGGGCGCCGGGCGCACCGCGCCCCACGACCACGAGCATGAACAGCAGGTGGACCGCGTACCGCGACCACACGACCTGGAACAGCGAGTAGGGCCGCTCCAGCAGGCCGCCGATGATCTCGACCATCGCCCAGCCGGCGACGGCCACCGTCATCCAGAGCACGCCGCGCCGGCCGGCGGTCAGCGGCGAAGTCCCCTGCGTCGGCTCGCTGGACACGCCGCAGCGTACCCGGCGGCATCAGGCGCGATCAACCGATCCGCCGGCGCCCGCGGGCGCGGACGCCGGGCACCTGCTGGCCGGCCGGGCGGCCGGGGGCACCGACGAGGGGATCGCGTCCCTCGTCGCACCCCGGTCGCGCCACGACCGGACGTCACTTGATGGTGGTCGCGTAGATGTAGATGTGCTCGTTGCCGTGGCCGGCCGAGCGGGCGGCGTCGCGCATGCCGCGCGGCAACGCCAGCACCGTGCCTTCGAGCGTGACGGACTGGCCCGCGGACGGCATCGTCAGGCCGGTATCCGGCCGCCGCGACGGCAGCACCAGCAGGCGGGCGCCGTGGCTGATCACCCAGAACCCGCGATGCGCGCCGGGCCGATCGACCTGGACGTCCTCGAGCTTCACGCGGCGGCCCACCATGGCGCTGCCACCGGTGACGACCGCCGCCGCATCGGTCATCGGCTCGGTGCCGCCCGACGCACCGCTCATCATCGCGCCGTGCCCGGCGCCGGCGGTGCCCTCGGGCACGTCGATCGTCAGCGCGACGTCGCTGTCGCCCCCGACAATCCGATCCGCCACGATGGCGGGCCGGGACGCGAAGACGCCTTCGGGGCCGCCCGCGTCCTCGAGCCATGCCGTGCCCTGGCCGAGTTCGTCCTGCGTGAGGTGCCGGACCGTCCCGCTGACGGTCACGCGGTCATCCTGGCGCACGAGCGCCGCCAGGTTGCCGGGCACATAGACCAGCATCTCGCCCCCGAGGTCGGCCCAGTCGGGCTCGTCGATCTTGAACAGCTGCGGACCGAACACGTCGTCCACCTCGCCGGTCACCGTCACGGTGCGGCCGAGGTAGCGCGTCGGGTTGTCCTCGAGGTCGTCGAGCGGCAGCCGGCTGCCCTCGACGTCGGCCTTCATCATCGGCGCCGTGGATCGCCGCTCCGCCTTCGTGCGTGCCGGCGCCGCGACCATCGCCTCGGCGTTGCGGCTCCGGTACCACTGCTGCCAGTCGCGCATCTGCGCCTCGTCCGGCTGCCAGGCCTGGTGGGCGCCGTCCGCGTCGATGCGGAAGAGCGTGGCGGATCCGGCATCGGCGGTCTGGCCGGACGTGTCGCCGGAGAGCACCAGCGTCTTCGTGCGCTGGGCGATCTGGCGCGCCTCGGCATCCGGATAGACGAACTCGTGTCCGTACAGCTCACCGGGGTAGAACCACGTCTTGACGGCCGGCGGTTCGGCATTCCCGGTGGGGTTGAGGAGCAGCACGACATCGCTCGTCATCTCCGGCCGGACCGTCGGAATCGCATGCGCGATCGCAACCGGCGCGGCGTCGCCCTTCAGGATCTCGATGATCTCGCGATTCGACGCGGTGTCGGCGAGCCTGAACGTGTACGTGCCCGGCGGCAGCGTGGTGCCGGGCACCATGACGGGACTGTCGAACGTGAACGTGGTGCGATCCTCGTCGTAGTTCTGCGCGGCCGCGGCCACGGCCGTGACCGCGGTGAGTGCAGCCACGGCAACCGCCGTGGCCATCGCGCGTACCGGCCGGGCCGGTGCACGCGCCGCGCGCCCGATGCCGGTATCGAGACGGCGCCGGCGCACCTGCGCGGATTGCGCCTGTGCCTCGGTGCGCGCAGGTCGGGGAGGCGCTGGTTTCGGCGCGGTCCCGACGACGGGCGCCGACCAGCGCCGCTCCACGGCTGGCGCCTTCCTTGCAATGAAACAGGAGTACGGTGCGCCGCCGGCGTGTCGCACGCGGTGGCGACCGTCCGGCCTCGGCGACCGGAACGACACCGGCTGCGATCACCTGTCAGGGGGTGCCGACATGACAGACGACCTCGACTTCACTCGCTGGCCGACCTCGTGGGTGCGCATCATGGCGATCCTGATTGCGCTCTTCTTCGGCCTCATCGTCCTCGCGTACTGGCCGATGCAGCAGACGGGTGCCACGGCAGGACGGGACTACGGCGGCGAGCCGCCGGCTCAGCACCAGATTCCCTGAGTGTCAGGCGGGCCGGGCCCTCCGCCGGCGCCGACCTCGCCGGTGCGCCGATCAGCGCCGAAGCGCTTCGGCCGCGCCGCCGCGCGTGGCGCGACGCGCCGGCAGCCAGCTGGCCACGAGCGCCGCGGCCAGCACCGACAGGATGGCCGCCAGCCACGACACGGCGTCCGAGGCCGCCACGTCGAACAGCATCGTCTGCACGAGCCGCACCGCCAGCAGCGCGGTGATCACGCCGCCGGCCACGCCGATGAGGGCCAGCCGCAGGCCCTCGCCGATCACCAGCCCCAGGATGCCGCCCGGCGTGGCGCCGAGCGCCAGCCGGATGCCGAACTCGCCCCGCCGCTGCACCACGCCGTGCGCCAGCACGCCGTACAACCCGATGCCGGCCAGCACCAGCGCGATCGCCGCGAACAGGCCAAGGAGCACGGTCCGGAACTTCGGCTGCGCCACCGCGCCGGCCATGACCGCGTCCATCGTCCGCAGGTTCACGATCGGCTGGTCCGCGTCGAAGTCCCGGACGATCTGCCGGAATCCGGGCGCGACCGACGCCGGCGGCGTCTCCGTGCGCAGGACCACCGTGATGTTCTGGTACATCCGCTCGAAGAACGAATCCGGATACTGCTCGTACGGCACGTAGAGCTCGCCCCGGGGCTCGGCGTCCGGCGCCTGCCGCACGTTGCCGGCCACGCCGACGATGGTGAGCCAGGGCAGCGAGCCGTCGTACTCGGTGCCGAGCGAGATCTTCTCGCCGATCGGATTCTCGCCGGGCATGAACTGCTCGACCCAGGCCTCGTTGACGATCACCACGGGCTCGGTGCCCTGCCGATCGTCGCGACCGAAGGCGCGGCCGCGCACGATCGGCATGCCCATCGTGTCGAAGTAGGTCCGCGTCACCGCGCGCAGGCTCGCGAGGATCCAGTCCTGCGGCCCGGCGGGCGGCCGCTTCTGCAGGTTGTGGTGGAAGCTGCCGCCCGTGCCGCTGAGCGGCAGGATCGTCGTCGCCGCCACGGCGCGCACGCCGGGCGACGCGCCGAGGCGCGCGAGCAGATCCTCCACGGCCCGGGTCCGGACCTCCGCCGACGGGTACGTCGCCGGCGAGAGCGGCACGCCGGCCACCAGCAGGTGGTCGGCGCGGAATCCGGGATCCACCGACTGCAGCCGGCCGAACGACCGCAGCAGGAGGCCGGCCACCACCAGCAGCGCGACGGTCATCGCGACCTCGACGACGACGAGGGTCTGCCGCACGCGGCGCTGCCGCCGGCTCCCTGACTGGCCGCGGCCGCCCTCGGCCAGAATCTCGCGCACGTCCACCCGGGCGGCGGACCACGCCGGCATCAGCCCGAAGACGACGGCACTCGCCACCGACAGGGCGAGCGTGAACGCGAGGACGCGCCCGTCCACGGTCACGAGGTCCGCGCGCGGCAGCGTCGGACCGACGAGCTGCATCAGCGACGGCACGAGGAGCCCGGCCATCGCGAGGCCGGCCGCGGCGCCGGCGAGGGCGAGCACGAGGCTCTCGGTGAACACGAGCACGCCGATGTCGCGGCGGGAGGCGCCGAGCGCGGTCCGGACGGCGACGTCGCGGCGGCGCGCCAGGCCGCGCGCGAGGAGCAGCCCGGCGACGTTCAGGCACGCGATGAGCAGCACGCCCGCCACCGCCGCGACCAGCAGGAGCATGCCGGTCCGCACGTTCTGCACCATCGCGTCGAGGAGCGGCGTCGCCACGAATCGCATCTGGCGATTGGCGTCCGGGAAGGCGCGCTCCAGTTCGGCGCCGATCTGCTCGCCCTCGCGCCGCGCCTCCTCGAGCGTGACGCCGTCGCGCAGCCGCGCCAGGCCGTTGATCCCGGGATGCCACGTCCGGTCCTGGAGCTGCGCCGAGAGCCACGGCCAGAGCGGCACGTACACGTCGGCCGGCTGCACCAGCCGGAACGACGCCGGCAGGACGCCGACCACGGTCACCGGGCTTCCGTCGAGCTGGACCGTGCGTCCGACCACGTCGTCGTCGCCACCCAGCCGCGTCCTCCACAGGTCCTCGCTGACGAGCGCGACCGCCGGCGCGCCCGCCCGGTCGTCGTCCGCCGAGAAGGCACGACCGAGCAGGGGCGGCACGCGAAGCGTGGTCAGCACGTCGGCCGTGATCATCTTCGCGGCCAGGCGGACCGGATCCTCGGTCCCCGTCAGGTTCACCGTGAACGTGCGCCACGCGCCGACGCGCTCGACACTCTCCGCACGGTCGCGCAGGTCGGGAAAGTTCAGGACGCTGAGGGAAATCGGATTCGGGAAGCTCGGCGCCCGCTCCTGCAGGATGACGAGTCGTCCCGCGTCGGGGAACGGCAGCGGCCGCAGCAGGACGGCGTCCACCACCGTGTAGATCGCCGACGTGGCGCCGATCCCGAGCGCCAGCGTCAGCACGGCGACGAGCGTGAAGCCGGGCTGCCGGCGCAGGGAGCGGATCGCGAGGCGCAGGGGCACGAGGCGCAGTCTAGTGCGGCGGCGGACCAGCCGCGCGGCCGCGGGGACGAACGGCCGGAATTCCGCCGTCGAACGGTCGCCGCCGAGGCCGCCGCTCCCGCCCGGTGCGGCGCGGCTACGGAGTGAGCCGCCCGATCGCCACGCCTGCCGACAGCAGCAGCGCGTAGAGGAGCATGAGCCTGGCGGCCCTCGGCGTCATCGGGACCAGATCGGCGAACCGATCGTGCGTCCACACGTGCCGCAGCACGGCGACGGCCCACGGAAGGGTGGCCAGCGGCAGCAGCACCGCCACGCCGAGGCCGCGCCCGCGCCAGAACCAGAACGGCAGCAGGTACGCCGCCGCGAGGCTCGCCAGGAACTCGATCCGGCTCCAGCGGACGCCGAAGCGCACCGCAATCGTGCGCTTGCCCTTGTCCGCGTCGAACGCGCGATCCCGGATGTCGTCGATGATGAGGATGTTCGTGATGAGCGCGCCGATCGGCAGGCTGAGCGCGACGGCGTCCGCCGAGAAGCTCACGGCCTGCACGTAGTAGGTGCCCGCGACCGAGACGACGCCGAAGAAGAGGAAGAAGAGCGGGTCGGCCAGACCGATCCGGCCGATGGGCCACGGTCCCGACGAGTAGACCCAGCTCGCCGCGAGGCTCACCACTCCGATGGCGACCACTGGCCACCCGGCCAGGAACACGAGCACCACGCCGGCCGCCAGCGCGCCGCCATAGCACGCGAGCATCGTCGCCTTCATCGTGGACAGCGGGATGAGGCCGGTCCGGACGGCATCCACGAGCTCGGGATGTTCGCGATCGTCCGGTTGCCGCACCAGGTTCTCGTAGTTGTCGGCGACGACGCCGGCGAACTGGATGAGCCAGCCGGCCACGAGGGCCAGCACTGCCGGAACGGCCGCGAAGGCGCCGTCGCGCCAGGCGAGCGCGGTGCCGACCATCACCGGGCCGATCGCCGTGGGCAGCGTGTGGCCCGGATAGAGCAGCTTGCGCGTCCAGATCTCGCTGGTCCGGCGGCTCACGATCGCAGCCGGATGTACTCGTCCACGTTCTGTCCGAGGACGTCGAGGGGCACGTTGCCGCCGACGACCACCGTATCGTCGAACGCCTTCAGGTCGTACTTCGCCCCGAGCGCCTGCCGCGCCTTGTCGCGCAGGCGGTTGATCTCGGTGTGGCCGACCTTGTAGCCGCACGCCTGGCCCGGCCACGAGCAGTAGCGGTCCACCTCGCTCGCGACCTCCAGCGGGTTCGATCCGTTCTCGTCCACGAAGAACTGCACGCCCTGCTCGCGCGTCCAGCCCTTCGCGTGCAGCCCCGTGTCCACCACCAGGCGGCAGGCCCGGAACGCGATCGACTGCAGGTAGCCCAGCCGGCCGACCGGGTTCGTGTCGTAGGCGCCGAGCTCGTCGGCCAGCTGCTCGGCGTAGAGCGCCCAGCCTTCCGAGTACGCGTTGAACGACAGCATCGCGCGAATCAGCGGCTGGCCGTGCGTGTACTCGCCCTGCCAGATGTGGCCGGGGATGGCCTCGTGAAACGCGAGGTCGGCCAGGCTGTACTTGCTGTGCAGCCGCGTGGTCCGGAGGTTGATCCAGAACCGGCCGGGGATCTTCCCGTCGATCGAGCCGGCGCCGCCGTACGCCGACGGCGCGCCGGGTTCCTCCTCGGGCGGCAGCCGCTTCACTTCCATGTTCGGGTCCACGAGCGTGTTGAACGCGCGCGGCATCTGCGCCTTGATCCAGGCGAGCCGCTCGGCGATGAACGCCATGATCTCGGCCCGTCCGGGGTCGCCTTCGGCGAAGTGGTACTTCGGGTCCTCGGCGAGCGCCTTCATGCGATCACCGACGCTGCCCCGGGTGTAGCCGACCTGCCTGAGAATCGCGTCCATCCGTGCGTGCAGGTCGCGCAGCTCCGACAGGCCGAGCTCGTGAATCTCGTCGGGCGTCATCGAGGTCGTGGTGGACGCCTTGAGCGCCCAGCGGTAGAACTCCTCGCCGTGCGGGCGCGCGGCGATTCCCGGATCGTTCGTGGCGACCTTCCGCTCCTCCCGCAGCTCGGCCAGTTGCCGCTCGAGCGCCGGCGCGATCGACGACGTCGCGATGGTCCGCGCGCGGGCCGCCCAGTCGCCGGGCATGTCCTTCGTCCGCCGATCGAGGCTCTCGACGACCGACCCGCCCTGGCGCGCGTTCGCGATGGAGAGGGTGATTTGCGCGATGGCCTTGTCGAGCAGGAACGCCGGCGGCACGAGCCCGATCTCGCGCGCGGCCCGCATGCGGCCCAGCTCGCCGTCGAGCTGCGTCGCGTACGACTCCAGCCGCGCCAGGTACGCCTCGGCGTCGCCGGCGTCGTTGATCTGGTGGTCGCTGTCGAGGAACCGTGGGATGTCGAGGTACGCGCCCACGTTCTGGATGACCACGTACGGCGTGTTGCGCCAGTTGCCGACCGTGATGTCGCCGTACGGGAGCGCGAAGCCCTCGAGCGCCGTCGCATAGGCGCTCTTCACCACCGCGACGCTCGTCCGCGTGGCGTGAGAGAGGCCGGCCGTGTCGAGCGCATTCACGCGAGCCAGATCGGCGCGCACCTGCGCCGCGATCCGCTGCTTGCCCTCCTCGGATCGATCCTGGAGCCGCGACCGGAGCGCGGCGCGGGTTCCCGTGTCGACGCCGAGCGATGTGGCCGTCTCCGGGAACAGCGCCAGCAGATGGTCCGCGCAGTCGGCGAGCACCGCGAGGGCGTCGGCGTCGCCGGCCCCCGAACCGCCGGAGCCTGTCGAACCAGCCGGTCCCGCGCCGGAACCGGAACAGGCGGAGAGCCACGGCAGGGCGGCGGTGGACGCGAGCGCGACGAGGGCTTCTCGACGGGTGGGCCATGAACTGAGCACAGAATCTCCTTCAGCGCGGCGAAGGCACTGTAGCTCAGATTACGCCTCAGGGCCGTCCGGCGAGGCTACGGGTGCGCCGGATGCCGTTCGAGGAAGTGGTTCACCTCCTCTTCGGCCTTCGCACGCGCGTACCCGTACCGCTCCTGCAGCCGGCCCACGAGCGTCTCCGTGTTGCCCTGGATCTGTTCGAGATCGTCGTCGGTCAGCTTGCCCCACATCGTCCGGGCCTCACCCTTGAGTTGTTTCCACTGTCCCTGCATCTGGTCGCGGTTCATGCGTGATCTCCCTCTCGTCGTGGCATCGGGCCGGCCGGACGCCGGCCGCGTGGTCGTCCCCGGGCGCGAGTACGACTCTCGACATCACTCGGAGCAAGACGAGTGCCACGCGTGTCCGGACCGGAGATGGGCCGCCGCGAGCGGGACACGGTCCGGCCTGGCCGGGACCCTGCGGGCGTGGCCGGGCACGCCCGGCGAGATCGCGCTGGTGTCCGGTTCGTCGTCAGCGCTTCGGCGCCAGCAGCCCCACCATCGCGCCCTGCGGATCGACGAGGTGCGCGATCCACTCGCCGGTCGGGACCTGAATCGCCTCGTTGACGATCGTCCCGCCCGCCTCGCGCGCGCGGGCGACCGCGGCATCGAGCGCGTCCACGTTGACGTAGTACGTCCACGCCGGCCCGGGCATCCCCGGCGCCATCGACATCATGCCGCCCTCGGACGCGCCCTTCGCGCCGCCGGTCGTGAACAGGTGGTACGTGCCCATCGCGCCCATGTCGTACTCGCCGGTCTTCTCCCACCCGAACATCGTCCGGTAGAACTCGAACGCCGCCGTGCCGTCCTTCGTGACCAGCTCGCGCCAGCCCACGTGGCCCGGCGTGCGGTCGGGGACGACGGGCATCGGCTCGCGGCTCACGGGCGTCATCATGATGAAGGCCGCGCCCTGGGGGTCGGTGACGACCGAGAAGCGGCCGACGGTCGGGATCTCGGTGGGCGTCATGAGGACCTGGCCGCCCGCGGCCTTCACGCGCGCGGTGTAGTCGTCGATGTCGCTGACGCCGAGGTACATCAGCCAGCCGGGCTTCGCGCCGCCGGCGAGCGCCGCCTTCGGCAGGTCCATCATGCCGCCCAGGCCGACGTCGCCCGCGCTGAGGATCGTGTAGGGCCCCGAGACACCCGGGGTCGGCTTGCCGGTCCAGCCGAACAGCGCCGAGTAGAAGGCCAGAGCCGCCTGGCTGTCGGTGGTCATGAGTTCGTACCAGATCACGTGCGCGCGGGTGCGGGTGTCGGTGGTCATGGGTGCTCCGGTGATGGACGGTTGAAGAGCATCTCGAGGTAGCGGCGCAGGTGATCGACGCTTTCCTCGGCGATGCGGCGGTCGTTGCGGGCCTTGGCCAGGATGAACGCACCCTGGAGGACGGCCTGCGTGTGGAGCGCCAGGCTCTCGGCGCTCCAGTCGGCGTCGGGGACGTACTGCTGCTTCGCCAGCTCGATGTCGCGGGCCACGTCGGACGCGTGCCCGGTGATGCTGCGATCGCAGGCGTCGCGGATCGCCGGATGTGAGTGGTAGGTCTCCTGCACCATCGTGCCGACGAGGCAGGTGAACTCCGGCAACGCGCCGACGAGGAGCCGGCGGCGGAAGTCGATGTAGCCGAACACGCGGTCCAGCGGATCGGCGGGGTGCCGGTACGGCGCCGCGGCGAAGAACGCGTCGGTGACCTCGGACCAGTAGCCGGCGGCCTCGACCGCGAGGTGCTCCTTGCTGTCGAAGTGATGGAAGAAGGCGCCCTTGCTGAGCCCCGCCTCGGCGCAGATGTCCTCGACGCGGGTCGCCGAGTAGCCCTTCGTACGCACGACTTTCAGGGCCGCATCGAGCAGCCGGGTTCGGGCATCAGCGTGCTCGGCGCTGGGCCGATTCGGGCGCCGTGGGGGCATGGCCTCATAGCATACCAACCAGTCGGTATGTATAGCAAGTGTTTGTTACGCAGAGAAGTACGAGCCGAGGCCTTGCCTGGTTCGAGCGGCTCTCCAGCCAGAGGAACCGCGTGCCGAGGCCTTCCGAAAACTCTCGCTCTCCCCACGTCCCCCCGTCGCCCCACGTTCCCCAAGGCCCCCGGGCTTTCCCCAAGCTCCCCAAGGCCCCGAGCTTTCCCCAAGCCCCCAAGGCCCCGAGGCTTTCCCCAAGCTCCCCAAGGCCCCCAGCTCCCCCACGCTCCCAGGCAGCCCTCAGGCCTTCGACGTCCGATCCGCCAGCGCCGTGAGCGGGTCGAGCCGTGACGCGCGGAGCGACGGCCAGAGGCACGCGAGCGCCGCGACGAGGCCGAAGCCCACCGCCGCGGCCGCGTAGATCGACGGCTCCAGCGGATCGACGTTGGCGAGCAGCGTGCGGATCAGCACCGACACGCCGGCCGCGGCGGCGAGGCCGATGGCAAGCCCCACGGCCACGAGCATCAGCCCGCTCCGCATCACGAGCGAGACCACCTGCCCCGGCCGCGCGCCGAGCGCCATCCGGATGCCGATCTCGCCGGTGCGCTGCATCACGGCGTAGGCGACGACCGAGTACAGCCCGACCACGGCGAGCACGAGCGCGATGCCGGCAAACCCGGCCGTGAGCGCGGCCACGGTGCGCTGCACCCCGAGGCTCTGGGCGAGCGCGGCGTCGAGCGTCTGGAAGAACGAGATCGGCTGGTCCGGGTCCACGGCCGCCACCGCCGCGCGGAGCACCTGCTGCAGCGCCGCCGGATCGCCCGTCGTCCGCGCCGTGACCGCCATGCCCGGCCGGCCGAGCTGACGCATCGGGTAGTAGATCTCGTCCGGCACCGGCGCGGTGACGCCGTTGCTCAGCACGTTCGCCGCGACGCCGACGATCGTGGCCGGGACCTCGGCGTCGCGGCCGCGCAGCAGGACGTGCCCGAGCGGCGACTCGTCCGGGAACAGGCGCGCCGCCAGCGACTCGTTGATCACGCACACGCCCTCCGACCCGGTCCGGTCCGCGGCGGTGAAGCCGCGGCCCATCTTGATCGGGATGCGCATGAGATCGAAGAAGTGCTCGTCGGCGATCTGCAGCCGCGCCAGCGGGCGCTCGGCCAGCGGCAGGATCGGACGCCCGGACACGCTGTAGGGCGCCTGCGCGCCGAAGCCGCTGATGGGCAGCGTGAGGCTGGCCGACGCGCCCGTGATGCCGGGCCGCGCCTCCAGCTCCTCGACGACGCGCGTGAAGAAGCCGACCTGCAGGTCACCGGTCGCGTAGCGCGTCGGCGGCAGGCCGACGAACGCCGTCGCGACACCCGCCGGGTCGAAGCCGGGCGGCGTGCGCTGCAGCGAGACGAAGCTCGTGAGCAGCAGGCTCGACCCGACGATCAGCACGACCGACAGCGCCACCTCGGCGACGATGAGCCCCGAGCGGAGGCGGCCCCCGCGACCGCCGGACGACCCGCGAGTCGCGTCCTTGAGGGTCTCGATCGGATCGGTCCTCGACGCGTGGAGCGCCGGGATCAGCCCGACCAGCGCGGCGCACCCCAGCGCGGCGAGGGCGATGACGCCCCAGGCGCGCCAGTCGAGCGTGAACGTGGTGCCGGGCGGGATCTGCTGGCCGACGAGCGCCGGCACCGCGGCGAGCGCCCCGCGCGCGAGGAGCGTGCCGATGGCCGCGGCCGCCAGCGCGAGCACGAGGCTCTCGGTGAGGAACTGCGCGACGATGACCCCGCGCCGGGCGCCGAGCGATCGCCGGATCGCGACCTCCTTCTGGCGGCGCGCGAGCCGCCCGACGAACAGGCTCGACACGTTCGCGCACGCGATGAGCAGCACGAAGCCGACCGCGCCGAGCAGCGTGTAGAACGTCGGCTTGAGGTTGCTCACGAGCGACTCGACGAAGTCGCGCGGCACGCTGAGGTTGTTCGCGTCCAGCTTGCCGGGAAAGTCGCGCTTGTAGGCCTCGGCGATCGAGGCCAGCTCGGCCGCCGCCGCGTCGAGCGTCACGCCCGGCGCCAGCCGCGCGATCGGCTGCGCGTACCCCGCCGCCGCGTCCACCTGCGCCGGCGTCAACCCCCCGACCTCGAACACCCGCGGCGCCCACACCTGCACCTGGCGGAACGGCGGCGACATCATCGGCGGCAGGACGCCCACCACCTCCCACGGCTGGCCGTTGAGCTGGATCGACTCGCCCACGATCGACTCGCGCCGGCCGAAGCGCGACGTCCACAGCTCGTCGCTGATCAGGCCCACCTTCGGGCCGTTCGGCACGTCCTCGTCGGCGCGGAAGTCGCGCCCGCGCGCCGGCGCGACGCCGAGCGTCGCGAAGAACGCGCCGCTCACCCGGAGGCCGTTGAGCTGGTCGGGCTGCTCGCCCGCGCCGGTCAGCGTGAAGTTGTCGAACGCGCTCACGCCGGCCGACGCGAACGACGTCGCGCCGCGGATGGCCTGGAACCGCGGCCACGACACCGCCGGCGCGTTGAAGTTGAGCTCCGGGTTGCTCGCCCAGATGGCCACGAGCGAACCGGGATTCGGCAGGCTGACCGGCCGCAGCACGAGCCGGTCGTACAGCGAGAACAGCGAGGCGTTCGCGCCGATCGCCACGGCCAGGGTCAGCACGGCCACCGCCGTGAACCCGGGGGTCTTGAGGAGAGCGCGGACGCCGGTCCTGAGCGGGCTCATGATGCCGGCGGGACTTGCGAACGCGGTGCCAGCCGGGCCGGGGACGAACGGCCCCGGCGCGAGGCCGGGCGCCACGCGATCGGGGACGACGCCGGATCGACCGGCGCGGGAGCGGCACGCGCGGGTCGCGTTTCCGGGACGGACGTCGGCGTCGGTCTCACTCCCGGAACGTCGCTCGACGCGCGCGCGATCGGCGCGCTGGTGACCGACCTGGAGCGCGTGGCCGGACGGCCCGTGGACCTCGTCCTGCTGGACGAGGCCCCGCCCGCACTCGCCTATCGCATCTTCCGCGACGGCACCCTGCTCGTCGAGCACGATCACCGGGCGCTCGCCGAGCGCAGGGCCAGGGCCGTCCTCGACTACCTCGACATGCGCCCCGTGCACGATCTGCTCGTGCGCGGCGCGATCGCGGCGGCCGCCCGTGGTCGATAGCACCGTCCTCGCGACGAAGCTCGCCGCGATCTGTCCGCCTTCTGTGAGCAGATCGCGATCCGGGCTGGCCGGACCGGCCCGGACGGCTGACCCGCGCGCCCGCCCCGCGTGTGTGGTGCCGGCTCGACGTGATGGACCGGCTGCGGTCCCCTACAGCTCCAGCACCCGCAGGTTCCGGAAGACGACGGCCATGCCCGGCTCGTCCACGTAGAAGCCGATCAGGCCCTCGACGTCCGCGCCGGCGTCCGCGCGCCCGACCTCGACGCCGTTGACGACCCCCCGCAGCGTGCGGCCGTGGACGTCGATCGCGAGCCGGTTCCAGACGCCGAGCCCCCGGCGCACCTCCGGGTGAATGAGGAGCCGCGTGAGCCGCTGCCAGCTGCCCTGTCGCCGCGCGAACTGGAACGTGCCCTGCCCGTCGATCGCGCCGACGTACGTCGGATCGCGACCGTTCGCCGGCCGCCCGAGGAACACGCCGAACGAATGATTGAGCGCGCCCGCGCGCAGCAGCACCTCGACCTCGATCCGCAACTGGCTGCCGAACGTGCCGAGCGTGAGGAGCGGCAGGTCGCACAACCCGCGCGGCGCGACGTCGCGGACGACGTAGCCCTGGTCGTCGTAGGCGGTCTGGCAGACGAAGCCCCCGCCGACCTGCAGGCGCCGCGCCGAGACGAGGTCGTCCGCCACGGCGACGCGGCCGGGCCACGGCACGCCGGCCGGAAGCGTCGGGCCGTCGGAGACGTTGAGCTCCGGCACCTCGAGCCGGCCGGCGCCCTTCAGGTAGTAGCCCAGGCGTCCCGCGCGGACGTCCGCGCCGTACCCGCCCACGTACCGCCCGTTGACGAAGCAGCGGATCACGCCGCGGGTCGTGATCACCCGCAGCTCGTTCTCGGCCTGCAGCCGGATCGCGTCCGACCGGCTCCAGTCGATCAGCATCGTCCGCCGCGATCCGCGGAAGCGCATCAGGGCGTACTGGCCGTCCCGATCGAGCGCCAGCCGGAAGCCCGTGCGCTCGCCCGCCGCGTCGGGCTCTCCCTCGCCGAACGTGAAGCCGAACTCGTCCGGCGTCCGGCCGAACTCGGTGCGAAGGACGATGGTGTAGCTGCGGCCGTCCGACGCGGGGTTGTCCGTCATCGTGATGCCGGTGAAGTACTCGCAGGCGCCGCTGGCGTCGCGGTTCACGAGGACGTTCGCGTCGGGCGCCTTGGAGCACGGGCCCTGCGCATCGCGCCCCTGGCGCGGCGCGCCGGAGACGCCGGCGGCGCCGAGGATCGCCGCGATGAGCGCGAGGAGGGCGCGGGCGGGTCTTCGCATGGGCACCTCGGGGGTGGGCGGAGTATAGCGCCGGCCACCGGCGCTACCCGTGCTTGAGCGCTTCGACGGGGTCGACGCGGGCCGCGCGCATCGCCGGGAAAGCGCTCGCGACCAGCATGACGGCGACCAGCAACGCGGACGACCAGCCGAGGGCCGGGACGTCGATGCCGGTCGCGCCGTGGAACTGCGACGCGATGACGCGGCTGACACCGAGGGCCAGCGTGCCGCCCACGAGGAACCCGATCGCGGCGGTCTTCAAGGCCTGGGCGAGCACGAGCGTCAGGACACGACGCGGCGTCGCGCCGAGCGCCAGGCGCACCGCGAACTCCCGCGCGCGCAGCGTGACGACAAGGGACGCGGCGGCGAACAGGCCCGCGGCGGCGAGCAGCAGCGCGATCACGCCCAGGAGCGCGGACATCCGCGTGAGCCAGTGCGAGGGTCCCATCGCCCGCTCGTTGAACGTGGCGAGCGACCCCATGTCGGCGATCGGGACGCGCGGATCGATCGCGCCCACGGCCTGCCGCACCGCGGCCGCCAGGTCGCCGGCCGGGCCGCGACTGCGCGCGTAGAGCGTGAGCGCGGGCTCCGCACCGAGCGGCGACGGCACGTAGATCTTGCCGACGGGGCTGCCGTCCATCGTGTACTGTCGCTCGCCGGCGGATGAGACGACGCCCACGATGGTGACGTCGCGGGCTTCGGCCTGCGCCTCCTCGCCGGTCTGGCGCCGCCAGGTGGCGAGGCGAATCGCCCGCCCGATCGCCTGACGGCCGGGCAGGGACTCCGCGTAGACCGAGTTCACGATGGCCACTCGCGGCGGTCCGGTGCGATCCGCGGCCGTGAACGGTCGCCCTGCCAGCAGGGGCAGCCCGATCGCACCGAAGAGGTCTCCGCCGGCGTAGCCGCCGATCACGATCTCCGCCTCGCGTCCCGGCACCCAGGCAATGACCGAGCCCGGGCCCTTGCCGCGACCGAACGTCCACACGGACGTCGGCCGGGCGAGGCCCACGGCCTCGGCGTCCGGCAGACGGGACGTGGCATCGAGCACCCGGCGATAGAAGACGTCGGCCGCGTCCGGCGGGTAGCGCAGCTGGTCCAGGTCGAACGACGCCATCAGGAGGCGGTCCGGCGGCGTCCCGCCCGTCGCGCCCTGCCCTTCGACGAGCGCGATCAGCTGCGTGCCCGCGACGAGCACGCCAATCGAGACGGCAATCTGCGTCACGACCAGGACGCGCTTGCCCCGGGACTCGGCTGGCGTCGAGTCGGTCGCCGCCCGCGAGACGCTCAGCGCCTGCAGCGGCGCGCGCGCGGTGACGCGGAAGGCGGGCAGGAGGCCGGAGGCGACGGCACACGTCGCCGTCGTGACGATCGCCCAGCCCAGGACCGCGGCGTCGATCGGCATCGGCAGCGACAGGCGGCCGCTGACGCCCCTCAGGACCACCCACGCCAGCGGCAGCGCGAGCGCCGCCGCCAGGCACGCGAGCAGGGTGCTCTCGATCACGAGCTGACGGACGATCCGACCGCGTTCCGCGCCAATCGCCAGACGGATCGCGACTTCTCGGCGCTGGCGGGACCCTCGGGCCAGGGTCAGGCTCGCCGCGTTCACGCAGGCGACTACGAGCACGAGCACCGGAATGGTCATGACCAGGAACACGCGCAGGGCCAGGAAGGACGGGTCCGTCGCGGACACCGCGGACACGGACGCGGCGCCGGGCGGCGGCGCGGCGCCGGAGGGCGACGCGGTGGCGACCGCGCGTTCCGCGGCCACCGCGCCGGCGGCCGCACGCACGGCCGCGACGTCGGCGCCCGGCCTGAGCCGGGCGATGAACGACAATCCGTCGGGCCGCAGGACCGTGGCGGCGTCCGGCGCGACCCGCGTCGCGAGCGCCAGCGGCAGCCAGACGTCCGGCCCTTCGAAGCCGAGCCGGACCGTCGTGCCGCCGAAGTCCGGCGGTGCGACGCCGACGATCCGCACGACCTCGCCTCCGGCCCGAATCGGCCGCCCGACGACCTCTGGATCCGCGCGCAGGGCACCGCGCCACAGCCGGTGCGAGATCACCGCGACGGCCGCCCGCGCGGGCTCCGCCTCGTCCGGACGAAAGGTCCGTCCCAGCGCCGCACGCGTGCCGAGGACGTCGAAGTAGTTCTCCGAGACGAGGAGTCCCAGAACCGAGTGCGGGTCGGGCAGCTGCACGGCGATCCGCTGCCCGGTGGTGGCCGCCACGTCGCCCACGGTCGAGAGGCCTTCGCGGAGCGCCTCGTAGTCGGCGACGGTGTTCAGTCGCTGGCCGGGTGGCCGGCCGTTCGGCAGCCGGCGAAGGTCCAGGTCCACGAGGCGCTGCTGGTCGGTGACGCCCGGATACGCCCTGAACAGCCATGCGTTGGTGAACGCCGAGCCCACGACCGTGACACCGATGCCCACCGCCAGGCTTCCGACGACGGCCAGCGAGAGGCCCGGCGAACGGCGCACGCTCCGCGCCGCGTACCGGGCGTCGCGCGCCAGCGCGTCGAGCGCGGCGCCCGTGCGTGCCGCCCGGGCCTGCTCCCTCGTCTGCTGGAGGCCGCCGATGGCGGCGAGCGCAGTCCGTCGCGCCTCGGCGGGCGTCAGGCCCTCCGCCATCCGCGCATCGATCTCGTGCTCGACGAACGACTCGAGTTCCGCGTCGAGCGTGCGATCCCGGGCGCCCCGGTCGAACCAGCGGCGAACCATGGCCAGGACGCGCGAGAGTCGCCTGGTCACGCGCCCTCCAGTACCCGCGTGATGGCCACGGTCACGGCCTTCCAGTGGTCCCGTTCCCTGGCGAGCTGCGCCCGGCCCGCCTTCGTGATCGTGTAGAACCGCGCCTTCCGGTTGTTCTCGGACACCCCCCACTTGCCCGAGACCCACCCGTTCTCTTCGAGCCGCTGCAGGGCCGGGAACAGGCCGCCCGGCGTGACCTGGAAGACATCATCGGTCAGCTCGCGCAGCCGGTTCATCAGGCCCCATCCGTGGATCGGGCCCCGCTCGATGATCCGGAGGGCGAGCAGGTCCAGCGTGCCGGATGGCACGTCCTTGCGAGGTGGCATGCGGCTCTCCTGTCGTGATGCGATAGAAGATAGCGCCGGTCCTGTCGCGCGTCAATAGGACGCCGCCCCGTCGACGACGTCCCGGCCGCAGACGAACGCGGTCTTCCGGCCCGCGGCCCGTGCGCTGTCGCGACGTCAGTCGGCCCGCCGGCCGTCACGCGACCGGAATGAACACGTCGGTGATCAGATCCTTCGGCGCGGCGGTCATCGGATTGTTCCGGTAGATCTCATAACCTGGCCCCGGTCCTCGCCGCGGGCCGCTGCCGCTCGCCAGAGACTCCTTCAGCCTGGCCCAGGTGGCCGGCAGCGTGTCGTATGGACCCAGATGGCGGGCATGGACGTACTGGCCAGCCGCGAGGATGACTTCCGTGAGGCCGTCGGGCACGGCCGTGCCCTCGGCGATCAGCAGGCCGGCATCCGACCGAAGCTCCGCCGCCGGGACCGTCGTCGGGTTGTCGTGGTAGACGGCGACCAGTTGTGGTGGCGAGTCGAAGAGGCCGGCCGCCTCCGCGATCGCCTCGAAACGCGCGAACGTCGAGGCAATCTGCTGGTAGGGCCCCAGGTGGCGCAGGCACGCCGCTCGCAGGCGCGGCTGGGATGTGAGTGTCGGGGTCATGGACATCGATCGTACTTTCGCGCAGGTTGCTCGGGGTAGCGCCCTTCTTCCCGTGGCCACGCCGCGCGGCTGCGCCCGCCTCGCTCCGTCGGCTCCACTCGCCGCGCAGACCGCAAGGCTTGCGCTGCCGTCGTACGGCGTCGTCCGCTCACGAGAACCACCCGCATGGCCCGACGAGTCCAGGACCCTCCGCGGCCTGCCAGGCACCCGACCGCTTCTCGAGAAAGCGGTAGCCGCCTTCCCCGCAGGTGGCGCCGCACGAGACGTCGGTCGCGAGCACCGCCCTGGTACGCGCGCTGTCGAAGCCAACCGCCGACATCCTCATGAACCCGCCGGCATCCGGATACCGCCGGAAGAACTCTGCCCAGCCTCGTCCGACGGCCGCGTCAATCTCCACCCGACGCACGACGCGATACGGCACGCCCAGGTCGAGTCCCGCGCGCCAGAGGTACCGCTGCGTGAGTGCCGCGCGAAACGCGTCGAAGGCGTTCTGCCACTCCGGGTCGGGATGCCCATAGGTGAGTGCGCACGGCCAACTGACCGGCGTCTCCTGCTGGATGACCACGGTCCGGGCCTGTGCCACCCTGACGAGCCAGGAACCGGTCACGATGCCGCGATAGACCGCATAGACGTCCGGATCCGTGATGGGCAGCGCCGTCTCGGGCTGGTGAGGCTCCCTCCTGTAGCGGCTGATCGTGACGACCGGCGGCAGGTCACCGGCCCGCCTGGTCACGGTCATCTCGACGACGAGTTCTCCATTGGCGTCCAGGCGCAGGACGTACCTGGTCTGCCTTGCCGTGGACGAACACCCGCCGGTTTTCGGATAGGTCGTGACGATAATCAGGCTGGCGCCGTCCCAGCCGGCGGTCGATTCGCCGCACACGGGTTCAGGCGTCTTCGACCCGTCGAACGGATACGTGACTGGAACGGCGCGTGGCTCCGGAGGAGCCGGCGGCCGAGCCGTCATGATCCGACGGCTGATGACCACCGCCTCCGCGTCTTGTTCGATGTTCAGGGGCGAGCCCCACACCGAGCCCTGAATCGCCGGCCCGCCAGGATTCCGCACGAAGGTCCACACGCCCGACAGGTCGGGCCGCGTGGTTCCCTGCGCGTGGCTCCTCGGCCCCGGGAGCATTGCCGCCAGGGCGACCACAACGCCCGCGCGCATCCGCATCGCGTCCCCCCCCGGCTACTCCCTGGACGGCGACCGATCGACTCGCCGGTAACGGCTCTCCACGATCGACCAGGGCGCACCGGGCTGTTCCGGCGGCGTGCTCAAAGCCACCACCAGGGTGCCGTCGGGGTGGAGGGACAGGTTCAGCTTCCGACTCACATACGGCGCGACTCCGCCCCGCCATGTCGTGGTAATCACGAGCGTTGCGCCGTCCCACGCGGCCGTGTCGATGATCCGCTTGGTGGATCCCGTCGAAATGATTCTCGAGACGTTCGACTCGCTGCCATCGAATGGGAACGTGGAGTGCATCGGTCGATAGACCAGCTTACCGCCGGCGCCCCTTCCGGCCGGACCCACCGAGTGCCCATCGATCGTGAGACTCGTCGAGGTCTGCGTGGCAACGAACGACTCGCCGAAGGCGGCCATCGGCTCTCCCCGAACGTCGTCCTGATGAAGGAGCGTCCACCTCCCGCCCAGGTCGGGGTGGACTTGTGCAACAGGCGAAGCGACGCTGGCAAGCACACCAACCGTCAGCAACATCCCGTACCGGCCCATGCTGTACCTCCGCGGCATGGGGGTTCTGACGGCGACGCCCGGCCCTCGGCCGGTTCGCCCAACTGACCTCGAAGCAGGCCGCGCTCCCGTCGCCGGGCGGCCGGTGCCTCATCGCACCGCGATCGGCTGCGCGCAGACGAGGCCCGCGGGCGCCTGCAGCAGTCCATCGTGGTACTCGTCCAGGTAGATCCGCAGCGGCGCGTCGAGACCCGCGTACGTGATCTCGTAGAGATCGAGGATCGTCTCCCCGTCGGGCGCCATGACCGAGCCGCGCCGGACGATGTGCAGCCCCTGCCCGTCCGGCCCGCGCAGCACGCCGAGATACCGCAGCTCGCGCGCCGGCCCCTGCGCCGGACCGCCGCCGGTCTTGACGGCGCCGACCGGCGTGAACCCGTAGGTCGTGTCACGGGCGATCGCGCACTGGCTCGTGGACGCCGACAACCCGACCTCGTCGGGCGTGGTGAGATCCTCCGTGGACCGTCCGCCCCGCGAGGACGCGGCCGCGACCGGCGGGACGTTCGGTGAGGCGACCGGCGGGGCGTCCGGCGGGGGCGCACCACGCCCCGGCGGGCCGGGCGCGCCCGTCGTCGTGAACACGAGCGGCGCCAGCACGAAGGCCGGCGTCGGCACGCCGTTCGCCCGGTACGGCTGGAACTGCCAGTCCGACGCCGTCACCACCGCCGTCACCTCCAGGTCCTTCGGCCCGTCGGCCAGCGTCGGAAAGCGATACCGGCCGTCGAGATCGACGAGGCCGCGCATCACCACGGTGATCGGCGAGGGCATCGAGACACCGTCCGGGATCCGCGCCGACGGCCGCCGGCGTACGGCGGCGCCGCGCACCGACTGGATGGGCAGCGTGATCGTCGTCGCGTCGCTGCCGCACGGCGCCTCGGCATAGGTCACGCGCGCCTCGAGGTTCTGCCCGAACGGCGCACTCGCGAACGCCCGCCCGACCGCGCCCTCGGGCAGCGCCACCCCCGGCAGCCGCGCCTGGAGATCGGCGCCGGTGATCGGCGGACTCGTGTTGCGCACGGGCCCCGGTCGCGTGCCGCCCGACAGCAGGAGGACGTCCGACGGCGCGATCGTGCGGCCGTCGCACGCGAGCGGGAAGGCGACGGCCACCGCGTCCTCGCGCACGAGCGCGGGATCCGCCGTCGATGCCTCCAGCGCCGCGCCGGCCTCGATCGCGGCGCGCGCCTTCACGACGCCCATCAGGAACCGGTCGAAGAGCACCCCGTGCCGCGCGGGCCCCGCCGGGTCGAGGGGAATGGGCACGGCCACGCCGCGTCCGGCGACCTCGACGGCCAGCCTCGCGAGCTGGCTGTCGTTCTGCCCCGGCGGCGCGGGCGGCAGGACGGGTGGCGGCGTGGACCGGGCCGACGGCGCGGGAGCGCCGACCGTCGATCCGACGACGACGTTGCCGCCGGCCGCGGTGGGCGGCGCGGGCACGTATCGTTCGGGGACGGTGGGCTCGCCAGTGGTGGTGAACACGAACGGGACGAGCACGTCGAGCGGCATCGGCACGCCGTTGATCGTCGCCGGCTGGAAGCGGCGCGCCTCGAGCGCGGCTATCGCCGGCGGCTGAAGCTCGGCGGGGCCCTGCAGTCGTTCCGGGAACCGCGCGCGGCCGGTGGGATCGACCAGCGTGTGCATCCACACCGTCGTCGGCGACGGCAGCGACGACAGATCCGCCGGCAGCGTCATGCCGCGGAACGCGGTGGACAGTCCCCGGGTCGGCGTCACCGCCACGGGCAGCGACATGGTCGTCGCCGCGCCGCGACAGACGGGACCGGCATAGTCCACTTCGACCCACGCGCCCACGAGAAGCGCATTGCGCAGGTTCACGACCCGCGCATCCGGCGGCAGTGCCGTGCCGGGCAGCAGGGCTCCGGCGTCCTCGCCACGCATCGGTTCGCCGATGGGCTCGGCCTGGACGGGCGCCTGCGCCGTGGTCTTCCACCGGATGTCCAGCGGCTGGTTCGGACGGCCCTCGCAGTCCACCGGATAGGCGACCACGACCGTGCCGCGCGACTGCCAGGTCGGATGCGCCGCGATCACCGCGGGATCGGCCGGCCGGCCCGCGGCCAGTTCGGCCCGCCCGATGAGGACGCCGAGGACGAAGCGGTCGTAGACGGCGCCGACCTGACGCGTGCCCTCGCCCAGGAGCGGAATCGGCATCGCCGGTCCGCGCCCGGCGGCCTCGGCCGCGAGCTGCGCGAGGTTCGCATCGCGAGCCGAGGCGGACTGCGGCACCTGGCCGTTCGCCAGCACGCCCGCGCCGGCCACCATCGCGAGCAGCGCGATCAGTTTCAGCCGCCGCACGCCGTCACCCTCGCCCGGCTACTTGATCCCGCTGACGTCGATCGCCCACAGCCCGCGGCCGTGCGTGCCGATCACCATCATCCGGTCGCGCGGGTGGACGATGAAGTCCATCACCGCCACCGACGGCAGGTTGCCGCCGAGCACGTCCCACCGCTGGCCGCCGTTCGTCGTCACGTAGACGCCGAAGTCGTTCGCGGCGTAGAGCACGTTCGCGTTCACCGGGTCCTCGCGCACCATGTTGATCGGCCCGCCGGGGATGTTGCCCGCGATGCTCGTGAACGTGTTGCCGTAGTCGGTGGACTTGTAGAGGCGCACGGCGAAGTCCTCGTCGTACCGGCCCTGCTGCGCGACGTAGACGGTGGCTTCGTCGTACTTCGACGCCAGCACCTTCGCGATCCACTGCCGCTTCGGCAGGTTCGCCGTCAGCTCCTTGAACTCCTTGCCCTCGTCGATCGACACCCACAGGCGGCCATCGTCCGTGCCGGTGTAGATGAGGCCCTTCTTCTTCGGCGACTCGGAGATCGTGATGATGAGCTGGTGCGGGATGTCGCCCATCTTGCTCTTGTCGCCGTAGCTCATGTCGTCGGTGACCTTCTCCCACGTCTGGCCGCGGTCGCGCGAGCGGTAGAGGTACTGGGTGCCGAAGTAGATCGTGTCCGGATCGTTCGGCGAGATCTCGATCGGCGCCAGGACCTGCATCCGCAGCGGATCGTCTCCCGCCGCGACCTCGGGCTGGATGTTCGTGTCGCGCTGCGGGCCCGTCGAGGCCTCGCCTCCCGCGCGGCCGCGTCCCGCACCGCCCCGTCCCCGGGCCGGCGCCGGAATGCTGTAGTCGGTGCGCGTCAGCTTGCCCGAATAGACGATGTTCGGATCCCTGGGGTCGATCGCATGCTCGGTGTACTCGCCGCCGGGCGCGCCTTCCCAGGGGATGGCCTTCAGGTTCGTGCGGCCGCCGCTGATGTCGATCGGCGCCCGGTAGCTGCCGTGATCCTGGATCGACGCATACACCTTGAACGGCGTGCCCATGTCGTAGTTGGTGCTGAACACGGTCTCAATCGGCAGATCCGCCTTGGTCCACGTCTGGCCGCCGTCGCGCGACACGCGGAACCCGCTGTCGTTGCCGAGGACGATGAAGTGCGAGTCCTTCGGGTCGATCCACATCGCGTGGTTGTCGCCGCCCGATCGGTCCGGGCCGTTGCCGGCCGGCGGCCCGCCCGGCCAGGGCTGCCCGAGGCGCTCGAACGTCTTCCCGCCGTCGCGCGAGACGCTGACGCCGAGCCCGAGCGTGTAGATCGTGTTCTCGTCGTTCGGGTCCACCCGGATGTTGCCGAAGACCCACGCGTACGAGGCGCCCATCATCTTCACGAAGGCGTGCTGCTCCGGGGTCTGCCCGCTGACCAGCGTCCACGTCGCGCCCTTGTCATTGGACCGGTAGATCTGGGTGCCCGTGATGTTGCAGTCGGCGGCACTGCCGCCGGGATTCTGGCCGCGGCCGCCCGTCGGCGCCTGCGGATCGCACGCGTAGTTGTCCACGTAGCCGTAGACGACGCGCGGGTTCGACCGCGCCACGGCCAGGCCGATGCGGCCCATCACGCCCGACGGCGGCAACCCGCTCGTCAGCCGCGTCCACGTACCGCCCGCGTCGGTGGACTTGAAGATGCCGCCCTCGCTGAAGCCCGGCTCCACGCGCGGGTCGTTCCACTTGCGCCGCTGCCGCTGCCACGCGCCCGCATAAAGAATGTTCGGGTCGGACGGATCCATCGCGATGTCGTTCACGCCGGTCTTCGGGCTGATCCGGAGCGAGTGCGTCCACGTCCGGCCGCCGTCGGTGGACTTGAAGACGCCGCGCATCTCGTTCTCGACCCACTCCTGCCCCGCCGACGCGACGTAGACGATGTCCGGGTTGGTCGGGTGGACGACGATGCGGCCGATCGTGCCCGTGTCGGTGAGCCCCATGTGCTGGAACGTCCGGGCGTTGTCGGTGGACTTGTACACGCCGACGCCGGTGTAGGAGCTGCGGAAGATGTTGGACTCGCCCGTGCCGACGTAGACGACGTCCGGGTTGGAGGGCGCGACCGCCAGGGCGCCGATCGCCGTCGAGGCTTCCCTGTCGAAGACCGGCTGCCACGTCTGCCCGAGGTCATCCGACACCCACAGCCCGCCGCAGCAGCTTCCGGCGTAGAGCCGGCGCGACGATCCGCGGTCGGCGACCGCGACGTCGGCCACGCGGCCGCTGATGTTGGTCGGCCCGAGGTACGACCAGCTCATGGACCGATACGGCGAGGCCTGCGCCATCGCCTCGTGCGCGTCCCAGGCCGCGAGGTGCGCGGCGTGGTCGCCGGTCGCGGGTGTCTGGGCGCCCGGGGCGGCGAAGCCGAGGGTCAGGGCCGCCGCGGATACCGCGACCAGCAGCGCATAGCGGGGAATTCGATGGCGCATGGGGTCAGCCTCCAGGGATTGGGGCGATGTTACACCCTGAGGCGGGCGGCGCGGGGCGGCTACCGGTCGTCCCGGCGCGTCCAGTGCTGAATCACCCGCACGGGCGGCGGCGCCGCCTCGAGGACCACGTCCATCAGGAACCGAGTGTCGTCCCTGGACGGCTGATAGCTCTGCTGGGAGATCGCCTGCAGCGGCCCGACCCGCGCGGTGAACAGCTCCACCTCACGTCCCGCCCGGAGCGTCCGGCCATCGGCCGAACGCGCAATCGGCACCGCGACGAGGCGGCTCGCCGGGTTCAGGTAGTACAGCCCGAGGCCGTCGGATCGCCAGCGCACCTGGACGCCGCCGTTCGTCGAGATCCGCTCGGGCTCGCCCGGGCCGGGGAAGGGCTGCACGTAGATCTCGAAGCGGCCGCCGGCACGGTCGGACTGATACGCGACGAACCGGCCGTCGGGCGAAAACTGCGCGTCGCGCTCGTCGAACTCCGTGCGGACGACCGGGAAGGCCGCGCCGTCCCCGTGCAGCGGCAGCGCCCAGAGATCGATGTTCACGGCCGGGGCGTAGTCCACGGTACGGAAGAGCAGGTATCGATCGTCGCGCGACCAGTCCGTGATCTGCTTCATCTGCGGACTGGCGAACCGGAGCGTGGCGGCGTCCCCGCCGAGCGGCTTCTCGAAGAGCTGGAACGCCCCGCCGGCGAGCGCCGAGTACCCGAGCCGGTCGCCCCCCGGTGACCAGTGGGGGCCGACCTCGGGCAGCGGGTCGGTCGTGAAACGCGTGGACGTGCCGCGGCGCGCGTCCATCACGTAGATGTCCGTGTTGCCCGCGTCGCTACGCTGCACGGCCAGGCGCGTCCCGTCCGGCGAGAGCGCCACGTGCGATCCGCGGCCGGGCTCCGGCGTCCCGATCCGCGAGAGCTCGACGCCCGCGCGGTCCACCCACACGTACTGATGCGTCCCGGCCGGCGCGCCGGTGCGATACATGATCGTGTCCGCCGACGCCGTCACGGCGGCGACGCCGAAGAGCGGATCGACCTGCACGCCCTCGGCCAGCCGGACCGGCGTCCCCGCCAGCGTGACGCGGTCGCCGCTGACGTCCAGGCGATGCAGGAACAGCACGCCGTGGTGCACGTACAGGATGTGATTCGGCGGCGCGATCACCGCCGGGGCGTCCGCCTCGACGAGGCGCTGCGTCGCCGTCGTGCCGAGCATGCCGACGTGAAGCCCGCTCACCGCCGACGCGCCGGTCGCGTGGAACAGGAAGTGGCGTCCGTCCGGCAGGAACGCGGGGCCGCGATGCCCGACCTGTCCGGGCACGAGCGTCGTCGCCGGCTCAGGACGACCGCCGTCGGCCGAGGTGCGGAACAGCGGGCTGTCCGGCACGATCGGATGGAGGATCACGTCGTCGCGGTTCCACGCCGCGCCCGCCGGCACGATCGCCGTCGCCATCGTGCGCACGAGGCCGGTGGCGAGGTCGAGGCGCCTGAGCCGCGAGTCCGCGAAGAACCCGATCGCCCGGCCGTCCGGCGCCCAGAACGGCAGGACGGCGTCGTCGGTGCCCTCGAGCGCGTGCGCGTCCGCGGTCTCGAGCGAGCGGATCCAGAGACGCGCGCGCCCGTCCTGGGTCGCGACGAACGCCAGCGACCGGCCGTCGGGCGAGAGCGCCATCGAGATCGAGTCGGTCGTCGGCGGCAGCACCAGATCCGTCCGCGTCTCGCCCGCCGCCGGGCGGGCGCGACGGCCGAGCTGCCAGCCGGCGATCGTCGCCAGGACCGCCGCGACGATCGCCACCACCGCGAGCGCGGCGACCGGCGGCCCGCGTCGCCCCAGGTTGGAAGGCGCATCCGGCGTCGCGGGCTCGACGGCGGGATCGGCGGGCGACGTCCCGGTCTCGCGGCGTTCGAACGACGGCGCGTAGCCCCCCTTGGGCAGCAGGATGCGCACCGGATCGTCCGCGCCTTCCCTGGCGTAGTAGAGGTCGAGCCGCGATCGCAGCCGGGACGCCTCGACCCGTGCCACCGGGTCCGTCCTCGGATCGAAGCCTTCGCCTCGACCGAGCGCTTCCGCGCCGAGGACGTAGTCCTTCAGCCGGTCCGCGCGCCCCTCCATCGATTCGGAGACGATGAAGCGGAGGAGCGAACGGGCGCGTTCAGCGCCCCGAAAGGACTCGCTCGCGAGGACGCGATCGAGCTCGGCGCGGATGGCGTCTGGCGTGACGTCAGGCTGCACGGCGCCCGCGATTATAAGGAGGGAGCCGGCGTCTGGGCCCCTCCCCGGGACGGAATCCGCGCCGTACGTAGCCGTAACAGGGCCGGATGTAACGCGTTCCTACTGGCGTCCAGGGCGGCCGCGGGCGTTTCGTATGTGCATGAAATCGACAGGCATCACGCTGCTCGCGATGGGACTGCTCGGCGGCCTGGCCGCCGCCCCGCAGTCCCGGCCCCCCGTCATCGACATCCACACCCACATGGCCGCGGAGCGCGGCGTAGAGATCATGGACCGGCTGAACATCCGCCTCGCCCTGGTGGCCGGGGGCGCGTCGGGGCTGGAGCGGTGGGCGAAACTGGACGCGATGCGCTCGCACTACCTGCCGGGGATCACGTTCCCGTGCCCGGGTGGTCTGGACGTGATCAATGGCCGGACGCCGTGCTACGGCGGCCAGGAGTTCCCGGACATCGACTGGCTGCGCCGCGAGATCACGGAGGGCCGGGTGAAGGCGCTGGCCGAGATCCTGCCCGAGTTCCTCGGCATCTCGCCGGCCGACCCGCGGATGGAGCCGTACTGGGCCCTGGCCGAAGAGCTCGACATCCCGGCCGCGATCCACATGGGACCGGGACCGCCCGGTGCCGCGTACGACTCGAGCCCGGTCCCCGCCAGGCACCCGAACTTCCGCATGGCCGCGGGTGATCCGATGCTGCTCGAAGAGGTCCTGCTGCGCCACAAGCGCCTGCGGCTGTCGGTGATGCACGCCGGCTGGCCCCGCCTCGAGTCGATGCTGGCGCTGCTCTACGCGCATCCGAACGTCTACGTGGACACCGGCGGCCTGCACTCCGACCGCATCGTGCCGCGGGCCGCCTACTACCGCTACCTGCAGGGCCTCGTGGAGAATGGCTTCGGCAAGCGGGTGATGTTCGGCTCGGACTTTCCCGACCAGATCGAAGCCGGGATCCAGGCGATTCTGGACGCGCCGGTCCTCGACGCCGACCAGAAGGCCGACATCCTCTGCGGCAATGCCGCCCGGTTCCTGCGCCTGCCCCCGGAGACCTGCCAGTCGTCGTGAGCGCGGTGCACACGGCGACGCGGGTCCCCGGACGTCGATGTCCGCCCCGGTGCGCGTCCCGGGCCGGACGGACTATGCTCTGCCGATGCGACTCGCCCGGCTCCTGACCCTCTCCCTGCTGGTCCTTCTGCTCACCGGCGGCGCCGCCCCGGTGGGCGCGCAGAACCTCTTCCAGCCCTCGCTCCTCACGCGTCCCGACGTCAAGGCCGCGCTCGACTCCGTCGACGCCCGAGCCGCGGCCATCGTGGACGAGTGGATCAAACTGGTCGAGATCCCGGCGCCCTCGAAGCAGGAACAGGCGCGCGGCGCGTACATCCGGGCCGAGATGGAGAAGCTGAGGCTCGCCGACATCCGGGTGGACGACCTCGGCAACGTGAGCGGCGTGCGCAAGGGCACGGGCGGCGGGCCGACGATCGTGTTTGCCGCGCACATGGACACGGTGTTTCCCGAGGGCACGGACGTGACCGTCAAGCGGGAGGGCGACGTGCTGCGCGCCCCGGGCGTCGGCGACGACACCAGCAACCTGATGGCGACGCTCGAGCTGTTCCGCGCGCTCGATCGAGGCGGCGTCACGACCAAAGGGGATCTGATCTTCCTCGCGTCGGTGCAGGAGGAACTCGGGCTCGTCGGCGCGGCGCACTGGCTCGCGCAGAGCGGCTACACGCCGGACATGTTCATCGCCGTGGACGTCGGCTCGGACGCGGTCTGGTACGGCGCGCTGCGGATCACGAACTACAAGTTCTTCTACACGTCACCGGGCGCGCACACGATGGAGAGCCGCGGCGAGCCGAGCCCGGCGCGGGCGGTGTCGCAGGGCATCGCCGCGGTCCAGGAGATCCCGCTGCCGCCGGTCGCCGCCGGCCTCGGCACGTTCAAGCTGCCGGTGATCAACGTCGGCATGCTGGGCGGCGGCACGGTCTTCAACGCCGTCCCGCGCGAGGCCTGGTTCACGGTCGATCTGCGCTCGCTCGACACGCCGACGCAGTCGCGCCTCGAGGCGGCCGTCGAGCTGGCGGCCCGGCGCGTCGCCGACCGCGAGAAGGTCGGGTTCCGCATGGAGAAGAACGTCTTCTTCGAGTACGCGAAGGCGCGCCCGAAGGAGGAACGGCTCCAGAGCGCGCTGGTGCAGACCGCGGTCGCCACCGCGAATCACTTCCGCAAGCCCGGCACGCCGGCCATCGTCCCGATGGACGTCGGCTCGACCGACGCGAACACCGCCGTCGCGCTCGGGATTCACGCGGTCGCGATCGGCGCGGTCACCGAGCGGTTCGCGCACCGGCTCGAGGAGAACGCGGACGCCAGCAGCATCGTGCCCGGCATCAAGCACCTGATTGCGCTGGCGGTCGCGCTGGGACGCTGACGACGCGCCGGACGAGGACGGCGCCGGAGCGTCCTCAGTGCCCGCCCCCGCGGCCCCCTCGCGGAATCGTGTCGAACCAGCGGAACGTCGCAGATCCGCAGCCGTTCGGGCCGGACATCCGTCCCACGAAGCGCCCGGAAATCAGAATCGGGCTGGTCACGCCCTTCCCGTTCACGTACGCGCCCTTGAACCGTCCCTGGAACCTTCCCGCCACCTCCGCGGTCTGCCCGCTCGAATCCACGCGGAGCGTCTCGAGATCGACGACGCCCTGCTCGCCATAACTGGCGGGAATGCCGTTGGCCGTGAACAGCCCGATGGGGGTGGACTCGCCCGCGGCGAACGTCCCCGTGGCCGGTGGTACGCCCAGGGGCAGCGTCACGCCGGTAAGGACGTCCGAGTCGGGTCCGTCGCCCGTCATCGATCCGCTGTCGAGCTGGAGCACGCTGATCCGGTTGCTCCGGAACAACCGGACGCCGGCCCCCTTGTAGCTGCCGTTCAGCAGGGGGCCCACTACGTCCGCCTCCCAGTAGCAGGTCCGGTCGATCGTCTTCAGGCGAGCCGAGTAGCGGCTCTCGCCGCCACGTGGCAGGCTGACGACCGCCTCGAGTTCGTGCACCTGGCCGTCCTGGACCCGCGGGTCGATCGGCACGTCGTCAAGGGCGAGCCGCAGCGTCAGATCGTCGCCGGGGACCGCCTTGGCCTCGGTCAGCCGGCGTTCCAGAATCGTCCGGCCGTCCAGGTCGAGGCGGACCGGGATGCTCTGATCGGCCGGCGCGATGCCGTGCACATCGACGACGACATCGATGGCCGGCTCGACGGCGAGGGGCTCGTCCATCAGGGACTCCAGGCTCTGGCCGTCCTCGACGAGCGGCGGATCGACCTCGGTCTCGCGCCGAAGCCACACGATTTCGCGAATCCTGAGGTCGACGTCCACCTTGGCTGACACCGAGCACAGCGGTCCGTCGGGGCCGGAACACGGCACACTCTTCAGGAAGGACTGAATGATGTCGGACGGAGCCCACCCGTCGGCGGCCATTTCGTAGAGTCTCCGGGCGACGTTGCCGGCCTCCTCGACGCTGCGCTTCGACTTCCACATGACGACCGTCGATCGCGCGGGGGCGCCCGCCAGCACCGTGCCGATGCCCGTCAGGCCCAGTTCGTTCGAGACGTTGAGGAAGACCACCGCTCGCCGGACGCCGGACGGATAGGCATCCCTGAAGAACCGCTGCCCCGCGAAGAGGCGCCATTCGAGCGTGCCCGCGGCGTCGTTGACCGCGAAGATTTCGAGGCCGCGGTCGTTGGCGCCGCTCTGGTAGTAGGACGTCGGCGCCGCGCTGTTCGGCGACCCGCCGGCCTCCGCCGGCTCCACGTCGCCCACCAGGGCAGGGTTGACGACCGTGCCGGTCAGGAGAAACAGGGTGCAGGTCTCAGCGGTGGCGGATTCCGGCGCCGCTGTCGGCGGGAGCCAGGCCTCGTCCGCGGACCAGCACGCCGTGATGGTCGGCGTCGCCAGGTGCACCAGGTCGTAGTCGTTCCACGTCTTGAAGGCGGCTTCGCTGGCGTCCGGCCCGGCCAGGACGCGCACGCTGTCCACGAAGTCGTAGCCGGGCGTGGTCTCGAGCAGCGCTCGCAGTTCATCCGCCTCGCCAAGGTAGGTAGATGGATACGGCACCAGGATCAGTGCCTCGCGCGGATCGCGCTGTGTGAGCTTGCCGTCGCCATCGCCATCGACGCCCACCACGCCACCCCGACGCGCGGGTCCCTCACCGTCCTGTGCGTGCAGCGTCACCGGAGCCGGCAGCCAGCGCCGGGCGGCGTCGAGCGCCATGCGCCAGGCGGGAGCCGCGTCGTTCGTCGACGGCTGCCGCCCCGGCTCGGCGCGACCAACCGCCGTGGCGCGCCCGTAGAGATCCGCCGGCAGCCAGATGCGGCGTCCGCCTTCGAGTCGAAACGCCACGGTCGTCCTGGACTGCAGAACCTCGACCACGCCTGCCTGGGCGCGCAGCCAGGCGGCGGCGGACGCGAGCGACCCGGTCCGTAACTGGTCGGCGGCCCGTTCGCCGAGCGCCAGGCTGTCCCGCAGCACCGCCGGGGGAACCTCGGCAACGGTGCAGGGAAACTCGAGTCGTTCGCACGCCAGCCAGTCGTCGTCCTCGGCCACGCCACACGTCCAGGCGGCGACCGAGACGATGCCGATCAGCAGGACGACGGCCGACGGCCTGATCCGTGGCGTGTCGAGACGGGTCATGTGCCCTCCGGAATGCGGGCCGCCGCGCGGGGTGGCCTGATTGCACAAGCGGAAGGCGCCGACCGGGCCCGCCACCTGTTCCGGAACCCCGCGGGATCCGTCGGGCAGCCGGCGAACGGCCGGGTGGCCGGGTTCGTGCGCGCGTCACGACCGGTCCGCGGCCGGGTACGACGACGTCGAAGTCGAGTTCGAGGACGCGGGCGAGCTGCACGCCGTGCACCGGACCAGCAGCGCACGCGACGACAGACGGAGTATAGTAGCCGGCACTCGATCGCCCATGCCGTCACCGTCCCGCGGCCCCTGCGCCGCGACCCCGACAGCTGCCGACACAGCCGCGGTGTGCAGAGCCGGGCAGGCGCCCGTACGGGCGACGGCCGATCAGTACTCGCCTTCGCCTGGAGTCGTCCGTCATGGACATGCGTGCTGGGGTCGACCGGATGAACCGGTATTCCTTCAACACCACCTTCGCCACGGACTGGTTCCTGCACAGGAAACTCGGCCTGGCCCGCAACGGCAGTCGCGACTCCTGGCATTCCAGGATGCTCGAGAAGATGAAGGGCCGGCCGCCCGGACGCGAGCTCCAGGTGGAGCGCCGGCGGGACCTCACGCCTGAGCAGTTCCAGCGGGAGTACTTCCTCCCCGGCAGGCCGGTGGTGCTGGAAGGCATCGGCCGGGAGTGGCCGGCCGTGAAGAAGTGGACGTTCGAGTACCTGCTGGAGCGCTGCGGGCAGGAGGACATCGACGTCCTCGAGGGACTGAACTGGAAGGTCCAGGCCACGCCGGGTTCGGACGTCGTCGATGCCCCCGAACGCGGGATGAAGATGAAGGAGCTGCTCGCCGCCGCCCGGGAGGGCAGCGGCTGGTACGGATCCTTCATGGAGCTGCTGGACGGCCACGCCGACATGCGGGACGACATCGACTGGAACAGCGTGCGGGCCTACGGCCGGATGTCGATGCGGCTGCCGTGGCAGCGCAACATCCTGGCGAAGATGTACGTCGGCGGACCGCTCACCTCCACGTCGTTCCATTGCGCGCCGGTCATGAACCTGTACTTGCAGGTCCTGGGACGCAAGCGCTGGGTGCTCGTGGCGCCGAAGTTCACGCCGTTCATGTACCCGAGCCTGTCCAAGGGGTTGAACTGGCAGTCGCGGGTGGACTTCCGCAACCCCAACTACGCCGAGGCACCGCTCTACCGGTACGTCGATCGCTACGAGACCGTGCTCGACCCGGGAGACGTGCTGTGGAATCCGCCGTGGGTGTGGCACGGCGTCCAGAACCTGACCGAGTCGATCGCGGTCAGCATGTGGTGGGCCAACGTGTCCCGCACGTTCTCGAACAGCCCGGTCCTGACGCCGCTGGCGTTTCTCGGTCGCCCCAACCCGTTGCTGCAGCAGCTCGGCCTGGAGAAGGAACCGACCGAGAAGCGCTCGGCCTTCAGCGTGCACCTGAACAAGTGACCAGCGGCCAGGCCCCCGACGTGGTCGCGCGGCGTCTGGCGCCGTACGTCACCATGCACACCGCATCGGCCGGGACGCCGCTCTGCGAGGCCGGGGAACCCGCCGGCCACGTCCTGCTCGTCATCCACGGCATCGTCGAGTCGTCCGACACGGGGCACGCCCTGGCGCGCGACGTGATCGCGGCGGCACCCGGTGCGGGCGTGTTTCCGCAGACGGTGCGCGCCAGGACGGAGGTCCGGTTCGCGCGCGTGCCGGTCGCGGCGTTCGAGGCCGAGGGGGCCGCGGCGCAGATCCACGACGTGTCCCGGCGCATTCTCGGGGTGCTCTACCGGCGCGAGCTGATGGCGAAGGCCCTGGCGGTGTTCGGCAGCCTGGACGAGGCCGCGCTGGCCCGGATCGAGAACGAGTCGGAATGGATCGAGCTCGAGCGCGGTGGCGTGCTGATGCGCCAGGACGAGCCGGGCGATCGGGTGTTCGTCCTGCTCGCGGGCCGTCTGCAGGCCGTCAGCGAGCAGCCTGACGGCCGCACGCGCGTGGTGGGCAGCATCGCCGTCGGAGAGACGATTGGCGAGATGGCGTTCTTCAGCGGCGAGCCGCGCAGCAGCACCGTGCTGGCGTCGCGCGACAGCGTGCTGATCGCGCTGGCGCGGCCGACCGTCGAACGGCTGATCGCCGACCGGCCCGAGTCGCTTCGCCACGTGATCAAGGTGCAGATCGACCGGGTGCGACGCGCCAACCAGGGGCAGGCCGTCCGCGCGCCACTCACCAACATCGCCGTCGTGCCACTCGACGACGCGGTCCCGATCGCGGCCTTCTGCCGGCAGCTGACGGCGGCCCTGCAGCAGGCCGGCCAGACGGTGCATCTCGATGCGGACGAGTTCGACCGCCGGCTGGGCCGGCCGGGTCTGGCCGACTCCGTCGAGGCGGGGCCGGACGCGCCGCGCCTGGCGGTCTGGTTCGAGGAACTCGAGCGATCCGTGCGCTTCGTGGTCTACGAGACCTCGGCCCGGCACGAGGGCTGGGTGGCCCGCGCCATCAGCCGCGCCGACGGCGTCGTGTTCGTCGGCCGGGCCGCCGGATCGCCGGCGCCGACCGCGATCGAGGCACTGGTCGCGCGCGAGGAGGGCGAACACGGCGCGGCCCAGCGCGTCCTGGTCCTCCTGCACGAGGACGAGGCGCTGCCGCGGGGCACCGGCCCCTGGCTCGCCGCCCGCGCGGTGCAGCGGCATCACCACGTGCGACTCTCGCGACCGGACGACGTCGCCCGCGTCGCGCGGTTCCTGTCGGGACGCGCCGTCGGGCTCGCGCTCGGCGCGGGCGGGGCGCGGGGATTCGCGCACATCGGCGTGCTCCGCGCCCTGCAGGAGGCCGGCATCCCCATCGACCTGGTCGGCGGCACCAGCATGGGCGCGGCCATGGCGGCGCAGCACGCCATGGGCTGGTCGGTCGCACGGATCGAGACCACGGCGGACGAGGTGTGGAACACGATCCGCCCGCACGCCGAGTACACGCTGCCGCTCCTGTCGCTGCTGCGCGGCACGAAGGCGCGAAAGTGCGGCCTGATGATGTACGGCACCGAGACCGCCATCGAGGATCTCTGGCTGCCGTTCTTCTGCGTGTCGTCCGACCTCACCGATGCCTCGATGTTCGTCCATCGATCCGGGTCGCTGCTCGACGCCGTCACGGCCAGCTCGTCCATGCCGGCGGTCATCGTGCCGACCCTGGTCGGCGACCACCTGCTCTGCGACGGATCCCTGTTCAACACGCTGCCGGTGGATGTGGCCCGCGAGTACGGCTGCGGCACCCTGATGGCGTCGCGCGTCTCGGTGGCGCAGGACAAGGACTTCGTCTACGAGCGGATCCCGTCGCTGCGCGAGGTGCTGCGGTCCAAGCTGACCCGCACGCCCGTCCGGTACCCGAGCATCATGTCCGTGCTGTCGCGCAGTTCCATGCTGGCGGCCGTCGATCGGGAAAACAGGGAGGCGCAGGCCGCCGACCTGCTGTTCGCCCCGCCGGTCGACCAGTTCGGGCTCATGGAATTCGCGTCCATTGCGACCATCGTCCAGGTCGGGTACACCTACGCGGTGGCGCAGGTCGCCTCCTGGGAACAGGCCGGTCGCTTCGCCGGCATTCGGCAAGGACGGGCAGGATGAACGACCGAGTCAGCCAGTGGCTGGCCCGCCGGGTCGAATCCTCGCTGGCGTCGCGTCTCTCGGCCGGCGTCGCCGGCGTCGGGCTCCGGTTTGCCGGCGGCGAGATGCGGGCGCTCGGCAACGCCGACGTCGCCGCCACGATCGTCGTGAACTCGCGCCGCGGCCTGACCGCGCTGGTCACCATGGACGCCACGCGCATCGCCGAGGCGTACCGCGTCGGCGACCTCGACGTGGAAGGCAACCTCCAGCGCCTGCTGGAACTGCGCGACGTCCTGGGTGACTGGCACCCCATCACCAATGTCTGGCGGTACCTCCGCCCGCGGATCTTCGGCCAGGTGAGCAGCGACCGGAAGTGGATCGCGGACCACTACGAGCGGGAAGCCGACTTCTACCTGACGTTCCTGGATCGCCGGCACCGGTGCTACTCGCAGGCGCTGTTCGCGTCGCCGGACGAGTCGCTCGAGGACGCGCAGACGCGCAAGCTCGACGCCGCCGTGGCGGCGCTCGACCTCCCGCCGGGATCCCGCGTGCTCGACGTCGGGGGCGGGTGGGGCGCCTTCACCGAGCATGGAGGGCGCCACGGGTTGCACGTGACCTCGCTCACGCTGGCCAGGGCGTCCGAGCAGTTCATCAACGACCTGCTCGCGTCGCAGGACCTGCCGTGCCGCGTGGTGCGCGAACACCTCATGGAGCACGCGCCGGCGGAGCCCTACGACGGCATCGTCAACCTCGGCGTCACCGAACATCTCCCCGACTACCCTGGAACGCTGCGGCAGTACCGCCGCCTGCTCAAGCCCGGGGGACGCGTCTACCTCGACGCCAGTGCCACGCGCGTGAGCCACGACTACACGGCGTTCCTGCTCCGCCACCTGTTCCCCGGCAACGGCACCACGCTGTGCCTGCACCAGTACCTCGAGGCCGTCGCCGACTCGCCGTTCGAGGTGCTGCGTGTGCACAACGACCGCGAGCACTACCGCCTCACCGCGCTGCACTGGGCGCGCAACCTCGACGCCCACCGCGAGACGATCATCCGGCGCTGGGGCGGCGAGGAGTACCGCACGTTCCGCCTGTATCTGTGGGGCTGCGTCGACGGCTTCGAGCGCGACCAGGTGCAGGCCTATCGCTGGCTGATGCAGCTGCGCTGAGCGCGGGCGCGCCCCTCCCTCGACGCGCGCGGGACGACCGCCGTCGCCCGGAGACGCCGCGATGCGGACTGCTACAATGCCCGCGTCCGCAACAACACAGGAGGCCGCGATGTTCACCCGGCGTGAATTGGGCAGACTGGCGCTTGCCGCCTCGGCAGGGGCGCTGGTGTCGGGTCCCAGGCGGCTGCTGGCCGGCGTGACGCAGGCCGCCAGGCCGAATTCGCTGATCAACGGTGTCCAGGTCGGTCTCATCGTGCCGTACAGCCTCGGCCGGGAGGCGGGCGACGCGGAGAGCATTCTCAGCGTCGTGACGGGCATTGGCATCAGTGCCATCGAGCTGCAGACGTCACCGGTCGAGGCGTTTGCCGGACGTCCGCCGACCGTCTCAGGCCGCGGTGGCGGCCGGGGTGGCGGGCGTGGCCAGATGACCGACGAAGAACGCGCCGCGCAGGCCGCCGCGCGACGTGAGGCGGCCGACACGGTGCGCGCCTGGCGCACCTCGGTCTCCATGGATCGGTTCAAGGCGCTGCGCGCGATGTACAACGACGCCGGCGTCAGCATCTACGGCTTCAAGTTCGACTCGGGCCTCGACCTCGAGATGACCGACGAGGAGTACGAGTACGTGTTCCACGTGGCCGAAGCGCTCGGCGCCTCGCATGTGACGATGGAGCTGCCGACCGACGGCGCCCTGCTGCGCCGGATCGGCCGGTTCGCCGAGCGCCGCAAGATCTACGCGGCGTACCACACCCACACGCAGGGCAGCATGACGGCGTTCGACGAGGCGTTCGCCGCGTCTCCGGCGAACATGTCGAACATCGACGTCGGCCACTACGTGGCCGGCACCGGCGAGAGTCCGCTCCCGTTCTTCGAGAAGTTCCACGATCGCATTGCCAGCTTCCACATGAAGGATCGCCGCACGCCGGCCAACGGCGGCGCCAACATGCCGTGGGGCCAGGGCGACACGCCGCTGACCGACCTGCTGCACCTGGTCCAACGCAACCGATGGACGATGCCGGCGACGATCGAACTCGAGTACCCGGTTCCCGGGGGATCCACGCGCGCGGCCGAGATCAGCAAGTGCCTCGAGTACTGCCGGCAGGCCCTCGCCCAAGGTCCGTCGTCTGAGCGGAGGCCAAGGCCTCCGCGAACGGGCGTCAGCGAGTGAGCCTGGCGAACCGCCTTTTCGCGTGCGCGACGGCGGTCGAGACGGAGTGGGCTTGGGGGCCTCGCCCCTCGACGAGGCTCGAGGCGTGCTGAGGCCCTCGAAGCACGCGAGAGGGCCGGTCGTCCGCCGAAGCCACGAACCGGTGATGATTGTGAGCGGAAGCCGACGAAGCGAGCGATAGCGACGAAGTCTGGCGAGCCGGAGCAGGGCAAAGGGCCCCGCGAGTAGGCCAGTCGGGAGTCGGCGGGCGAAGCCCCGGACTATATCTGGCGCGCCCTGCACGACTCGGGCATTGGCCTCACGGTTCGTAGCCAGACGCTCTATCCAGCGCTGAGCTAAGGGCGCGCAAACACCTCAATATACCAGCTTCCCACCCGCCGTGCGAGGCCGAACAGCCGTCCCCGCCGGACGACTCGCCGCCGGAACGTCCGGGGCGAGGCAGGGCCGGGGCCCGTCACTCCCTCCTGCCGAGGACCAGGTCCCCGGCCCCGGTCAGACAGCCCGGCGGGGTGACCGGCAGGCGGCCGCCGATCCAGGGTCTCCCCGCCAGCGCCCGCGCCGCCGAGGCCTCCGCCAGGTCGTAGTAGTCGTAAATCAGCAGCACCGCCGCTTGGCGGCAGCGCCGCCATCACCATGCGGGTTCACGAAGAAGACCGTGACCATCGGCCACGTGTTCGGCGCTCGCGCGGGCGAGTCGCCCAGCAGTTTCACGAGCGGCGGTGAGAGATCCAGCCGGCCGCTCGCCGACGCCGCGCACCCGAACACCGAGACCGACGATGGCGTCGTAGCGTGGAACGCTGGCGCGCACGAGGTCCAGCTCGCCGGGCGACGAGGCGTCGGACAGCGACTCGACCGGCGTGAGGTTCGGCCACCGCGTCCGCAGCTCGGATGTCGTCGGCTCGGCGCGCCAGTGCTGGCCGACGGGTAGTCCAGCATAACCAGGTAGAGGATCGGTGATTCGCGCGGCACGCTGGCGACGCCACTGGTTGCGGTCGTCCTTGAGCAGCGTGATCGACCGCGCGCTGATCTGCCTCGCGACCTCTTCATGCGCGCCGGCCGCCGACGTGCTCGGCGACCTGATCGAGCGGCACCTCGGGTCTTGTGCAGGCCGAACGCCTTCTTCGTCGATCGGACGCCGCACGGACGCGTCAGCCGGTCCATCGGGATGTCACCGCGCTCGACCGCGGCCTTGATCCGCGGACCGCCGCCTCGTCACGTCCGGCGAGTGCAGGACGATGTCGTTGCCGGCTTGAGGAAGGCGCGGACGGCGGCCTCGTCGGGCGTCAGCCGTTCGGTCACCGCGGCCGGCCTGCCCATCGAGTCGGTGACGATCAGGCCCTCGAAGCCGAGCTCGGTGCGCAGCAGGCCGCCCACGATCGGCGCGCTGAGCGTCGCCGGGCTGAACTCCTGGCCGGGTCGAGCAGCGGCACCTGGATGTGTCCCGTCATCACCGCGTCGGCGCCGACGCGATCCCGGCGCGGAACAGCGCCAGCTCGATCAGTCGAGCCGGTCGCGCGGCTCGGTGATGACGGGCGAGCCGAGTGCGAGTCCACGTCGGTGTCGCCGTGCCCCGGAAAGTGCTTGAGCGTGGCGAGCATCCCGCCAGCGTGCAGGCCGCGCACGTAGGCCGCAGTGAGCCGCCCGACGTCCTCGGCGATTCGCCGAACGACCGCGTGTTGATGACGGGGTTGCGCGGGTTGTCGTTGACGTCGGCGACGGGCAGAAGTCCAGGTGCACGCCGATCGCGCGACTCCTCGGCCGTGATCCGCGCCGCCTCGACGACGACTCGTCGCCCGCCGCGGCGGCCGCCATCGATCGCGGGAAGACGGTGGCGCCCTCGGGCGGAAGCCGGCGCCGGCCTCAAGTCGCCGGTGACGAGCAGCGGCACCGCGGCGCGCGACTGCAGCCGGTTCAGGATCGACGCCGCCGCCAGCGGCTGGCCGAGTCGCACGCTGCCATGCGCGCGATTGGGCAGCGCCAGCAGCACCGGCACCGCGGCGCCGAAGACGTGCCGCCGCCCAGCCGCGGGCGCGTGACCCGGTCGGCGCCTGCTCGAAGTCGTCGGAATCGGTGGCGAGGTAGGACGAGTTGACCGCGGTGAAGCGACCTGCCCGACCTTGTCGTCGAGCGACATCTTCTTCAGCGTGTCGCCACCCAGCGCGTCGCCGCGCGGTCAGGGTGTCAGGCAGCGCCGGCGCAGTGGCCGCCGGCCAGCCTGGCCTCACCTTTAGCACCGCCACGCCAGCGCCCAGCACGAACGCCATCATCGGTCGTCGCGTCAGGTGATCCTGCGCGCACCATCCACCGATTGCCGTAACATGTGCGGCGTATCGGTGGCAAAGCATCAGGCGCGCGGACGCGCCGGCATCGTCTCGTCCTGACCGTGAGCGACACCCGCACGAGGTTACCGACACGGCAGGCGCGGCCGTGGAGGCGCTGGTCCGGGAGGCCGGTCACGTGCCGGCCGGCCGCGAGATCGTCCGCGACGAGCCCGACGACATCCACCGCGCCGCCCGCGCCGCGCTGGCCCGTCCCGACGTCGACATCACTCGTCACGACCGGCGGCACCGGCGTCGCGCCCCGTGACCGGCGGTGGACGCGCTGGCACCGCTCCTCGACCGGCGCCTCGACGGCCGTCGGCGAGCTGTTCCGCCGCCTGAGCTTCGACGAGATCGGCCCGGCCGCGATGCTCTCCGCGCGCCTCGGCCGGCCTCGCCGGGCGGAAGGCCGTCTTCCTGCCGGTTCGGAGGCCGCGGTGCGCCTGGCGATGACGCGCCTCTATCACCGGAGCTCGGGCACCTGGCGGCGCTGCTGGAGGCTGACCGGGATGCGTCCCCTGACCTCCTCGTCACCTTCGGTGCGCTCGAGCTGGTCCCTCGCGACGCGATCCCGATCGACCACCACCGAGACCGTCACGCTGGACCGCGCGGACGAGCGCGTAGCCCCGCCCGCGACGTGCTGGCGGACGTGGACGATACGCCGTTCCACCGCTCCGTCATGGACGGCACCACGCGTTGGTCGCGCTCGACGCACTCGGCGCCATGACCAGCCGCGCCGCCGCGCGCTCACACATCGGCGGTCGCGCGATGGGCCAAGGCGCACCGGCGCTGCGCGTCGGCCGCGGCCAGTGCGCGCTCGTCTCGACCAGCGCGCCGCTGCGGGGCCGACGCGGTCGTCATGGTCGAGCACGTCGCGCGACGCTCGCGGACACCGGTGCGGGTGACGATGCCCGCGATCGGCCAGCGTCGGCCGCGGTCGGCCTCCGCGTCGGCAACCTGATGGTGCGCGCAACGACGGCGCGCGATACCTCGAGCGCGACCAGCGCCGCTCGCCTCGCGGCGGACCGTCGAAGATCCGCAGCCGGAAGATCGCGCGATCGACCAGCGGCAGCTCGTCGAGCTGGCGGCGCTGGCGCAGCCGCGCTGCCCGGCGGCGCCGGCCAGCCGCCGCCCGCCGGCTGCATCTTCGAGATCAACCGGCTGACGCTCGGCGCCATCGTCGCCCGCCACGGCGGCGTGGCGCGCCGGATCCCGATCGCGCGCGACACGCTCGCGTCGATCGAGGCCGCGCTCGACGCGGCCGCGGCGGCCGACGTCATCGTCGTGTCCGGCGGCAGCTCGGCCGGCGACCACGACGTCGTCCGCGACGCGCTGGCGCGCGACGGCGCGCTCCGGTTCCACGGCATCGCGGTCAAGCCCGGCAAGCCCACCGCGTTCGGCCTGGTGCGCGACCGCGCGGTGTTCGGCATGCCGGGCAACCCGACCGCGTGCCTCTCGAACGGCTACCTGCTGCTGGTGCCCTTCCTCCGCCGGCTGGCCCGCCTGCCCGCCTGGGAACCGACGCGCGTCACGCTCCCGCTGGCCCGCCGCATCGTCTCGCCGGAGGACCGGCACCAGTTCTTCACGGTGCGCGTCACGGACGGCCGCGTCGAACCCGCCTTCAAGGGATCAGGCGAGATCACGAGCCTGGCCGACGCCGACGGGTTCATCGAAATCCCGGCGGGAACGGGGGCGCTGGACGAAGGCGTGGAAGTGCGCGTGACGCTCATCCAGCGCCATTGAGGAATTGGCGATCTGAGATTGGCGATTGATTGACGATTGGTGATTGCGGGTGACGATCTGGATTGAGGATTTTGCAGCCCCGGCTCGGCCGGGGATTGGTGATTGGGGAATTGGCGATTGAGGATTGGCGGCCGGCGAGGGTCAATCCCTCAATCGGCCGATCGCAAAATCGCCAATGATCGTTCAATCCCCAATCGCCAATCGTCGATTGGCAATCAATTCACCAATCTCAGATCACCAATCCGCAATGGAGGCTCCCTGGACTATCGCAGCCTCTTGGCCACCTCGTCCCAGTTGACGACGTTCCACCAGGCGGCGAGGTAGTCGGGGCGGCGGTTCTGGTACTTGAGGTAGTAGGCGTGCTCCCACACGTCCACGCCCATGACGGGGTGCTTGCCGTCGCTCATCGGGTTGTCCTGGTTGGCCGTGCTCTCGATCGAGAGCGTGCCGTTGGACTCGACGAGCCACGCCCAGCCCGAGCCGAAGCGGGTCGCGCCGGCCTTCGTGAACTGTTCCTTGAACGCGTCGAAGCTGCCGAACGTGCTCTTGATCGCGTCGCCGATCTTCCCCGACGGCGCGCCGCCCTTGCCCGGGCCCATGATCGTCCAGAACATCGTGTGGTTCACGTGGCCGCCGCCGTTGTTGCGGACCGCGGTGCGAATGGCCTCGGGCACGGCCGACAGGTCCTTCAGGAGATCCTCGGCGCTCTTGCCCTGCAGCTCCGGGTGCTTCTCCAGCGCCGCGTTGAGGTTGTTCACGTAGGCGGCGTGGTGCTTGCCATGGTGAATCTCCATCGTCTTCGCGTCGATGTGCGGTTCGAGCGCATCGAGCGCGTACGGGAGCGGCGGCAGGGTGTGCGGCATGAGTCTCGTCTCCTTTGAAAGAATGCAGTCCCTTCAGTATGACGCGAAATGCCCGGCATGACGAGGCGACGGCCGCGTGACGCCGCGTGACGGTCGCGTGACGCCGTGAGGACCACGCGGCGTCGCGGAACGGTCGGGTCGCGGGCGCGACGGATCGGTCAGGCCGTCACGGTCGCGCGGTCGAGCATGCGATCGAGGGCCTTCCGCGCCCACGTCTTCGTCGGCTCGGGCACGACGATGCGGTTGTGGACCTCGCCGTCGACGAGGCCCTCGAGGATCCACAGCAGGTGATTCGGCGACACGCGGAACATCGTCGAGCAGAGGCAGCCCATCGAGTCGAGCGTCATCACCGTGCGCGCGGGCGCCAGGTCGTGCGCGAGCCGGTTCACCAGGTGCAGTTCGGTGCCGACGGCCCAGACCGATCCCTCCGGGCTGTTCGTCACGGTCCGGATGATGTGTTCGGTCGATCCCACGTCGTCGGCGGCCTGGACGACCTCGAACGTGCACTCCGGGTGCACGATCACCCGGCCGCCGGGATGCGCCTGGCGGAACGCCTCGACGTGCCGGACGTTGAAGCGCGTGTGGACGCTGCAGTGCCCCTTCCACAGGATCAGCCGCGCGGCGGCCACCTGCTCGGCGGTCAGCCCGCCCATCGGCAGCTCCGGATCCCAGACGACCATCCGGTCGAGGGGCACACCCATCGCGTACGCGGTGTTCCGGCCGAGGTGCTGGTCGGGCAGCATCAGCAGCTGCTCGCCGCGCGCCCACGCCCACGCCATCACCTCGGCGGCGTTGCTCGACGTGCAGACGATGCCGCCGTGTTCGCCGCAGAAGCCTTTGATCGCCGCGGTGGAGTTGATGTAGGTCACGGGCACGACGGAGGCGGCGCCGAGCGTGCGCAGCTCCTCCCAGCAGATCTCGAGCTGGTCGATCGCGGCCATGTCGGCCATCGAGCAGCCGGCGGCCAGGTCGGGCAGGATCACCTGCTGGCCCGGCGCGGCCATCACGTCGGCGCTCTCGGCCATGAAGTGCACGCCGCAGAAGACGACGAAGTCGGCCTCGTGCTGGCTGGCGGCGAGCTGCGAGAGCTTGAGCGAGTCGCCGGTGTGGTCGGCCCAGCGGATCACCTCGTCGCGCTGGTAGTGGTGCCCGAGGATCACGAGCCGGCGGCCGAGGGCGGCCTTCGCGGCGGCGATGCGGATCTCCATCTCCGCCTCGTCGAGGCGGAGGTACGCCTCGGGGAGCGGCTGGCGCTCGCTGAGGCGGGTCTTCTCGTAGTCGGTCAGGACCTGAATCTGCATGTCGCCCACACCCGGCTTGTGAAACAAATCACAATCTCCAGACGTGAAAAAAGCCAAATCCTGTCGGACCCTCCGGGCCCCCGGCTATCTGCCGGCTTCAGGATTTGACACTTTCAGTTTACAGGAAAGGCCCAAGGCGGAAAAGGCCTCAGGGCGTCCGTCCGCTCTCCACCACCTCGTACACCGTGTTCCGCTCCACCGGCGTGCGGCCGGCGGCGCGGATCAGACGGCGGATGTCGTCGGTGGTCAGCGTCTCGGGCGTGCGCGATCCGGCCATGTGGTAGATGCGCTCCTCCTGCACGGTGCCGTCGAGGTCGTCGGCGCCGTACCAGAGCGCGAGCTGCGCCACGTCCACGCCGGTCGCGATCCAGAACGCCTTCACGTGGGCGATGTTGTCGAGCACCAGGCGCGAGACCGCGATCACGCGCAGCGTGTCGCTCGCCGACGGGGCCGGCAGCTTCCGCATCTGGTTGTTGTCGGGGTGGAACGCGAGCGGGATGAACGCCTGCAGGCCGCCCGTCTCGTCCTGGAGCGCGCGGCACCGCAGCATGTGGTCCACCCGCTCCTCCATCGTCTCGATGTGGCCGTAGAGCATCGTGACGTTCGTCTTCATCCCGAGGCGGTGCGCGAGGCGGTGGATCGAGAGGTAGCGGTCCGCGTCGGCCTTGTCGTGGCAGATCTTCCGGCGGACGCGCTCGGCGAACACCTCCGCGCCGCCGCCGGGCAGCGAGTCGAGGCCGGCGGCCATCAGCTCGCGCAGCACCTGCTCGTCCGTCTTGCCGTACAGGTCCGCGAAGAACGCGATCTCGACCGCGGTGAAGCACTTCAGCTGCACGTCCGGCCGGATCGCCTTCAACCCGCGCAGCATGTCCTCGTAGTACGAGAACGGCAGGTCGGGGTGGAGGCCGTTGACGACGTGGACCTCGGTGAGGGGCTGGTGGGCGCGCCGGCGGAGCTTGTCGAAGACCTGCTCCAGCGACATCGTGTAGGCGTCCTGGTCGCCGGGCTTGAGCCGCGCGAACGAGCAGAACAGGCAGCTCGCCACGCAGACGTTGGTCGCCTCGAGCCGCAGGTTGAAGTTGTAGTACGTCGTGTCGCCGTGCCGGCGCTCGCGCTCGCGGTTGGCGAGCCAGCCGATCGCGTGCAGGTCCGGGCACGCGAACAGGCGGACGCCGTCGTCCAGGCTCAGCCGCTCGCGCGCGTCGAGCTTCGCGGCGACGTCGGCGAGTCCCAGGGCCTGGAGGCGGGCGTGCATCAGGAATCGGCCCCGGCGATCAGCGGACGCCCATCACCTGGACGCGCAGCGTGCGCTGCCGCGGGCCGTCGAGCTCGGCCATCAGGACCCGCTGCCACTGCCCCAGCACGACCTGGCCGCCGCTGACCTGCAGCGACAGGCTGTGGCCGAGCAGCAGCGCGCGCAGGTGCGAGTCGGCGTTCGCGCGATCGCAGTCGGAGTGCGCCGGGTCGTTGTGCATCCAGTCGGCCTCGTCGTCGACGACGTGCTCGAGGAACGTCTGCATGTCGCGGACGAGCGCCTGCTGGAACTCGTTGACGAAGAGCGTGCACGTCGTGTGCGTCGAGAACAGGTGCAGCAGGCCCTCGGTGATCCCGAGGGCCGGCACCAGCGCCATCACGCGCTCGGTCAGGTCCACGATCTGGATGCGCTGTCCGGTGTCGATGACGAAGGTCTCGCCGTGGACCTCGAACGGCCCGGTGCGGGAGGTCACCGCGGCCACGGGCGACTCGCGGACGGTGACGGTCGAACGCCTGCTCATGCGGAACGGTCCTCGCACGGCGCGGCTCGCGCGCCGCGCCACTCGCCTGTCATCTTAACGCGCACTCCGGGCACGGACAATCGGCGACGCGCGATTCACCGGGGAAATCCCGCGGTTTCCTGCGTGCTATACTCCGCAGTCACAACCGACGTCCGCCCGGCGCCACAGGGAAGTGGGTGCGAATCCCACACGGTGCCGCCACTGTCAGCGGGGAGTCGGCGTTCCGTGCCGGAGGCCGCCACATCGAGGGCCGTCCGGCCGTCACTGCGCACCAGCGGACGCGATCGAGGCGCCCGCCGCGCGGGAAGGCGTGAACGCCCGGCGACGATCCGCAAGTCAGGATACCTGGTCTCCGGGCCGTCCTTCCGCTCCGCCCTTCGCGGAGCTCGGCGCGCAAGCACGCCGAACGGAGGCTCCATGACCCGCGTCCCGCGCGGCCGATCCGGCCGCCACCTGTCCATCCCGTTTTCGATCCGCCGGTTCGTACGCGCGGGTGCGGCCGTGCGCGCCGGGACCGCCTGCGCGGCGGCCACCCGCGCGGTCCTCGTGCTCGCGCTGGTGCTGCTCACCGCCGGCGCCGCCCTGGCCGAAACGCTCGCCGGCCGGGTCCGGGATCCGCACGACCGGCCCGTCCCGGGCGCCCGCGTCCTCGTCCTCCGCGCCGGCATCGTCGTCGCCACGGCGACCACGCGCCGCGACGGCGGCTTCGGGCCGATCGACCTGCCGGCCGGATCGTACGAGGTGATTGCCTCGGCGCCGGGGCTGCGCGCCGCGCCGCGCGCGGTTGCCATCGCGCCGTCCCGCGCGGCGGATCTCGACCTGCGGCTGGCGGTGAGCGCGGTCGAGGAATCCGTCGTGGTCTCGGCCGGCCAGGTGGACGTGCCGCTCACGCGCGCGGCCGACAGCGTGGCGGTGATCACGCGCGACGAGCTCGTCCGGCGGCAGCGCGAGACGGTCGCCGACGCGCTGCGCGCGATCCCCGGCTTCGGCGTGGTCGCCTCCGGCGGCCGCGGCGCGATCACCTCGCTGTTCCCGCGCGGCGGCGAGTCGGACTACACGCTGGTGATGGCCGACGGCGTCGTGCTCAACGCCTTCGGCGGCGGCTTCGACGCGGGGCACCTCCCGGTCGAGGACCTCGAGCGCGTCGAGGTCGTGCGGGGCCCCGAGAGCGCCGTCCTCGGCGGCGGCGCCATCGGCGGCGTCGTCCAGCTCGTCACGCGTCGCGGCGGGCCCCTGCGGGGCGACGCCACGGTCGAGGGCGGCGGCGACGGCACCACGCGCGCGGCCGCCGGCGGCGCGGGGTCGTTCGGCGCGTGGCAGTGGGGCGCCGGGCTGGAGCGGCTCGCGAGCGATGGCGACACGCGCGTCCGGCCATCGATCGGCGCGGCCGTGTCGAACGACGACTACGCGCGGACGAGCGGCAGCGTCAGCCTCGCGTGGTCGGATCGGCCGGCGCGTCGGATCAGCATGTCCCTGCGCCGGTCGATCGACCGGCGCGGCTTCCCCGGCCCGTACGGATCCGATCCGGCGGGGCTCTACGGCGGCCTCGACACGGTCTCGCGCGGCGAGAACCGGCAGACCACGCTGGCCCTCTCGGGCGCCGTGGGCGACGGCCGCGTGCGGCACTCGGGCCTCGTGACGTGGGCGCGGATGCCGTCCGAGTACGTCAGCCCGTTCGGCGCGTCGGACGCGCGGACCGGGCGCCTGACCGGCCGGGACCAGGCCGACGTGCGGGGCTTCCCCTTCGGCCTGTCGGCGGGCGCCGAAGTCGTCGGCGAGCGCGCCGACAGCACGTACGTCACGGGCGAGGCGTTCCAGCCGATCCCGGTGCGCCGGCTGGTCGCCGGGTTCTTCGGCGAGACGCGCTGGACCCTGGGCCCGCGGGTCTCGGTGGTCGCGGGTGCGCGGGTCGAGCGCATCGAGCGACACGCGCTCGAGGGCGACCCGAACCCGTACGGCCCCCGCCCCGCGTTCGACGCCGACGTCGTCTGGTCGGCGAACCCGAAGGTCGCGGCCACGTGGGCGGTGCGGCCGGCGACGCCGGACGGGTGGACGCGCGTGCGGCTCGGCGCGGCGACCGGCATCAAGCCGCCGACCGCGTTCGACATCGCGTTCACCGACAATCCAGGCCTGAAGCCCGAGCGCAGCCGCAGCGTGGACGCGGGCCTCGAGCACGCCTTCGCGGGGTCCACCGTGGTGCTGGACGCGACGTGGTTCGCGAACCGGTACGACGACCTGATCGTCTCGGTCGGCACCTCCCTCTCGGGCGCGAGTCGGTACCGCACGGACAACATCTCCAACGCGCGGGCGCGCGGCCTGGAAGCCGGCGCCACGTGGCGGGCGCCGTTCGGCGTGCGCGTGCGCGCGGGCTGGACGTGGCTCGACACGGAGATTCTCGGCGTGGACGCGCTCCCGGATCGCGCGCCGGCGCCCTTCACCGTCGGCGACGCGCTCGTGCGCCGGCCGCGCCATCGCGCCTCGCTCGACGTCTCGTGGACCGGCCGGCGGGCAACGGCCTTCCTCGCGATCGACGGCCGCGGCCGGCTGCGCGACCTCGAGCCGAACTACGCGGCGTCGATCTACGACGCGGCCGGCTGGGCGGAGACGTCGATCGGCGCGTCCCTGCGCCTGGGCGCCGGCGTCGAGGTCTTCGGCCGCGTGCGCAACCTGTTCGACCGCGACTACGAGGAGGCGCTCGGCTACCCCGCGCCCGGGCGCCTCGCCATGGTCGGCATCCGTGTTGCTGCGAGCCGTTGACGTCCGATTCGGCTACGGCCGTCCGGGCCGCCGGCACGCGGCCGGCGGGCCGGACGGCCGGGACGCGCTCGTCCTCGACGGGCTGTCGGTCGAGGTGCGGGCCGGCGGATTCGTCGGCCTGCTCGGCCCGAACGGCGCCGGCAAGTCCACGTTCCTGAAGCTGGTGGCCGGCGTGCTGCGGCCCGACGCCGGCCGCGTCGAGCTCGACGGCCGCGAAACGGCGTCGATTCCGCGCGGCGAGATCGCGCGCCGCCTGGCCGTGGTCCCGCAGGAGACCGAACTCGCGTTCGACTACACGGTCCTCGAGATCGTGCTGATGGGCCGCTACCCGCACCTCGGCGCCTTCGCGATCGAGGGCCCGGACGACGTGGCGGTGGCGATGGACTCGCTGGAGGCGACGGGCACGGCGCCCCTGGCCGAACGATCGTTCCGGACGCTCTCGGGCGGCGAACGCCAGCGCGTGGTCATCGCGTCCGCACTGGCGCAACTCGCGCAGGGGGACGGGTCTCGATCGGTCGGTCGAGACCCCCTGCTCCTCCTCGACGAGCCGACGGCGTCGCTGGACCTGCGGTACCAGCTCGAGGTGGCGGCACTGCTGCGCCGGCTGCACGACACACGCGGCGTGACGATCGTCGTCTCCACGCACGACCTGCGGTTCGCCGAGTCGATCTGCACGGAGATCGTCATGATCGGCGGCGGCCGCGTCGTGGCGCACGGCCGGCCCGACGAAGTCCTGACGGCGGATCGGGTCGGCGAGGTCTACGGCATTCCGGCGGCGACGGTGGCGCCGCTGCTGCGATGAGCCCGGTCCCGCTGCGGCGCGGCCTGCCCGTCGTCGCCGGGTGCGTCGTCCTGCTGGCGGCGGCGATCCTGCTCGCGCCGCTCATCGGCCCGTCGCCGATCTCGCTCGCGCGCGCGTTCTCGCGCGACATCCCGTTCGCGGACAACCCGGACGCGCAGATCTTCTTCGTCTCCCGGCTCCCGCGCGTGCTGGCGGCCGCGCTGGTCGGGAGCAGCCTGGCGGCCGCGGGCGTGGTGCTGCAGGGGCTGCTCCGCAACCCGCTCGCGACGCCGTACACGCTGGGCGTCTCGGCGGGCGCGTCGCTCGGCGCGATGGTCGCGATCACGTTCGCGGCCGCGCTGCCCGTCGGCGGGGTCGCGACGGCGAGCCTCCTCGGCGCGCTGCTCGCCGTCCTGGTCGTCTACGGGCTGGCCGGCGCGCGGCACCGCGGGCTCTCGACCACGGTGCTGCTCCTGGCGGGCGTCACGCTGAATGCGTTCTTCTCGGCGCTCATCCTCTTCGTGCAGTATCTCAGCGACTTCACCGAGACATTCCGCGCGCTGCGCTGGCTGATGGGCAACCTCGACGTCCCGGGGTACGGCCCGATCGCGGCCGCGGCGCCGCTCGTCCTCGGGTCGTTCGTCGCGTTCGCGTGGCTCGCGCGACCGCTGAACCTGCTGAGCCTCGGCCCCGAGGCCGCCGGGTCGCGCGGGCTCGCGGTGGGCCGCGCGCAGCGCGTGGCGTTCTTCGGCGCGTCGATCGCGACCGGCGCGGCCGTCTCGGTCGGCGGGCCGATCGGCTTCGTGGGCATCATCGTGCCGCACCTCGTCCGGCTGGTCGTGGGCGCGGATCACCGGCTGGTGCTGCCGGCCTCGGCCGCGTTCGGCGGCGCGTTCCTCATCGCGTGCGACGCGGTCGCGCGCACGGTCTTCGCGCCGCTCGAGTTGCCCGTCGGCGTCATCACCGCCATGATCGGAGGACCGTTCTTCCTGTGGCTGCTCCTGAGGAACCGCTGATGTCCCGTGTCCGCCCGACCGTTCCCGTTCCCGTTCCCGTCCCCGCCCGTCCCCGCGCGCGCCTCGTCCGCCTGTTCGCGGTGGTGACCGCAGCCGCCGTGGTCGCCGTGGCCACCGTGACCGGGACGATCGCCGGGCCCCGCGCGAGCGGCCTCGCCCAGGACCCCATCCCGACGCGCATCGTCAGCCTGGTGCCCGCGGTGACCGAGATGCTCTTCGCCTGCGGCGCCGGCCCGGCGGTCGTCGGCGTGTCGAGCTACGACCGCTACCCGGCGCAGGCGATGGATCGGCCGAAGGTCGGCGCGCTCGTCGATCCGGACGTCGAGGCGATCTTCCGCCTGAAGCCCGACCTCGTCGTGGTCTACGCCACCCAGTCGGATCTGATCGCCCAGCTCACGCGCGCGGGCATCCCGCTGTTCCGCTACCAGCACGCCGGCCTGTCGGACATCACGGAGACGATCCGGCGCCTGGGCCGGCGGATCGACCACGTCCCGGAAACCGTCCGGCTCGCGATGTCGATCGAGAAGGAGCTGGACGCCGTGCGCGCGTCCGTCGCCGGCACGCCGCGGCCGAGGACGCTCCTTCTCTTCGGTCGAGAACCCGGCTCACTGCGCGGGCTGTACGCGAGCGGCGGCGTGGGCTTCCTGCACGACCTGCTCGTCGTCGCCGGCGGCGACGACGTGTTCGCGGACGTGAAGCAGCAGAGCCTGCAGATCTCGACCGAGACCGTGCTGGCGCGCGCGCCGGAGGTCATCCTGGAAGTGCACCCGTCGGATGGCTGGACGCCGGATCGCATCGAGCGCGAGACGGCGATCTGGTCCGCCCTGCCGTCCGTGCCGGCGGTCCGGCACCACCGGGTGCGTATCCTTGCCGACGACCTGCTGTCCATTCCGGGACCGCGCGTCGCCATCGCCGCGCGGATGCTGGCGGAGGCACTGCACGCCCCGGGATCGGGATTCTGAACGGCATGGCGGCGAGGGCGGTGCCCGTCCTGCTCTCGTGGTCGTCGGGCAAGGACTCGGCGTGGACGCTGCACGTCCTCCGGTCCGATCCCTCCGTGCGCGTCGTCGGCCTGCTGACGACGGTGAACGAGGCCGCGGACCGGGTGGCGATGCACGCGGTGCGGCGGTCGTTGCTCGAGGCCCAGGCCGACGCGGCGGGCCTGCCGCTGTGGACCGTGCCGATCCCGTCGCCGTGCCCGAACGAGATCTACGAGGACCGGATGCGCGAGGCGATGGTGCGTGCCCGGACGGAGGGCATCGCGCGGGTGGCGTTCGGCGACCTGTTCCTCGAGGACGTCCGGCGGTACCGCGAGGACCGCATGGCCGGCACGGGCCTGGATCCGATCTTCCCGCTGTGGGGCCGTCCGACGCCCGCGCTCGCGCGGGAGATGATCGATGGCGGCCTGCGCGCGACGGTCACGTGCGTCGATCCCCGCCAGATCGACGCGGCGTTCGCGGGCCGGTCGTTCGACGCCGCCTTCCTCGCCGACCTCCCGGCTGCCGCGGACCCGTGCGGTGAACGCGGCGAGTTCCACACGTTCTGCCGGGCCGGCCCGATGTTCGCGCGGCCGATCGACGTCCGGATCGGCGAGACGCTCACGCGGGACGGCTTCGTCTTCACGGACGTCCTGCCGGCCGGCGTCTGACATCCCGGGCCAGGCCACCCGCCCGGCGAGTCTCGTGCTATACTTAACTTTGTGGTTAACTATTCGACATCGCTCGACGCCACGTTCGCCGCCCTCGCGGATCCCACGCGCCGGGCCATGCTCGCGCGGCTGTGGGAGGGCGAGGCGACCGTCAGCGACCTGGCGGCGCCGCACGCGATGTCGATGCCGGCCATCACCAAGCACCTGCGCGTGCTGGAGGACGCCGGCCTCGTCACGAGCGAGAAACACGGGCGCGTCCGCCACTGCCGCCTGACACCGCGGCCGTTGCGCGACGCGGCCGGGTGGATCGCGTTCTACGAGCGCTTCTGGAGCCGGCAGGCCGACGCGCTCGACCGGTACCTCACCCGCCGGCAGCAGGATCAGACATGGCCGACCCCACGACCGGACCGACCGCCGCCCCGACCGAAGCCGTCCGCCTCACCCGCGTCCTCCACGCGTCGCCGCAGCTCGTCTTCGACGCGTGGACGACGCCGGAAATGATGGCCGAGTGGTTCGCGCGCGACCCGCACACGCCGCCGGGACGCATCGTCCGGGCCGACGCCCGGCCGGGCGGACGCTACCTGGTCGAGGTCACCGGGCCGGAGAACGGCCAGATCTACCGGATGCAGGGTACCTACCGCGAGGTGCGACCGCCCACGCGGCTCGCGTTCACGTGGTGGTACGAGGGCGCGGACTTCGCCGAGTCACTCGTGACGATCGACCTGCGCGCGCTCGACGACGGACGGACGGAGATGACGCTGACGCACAGCCTCCTGCCGCCCCGCCAGGCCGCCGAGCACCGCGAGGGCTGGCTGGGGTGCTTCGAGATGCTGGAGCGGACCCTGGCCGGGAGGTCGTGAAGGCGATTCGGGCCTGGAGGCCTTGAAGGGCTGGCCGCGATCGTGGTCTGGATAGACATGAAGACGATGAAGGTATTGAAGGACATGAAGGCTGGCCGCGGATCCATCCGGCGGCGGAGACGGCACCTGAAGAAGGGGCGCGCGGGAATACGAGTCCGACTTCAGAGCCGGATCGGACTCTCGTATTCCCGCGCCCCTTCTCAGGTGGCCGGCCAGAACTGGCCGGCGGGCGAGGCGTCGCTCGCCACTACCGTTCGCCGCGGGATGCTGGCGCGGCCCGCCACTCACGGCCTTCATGCCCTCCGTCGTCCTTCATGTCTATCAAAGACAAGCCTCACCGCCAGCGGCGCACGGTTCACGGCCAGCGCTCTGCTCCACGGCCTCCCGTGATCGTGAACGGGAACGCCGTCGTGAACAGCTGCCCGGTGGCCCTGTCGGCGGCGTCCGCGCCCGCGAGTCGGTCGCGCGTGGCAGGACGACGACCGCGTAGACCCCCGGCGACAGGTCGCCCGCCGGCTGCAGCCTGACTGCGCCGGCCTCGAGCACCTGCGTGTCGGCGCGCACGTCCTCCTGTTCCAGCAGGCGCATCACGTCCCAGTTCGCGTCGCCCCACATCGCCTGGTCCGCGCGGCCCGGCACGGCCGCCACCGCCAGCGATCCGTCGGCCGCCGGGAGCAGCCGGACGAGGACCGCGGTGAGCTTCGACGGATCGAGGCCCGGGACGTCCTTGAACTGGACGATGAAGGCGGGACGCGGCTCGGCGATCGCGCGTCCGGACGCGTCGGACGGCAGCAGCCACACGAACGTGGCCGGCGTGTTGCCCGCCGGCGCCTCCGCGTCCGGCGGCGGCAGCGCCGAAACGGCCGCCGCCAGGTCGTTCCGACGGCCGGACGCGACGCGGGTGGCGGCCTCGGCCGGCTCCAGCCACGTCGCCTCGCTGCCGTGCTGATATGTGACGCGCATCCCGGCGCGCTCTTCCGGCCGCGCGGGCTCGGCGGGCACCGGCGCCGGCGTCTCGCCGGTCTCGATCGGTCCGACGACGCGCGACACGCTCTTCGCGATGTACGCCTCGACGCGAATGCCCCCCATCGCGAGGCGCACCTTGTACCAGTCGCCCTCGATCGCCTGCAGGTCCATCGTCTGGCCGCGGACGACCTGGGTCACGACGCGCGACGACAGCGCCGGGGCTTCACGGACGTTCGCGCGCGGCACCGTCACCTCGACCGTGCCGATCGACTGCGCGGCGGCCGTGATCGGGGGCGGCGCGACGCCCCCGCCGGCCGCGACGACGGCCAGCGATCCGGTCGCGAGCCAGGCCGGCAGGAACGAGAAGGACGAGGCGCGCCGGGGGCCGCGCCGGACGGGCCGCCGATCAGACAAACTCGACCGCCACCGGCGCCGGAATGAGGCGCTTGTCCCAGGCCTCGTCGAAGAACCGCTTCACCGCCGCCCGGCCGCGATCGCCGTAGTCGAGCGTGAGCTGGTTGACGTACATGCCGACGAACTTGTCGGTGTCCGGCCGGCTGAGGCCGCGGCCGAACGTGATCGCGTAGTCGACGGCCTGCTCGCGGTGGGTCAGGGCGTGCGCGATGCTGTCGTGCAGCATCTTCGACACGGTCCGCATGGTCTCCGGGCCGAGATCGCGGCGAATCACGTTGCCACCGAGCGGCAGCGGCAGGCCGCCCGTCCGCTCGAACCACCACTCGCCGAGGTCCACGATCTTCTCGAGCCCGTCGTCCTGGTAGGTGAGCTGGCCCTCGTGGATCAGCAGGCCCGCGTCGTACTTCCCGTCCACGACCGCCTGCTGGATCTCGTCGAACGGAACGACGACGTGATCGAAGTCCGGATCGTAGAGCTTCAGGGTGAGGTAGGCGGAGGTCAGTTCCCCCGGCACCGCGATGCGCAGGCCCTTCAGGGATCCGGGCGTCGGCCGCGTGAACCCGCGCCGGGCCACCAGGATCGGACCGTACTGATCGCCCATGCTCGCGCCGTGCGGCAGAAGCGCGTACTTGTCCGCGAGGTGCGCGAACGCATGGAAGGACACGGCCGTGACTTCGTACCGGCCCTCGAAGGCGGCGCGATTGAGCGTCTCGATGTCGGCGAGCACCTGGTCGACCTCGATGCCATCGACCTTCACGGCCCCGCTCGCGAGGCCGTAGAACATGAATGCGTCGTCGGAATCCGGGCTGTGCGCCACTACGATCTTCATCGTGGGAACAGTGTACTCGACCCTTTGGGAGCGTGGGGTGAGTGGAGGGGAAGGGTACTTGGGGACGTGGGGAGAGCGACGGGCCATGGGGACGTGGGGCGACGGGGGACGTGGGGAGAACGATCAGGGTTTGACTGTCGGTTGCGAGGCTGCCACCGCGAGGAGAAGAACGGGACAAGAAGTATCCGGGAAACAAATCAGCCCGCTTCCGAGCTTCAATTCCCGTCTCTCCCCGTCCCCGTCGCCCCACGTCCCCATGGCCCGTCGCTTCCCGACGCCCCCCATGCCCTCCACTCACCCCACGGCCCCCACGCGCCGGAGGTGTCCCACCACGGTCGCGAAACGCTCGATGGCATACTCCACGTCCTCCACGCCCGTGAAGCGGCCGAGCCCGAACCGGATGCTGGCATCGGTCATCGCGCGCTCGCCCATGATCGCGGCCAGCACGTGTGACGGCGTGGCGCTCGCCGAACAGCACGCCGACCCGGACGACACGGCGATGTCCGAGATGCTCACGAGCAGCTGCGCGCCGTCCACGCCCGCGAAGCTCACGTGCAGGTTGTGCGGCAGCCGGTGCGCCATCGACCCGTTGACCGTCACCCCGTCCAGCCTCGACTGCAGGCCCTCGAGCAGGCGGTCGCGCAGCGCACCCACCCGCGCCGCCTCCGCGGCCAGGCCCTCGCGCCCGATCGCGCTCGCGGCGCCGAGGCCGACGATGCCCGGCACGTTGAGGGTGCCGGCGCGGACGCCGCGTTCCTGCCCGCCGCCGACCAGGATCGGCGGCAGCCGCAGGCCCTTGCGCACGAACAGCGCCCCGCAGCCCTTCGGTCCGTAGAACTTATGCGCGGTGACGGACAGCAGGTCGATGCCGGTCGCGTGCACGTCGATCGGCACCTTCGCGGCAGCCTGCGCCGCGTCCACGTGCAGGAGCGCGCCCGCCTCGTGCGCGAGGCGCGCGATCGCGTCGAGCGGCTGCAGCACGCCGATCTCGTTGTTCGCCGCCATGACGCTGACGAGCGCCGTCCGCGCGTCGACGACCGCGGCCAGGGCGTCCATGTCCAGCCGGCCGTCGGCGTGCACCGGCACCACCGACACGCGCCATCCGGCCGCGCCGAGGCGGTCCGCCGCCGCCAGGACCGACGGGTGTTCGATCGCCGACACCGCGAGGTGCCGCCGCTCCGGCGGGGCGGCATCGGCCGCGCCCTGGATCGCCAGGTTGTTCGACTCGGTCGCGCCGCTCGTGAAGACGACCTCGCGCGCCTGCGCCCCGAGGAGCGCGGCGACCTCGCGCCGGGCCCGCTCCACGGCCTCCTGCGCCTTCCAGCCCCAGGCGTGCGACGCCGACGCGGGATTGCCGAACGCCTCGGTGAAGTACGGCAGCATCACCTCCAGCACCGCCGGATCGACCGGCGTGGTGGCGTGGCAGTCGAGGTAGATCGGCGCGCGGGCCATCCGGGTATTATGACGTCTGCGTCAGGCTTCGATTCGGCCCGCCGCGCGGGCCCCTGCCGGGTTCGCTCGCACGTCTGGAGGAGTTCTTCATGTCACGCCGACGTCCGTCCGGGATGCTGGCCGCCGCCACGCTGGCGGCCGCCTTTGCCACCTGGTCCCTCGCGCCTGCCATCCGCGCGCAGGCGCCCCGCGCCCAGAATGCGGAGGACCTGCTCGCGGCCTACGACACCTACCGCTCGATGGTCCGCAGCTCGCCGTTCGGGTCCACGTCGTGGTCCTACCTGGGCCCGACCAACGTGAGCGGGCGCGCGACCGACATCGCCGTCGCCGAGCGCAACGGCCAGCGGCGCATCTACGTCGGCTACGCGACCAGCGGGATCTGGAAGACGGACGACGACGGCCGGACGTGGCAGTCGATTTTCGACCACCAGGCAGCGACGACCATCGGCGACCTGGCGGTCGCGCCGTCGAACCCCGACATCATCTACGTCGGCACGGGCGAGGCGAACATCTTCCAGGCCTCGATGGCCGGCGTCGTAATACCAGTCCTGACGCGGGTGGCCGCGCACGCAACCAGCACATCGGCCTGACCGATACCCAGACCATCGGCCGCGTCATCGTCCATCCCACCAACCCGGACGTCGTCTGGGTCGCGGCGTCGGGTCATGAATGGACGGACAACGCCATGCGCGGCGTGTTCCAGACGACAAACGGCGGCCGGAACTGGACGAAGGTCTACTACAAGAGCGACCGCGCGGGCGCCAGCGACGCTGTCGACCAGCACCGTCGACGTCCTGTACCGCGCTCTGGCAGCGGATCCGCCGCAAGTGGAGCGACCCGCGCGTGGAACCGGGGTGCAGCGAGGGCGGCATCTATGCCAAGACGACCGACGGCGGCCGGACGTGGAGCGACGTCAGCGCGGGCCTGCCGGCGCCGGATACCGCGGCCGCATCGGCATCGACATCTCGCGGTCGAGCCCCGACACGCTGTATGCGCTGGTGGACAACTACGAGATCGGCCGCTACCCGCGGCCCGGCAGGCTACTGACGCCTACAGCCGGCCGATGCCCGAGGGCGCCGGCTTCATCAAGGGCGCGGACATCTACAAGACGACCGACGGCGGCCGGACCTACGGCGCCAGACGAGCCGGTTCGACGACGCGACGACTGTACCTGAACAACCACTCTGGCACGTATGCGGCTGGGTGTTCAGCCAGATCACCGTGGACCAGCCCGACCCGGACGATCTACTCGCTCGGCCTCGGCATCAACAAGTCGGTGGACGGCGGCCCGCACTTCACGCAGGTCCGCGGGACCCACGGCGACCACCACGGCATGTGGATCGACCCGGCGGACCCGAAGATCGTCTACAGCGCGAACGACGGCGGCTTCACCAGACGGCCGACGGCGGCAGGAAACTGGCGGTTCGCCGTGTCGGCGGCGCGCAGTTCAGCGTCGAGGTGGACACGAGCTCGCCGCCGTGGGCGGCCGGCTCGATCGAGGACCACGGCAGCCGGCGCGGCCGCATCGACCTGTCCGGCGGGCGCGGACATCCCGGCCGTCGCACAGGAGAACGCCCGGTGGCGAGGGATCGAACCAGGCCATCGACCCGGACAACCCGAACATCGTCTACTCGCACGGGTTCTACGGAAACTTCAGCCGCACGGACCTCGGCGCGACGCCACCGGCGACGGGGCGCGGGCGCGGCGGGCGGCGGGGCGTCGCGACGCCGATCCAGCCGACCGACCCCGACGGAGCTGCGCGCGCAGTGGATGGCGCCGTTCATCATCTCGCCGCACGACTCGAGCATCGTCTACGCCAGTGCCAGTTCCTCTTCCGGTCCACCGATCGCGGTGACGACTGGAAGAAGGTCAACGACGACCTGACCGACAACAACCCGGACCAGTTCGGCGAGAACCCGTCGGCGATCATGCCCAGACGATCGTCGCCATCGCCGAGTCGCCGGCGAAGCGGACCTCTACTACGTCGGCGCGGACGACGGCCGGCTGCACACGTCGATCGACGGCGGCAAGGAGTGGACCGAGCTGACGACGCACATCGGTGCGCCGGTGGATCTCGCGGCTCGTGCCGTCGAGTGCGACGAGGGCACCGTCTACGTCACCCAGCGCGGCCGCGAGGACGACGACTTCGCGCCGGCTCATCTGGAAGTCCACCGGCGGCAAGACGTTCACGAGCCTCTCGAACAACCTGCCCGCGGGCCCCGTGAACGTGCTGCGCGAGGACCCGCGGAACGCGAACGTGCTCCTACGTCGGCACCGACTTCGGCGCGTTCGTCTCGACCGACGCCGGCGCGACGTGGCACGTGCTCGGCGGCAACCTGCCGTCGGTGCAGGTGTCGGATCTGCAGGTCCAGCCGCGCGACCTGATCGTGGTCGCCTCGACCTACGGGCGCGGCATGTGGGCGATCGACGTGTCGGGCATCAAGTGATGACGGAGGCGCGATGAACGAACCGGCCGGGCGCGGGCTCCCAGCTCCCGTGCCGCGCGACCGCCGGCGTGTCGTCATCGAGGACGTCGCGCCGGCCGTCGATGGCGGCCGCTTCCCCATCAAGCGCGTCGTCGGCGAGCCCATCGACGTCGAGGCGGACGTCTTCGCCGACGGCGACGACACGCTCCGCGTCCTGCTGCGGCACCGCGTGATCGGCGCGGGCGCCTCCGAGTCGCCGTGGCACACGATGCCGATGCGGCCGATCGGCGACGACCGGTGGACCGCGCGGTTCGTCCCCGACCAGGTCGGCTACGCGGAGTACGCGGTGGTCGCCTGGGTGGACACGTTCACCACGTGGCGGCAGGCGCTCGGCGCGAGGCACCTGCGCGGCGAGGACGTCGCGAGCGACCTGCTCGAGGGCGCCGAACTGGTCCGGCGGGCGGCCAACGCCGCGCGGTCCGGCCTCGGCGGACGACCGTCGGCCACCCGCGAGGCGGCCAACGAGCGGCTGCTCGATCGATCGGCGCAGCTGCGCGCGCCCACGCCGGCCGCCGATCGCGTCGCCATCGCACTCTCCGCCGATCTGGCCGCCGACATGGCCGCCTGGGGTCCGGCCGCCGATCCGGTCACGCACGTCCCGCTGCGCGCCCGCATCGAACGGGCCGACGCGGCGACGCCGGCCTGGGCGCGGATCGCGGCCGACACCGACGCGCCCGCGCGCCTGCCGGGCCTGCTGGCGATTGGCGCCGACATCGTCTGTCTCGACCGCCCGGCGTACGAGCCCGTGCCGACCGACGCCGACGGCCGCGCCGGCCTCGACGCCCTCCGCCGCGCCGCGGCGGACGCCGGCCTCGAGCTGGCGCTGCCGCTCCGCTTCGAGTGCCCGGCCGGGCACCCGCGCGTGGGCGAGCACCCGGAGTGGTTCCACCGGCGACCCGACGGCACGTTCGGCGCGATCCGGCCGGCGAATGGCGGCGGTCCGGACCGGCTGCCGTTCGACTTCACCGGCGACGCCTGGGAGACGCTCTGGGAGGACATCCGGCGCGGCGTGCTCGCCTGGGTCGGCGCCGGCATCCGGGCATTTCGCGCCGAGGCGCCGCATCACGCGCCGTTCGCGTTCTGGGAATGGCTGATCGCCGAGATCCATCGCGAGCACCCGGACGTGATCTTCTTCGCCGGCGAGGACGGCCGCCCGAAGGCCGGCCGGCGCCTGGCGAAGATCGGCTTCACGCAGTCGGCCATCGCGCTGCCGGCGGTGCTCCGGAAGCCGGCCGTGATGGACCTCGTCCGCTCGCTCGCCGCACGGCCCGCGCGCGAGTGCCAGCGCGCGGTGATCGTCGATCCGGCCTGGCTCGCGACCGGCCCGGCGCCGGTCGCCACGGCCCGCGCCCGCGCGCGCGTCCGGCTGGTGCTCGCGGCCACGCTCGGCGCGGCCTTCGAGCTGCCGGGCGCGCTCCTCGACACGGCATCCGGCGGCGCGGCCACCGACCTCGCGCCGCTCGCGACGGTGCTGGCGCGGCTGCGCCGCGGCCACCCGGCGTTCGCCGCCGGGAGCCGGGCCGTCCCGCTCGAGACGGACAACGAGCGCCTGGCGGCCTGGGCGCGCGTGTCGGCCGACGGCGCCGAGCATGTCGTCATCGTCGTGAACCTGGATGCGGACCACATGCAGCACGGCTGGCTGTCGGTGCCCGCCGCCGCGTGGGGCTACCCGGCCCTGTTCGGCGTGCTCGACGACCTCACCGGGGAGCGGTACGTCTGGCAGGAAGGACGGAACTACGTCCGGCTGGAGCCGGCGCGGATGCCCGCGCACCTCCTGATTCTCACGCCGAGCACGACGCCGTAGGCGAACCCGCGACCGGCCGTGCTGCCCACCTTCTCCCTGTTCGACGGCGACCTCGTCAACCGCACGTTCGGCTGGCTGGGGATGCGCAGCCGGCGGACGACGGGTGTCGTGGGCCGGTGCGTGACGCTGGTCGTGCTGACCTGGGTGCCGATGGCGCTGCTCGCGTGGAAGGGCGGGCTGTTCAGTGCCCACATCGAGGCGCGCAACTTCTTCGCCGACTACGCCGCCTACGGCCAGTTCCTGGTCGCGATGCCGCTGTTCGTCATCGCCGAACGCATCGTCCTGGTCAACACGCGCGAGGCCGCGCTGGACTTCCTGCGCACCGGGGTGGTCGAGCCGGCGAACTACGCGGACGTCGGCCGCATCCACCTCCAGGTGCGACAGCGGAGCACCGGCGTGCTGCCGGAAGTCGCCTGCATCGTCATCGCCTACTGGCTCGCGTACATGACGTTCCGGCCGGAGTTCGTCGGCACGAGCACGGCGGTCACGTGGCACACGACGGAGGGTGCCGACGGCGTGCACCGGCTGACCGGGGCCGGGTGGTGGGCGCTGCTGGTGGCGCTGCCGCTGCTCAACTACTGGTGGCTGCGGCTGGCGTGGAAGATCGCGGTCTGGACGGCCTACCTGCGCCGCATGTCCCGGCTGCCGCTGCACCTGGTCGCGTCGCACCCGGACCAGACCGGCGGCATCGGGTTCGTGAGCGAGGTGCAGGCGAAGTTCGCGCTGGTGCTGTTCGCCTATGGCGTGAGCAACGTCGCGGCCGTCATCGCGTACAAGGTCGGGATCGAGGGGGCGTCGCTGGCCGAGCCGCCGGTCTGGGGCCCGGCGATCGGCTTCGTGGTCATCGCGCCGGCGCTGTTCACGCTGCCGCTGCTGATGTTCACGCGGCAGCTCAACCGCGCGAAGCGGCGCGCGATCGCGGCGTACCGCGAACACGCGCACCGGCACGCCCGGCTGTTCGAGGCGCGGTGGCTGCGAGGCGAGGCGCCTGAGGGGCCGCTCGACGTGCCCGAGGTCTCGGGCCTGAACAACGTCGCGGCGATGTTCACGCGCATCACCCAGATGCGCGTCGTGCCGTTCGACCTGCGGTCGTTCACCCAGCTGATGGCGTCCACGCTCGGATCGGTCGCGACCGCGCTGCCCATCGTGCGGCTCGACGCGTCACTCAAGGACTGGCTGGATCTGGGGGCGCGGCTCCTCGGACGGTAGCAGGATCAGGCACTGGGCACTGGGCACTGGCGGGGCTCGTCGGCGCTCGGCGCTCGGCGCTCGGCGCTCGGACGACGCTACTCGGTCTTCGCGGAGGCGGTACCGGCGAGGGCGGACTTGAGGGTGTGCCAGGCGAGCGTGGCGCACTTGACCCGGACGGGGAACTCGCGGACGCCGGCCAGGGCGGCGAGCGCGCCCATCGCGTCCACGTCCACCTCGGCGTCGGAGGGTGCGGTGAGCATCGCGCGCACGCGGTCGAAGGTCTCGGCGGCCTCGGCCTGGGACCTGCCGATGACGGCCTCGGTCATCAGCGACGCGGACGCCTTGGAAATCGCGCAGCCGGATCCCTCGAACGCGATGTCGGCGATCCGGCCGTCCTCGACGCGCACCTGCAGGGTCAGGCGATCGCCACAGAGCGGGTTGTAACCCTCGGCGGCGTGCGTCGCCGCCGGCAGCGTGCCGAAGTGCCTCGGCCGCCGATTGTGGTCGAGGATCACTTCCTGGTAGAGGTCGGAAAGTTCAGACATGTGACGGGGGTCAGGTCTTGGATCGCAGCCTGGCGAGCGGCCGACTGACGATCATGTAATGACAGAATCGTAACCCGGCCGCTCGCCAGGCTGCGATCCAAGACCTGACCTAGAAAATTCCCAGCGCCAGCCTGGCGGCTTCGGACATCCGGTCCTTGTCCCACGGCGGGTCCCAGACGATGTCGACCCAGGCGTCGGAGACGCCGGGGACGGACTTGACCTTGTACCGCACCTCGCTCGGGATCTGCTGCGCCGACGGGCACGCCGGGCTCGTCAGCGTCATGCGGACCAGCACCTTGCGGTCCGCGTCGGCCTCGATGTCGTAGATGAGCCCGAGCTCGTAGATGTCGACCGGGATTTCCGGGTCGTAGACGGTCTTGATCACCTCGATGATCGGCCCCTGCAGCTCGGCGGTCACGCCCGCGTCCACCGGGCCGATCTTCGCGGCCGCGTCGGTCGTCGCCGGCGCGGGCGCGGTCAGGGCCCCGACGTCGAGGCCCCAGGCCTCGGGCGGCGTGAACGGCGTCGCGGCAGCCGGGCCCGGCGGGGTCGAGTCAGGCGTCGAGGCCTCCGCGGCGGCCCCGGCGGGCGCAGCGGCGGACGTCGGGCTCGCCGGCGCCGACGCGGCGTCCGGCGACGCGGATGGCGACGCGGATGGCGTTCCAGCGCCGGCCTCGGGCTCGCGCTCGTCCTTGCGTCCGGTCAGGAAAGAAAACAGTCCCACGGTCTACCCCATCAGCGCCCGCACGCGCGCCAGCGCGGCACAGAGCGCGTCGATCTCGTCCACGGTGTTGTACATCGCGAACGACGCGCGCGCCGTGGCGGGCACGCCGAATCGCTCCATCACAGGCTGCGCGCAGTGGTGACCGGTCCGGATCGCGACGCCCTCGCGGTCGACGATCGTCCCGATGTCGTGCGGGTGGCAGCCCGCCATCACGAACGACACCACGCTCGCCTTCCGGCGCGCGGTGCCGATGATCCGCAGGCCTGGCACGTCCGACAACCGTTCGGTGGCGGCCTCGAGCAGGCGCGCCTCGTGCGCGCCGATCGCCTCGAACCCGATCCCGCGGACGAAGTCGATGGCCGCGCCCAGGCCGACCGCGCCGGCGATGTTCGGCGTGCCGGCCTCGAACTTGTACGGCAGCTCGTTCCACGTGCTGCGCTCGAACGTGACCGACGCGATCATGTCGCCGCCGCCCAGGAACGGCGGCATCCGGTCCAGCACGTCCTCGCGCGCCGCCAGGACGCCGATGCCGGTCGGGCCGTAGACCTTGTGCCCGGTGCAGACGTAGAAGTCCGCGCCGATCGCCTGCATGTCCACCGGCAGGTGGTACGCCGCCTGCGACCCGTCGACGAGCACGGCGGCGCCGGCGGCCCGTGCGATCCCGACGATCTCGTCCACGGGCGTGACCGTCCCGAGCGCGTTGGACATGTGCGCGAAGGCGACCAGGCGCGTGCGTTCGCCGACGAGGGCCCGGAGCGCGTCCAGCTCGATGTCCCCCCGGTCGTCGATCGGCGCCACGCGGATCGTCGCGCCGGTGCGGGCGCAGAGCTGCTGCCAGGGCACGATGTTCGAGTGGTGCTCGAGCCCGGAGATCACGATCTCGTCGCCCGCCGCGACGTTCGCGTCGCCCCACGCCCGCGCGACCAGGTTGATGGCCTCGGTCGCGTTCCGCGTGAACACGATCTCGCGCGTGGACCGGGCGCCCAGGAACGCGCGGACGGTCTCGCGCGCGCCCTCGTACGCCGCCGTCGCGCGTTCGCTGAGCGCGTGGACGCCGCGGTGCACGTTGGCGTTGTCCGACTCGTAGTACCGGCGGATCGCGTCGATGACGGCGCGCGGCTTCTGGGTCGTCGCCGCGTTGTCCAGGTAGACGAGCGGCCGGCCGTGGACCTGCTGCGCCAGCGCGGGGAACTCCGCGCGGACGGCGGCGAGGTCGATCGCGGCGGACGTGGACATGTCGGCTCCCGTCACCGGGCCGGCCGCGGCAGGGGTCACGCCAGCCGCAGCTTCCGGTCGATCAGCCGCAGCGCCTCGTCGCGGACGGCGGCGTCGCCGATCCGGTCGAGGACGTCGCCGGCAAAGGCGTGGATCAGCATGTTGCGCGCGTCGGCCACCGAGACCCCGCGCGCGCGCAGGTAGAACAGCTGGTCCTCGTCGAGCTGGCCGATCGCCGCCCCGTGCGTGCACTTGACGTCGTCGGCGAAGATCTCGAGCTGCGGTTTCGTGTTGATCTGCGCGTCGTCGCTCAGGAGCAGGGCCTTGTTGGTCTGCTTCGCGTCGGTCTTCTGCGCGTCCTGGCGGACGATGATCTTGCCGTTGAACACGGCGCGCGCGCGGCCGCCGAGGATCCCCTTGTAGACCTCGTGGCTCGGGCAGTGGGGCTGCGCGTGGTCGATCGTCGTGTGCGTGTCCACGAGCGACTCGCCGTCGGCGACGTACACGCCGTCGAGCGTGACCTCGGCGCCCTCGCCGGCGAGCTCCGCGTGGATGTCGTTGCGCGCGACGCGGCCGCCCAGCGTGATGGCGCGCGACGTGCAGACCGCGCCGCGGTCGGCGCGGATGAACGTGCTGGCCAGGTGGAAGACCGACGTCGACTCGCGCATCAGCTTCACGTGCTCGAGCCTGGCGCCGGCGGCCACCGCGATCCGGGTCACCGCGTCGGTGAACGAGGCGTCGGCCGTCAGCCCGGCATAGCTCTCGACCACGAAGGCCTGCGACCGCTCGCCGGCCGTGATCCCGAGCCACGGCGTCACGTGCACGGCGCCCGGCGCGGTGGTCAGGAACAGCACCTGCAGCGGCTCGGTCACCACGGCCTTCGGGGCGATCTCGATCCAGACGCCGTCCTCGACGAACGCCGTGTTGAGGTCCACGAACACCGTGGCCCCGGGGGGCGCGGGCACGGGCGCGTCGAGATCGAGACCGGCGCCCGAGGTCCAGGCGTCGCGCAGGCTCCGCACGGTGACGCCCGCGGGCAGCCCGTCAATCGACGACAGCGCCGGGGCGAACCGGCCGTTGACGACGACCACGTGGTGCGCGCCGGGCGTCGGGAGCAGGAACGGCTCCACGTCGGCCCGCGCCGGCTCGGCGACGGCCGGGCTCGCCGGCGTCAGCGCGGCGAGCGCCGCGACGCTCGTGAACCGCCACTCCTCGTCGCGCGTCGTCGGGAACCCGCGCGACAGGAACCGGTCGAAGGCCCCGGTCCGCGCCGCCCGGACGGCCTCCGGCTCGGCGCCGCCCGCGCGGCGCGCGGCCTCGAAGCGCGCGGCGTACGTCTCGTCCCGCTCGGCCACCTGGGTCATCGCGCCTGCGCTCCCGCGAGCTCGCCCTCGATCCAGCCGTAGCCCTTCTCCTCGAGCTCGAGCGCCAGCTCCTTGCCGCCCGACCGGACGATGCGCCCGCCGCTCAGCACGTGCACCACGTCGGGCACGATGTAGTTGAGCAGCCGCTGGTAATGGGTCACGACGATGATGGCGCGCTCGGGCGACCGCAGCGCGCGTTGACGCCGTCGGCGACGATCTTCAGCGCGTCGATGTCGAGGCCCGAGTCGGTCTCGTCGAGGATCGCGAGCCGCGGCTGCAGCACGGCCATCTGGAAGATCTCGTTGCGCTTCTTCTCGCCGCCGGAGAACCCCTCGTTGACCGACCGGCCGAGCATCGACGGATCCATCTGCAGGTTCTTCGCCTGCGCCTTCGCGAGCGCCATGAACGCGACCGGGTCGAGCTCGGGCTCGCCGCGGTGCTTGCGGACGGCGTTGTAGGCCGCGCGCAGGAAGTAGCTGTTGTTGATGCCGGGAATCTCGACCGGGTACTGGAAGGCCATGAACACGCCTTCGCACGCGCGGACCTCCGGGTCCATCTCGAGCAGGTCCTTGCCGTCGTAGGTCACCGAGCCGCCGGTGACCTCGTAGCCCGGATGCCCCGACAGCGCGCGCGCCAGCGTGCTCTTCCCGGAGCCGTTCGGCCCCATGATGGCGTGCACCTGGCCGGCGTCGACCGACAGGGACAGGCCCTTCAGGATCTCCTTGTCCTCGGCCTTGACGCGGAGGTCCTTGATCTCGAGCAACATGGTCTTCTTCCTCCAGATATGGTCCTGAGGGGCCCACGGTCCCTCCGCTACCCGACTGAACCTTCGAGGCTGATGGACAGCAGCTTCTGGGCCTCGACGGCGAATTCCATGGGCAGCTCGCGGAAGACTTCCTTGCAGAAGCCGCTCACGATCATGTTCACCGCGTCCTCGGTCGGGATGCCGCGCTGGCGGCAGTAGAAGATCTGGTCCTCCCCGATCTTGGAGGTCGAGGCCTCGTGCTCGACCGTCGCCGACGTGTTCTTGATTTCGAGGTACGGGAAGGTGTGCGCGCCGCAGCGGTCGCCGATGAGCAGCGAGTCGCACTGCGAGTAGTTGCGGGCGTTGGCCGCGTGGCGGCCGATCTTCACGGCGCCGCGGTACGTGTTCTGGCCGAAGCCGGCCGAGATGCCCTTCGAGACGATGGTGCTCCGGGTGTGCTTCCCGACGTGGATCATCTTCGTCCCGGTGTCGGCCTGCTGGCGGTTGTTGGTCGTGGCGACCGAGTAGAACTCGCCGACCGAGTAGTCCCCCTGCAGGATGCAGCTCGGATACTTCCAGGTGATCGCCGAGCCGGTTTCGACCTGGGTCCACGTGATCTTCGCGTGCGCCATCGCCTTGCCGCGCTTGGTGACGAAGTTGTAGATCCCGCCCCTGCCGTCCTTGTCGCCGGGATACCAGTTCTGGATCGTCGAGTACTTGATCGTCGCCCGGTCGAGGGCCACCAGCTCGACCACCGCGGCGTGGAGCTGGTGCTCGTCGCGCATCGGCGCCGTGCAGCCCTCGAGGTAGCTGACGTGCGATCCCTCGTCGGCCACGATCAGCGTCCGCTCGAACTGCCCGGTGTTGCGCGCGTTGATCCGGAAGTAGGTCGACAGCTCCATCGGGCAGCGCACGCCCTTCGGCACGTAGACGAACGACCCGTCGGAGAAGACCGCCGAGTTGAGCGTCGCGTAGAAGTTGTCGGTGTAGGGCACGACCGAGCCGAGGTACTGCTTCACCAGGTCGGGGTGCTCGCGCACGGCCTCCGAGAACGAGCAGAAGATGATCCCCAGCTCCGCCAGCTTCTCGCGGAACGTGGTGGCCACCGAGACGCTGTCGAAGACCGCGTCCACCGCGACGCCCGCCAGCAGCTTCTGCTCCTCGAGCGGGATGCCCAGCTTCTCGAACGTCTTCCGGACCTCCGGATCGACCTCGTCGAGGCTCTTGAGCTGCGGCTTCTTCTTCGGCGCCGAGTAGTAGCTGAGCGCCTGGTAGTCGACCGGCTGGATCTTGAGGTTGTGCCAGGTCGGCTCGGTCATCTTCAGCCAGGCCTCGTAGGCCTTCAGCCGGAACTCGAGCAGCCACGCCGGCTCGTCCTTCTTCGCCGACAAGGCGCGGATGACCGACTCGTTCAGCCCCGGCGGAAACGTCTCCGCCTCGACGAGCGTCTCCCACCCGTACTTGTACTCCTGCCGGGCGAGCTGTTCGATGGTCTCAGTGGAGGTGGACATCAATGACCTCGGAAAATCTACACGCTGAACGACGTGCCGCAGCCGCACGTGCTCTTCGCGTGCGGGTTCTGGAACACGAAGCCGCGGCTGAGCAGGTTCGTGTCGTAATCGAGCGTCGTGCCGTCGAGCAGGCGGTGGCTCCGCGGATCCACCCACACCTTCACGCCGTCCGGCCCCTCGAAGACCAGGTCCGCCTCGCGCGGCCCCGTCTCCCACGCGAACACGTACTCGAACCCCGAGCACCCGCCCGCCTTGATGCCGACCCGCAGGCCGGTGGCCCCGGCGTGCTCCTTCTCGATGAGCTTCCGGATCTGCCCCGCCGCATTCTCGGTGACGATGATCATCTACTTCCTCGCCGTCATGAGCGGGACCGGCACCGCGCCGCCCGGAGCGGCCGTCGAGAGATCCGCGGCCAGGTCCGACACCGACGTCGCCGCCAGCGCCGCCACGATCCGGTCCTTGATGTGCCACAGCGGATCCCGGATGTTGCACTTCGCGTACTGGTCGCAGCTGTGGTCGTCCTCCGAACACGCCGTGACCGTCAGCGGCCCGTCGATCGCCTGGATGACGTCGGCGACCGAAATCGCCCCCGCCGTCCGCGCCAGGCCGTAGCCGCCACGAATCCCCTGGTGTGACTCGAGCAGCCCCGCCCGCACCAGCCGCTGCAGCACCTTCGCGAGCAGCTCGGCCGGAATGTCGTAGCGTTCCGCCAGTTCACGCGTGGACACCGCACCCCGGTCCGGCTGCGCCGCCAGATGGCGCATGGCGAGCAGGGCGTAATCCGCCTTCTTCGAGAGCCGCAGCATGGTCTCCTGAATCGGCCGAGGATATCCGACCGAACTAGTCCATTTTACTGACGTCCCCCGCCGGACACAAGCGCCGGGACGCCCCGGGGCCCGGACACGGCCACGCCGGCCGGCCAGGCCGCAAAAACAGGCCTATTCCGGTACGAACAGCACGGCGCCGTCAGGCCGGCGGACCAGCGGCGCCCCGACGGTCGAGTGCCAGTGCCGCTCCGAATCGGCCGGCGCGGCCACGACCAGCAGCGACCCGGGCGCCGTCGGCGGCTCGGGCGGCCAGGCCGCCTCGCCGCGCCGGTCGTGCACGGGCACGTCGAACAGCCGGCCGATCTCGAGGGCCAGCGCCCAGGCGGCGACGCCCGTGAGTCCCGCGCCCGCGTGCACGGCCAGCTCGGCAATCGCCGGATCGGCCGCGCCGTCGGCGTGGACGACGAGCAGCGGCCGGCGAGTGAGCCGGAGCACCCGCTCGGCAATCGACCCGAGCCACCACCGGCTCGGTCCGCGCCGGCCGTGGCTGCCCATGACGACGAGGTCGGCGTCGTCGGCGGCGTGCAGGATCGCGTCGGCCGGCGCCTTGCATTCGATGGTCGCGTTGACGCGCGCCTTCGTCCGTTCGCCGACGAACCGGTACAGGTACTGCCGGCCCTGCTCGAGCACGCGCGCGCGCTCGGCGAGCAGCTCCTCCACCTGCTCCGCCGTGAAGTACGCGGGCGCGTCCATCGTCTCCGCGTGGATGGCGTGGAGTTCGGCGCCGGCACGCTGCGCGATCGCGCCGGCGAGGGCGACGGCACGGCCGGACGCCTCGCCGAAGTCCACGGCGACGAGCACGGTCGTGAGGCGGAGGTCGGGCGTGACGGTCATGACGCGGCTCCTTCGGCGGGCGCCGGCGCGGGCGCCGGTCCGGATCGGCGCTGCGAGAGGTAGTAGATGACCGGCACGGTCATCCGCGAGAGCAGCAGCGACGCCACCTCGCCGGCCATCAGCGAGATCGCGAGGCCCTGGAAGATCGGGTCGAACAGGATCACGGTGGCGCCGACGACGACCGCGGCCGCGGTGAGCGCCATCGGGCGGAACCGGACCGCGCCGGCATCGACCACCGCCTCGGCGAGCGGCATGCCGGTCTGGACGCGCAGCTCGATGAAGTCCACCAGGATGATCGAGTTGCGCACGACGATGCCGGCGCCGGCGATGAAACCGATCATGGACGTCGCGGTGAAGAACGCGCCGCCCAGCGCGTGCGCCGGCAGGATGCCGACGAGCGAGAACGGGATCGCGAGCATGATCGTGACCGGCGTGACGAACGACTGGAACCAGCCGACGACCAGGATGTAGATCAGCACGAGCACGGCGGCGAACGCGATGCCGAGATCGCGGAAGACCTCGTAGGTGATGTGCCACTCGCCGTCCCACTTCACGGCGTACCCCGTGCTGTCCACGGGCGGCGCGGTGTTGAGAATGGCGATCGGCCGGCCGTCGGGGGCCCGCAGCGCCTCGAGACCCGGGTTCATCTGGAGGATCGCGTAGACCGGGCTCTCGGCCACGCCGGCCACGTCGCCGGTGACGTAGGTCACCGGGAGCAGGTTCTTGTGGTACAGGCTCTGGTCCTCGAGGCCCGCGACCGGCCGCGTCAGCTCGCCGACCGAGACCGGCGCGCGGCCGTCGAGGCGGATCGCGGCCAGGTCGTCCACCGACGCGCGCGCGGCGCGCGGCAGCCGCAGGACGATCGGCACGGCCTCGCGCGCACGCGGGTCGTGCAGCAGTCCGGCCGGCGCGCCCGCGCCGGCCATGCGCACGACCGACGCGACCTCGGCCGCGCTCAAGCCCGCCATCGCCGCCTTCTCTGGATCGACGTCGAGGACGAGCTTGGGCTGGTCTGCCTCCAGGTACCAGTCCACGTCCACCACGCCCGGCGTGCGCTCGAAGACCTGCCGGACGTCGCCGGCGAGCGCGCGGCGCGTGGCGGCATCGGGACCGTAGACCTCGGCGACGAGCGTCTGCAGCACCGGTGGTCCGGGCGGCACCTCGACCACCTGGAGGCTCGCGCCGAGGGCGGTCGCGATCGGCACGAGCCGTTCGCGCAGCCGCTTCGCGATGTCGTGGCTCTGCTCGCGCCGTTCGTCCTTCGCCACGAGCTGCACCTGCACGTCGCCGAGGTTCGGCGACTGCCGCAGGAAGTAGTGCCGGACGAGGCCGTTGAACGTGTAGGGCGAGGCGGTGCCGGCGTAGCCCTGCGCGCTCAGCACCGCCGGGTCGTCCGCCGCGGCCACGGCCACCGCCTCCACCGCGCGCGCGGTCGCCTCGAGCGGCGCCGGCTCGGGCATCCGGACCATCACCTGCAGCTCGCTCTTGTTGTCGAACGGCAGCATCTTGACCGTGACCAGGCCGAGCGGCACCAGCGCCACCGAGGCGAGCAGCAGGACGACGACGCCGCCCAGGAAGATCCACCGGCTGGGCGCGTGGGCGATCAGCCGCGCCATCACGCGCCGGTAGATCGCGGTGAGCCGGTCCTCGCGGTCGTCGTGGTGCGTCCCGGGACGGCCGAGCAGCCGGACCGACGCCCACGGCGTGACCAGGAACGCCACCGCCAGCGAGAAGACCATCGCCGCCGACGCGCCCACCGGGATCGGCCGCATGTACGGCCCCATCAGGCCGCCGACGAACGCCATCGGCAGGATCGCGGCGACGACGGTCAGCGTCGCGAGGATCGTGGGGTTGCCGACCTCGTCCACCGCGTGGATCGCGACCTGGTCGGTCAACCCGCCCGCCCCGGCCATCCGCGCGTGCCGCACGATGTTCTCGACGACGACGATCGCGTCGTCCACGAGGATGCCGATCGAGAAGATCAGCGCGAACAGCGTGATGCGGTTGAGCGTGTAGCCGTAGAGGTAGAAGACGTAGAGCGTGAGCGCGAGCGTGACCGGGATGGCGATGAGCACGACCACGGACTCGCGGCGGCCGAGCGCCCACCAGATCAGCGCCGAGACGGACAGCACCGCGAGCAGCATGTGCCAGAGCAGCTCGTTGGACTTGTCGGCCGCGGTCTCGCCGTAGTCGCGGGTCACGGTGACGTGCAGGTCGGACGGCAGCAGCGTGCCCTCGACCGAGGCCAGCTTCTCGCGGATGCGGTGCGTCAGGTCCGTCGCGTTGGTGCCCTGGCGCTTGGCGATCGCCAGTGTCACCGCGGGGTACGCCGCGTTCGGGCCGTCGTGGTACGTCACGTAGCTCGTCGGGTCCCCGCCGCCGTCGGTGACGCGCGCGACGTCACCGAGCCGCACCGGCACGCCGCCGGACGCGCCGACGACGACCTCGCGCAGCGCGGCGACGGTGGCCGGCCAGCTGCCGGCGTCGACGAGCGTCGCCGTGTTGTCGATCACGACGCGCCCGGCGTCGAGCGACGCGTTGGCGCCGCCGAGGCCGCGCTGGACCTGCAGCGGATCCAGCCCGCGCGCCTCGAGGGCCGCCAGGTCGAGGTCCACGGTCACCTGGCGCGGCAGGCCGCCGATGATCGTGATCTCCGAGGTGTCCGGGACTTCCTTGACGGCGTCGCGGAGCTGCGCGGCGAGCTGCCGGAGCGCGGGCGCGTCGTAGCCGCCGCCCCACAGCGTCAGCGCCATCACCGGCACGTCGTCGATCGACCGGACCTGCACGAGCGGCGGCGACGCCCCGGCGGGCCGGTCGGCCGCCATCGCGTCCAGCTTCTGCTGCAGGCGGACGAGCGCGCGCTCCGCGTTCTCGCCGACCTTGAACCGGACGACGATCATCGAGCGACCCGCGCTGGACGTCGAGTAGAGGTACTCGACGCCGGGGATTTCCCACAGGCGCTGCTCGGTCGGCCGCGTCACGCGCTGCTCGACCTCCTGCGGCGTGGCGCCGGGCAGGTCCACGAAGACGTCGATCATCGGCACGATGATCTGCGGCTCCTCCTCGCGCGGCAGGAACACCACGGCCGCGAGGCCGAGCAGCACCGACGTGATGATCACGAGCGGGGTGAGCTTCGATCGGATGAAGGCGGCCGCCAGGCGGCCGGCCAGGCCCGTCTGGCGCGTCACCGGCCCGCTCCCGTCGTCGCGGCCGCGGCGCCCGGTGCCGGGCCGGGCGACACGCCGGCCGGTCCCGCGCCCGACACGGGCGTGCCGTCGCTGAGGTCGGCGGGCGGATCGACGACCACGCGGTCGCCGGCGCCGAGGCCCGCGAGGATTTCCCGGCGGTCGCCGTCGGGGTCGGCGGCGGTCACGGCGCGGAGGCGCGCGCGGCCGTCGGCGTCGATCAGGTAGACGAACGTCAGCTGCCCGCGCGTCACGACCGCGGCGGCGGGCACGGTCAGACGATCCGTGGCGTCGCCGCGGAAGCGCGCGCGGCCGAACAGGCCCGACCGCCAGGCCGCGTCGGTCGCGTCGAAGGCGATCGTCACGACGAAGCTGTGGCCCGCCGGGTCGACCCGGGCGATTTCGGTGACGCGCCCGGGGCGCCACTCGCCCGCGACGCCGCCCGCCTCGACGCGCCCGTCCACGGCCTGGCCGCGGTGGATCGCGGCCGCGCGCCCCGCGTCGAGTCGGACCTCGAGCTCCAGCGCGCCGGCCGATTCGATCGTCACGAGCGGCGCGCCGGGCGTGGCGGTGGTGCCGGGATCCACCTGGCGCGCGGCCACCAGCCCGTCGAACGGCGCGGCGATCGTCGCCCAGCCGCGGGCGACCTCGGCGGCGCGCACGGCGGACTCGGCGGCGGCGACGCCCTCCTGCGCGGCCTGAGCGCCGGCGGTGGCGCTCGTCAGCCGCGCGTCGGTGGCCCGGAGGGCGGCGACGGCCTGGTCGCGCTCCTGCGCGGTCGCCGACTGGTCGGCAAAGAGACGCTGGATGCGGTCGTGCGTCGCCCGCGCCAGCTCGCGGCCGGCCACCGCGGCGTCGCGTTCGGCGCCCGCCGACGCGGCGGTCGCGCGGGCGGCGGCGAGCCCGGCGCGGGCGCGGGCCAGCTGCGCGTCCAGTGTCGGCCGCGTCCAGCGTGACCAGCGTCTGGCCGGCGCGGACGCGGTTGCTCGGCCGCGACCGGCACGGAGGCGACGGTCGCGAGCAGGCGGCTGGACACGACCGCGGTCTCGCGCGCGACGAGCGCGCCGCCCGCGTCGAACGACGCGGTGACCGGCGTCATCGCGGCCGTGCCGATCGTGAGCGCGCGCGCCGGCCCCGCCGGCGTCGTCTCGCGCCCGGCCCCGCCGCCGCACGCCACCTGCGACATCACGGACGCGGCGAACACGGCCGCCACGAGCGGCATCGCCGCGCGACGCCGGTGCGTCCCGCCATGGACAGTGACCTGACCTCTCATCGGATGCCCTCTCCCGGCGCCGCGCCGACGGCGCGCTCCAGCGACGCGCGAGCCACGATCGCGTCGACGATCGCGGCCACGCGCCGTGCGTCCGCGTCGAGCTCGGCCGACGAGGCGCGCAGGACGTCGGTGACCGACGCCAGGCCGGCGTCGTAGCGGTTGCGGATGATGCGCAGGCTCTCGGTGGCCTGCGCGAGCGCCTCGGCGCCCACGTCCACGCGAGCGCGGGCGGCCTCGAGCTGGCGGACGGCCGAGAGCACCTCCACCTCCAGCCCCGCCCGCACGTCGTCGCGGCGGGCGCGCGCGGCGTCGGCGGCGTGCCCCGCGGCGCGGACGCGGGCCGCGTCGGCCGACGAGAGCGACAGGCCCCACCGCGCTTCCGCGCCCACCATCCACGACGCGGACCGGTCGCCGAACGTCAGGCCGTTCCACTCGTAGCCGGCCTGCGCGGACACGTTCGGCCACCAGACGGCGCGCGCCTGCCTCGCTTCGGCCTCGGCGCGGCGCACGGCGGCATCGGCCGCGCGCAGCTCGGGCCGGCCGGCCAGGGCGCGCGCGGTGAGCGCGGCGACGTCGAGGCTCGCGGCCGCGGGCGGCGCCGGCGCCTCGACCGTGACGACGTCGCCGACCGGGGCGCCGCGCTGGCGGTTGAGCATCGCGATGGCCACGGCGAGGTCGCCCTCGGCCTGCAGCCGCCGCTGGCGCATGTCCGCGAGGTGGACCGAGACGGCGAGCACGTCGGCCTCGGTCGCCGTGCCGGCGTCGCGGCGACGCTCGGCGCGCGCGTGATCGCCCGCGGCCGCGTCCACGGCCGCGGCCGCGGCGCGCACCGCGGCCTGCAGCGACACGGCCCGCGCGTAGGTTTGCGCGACCTCGAGCGCCACGCCGGCGGCCGCCTGGTCGTAGGCGGCGTCGGCCGCGGCACGGTCCGCGTCGGCCGCCGCGATCGCCGCCGGCGTCCGTCCGCCGTCGAAGAGCGTCTGGCCGATGCCGAGCCGGCTCGTGAAGGCGTTGATGGCACCCGGGTGGTTCAGCCGGTCCACCGCGAAGTCGGTGGACTGGAACCGGCGCGCCGCCAGCAGCGTGCTGAACCCGAAGACGGGCTGGTCGCTGCGCTGCCACGATTCGGCGAACGACACGCGCGGAAGCCAGGCAGCGCGGGCGATGGTCGATCCCGCGGCGGCCTGGTCGCGCCCGGCGCGCGCCGCGCGCAGCGACGGGTTGCGCTCGAGCGTCTGCGTCACCACCTCGGCCAGCGTGAGGACCGGGACCTGCGGCGACGCGGGGACCGGCGAGGTCACCTGCCCCGCGGCGGGCGCACCGAACAGCGACAGGAGGAACCCCGCCGCGAGCATCGAGGACCGGGCGTGCATCGGCCCAGAGATGCGGGCGGCGGCCGGATGGTCACACGGCTACAATTCGGGCACTCCCCGTGACCAAACGCCGCGATTCGCATCTCTCGGATGGCCCCCGGCGGCCGGCGGCCGACTATGAAGCCCTGGTCCGCGCCGCGGCCACCGGGGAACCACAGGCGGTCGAGCGCCTGCTCGTGCGGGCGCAGGAGGTGGCGTTCCGGTTCTCCCTGCTCGTCTGCGGCAACGCGCACGACGCCGAGGACGTGATGCAGGAGGCGCTCATCCGGACCTACCGGCACGTCGGGCGCCTGCGCCGGCCCGACGCGTTCCGGACGTGGCTGTTCCGCACGGTGCGCAACGCCTGCCTGATGAAACGGCGGCGGCGCGTGGACGAGCCGGCCCACCTGGTCGCCATCGAGGGCGAAACCGGAGGGTCGGCGCGGGCCGGCCGCGGGGCGCTCGACGTGGCCGACGACGGGCGCGGGCCGGACGAGATCGCGATGAACGCGTGGCTGGGCCGGCGGCTGCGACAGGCACTGGCGGCGATTCCGCCCACGTATCGGGCGGTCGTGCTCCTGAGGGAGATCGAGGGGCTGTCGACGCGCGAGGTGGCGCGGGTGCTCGACATCAGCGAGCCGAACGTGAAGATGCGGCTGCATCGCGCGCGCGCCATGCTGCGCGCGCACCTGGAGAAGGCATGAGCGACGACGGGAAGTGCCGGGTGCTGGCGGAACGGCTGTCGGCGTCGCTCGATGGCGACCTCGACGCGGCCGAGTGCCGGCGGCTGCAGCGTCACGCGCGCGACTGTCCCCGCTGCGCGCGGATCGTGCGCGAGCTGGAACGGACGACCGGGCTGTGCCGTCGTGCCGCCGAGGCGCCGCTGCCGGCGCCGATCCGGCGGCTGGCGCTGGCGCGCGTGCGCGCCCTGATGCAGGCCGAGGCCGGCCGGCGCCCGCCGGCTACCCGCCGGTCCGGCGCCACTCGTCGATCCCGCCGGACAGATTGACCGCGTCGTAGCCCCGCGCCCGCAACATCCCCACCGCGCGCGCGCTGCGCGCGCCCGACTTGCAGTGCACGACGACCGGCCGGTCGCCGGGCACGAGCGCCAGCTGGTCCATCAGCGTGCCGAGCGGAATCAGGATCGCGCCGTCGATCCGGCTCGCCTGGTGCTCGAAGGGTTCACGCACGTCGATCAGCGTGTGCGTCCGGCCCTCGTCGCGCCAGGTGCGGTACTCGGTCACGGTCATCTCGGTGCCTCCGGGAGCGGGCTCGCACACCGCGTCGTAGCTGACGAGTTCGCGGATCGTGGGCGTGTCGCCGCAGACCGGACAGTCGCGGTCGCGCGGCAGCGTCAGCGTGCGGAACCGCATCCTGAGCGCGTCGAAGAGGAGGAGCCGGCCGACGAGCGGCTCGCCCACGCCCGCGAGCAGCTTGATCGCCTCGGTCGCCTGGATCGTGCCGATCAGGCCCGGCAGGACACCCAGCACGCCGGCCTCGGCACAGTTCGGAATAAGGCCGGCGGGCGGCGGCTCCGGGTGCAGGCACCGGTAGCAGGGGCCTCCGAGCACCGCGAAGACGGCCGCCTGGCCCTCGAACCGCGAGACCGATCCGTACACGTTGGGCCGACCGCCGAGGACGCACGCGTCGTTGACGAGGTAGCGGGTCGGGAAATTGTCGGTGCCGTCGACGACGAGGTCGTAGCGGTCGACGAGGGCGGCGGCGTTGGCGGCGTCGAAGCGGGCCTCGTGGGCCTCGACGTGGACCTCGGGATTGAGCGCGCGGAGCCGCCGGACGGCGGCGGCCACCTTCGGCCGGCCGACGTCGCCGGTGTCGAAGAGTACCTGGCGCTGCAGGTTCGTCTCGTCGACCGTGTCGAACTCGACGAGGCCGATCGTGCCGACGCCGGCGGCGGCGAGGTAGATGGCCGCGGGCGATCCGAGGCCGCCGGCGCCGACGACGAGCACCCGCGCCTGCATCAGCCGGCGCTGCCCTGCCTCGCCGAACTCCGGCAGCAGCAGGTGACGCGAGTAGCGGAGGGGGACGGTCTGTTTTCCACAGATTCGCCGCCGAGGCCAGGTCTCGGGGCGGACCGGCAGCGGCCGCCCCGAGACCTGTCCCCGATCTTGCCAGATCTGTGGAAAACAGACCCGTCCCCCTCCGTGACCCGCCCTGACACACCGGGCGGTACAATCGCGGCATGTCGGACCTGCTGCTCCCGGCCCTCGCCGGCGCCGTCCTCGGCGCGCTCGCGGTCGCGGTCGTGCTGGGCCGGCGACACGCCCGGCTGGCGGCCGCGGCCGCGCGCGCCGAGGCCGAATGGCGCGCCGCCGAGCGCGCGCTCGAGCAGCAGCGCGCGCACGCGAGCGAGGCCCAGGCCTCGCTGCGCGAGGCCTTCGCGGCGCTCTCGCGCGACGCGCTCAAGGACAACCGCGCCGACTTCATGCAGAATGCCGCCGCGCTCATCACGCCGATGCGCGAGACGCTCTCGCGCGTCCAGACGCAGCTCGCCGAGGTGGACAAGGCGCGCGAGGGATCGCACCGCGCCGTGGTCGCCGAGCTGCGATCGCTCGGCCAGGCCCAGGAGCAGCTGCGCGCGGCGGCCGAGGGCCTGACGCGGTCGCTCAAGTCGCCCAACGTCCGCGGGCGGTGGGGCGAGGTCCAGCTGCGCCGCGTCGTCGAGCTCGCCGGCATGCTCGAGCACTGCGACTTCGACGAGAAGGCCACGGCCACCGCCGAGGACGGCTCGCGCCAGACGCCGGATCTCGTCGTCTACCTGCCCGGCGAGACCACCATCGTCGTCGACTCGAAGGTGCCGATCGACGCCTATCTGGCGGCGGGCACGGCGAAAACCGAGACGGAGCGGGCCGAGCTGCTCGCCGCGCACGCGCGGCAGGTGCGCGACCACATCCGCGCGCTCGGCGCCAAGGAGTACTGGCGGCAGTTCCAGCCCGCGCCCGAGTTCGTGGTGATGTTCCTGCCGCTCGAGCCCCTGCTCGGCGCGGCGTTCGAGCAGGACGCGACGCTGCTCGACCAGGCGGCGAGCCTGCGCGTGATCCCGGCGACGCCGATGACGCTGCTCGCGCTCCTCAAGGCCGTGTCCTACGGCTGGAAGCAGCAGATCCTCGCGCACAACGCCGAGGAGATTCAGCTCATCGGCCGCAACCTGTACGAGCGGCTCGCCACGATGGTCGAGCACCTCGAGGGCGTCGGGAAGAACATCAAGCAGGCCGCCGACAGCTACGACCGGTTCGTCGCGTCGCTCGAGAGCAAGGTCCTGCCCGGCGCCAGGCGCTTCAAGGAACTCGGGGTCCGCGCGACCAAGGACCTCGAGATGCCGGATCCCATCGGCCTCACGCTTCGCCAGGTCCGCAAGGAAGAGCTGACCGGCCGCCGCGCGGCGGGCGACGACGCGACGACCGACGAGGCGGGCCTGCCGCTGCTCGAAGAGGACCGCTGAGCAGGCGGGCCTGCCGAAGCGGCGCGCCCGCCCGAGGGTCGAGGCTGCCGGCGCGACGCGCCTACCGGATCGACACGTGCACGGTGACGTCGGCCGTGATGTCCAGCTGGCCCGGGCTCACGGGCGTCGGCGGCGCCGGCGCGGCCTCCGCCATCTGCATCGTCATCCGCGCCATCGGCACGGGCGCGGACCTGGCGCCCTGCTCGACCACCTGGAGGATTGGTCCCAGCGACGCGCCGGCACCGGACGCCATCGCGCGGGCGCGGGCCATCGCGTCCTCGACGGCCATCTTCAGCGCCTCGCGCTCGACGTCGGCGCGGTTCTTCAGGTCGAAGCGCAGCCCGCTCATCGACGTGGCGCCGGCGCCGCCGGCCGCGTCGATCACGCGCCCGAGCTTCGTCAGGTCGTCGACGCGCACCTCGATCTCGTTGCGCGCGATGTAGCCGCGTACCCGCGACCGGCCGTTCTCGTACTCGACGTTCGGACGCAGCGAGTACTCGGTCGTGCGGATCGTCTCCTCCGCGAATCCCGCGCCGGCCAGCACCTTGCGGACCGCGGTCATCGCCTCGGCCGACTGCGTCTGCGCGGCGGCCGGCTCGGCGGCGCGTGCCTCGGCGGCAATCGACACCCAGGCCTGATCGGGCGCGCGCGTGATCGACGCGTGTCCGCTCGCGACGATGGCCGGCGGCATCGGCGGGGTCTGGGCGACGGCGGGCGCCGCTACGGCCAGCGCGGCGGCGAGCGCGAAGGCGGACAGGATCGACACACGGCGGGCGTTCAGCATCGGCGACACTCCTCAGCTACACTTTACGCCCGTTGCCCTGGATGTGCCCCGCATGACGGTCGCCCTGCTGCTCGTCGGCTACGGACACGTCGCCCGCCGCTTCGTCCGCCTGCTGGACGAGTCGCGCGGCGCGCTCGACGCGCTGGACGTGCATCCGGTCGTCGTCGGCATCGCGACCCGGCGGCACGGCGCGGCATTCGACCCGTCGGGCCTGGATGAAACGTCGATCGCGTCGCTCGACCGGCCCGGCGCCGGCGCCCCGGCCGGGTCCGGGCCCGGCATCGGCGACCGCCGCGGCGAGGATCCGGGCGCGACCGCGGCCGCATCACCCGGCCCGCCGCCGATCGACGAGTGGATCGCCCGGCTCGGCACGGTGGATGCGGACGTCCGCGTGCTCGTCGAGACGACGACGCTGGACGTGCTGACCGGCGAGCCGGCGATTTCGCACGTGCGCGCGGGCCTCCGCGCGGGCGTCCACGTCGTCACCGCGAACAAGGGCCCCGTGGCCGTCGCGTGGCGCGCCCTGGCCGACGAGGCGGCACGCGCCGGCGTGTCGTTCCTGTTCGAGGGTGCCGTCATGGACGGCATCCCCGTCTTCAATCTGGTCCGGGAGACGCTCCCGGCCTGCGAGGTACGCGGGTTCCGCGGCGTGGTCAACAGCACCACGAACTACATCCTCGACGCGCTCGAGCAGGGGGAGGCGTTCGACGCGGCGCTGACGCGGATGCAGCAGGCGGGCGTGGCCGAGGCGGACGCGTCGCTGGACGTGGACGGCTGGGACGCCGCGGCGAAGGCCGCCGCGCTCGCGAACGTGCTGATGGACGCGCGCATCACGCCGGCGGGCGTCGCGCGCGAGGGCCTCGGACCCGACACCGCCGCGCGCGCCATCCGGGCGCGGCGCGACGGCCGGGTGCTGAAGCTCGTCGCGTCGGCGATGCGGGCGGCGGATGGCCGCGTCGCGGCGCGTGTCGCCCTCGAGACCCTGCCGCCGGCCGACCCGCTCGCCATCCTCGAGGGCCAGGCGAATGCCATCGAACTCGACACCTGGCCGGCCGGCCGGATCGTGATCACCCAGCGCGACGGCGGCCTCGAGAAGACCGCCTACGCGATCCTCAGCGACCTGATCACGGTTGTGCGCCGTGTGCGGGCGGGCCACGCGTGACCGCGCCGCCGGACGACGCGCCGCGCGTGCCAGGGCCGCCGGACGACGCGCCGCGCGTGACCGGGCCGTTGCACGGCCTGACGATCCTCGACCTGTCGCGCGTGCTCTCGGGCCCGTACTGCACGATGCTCGCGGCCGACATGGGCGCGCGCGTGATCAAGGTCGAGCATCCGGGTCGCGGCGACGACACCCGCGCGTGGGGCCCGCCGTTCGTGGAGGGCGAGAGCGCGTACTACTCAGCGTCAACCGCAACAAGGAGTCCGTCGCGGCCGACTTCAAGGCACCTCGAGGGCCGCGACATCCGACGCCCTCGCCGCACGGGCCGACGTCCTCGTCGAGAACTTCCGGCCCGGCACGCTCGATCGCGGGCTTCGGCTACGACGCGCTGCCTGGCGCGGCAGCCGGGCCTGATCTGGACGTCTCGATTTCCGGGTTCGGCCGGACGGGGCCACGCCGGACGGAGGGCGGCTACGACGCGGTGGCCCGGTGCCGAGGGCGGCCCGGATGAGCATCACGGCGCACCTGACGGGCTGGCGGTCCGCTCGGCGTGGCGATCGCGGGACATCGCGGCCGGCATGTTCGCGTTCCAGGCCTGGCTGCTCGCGCTGATTGCGAAGGGACGCACGGGCCGCGGACAGCTGGTGGACGTCAGCCTGCTCGACTCGGTCGCCGCGCCTCACCTACCGTGCGAGCCGCTACCTGACCGCGGGCGAGGTCCTGACCTTCGCACCGGCAACCGGCACATGACGATCGCGCCTTACGACACGTTCGACACGGCCGAGGGCGTGCTGGTGCTGGCCGTGGGCAACGACGACCAGTGGCAGCGCTGTGTCGCGTGCGCTGGCGCAGCTGGACCGCCGCTGACGGCCGGTTCACCCGCAACCGATCGCAGCACTACGACGCGCTGCGCGACCGGCTGCTGCGCGGGACCTGAGCGACACCGCGGAGCATTCGCCGCCTGCCTGCGCGACGCGGGCGTGCTGTGGCGCGGTGCGCCTCGATCGAGGCCGCGCTCGCCGACCCGCAGATCCTGGAACGGCTGATGGTGTGCACCGTGCCGCACGCGACGATCGGGCCGTTGCGCGTGCTCGGCCTGCCCACGAAAGCTCGACACCCTCGGCGCGGCGGACGGCGCCACCCTCCCCGGCTGGGTGAACACACCGCCGCCGTGCTCGAACGGGACCTCGGCCCGACGGAGGATCGCCTCCGGGACCTCGTGCTGCGGCGTCGTCCGGACCACCTTGAGCAGGCGCCAGCGCCGCCCGCGGCGAGGGGCACGGGACGCAGGATCAACTTCGATCGATTCGACCGTACGCGCTCACGTCCTGCTCGGTGAGATCCGCGACCGGCTTGCCGCCGCCGACCACGTCAGCTCGTCCACGACCTGTCCCCTGCCGGCCGCACGTGGCTGATGCGACCGACGACTCGCGGATGGCGGCCGGATCGATCCAGCTCGGAACCGAGGAACGTCTGGTTCGAGGCGTCGGAGACGATGCGGGACGCTCGGCGGGCGTGCAGCGAGAACTGGTGTCCCTGCCACGCAGCACGTCCACGGCCTGCCGCGCGAGCGGGGTCGCCAGCGCGTCCAGCATCCGCCTGGGTAGGCCCTGGCTCGGTTGATCCATCGCCACGCGGCGTTCCGGCCGCGTCCTTCCGGGCGTCGTCGATCGCCCGGAGGATGCGGCTTGCGCAGTTCGGACACGTCCATGGATGAGGATTCTAGTCCGAGGCCGGGCCGCGGCGTGCGACGTGCACCGTCATCAGGCCGCCGAGCACCGGTCGGGCCCGGGCCTCCACGAAGCCGGCGTCCGTCATCAGCCGGACGACGCCCGCCGCGCCGGGATAGCGCCGGATCGACGCCGGGATGTAGCGGTAGGTGTCCGCGTCCCCGTGGAGGATCAAGCCGAGGCCGGACCCGACGACGGTCAGGTACCCCAGGTAGACGGCCCTGACCACGGCGGACTCCGGGCGGTTGAAGTCGAGCGACAGCAGGCGCCCGCCGGGGCGGAGGACCCGATGGATCTCGGCGAGCGCGCGCGGCAGGTCGGGCACGTTGCGCAGGCCGTAGCCGGTGGTGACCAGGTCGAAGCCCTCCCCGCTCACCGGCAGCGCCGTCATGTCCCCCACCACCCAGGCCGTGCCGGGATCCGCGTCCGGCCGCCGTCGCGCGAGGGCGATCATGCGCTCCGTCAGGTCGAGCCCGACGACGCGGGCCCCGGCGGCCGCGGCCAGGGCGGCGAGGTCGCCGGTGCCGCAGGCCAGGTCGAGAACGCGATCGTCCGGACGGGGGGCAGCCAGCGCCATCAGCCGCCGCTTCCAGCGCCGATCCAGGCCGAACGACAGCAGCCGCGTGATCAGGTCGTAGCGGCCGGCGATGGTCGTGAACAGCCGGCCGACGTACCGGCGCTTCACGTCCGGATCGTCGAACGCGTCGCGGAGCCGCACCGGCCCCGTCGCGGCCCTGCCCGTCCCTTCCGGTGTGGTCACTTCGCTGGCGCCTCGGTTTCGTTGTATGTACCTCACCGATGCTCCCGTCCCAAACGGTCGAGAACTACCTGAAGACGATCTACCTCGAACAGTCCGCCGTCGGCATGGCCCCCGACGCGCTGGTGCCGATGGGCCGGCTCTCGGGTGCGCTCGGCGTCGTGCCGGGCACGGCGACCACGATGATGAAGACGCTCGCCGAGTCGGGCCTGGTGCACTACGAGCCGTACATGGGGGTCAGGCTCACGCCGGCCGGCGAGAAGCTGGCCGGCCTGGTGCTGCGGCGGCACCGGCTGATCGAGCTGTTCCTCGTCGAGGTGCTCGGGATGAACTGGAGCGAGGTCCACGACGAGGCCGAGCAGCTCGAACATGCCGTGTCGGAACGGCTGGTCGAACGCATCGACGACATGCTCGGGCGGCCGCAGGTGGATCCGCACGGCGACCCGATCCCGACGGCCGAGGGCACCATCGCGCGGCCACGGTATCTCAACCTGGCGACGGCGGATCTCGGCACCCCGCTCGTGGTGGCACGGGTCATCGACCAGGACCCGTCGTTTCTCACGTTCGTCGAGGCTCACGAGCTGATGCCGGGACGGGCCGTGACGATCGAGGTGCGGGATCCGGCATCCGACTCGGTCGAGGTCGTGACCGATTCCGGGCGGCGCACCACGCTGGGGATGCGGGCGGCGTCGAAGCTGCTCGTCGAGGCGGCCGGCGGACATCGCGATTGAGCCAGGCGGGCGGGGACTTGACGGGGGGACGGGCGGCGAGTTAGATTTTGATTAATCAAAATCCTGGTTTTGCCGAAGTGCAAAACCGGGAAGCTCTCGCGCCATTCGAGGTGGGAAGGACATCTCCGTGACACGGACCCTCGTGCTCGTCGCCGTCGTGCTGGCCACCTGGCTGGTGGTGCGGTGGCGCCAGCGGCACTCGCCGGGGGCGATCCGCCGCCAGCACGAGGACGCGCTCAAGCACCTGTTCGACCTCGAGTATCGCGGCCGGCACGGATCGATCGCGTCGATCGCGGGCGCGCTGCGCCTGTCGGATCGCGCGGTGGTCGGGCTGGTCGGGCGGCTGCAGACGCTGGGCCTCGTCCGGGCGCACGGCCAGGACTTCCGCCTCACGGCCGAAGGCGAGCGGGTCGCGCTGCAGATCGTCCGCGCGCACCGCCTGCTCGAGCGGTACTTCGCCGACGAGGCGCGGCTGCCCCTGAAGAAGATTCACGCCGCGGCCGAACGCGGCGAGCACCGGCTGTCGCCCGAGGACGTCGATCGACTGTCCGCGCGACTCGGCCACCCGCACGTCGATCCGCACGGCGATCCGGGATCCCGATGCGCGAGGGGCCGGCTCGCGCCGGCGCGGCCGGCACGCCGGCCACGCGTGGCCCGCCGACACGACGGGCCGCATCGTGCACCTCGAGGACGAACCGGAGATCCGTTCGCGCAGATCGCCGCCGGCCTGCGTGTCGGCATGCTGGTGCGCCTCGTCGAGTCCACGCCGGAGCGGCTCGTGCTCTCGGACGGCGAGGACGGAGTTCAGCTATGCCGGCGGTGGCGCACAACGCGGTTCCCTGGCCGCCGCGCCCGAGGCGGCGGTGGACGCCGGCGTGATCCGGCTGTCGGATCTGCCGAACGACCGGCCGGCTGAGGTCGTGGGCCCGGACGAGCACCGCCGTGGGTTCGCGCGGCGCTGGCTGATGGACTCGGGCTTCACCGAGGGCGCGCTGATCGCTGTTCCTGAAGACGTTCGCGGGGATCCGCGGGCCTGGGGTCAGGTGCGTGGCACGCTCATCGCGCTGCGCCGCGACCAGGCGTCGCAGGTGCTGGTGTGGCCGGTGGACGCGCCTGGACGCGCCGCCGGCCGGGAAGGACGACCGTCATGAGCGCGCACGACTGCGACAGTTGCGTGATGCACGCGGAACTGCCCGCACGGGCGTCTCGATCGACACGTTCCTCGACGGGTCGTGGCGTTGAGGCGGGCAACCCGAACACGGGAAAGTCCACGCTGTTCAACGCGCTGACCGGCCTGCGGCAGCACACGGGCAACTGGCCGGGCAAGACGGTGAGCCGCGCGGAGGGCGGCTTGCCTTCACCGTCCGCACAAGCTCGTGGACCTGCCGGGCACGTATTCGCTGCTGTCCGCCTCGCACGACGAGGAAATCGCGCGTGACTTCCTCCCGTTCGGCCGGCCGGACGCGACCGTGGTCGTGACCGACGTGCCACGTCGCTCGAGCGCGCAACCTGAACCTCGTGCCGCAGGTGCCGAGATCACCGACCGGGTCGTCGTGGCCGTGAACCTGATGGACGAGGCGCGGCGCAAGGGGATCGACGTGGACCTGCGGAGCCTGGCACGCGACCTCGGCGTGCCGGCGGTGGGTCTGGTCGCGCGGACGGGCGAGGGCCAGCACGCGCTGCTCGAGGCCATCGATGGCGTGACGTCCGGCGCGATCCAGACGAAGCCGCTGCGCATCCAGGGCACGCCGGAGTTCCAGCGCGCCGTGGGTGAGCTGGTGCCGCTCATCGAGCAGGCGGCCCCGGGCGTGCCGAACGCGCGGTGGATCGCGATCCGCCTGCTCGACGGCGACGCGGAGGTCGAGGAGGCGCTGGCCTCGGGCCGGCTGGCCGAGATCGCCGCCACGCAGCAGAAGCGCGCCACGGGCTTCAGCCACAAGATCGCGCTCGAGGGGGCGCAGTGACGACGGGCGCCGAGACCGCGGCGCTGCGCCGCGCGGCCGAGCTGCGCGGGTCGCTCCAGGCGAGCTTCCGCGACGAGGCGGTGCGCTCGATCTACGCCGAGGCCGCGCGCATCGCGCGCCGCGCCGCGCAGCAGGCCGCGCAGCGACGCTTCGACTTCGACCAGCGGATCGACCGCGTCGTCACGTCGCCGGTGTTCGGCCTGCCGATCATGGCGCTGCTGCTGGCGGCGGTGTTCTGGGTCACGATTGCCGGCGCCAACGTCCCGTCGGCGCTGCTCGCCGAGGCGCTCTTCTGGGTCGAGGACCGCGCCGTGGCGCTGTTCGACGCGGCCGGCGTGCCGTGGTGGATCACCGGCTTCGTCTGGCACGGGGTCTACAAGGGCCTCGCCTGGGTGGTGAGCGTGATGCTGCCGCCGATGGCGATCTTCTTCCCGCTGTTCACGATCCTCGAGGACCTGGGCTACCTGCCGCGCGTCGCGTTCAACCTCGACTTCCTGTTCCGCCGCGCCGGCGCGCACGGCAAGCAGGCGCTGACGATGGCGATGGGCTTCGGCTGCAATGCGGCGGGCGTCATCGCGACCCGGGTCATCGACTCGCCCCGCGAGCGGCTGATCGCGATCCTCACGAACAACTTCGTGCCCTGCAACGGCCGCTTCCCGACGCTGATCATGCTGGCCACGATCTTCGTCGGCGCGCAGTTCCACCCGGCCTGGGCGTCGTTCGCCGCGGCCGGGGCCGTCGTCGGCGTCGTGCTGATCGGCGTCGCGTTCACGCTGGCCGTGTCGTGGGGCCTGTCACGCACGATTCTCCGCGGCGAGGCGTCGGCGTTCACGCTGGAGCTGCCGCCCTATCGGCGGCCGGGCGTGCTGCGCATCCTCTACACGTCGCTCATCGATCGCACGCTGTTCGTGCTCTGGCGCGCCTGCCTGACCGCCGCGCCCGCCGGCGCGGTGATCTGGCTGCTCGGCAACATCGCCGTGGGCGGCGTGACGCTGGACCAGCGGATCGCGACGTTCCTCGATCCGTTCGGCTGGCTGCTCGGCCTGGACGGCGTGATCCTGCTCGCCTACATCATCGCGATCCCGGCAAACGAGATCGTGGTGCCGACGATGCTGATGGTGTACCTCGGCACGGGCCAGATGACCGACGTCCCGTTCGACCAGCTCCGGACCGTGCTCGTCGACCAGCACGGCTGGACGATGCTGACCGCCGTCAACCTGATGCTGTTCTCGCTGCTGCACAATCCGTGCGCGACGACGGTCCTGACGATCTACAAGGAGACCCTGAGCCGGAAGTGGGCGACGATCGGCGCGCTCCTGCCGCTGGCGATTGCCTTCGTCGTCACGTTCCTCGTGGCGACGGTGTGGCGGATGTTCGCGTTCTGACCTCAGGCCACCGGGCGCCCGGCGCACGTCCGCCCGACGCCCGCTCCGGACTCAGCCCTCGCGGTACTCGGCGAACGACGTCGGCGTCTCCCACACGCGCACGGCCGCGACGTCCAGCCCCTGGTCCCGGGCCATGTCGTAGATCAGCTTCGCGATGTGTTCGACCGTGGGATTGCTGTCGGTCTTGAAAATGGGCTCGCCGAGCTTCTCGAGCGGCGCCACGAGCGGATCGTCCTCGCGGAGGATCATCTTGTGGTCGAGCTCACGGTCAATCCAGCCCTTCACCAGCCGCTTGATGTCGGAGAAATCGGCCACCATGTTCCGCTGGTCGAGCTCGCGGTTGCGGACGTCGATTTCCGCGACGGCATTGTGCCCGTGCGGATGCTTGCAGATGCCGTCGTAGTCGAGCAGCCGGTGCCCGTAGCAGAAGTCGATGCGCTTGGTGACGAGGTACATGGTGAGGTAAGACAATAGTGCAGAAGGGCAGGTTTCGGGTAATCACCAATCCCCAATCACCAATCACCAATCAATCCATCAATCTCAGATCATCAATCCTCAATGCCCTCCCCGTCCTCCCTCTTGTTCTCCGGCGGCCTCGACAGCGCCGTGCTCCTGGCGCTGGAACTGCGGGACCACGGTGACGTGCTGCCGATCCACGTCCGGGCGGGGCTCGCCTGGGAGGATGCCGAAGCCGCGGCCATCGCGCGTCTGCTGGCGGCGCCGTTCGCCGGACACGCGAGGCCCGTGGCCTCGCTCACGATCGACATGCGCGACGTCTACCCCGCCTCGCACTGGGCCGTGACCGGCCGGCCGCCGGCGTTCGACACGCCCGACGAGGACGTCTACCTGCCGGGCCGCAACGTGGCGCTGATTGCGAAGGCCTCGGTGCTCTGCGCCCGGGAAGGCGTGTCGCGACTGGCGCTGGGACCGCTCGCGGGCAATCCGTTCCCCGATGCCACGCCGGAGTTCTTCGACGCCTTCGGGCGCGCCCTCTCGCTCGGGCTCGATCACCCCATCGCCATCGCCGCGCCGCTCGCGCACCTGCACAAGGCGGACGTGGTCCGGCTCGGCCTGGACCTGGGTGTGCCGCTGGGCTTCACGCTGTCGTGCATGAACCCGTCGCCCGACGGCGCGCATTGCGGGTTGTGCAGCAAGTGCCGGGAACGGCGGGACGCGTTCCTCGAGGCGGGCGTGGACGATCCGTCGCGGTACGCGACGCCGCCCGCGCGGTGATCCCCGGGGTCAGTAGCGCAGCAGGCGGATCGACCCGTCGCCGGTGCGAATCGTGAGGCGGTGGCCGCCCTGGCCCAGGCGGCCGCGGAGGACGCGCTGCTCGCGCGTGCCGCCCGTGACGTCGGTGAGCGCCAGCTCGGATCGCGCGCGGCCGTCGGATCCGGGGTCGGCCTCGATGTCCGCGTCGAACTCGTCGGGCAGCTCCATCGAGATCGAGCCGTCGCCCGTCGTGACCGTCCAGTCGCCCGTCATCGCCGCGCCGCCCCGGATACGCAGCGTCATGCCGCCGTCGCCCGTGCGCGCGCGCACCACGGCGGGCGTCCCGGTCAGCCGGACGCTGCCGTCGTCGGTCCGCGCCTCGACGACGCCGGCGACCTCTTCCAGCTGGATCGTCCCGTCGCCGCTCTCGGCCAGCAGCTCGCCGGACGTCTCGGTCGCGCGGATCGACCCGTCGCTCGTCCGCAGCTCGAGTCGCCCGTTGACGCGCTCGACCAGGATCGATCCGTCGCCGGACCGGACGACGAGATCCGTGTTGCGCGGCACGCTCGCGACGAGCTTCGCCGACGACGAGACGAACCGCCCGATGCCGACGAATCCGCCGCCGCCGGGCTTGCGCGCCTCAATCTGGATCCGGTTGCCGGTCCGCTCGGACAGCACCTCGATGCGCGAGACCGCCTCCTTGTCCTGACCGCGCTTCTGGATGTCCACGACGACTTCCGGCCGGTCCCACGTGCGCACCTCGACCGATCCGTCGAAGGTGTAGAGGTGCAGGTCCACCACGCTCGTGGCGTCGAACCTCTTCTCCTCGTGTTCGATGTAGCCGTCATGGTCGAGGCTGACCACGCAGCCGGACGCGGAGGCGAACGCCACGGCGAGGGCGACCGGAATCAGACGGCCCATGCTCTTCAAGACGGCCCCCGGGCGCCCGGTGTTCCGGACCGCCCGTTCCAGGCGGGCTTTCCGGCAATCCACGTCTGGACCACGGCCAGCCGGCTGTCCAGGACGGCCAGGTCGGCCACCGCCCCCGGCGCGATGATCCCGAGGCCGACCAGGCCCAGCTCGCGGGCGGGCGTGGTCGCGCACATCGCGGCGGCCTGGACGAGGTCCGCACCGCAGGGCCCCGCCAGCATCGCGAACGCGCGGTCCATCGTGAGCACGCTGCCCGCCATCGTGCCGTCGTCCAGGCGGGCCACGTCCTCGACCGTGATCGGCCTCCCGCCGAGCGTCGCCCGCGACCCGCGCGGCAGGCCCGCGCCGGCGGTCCCGTCGGTGATGGCCATCACCCGGCCGGGGCCCTTCGCGCGGAACGCCGCGCGGACCGACGCCGGGTGCACGTGCCGGCCGTCGCAGATGATCTCGGCGGCGACGTCCTCGCTCGCGAGCACCGCGCCGACCACGCCGGGCTCGCGCGCCGAGAGTCCGGTCATGCGATTGAACAGGTGCGTGGCGTGGCGGACGCCGGCCGCGATCGCCTCCTGGGCCTGGTCGAACGTGGCACCCGTATGGCCAATCGACACGCGCGTGCCCGCCGCGACCAGGGCGCGGACGAGCGGCAGGCCCCCGTCGATTTCGGGCGCGAGGGTGAAGACGCCGACGTCGGCACGATGGCGATCGACCACCGCCAGCACGTCGCGGCCGGTGAACGACTCCGCGTCCGCCGCCTCCCCGTCGCGAGTCGCGGGTGTCGCCCCGGGCGCGCCGTCCGGACCGGCCCCCGACACGGGAGACTCCGTCGCGCGGCGCAGGCAGGCCAGGGGCTGCGCGCCGCGATAGTCCGGGTTGATGAAGTTGCTCTCGAGGTGCGCGCCGATCACCCGCGCGCGCGCGCCCGGCGGCTCCGCCCGCAGCCGCGCGACCTCGCCGAGGACGGCGGCGAGCGTCGCCGGATCGCAGGCGACCGTCGTCGGGCAGAACGCGGTGACGCCCCGGCGCGGCAGGTGTCCCGCCACGGTGGCCACGGCGCCGTCGCCGTCCTGGACGTCGGTGCCCATCATCCCGTGCACGTGGACGTCCACGAACCCGGGCACGATCAGGTGGCCGGGCAGGTCGACGCGCGCCTCGCCCTCGCCCACCGCGCGCGGGCCGTGAACGATGTCCTCGATCCGATCGCCGCGGAGGACGAGGGTCGCGCCGGAGACGACGCGGTCGGGCAGCACGAGGCTCGCGCCGCAGAGGAGCACGACGCCGGACTCAGGCATCACGCAGGCCGACGCCGGTGACCAGCTCGAGCTTCCGGCCCAGGAACGGCGCCACGCCGGGATCGGCGCGGCGGAGCGCGCGGTCCAGCACGCGCAGCAGCTTCAGCAGCGCGCGGTCGTCAGGGGCGACGCAGACGATCACGCCGGGGCTGGCCGCGGGCGGGTACCGGCGATCGTCGAGGAAGTCGCGGTCGCAGGTGACGAGGGTGCGGCCGAACTCGCGCGCGCGCTGGTAGTGGCGCCGGTCGGACGCGCGCCGGAGGTCGTCGTCTTCCAGCACGAAGAGCACGTCCCACTTCAGGCGGCGGCGCATGTCGTCGACGAGCCGGGCGGGCAGGTTGGCGTCGGCGTAGACACGGGGCACCGCGACCAACCCGGCCGCGATCGACCGCAGTTCCGAGGCCAGTGAGCCCACGTCGTCCCTCCCTCGCCCGGCCGCCCCCGGGGATCGGCCGCGGCCGTCGGTCAGCGGCGCTTCCGCTTCCGCGATCGCGCCGCGTGCGCGCGGCGGCCCTGCCGCTGGAGGTCGGCCACGAGCGCCTCACGCTGGTGGTAGAGCGCCTTGCGCTTCCGCGTGCTGTGCGCGCCGCCGACGGCATACTCGCAGAACAGCGGAAACGCGATGGTCGAATCGCAGTAGGCGACGACGGTGTCTGGCAGCACACCGGGGTTCACCTTGCCCCAGCTCACGGCCTCCGACGGGGTCGCGCCCGAGAGCCCGCCCCAGACCACCTGGTCGGTCGTGATCTGGATGAAGTAGTCGTTGCCGCCCTTGGGGATCCCGTAGACCTCCCAGAGCGTCGGCTGCCCCTGCAGGTAGAAGTTCTTGGGCGATCCGCCGCCCAGGATGACGCAGCCGTTCTTCTTTCCGGCCAGGATGATCGCGCAGACCTCGTTCACGTCGAGGTTCGGGTCGATCATCAGCCGGCTGCCGGTCATCAGCTCGTGCCACGCCACGTTCATGCCGATCGAGCTGTCGCCCGGCGACGACGTGTAGATCGGCACGCCGAGCTTCGCGGCACTGGCGACGACCGAGTACTCCTCGCAGCCGGGCCGCAGCCGGAGCAGATCCTGGCCGAGCCGATAGTGGAATTCCGACGTCGAGACCGGCCCGTCCATCGTGGACCGGCCGAGGAACTCGCGGATGTAGGCGTCGGTCTCGAGCAGGACCTTCGCCGGGAACAGGACGTCGTAGATGCGGATCACGCCGGCCGCGTACAGGTCGCGGTCGTCGAGGAACGGCGACCCGCGGCGCAGCGTGAAATTCAGGGCGTAGTGCAGGTCGTGGTAGAGGTTCGCGCCCGTGCTGATGATGAAGTCGAACAGCCCGCGCTCCATCATCTCGATCACGCAGCCGCCGAGACCCGCCGGCGTCATCGCGCCGGCGATGGTCAGGCCGATCGTCGTGTCGTTCTTCGGCGCCAGCATCTTGTCCGAGAAGATCTTGCAGGCTTCCGACAGGCGGCCGGCGTTGAAGGCCTGGAAGCCGTGGTCGATCAGGTGGCGCACGGCCGGCTGGCCGGTGGGCCGGTAGCAGGTGATCGGCCGGCCCTTCAGGTACTGTCTGGGGCCGCGCGCGGGCGACCCGGGAGCGCGATGCGGCACGGACTCGGCCTCCGGATGACGTTCGGCCGGCGTGACGCGCGACCGCGGGTCAGGATACCACCCCTCGACAGGCTCGGGGCCGGCCCCTCGACAGGCTCGGGGCCGGCTGCTCGACAAGCTCGGGGCCGGCCCCTCGACAGGCTCGGAGCCGGCTGCTCGAGCCGATCGGCGCGCGTGCCGTTGACGCGCGCGTCGCGCTAGACGCCCATGATGCTGTAGCCGCCGTCCACCATGATCACCTGGCCGGTGATCGCGCGACCGGCGGGGCCGAGCAGGAAGAGCGCCGCTTCGGCGACGTCGGCCGCCGTGATGTTGCGGCCGATCGGCGCACGCTGCTCGTACGTCTTCAGGAAGTCCGAGAACCCCGACACGCCGCTCGCCGCGAGCGTCTTCACCGGCCCGGCCGAGATCGCGTTGACGCGAATGCCCCTCGGCCCGAACTCGGACGCGAGGTACCGGACCGACGACTCGAGGGCGGCCTTCGCCACGCCCATCACGTTGTAGTTCGGGAAGACGCGTTCGCTGCCGAGGAACGACAGCGTGAGGATCCGCGCCGACGGGCTCTTCGCGAGCAGCGGCGCCGCGCGCCGCGCCACGGCGACCAGCGAATACGCGCTGACCTCCAGCGACGTGCGGAAGGCGTCGCGCGACGTCTCGGAGAACGGCTTCGAGAGCGCCTCGCGCTCCGCGAACGCCGCCGAGTGCACCACGAAGTCCAGCCCGTGGTACTTCTCCTCGATCGCCGTGAACACCGCGTCGATCTGCGCGTCGTCGTTGAGGTCGCAGGGCAGGACGAGCGGGTCCGCCAGGCCGCCGGCGAGCTTCTCGACGTTTTCCCGCAGGCGCTCGTTCTGGTAGGTGAACGCGAGCGACGCGCCTTCGAGGGAGACCGCCTGCGCGATCGACCAGGCCAGCGACCGCTTGTTCGCGACGCCGATGATGAGACCGACTCGACTTGGAAGCGTGGGAAGCTTGACTGCCATCGATGCTGCGACGCCTCTCCGGTGGGATTACTGCTGCCGCGGCCGCTTGTGCCGCCGGCGGCGGCGCGACTTGCGGCCCTGTCCCTGCCCCTGCCCCGGTCCCTGTCCCTGTCCCTGAGCCTGTCCCTGACCGTGGCTGTGCCCGTGACCCTGGCCCGGATTCGCCGTGTTGCCGTCCACGGGCGGGCGCGCGTGGCGCGATCCGTGCTGGCGGTTGCCGTCCACGTTGCCGGGAGACCCGTTGCCGTGGTGGCCGTGGCCGCCGTGGCTGCCGTTGCCGCGCCAGCCGTGGCCGCCGCGTCCGCGTCCGCCACCGCCGCCGCGGGACTGGATCTGGTGCATGGTGAATTCGGGAATCGGCCGGGGCGGCGGCTCCTCGCCCTCGACGCGGGGCAGCGTCGCGCGAATCAGCCGGCGATGCGTGAACCAGGTGCCCTGCTCGTCGTCGTTCGCGTGCGCCTCGGGTGAATCAGCGCCGGCCGCCTCGACTCGCTCGGCACGGGCGGCCTCGACGCGCTCGGCACGGGCCGCCTCGACTCGCTCGCCGCGGGCCGCCTCGACTCGCTCGGCACGGGCGGCCTCGACTCGCTCGCCGCGGGCGGCGCGGGAGGGTGCGGCACGCCCGGCAGGGGCGGCCTCGACGCGCTCGGCACGGGCGGCCTCGACGCGCTCGGCACGGGCGGCCGCGCGGGCCGCGACCGGCGGGGCCTCCACCGGTTCGGCTGGCGCCGCGCGACCGGACTCGGCGTCGGCCTCGGCCTCGTCCATCTCGTCCGGCGCGTCCGGTTCCGGAACCGCGGCAGCAGTCCTCGCGGGCTCGGCGGGCCTGGCCGCGCCGGCCGCGCCGCCGGTCACCTCGGCGAGCACCTGGTCGAACGCGGTGGGCGCGGCTTTCCGGCGCCTGGGCACCTTGGCCTGCTTGTAGACGTGCTCCGAATCGCACGTCGTGCAGCGGGTCTGCTTAATATCCTGGCCAACGACGGCGACAATGGCGTGGTTTGTAATGCGTCGTTCGCGTGGACAGTAGTCGTCCACGATGTCGCCGAGACGCAGCGGGCGCTGCTCCATTCAGTTCTCCCGACGGGACTTCATCCGATTCGCTTCTCCGCGCTCAACCGACGGCCGGCCCCGGAGACGGGTGCGGGCAGCGGGTGCGCTTCTCTCGAGGCCGTACACGCGTGACCCCGACGCGGAAGGAAGTGCGTTCTTGCGGGTCACTGGAGCATAGCAACAAGCCGCCGGCCAGGGCAAGGCCCTTTCTACCGGCCGGATTTCGCGTCGATCCAGCGCAGGGCGGCCATCAGGTCCGGGTCCTGCCCCCCGGCCAGCCCCTCCGGCGTGAGGGCCACCACCTCGTCCGGCTGGACGCCATCGCCCTCGAGCGCCACCCCGGTGGCCGTGACGAAGTCGCCGATGGCGTACATCAGCGCGTCGCCGTTGGGCAGCCGCCGCGTCACGGCCGGCAGCGCCTGCCCCATCGTCCGTCGCCCGACGACATGGACGCGGCCCAGGCTCTGGAGTGCCCCCGCGAAGCACTCCGAGGCGCTGGCCGTCAGCGCGTCCACCAGGATCGCCACCGGCCCGTCGTACGGGTCCACCAGCCGGCCGTCCGCGGTCGCTCGCCGCGGGTTCGCGGTGAACGTCAGCGGCGCCGCCCGGGTCTGCATCCGCCCGAGGACCACGGGCTCGTCCAGCAGGTGGCCGGCAATCCCGCGGATCATCTCGGCCAGCCCGCCGGGATTGCCGCGCAGGTCGATGACGAGGCCGGCCGCGTCGCGGTAGGTATCCATGGCGCGCGCCACGGGTCCGTTGATCGCCGCCATCCAGATGTTGAAGCCGATCACGCCGACGCGCCGGCCCTCGGGCGTTCGCACCTCGCGCGTGTCCACGCGCACGGTGAGCGCCGGCAGGTTCCCGAACCGGACGGTCTGGCCCGACTCGTTGACGCGCGTGGCGCCGACCTCGCGCGGCCGGCCGTCCGGACCGCGCACCTCGAGCCGCGCGGTCGATCCGACCGCGCCATGCAGGCGGCGGTTGACGTCGCGCCACGCCTCGAGCCGCGCCCGGCGCGCCTCCGGCGTGTGGCCGCCCGGGACGTCGTCCACGTCCCGGCCGTCGATCCGCACGAGGACGTCACCCGTCTGGACCCTCGCCGCGTCCACGTCCCGGACGCGCGTGACGAGCATGCCCGCGGCGCCGGCGCGCACGTCGATCGGCACGAGCGCCGGCCCGGGCAGTACGTCCTCTTCTTCCGGCGCCGACGACAGCAGCGCGAAGTGCGACCGCCCCAGCCGCGCGATCATCTCGCGGATGATCGTGCGCACGGCCTCCGGATCCGGCGCCTGCAGGGCGCGCGCGCGGTACTCGCCGCGCAGCGCGGCCCAGTCCACGCCGCCGAACGAAGGATCGTAGAAGGTGTCGTTGATCGTGGACCAGGTGTCGTCGAACGCCGCCAGCGCCAGCGTCCGCCACGCGGGCTCAGCCGCCCGCGCCTGCGCCGGCGTCCGGGTCGGCGCGGACACGTCCACCGGTGTCCTGGCCAGGGCCCGGACCGGCGCCCGCACCGGAAGGACGACCCACGCCGCGGCAACGACTGCCAGCGCCGCGACGACGCGCGGTTGCCGCCCGTGCCGGGACGCGGGCACGATCAGGAGCCCGCCGGCCGGCCGCCCGCGTGTCGCGGGACGCCGGCCGCCTTGATGAGCGCCTTGACGGCGGGCGGCGGATCGAACGCGCTGGCGGCCACGCCGTCGAACTCGATCGTCGTGACGTGAATCAGCTGCTCGAGGCCGAGCGCCCGCTGCACGAGCGTCGTGGGCTGCTTGATCGCGCCGAACGTCTTGTAGTCGCGCAGCATCGCGACCGTCGGCACCACGCCCATCGACGTCATGCGCCGGCTCTCGCTGCCGATGACGAACCCCGTCTGGACGTCGAACAGCTCGAAGACCTCACGGCCCGACTTGAGCGTCAGCCGGACCCGGTAGGCGTCGTGCGAATCGAACACCTCGCGACCGACGGTCTCCATCGCGGCGACGAACTCGCTGCCGTAGAGCTGGCTGTCGAACCACGCATCGTCCTTGAGCTCGTCGAGCTCGCGGCCGTCCTTGAGCGACGGCCCGACGAGCGGGTTCACTTCCCAGCCATGCGTGCCGTCGAAGCCCTGGTCGATCTCGCCGATGCCCTCGAGCGTCGTTCGCAGCCGCATCCGATCCGGCCGCGCGGCGACGATGTCCACCGGCCCGCTGATCCCCTGGGTGGGCATGTCGACCCGGCCGACCAGGTGCATGGACTGGATCTTCCGGAAGGCGTCGGCGCCACCGATGGCTTCGATGTGGCGCCTGACGATCTGCTCGGCGGCCGGCAGGACGGCCTGCGCCGGCGCGGGAGCCTGGGCCGCGGCGGGCGTCTGGCCGCGTGCCTCGATCGGCCGGCCGCCGGGCATGGCCAGCAGCAGGCCGGACGCCACCGCGATCGCGCGAACCAAACGGCGCGTGTATCGTCTGAACACTCGGACCCCCTCATTCGATAATAGCCAAACCCGGAGGAGTTGCATGCCCGCCCCGCGTCCGAATGCGCTCATCGTCGCCGGCCTCGCGTTGCTGTTGTCGGGCGCGGCGTCGGGATCGGTCGCCGCCCGCCAGCCGGCCGCCCAGTCGGGCGAGGACTGGCCGCAGTGGCGCGGCCCCCGGCGCGACGGGGTCTCCACGGAGACCGGCCTCCTGGCGAGCTGGCCCGAGGGCGGCCCGCCGAAGGTCTGGACGGGATCGGGCCTCGGCATCGGCCTGTCGAGCGTGGCGGTCGCCGGCGGGCGCGTCTACACGATGGGCGACCGGTCGGGCGGCCAGTTCGTCATCGCGCTCGACGACGCCGACGGGCGTGAGGTGTGGGCCACGCGCGTGGGCGATCGGCTGCAGGCGGACTACTCGGGGCCGCGCAGCACGCCGACGGTGGCGGGCGACCGCCTGTTCGTGGTCACGACGTCGGGCGATCTCGTCTCGCTCGAGACGTCGACCGGCCGGGTCGCGTGGCGCAAGAGCCTGCCGCGCGAGTTCGGCGGCCGGATGATGTCGAGCTGGCACTTCTCCGAGTCGCCGCTCGTGGACGGCGACCGCGTGGTCGTCACTCCGGGCGGGCCGCGCGCGGGGATGGTCGCGCTCGAGGCCGCGACGGGGCGCGAGGTCTGGCGCGCGACGATCCCGTCGTTCGGCCGCGAGGGCCGCGACGGTGCCGGCTACGCGTCGATCGTCGTCTCGAACGGTGGCGGCGTGAAGCAGTACGTGCAGCTGATGGGCCGGGGCCTGGTCAGCGTGCGCGCGAGCGACGGCTGGTTCATGTGGGGGTACGACCGCGTGGCCAACGGCACGGCGAACATCACGACGCCGGTGGTGAGCGGCGACCTCGTCTTCGGGTCGTCGAGCTACGGCGCCGGGTCGGCGCTGCTGCGTTTGGCGCCCGCGGCCGAGAACCGCGTCGCCGCGACCGAGCAGTACTTCCTGGACCGCGTGGAGAACCACCACGGCGGCGTGGTGCTGGTGGACGGCTTCCTCTACGGCGGGCACGGGCTGCGCAACGGGTTTCCCGTGTGCGTGGAGATCGCGACGGGCCGGTCGTGCTGGGGCCAGATGCGCGGTGCCGGCACGGGATCGGCGGCGGTCGCCGCGGCCGACGGCCACTTGTACTTCCGGTACGAAGACGGCACAATGGCGCTCATCGAGGCGAATCCACGGCAGTACGTGCTGAAGAGCCGCTTCGAGATTCCGGACGTCCGGCAGCCCAGCTGGCCGCACCCGGTCATCGCCCACGGGCGGCTCTACCTGCGCGAACAGGACGCCCTGCACGTCTACGACATCCGCCGGGAAAGGTGACGGTCCGATGCTGAAGGGCACGCGCGAGGGCATCATCCAGCGGATGTCGCCCATCTCGGTCCACGGGCAGCTCTCGCTCGACGTCTTCTTCCTCGACCCGGAGGATCCCGACCAGGAACTGCGGCACGCCCGCGTCGGACAGGAGTCGGTGCCGCGCGACCTCGCCGAGGGCGATCGCGTGACGCTGCACTACGTGATGGGGATGGTCACGCAGATCACCCGCCGCCCGGGCGGGTGAGCCGGACCTCCGGCGCGAACGCCGGGTCGTCGGCGCCGAGCGAGGCCAGCCACCGCACCAGCGCCTCGGACGCGGCGCCGAACACCACGCGGTCGTGCTCGACGGTCGTGGCCAGGAGCGCGGCAGGCAGGCGGCCGTCGGCCACCGCCTTCGAGAGCGCGTCGAACGACAGCGGACGCACGACGAGGGCGCCATCCTCCACGCGCACGCGCGCGACGCGATGCAGCGGCAGCACGAACGAGCCGAGGTCGCGCCCGCGGACCGGCGTGAGATCGATCCAGATCGCGTCGTCCACGGTGAAGAGATAGCCGGTGAGCACGCCGTCCTCGATCGGGACGTGGTAGGTGAGGCGGTACGAGCGCCACTCGCTGCGCTCGACGGTCACCGTGAGGCCGTCGTCCTCGCTCTGCCACGCGCCCAGCAGCCGCTCGTCGAAGGTCAGCGCGTGGTCGTCGTAGAACGGGTTGACGGACGCGACCAGGCAGCCGCCGTGCGCCGCGGCGAGCACGGCGAGAAGCGCCGCACGGGGAAGCCGGCGCGACATCTCAGGCCATCGCCCGGCCGCGCGTCTCCGGGATGAACACCCAGAACAGCGCGGCCACCACGAACGCGGCCGAGGCAATCGACAGCGCGGCGCCGTAGCCCTGCGTGGCGGTGAGTCCCCCGACCACGTACGGCGCGGCCGCGCTCGCCACGCGACCGATGTTGTAGGTCAGCCCCTGTGCCGTGGCGCGGACCGCCGTGGGGTACAGCTCGGCCGTGACCGCACCGAAGCCGCTGAAGTACCCGGTCGCGAAGAACGCGGTGACCGGCCCGAGCGCGAGCAGCGCGGCCGGATTGCGCGTCGAGGTGTAGGCCAGGACGAACACCGCGGCCAGCAGGAGGTAGCCGACGTAGGTGCGCTTGCGGCCGATGCGGTCGCTCACGAAGCCGAACGTGACGTACCCGAACCACATGCCGACCTGCATCGCGATGACGAAGAAGCTCATCGCCGACGACGACAGGCCGACGCCACCCACGTCGACGGGCTGCTGGAGGTAGGACGGCACCCACGTGTTGAACCCCCACCACGCGAACATCGTCGAGGCGTTCATGAGGGTCACCGCGATCGTCACGCCCAGCATCGGGCCGCCGAGCACCTGGCCGAGCGAGGTCGTCTGCGGCGTGGCGCGCGCGGCGCGCCACATCTCGGGCTCCTCGACGCGCCGGCGCACCCACCACGCGTAGAGCGCGGGGACCACGCCGGCGAAGAACACGGCGCGCCAGCCGAGGCCGAGGACGTCCTGCACGAGCCAGGCGACGAGCGCGGCGAGCGCGTAGCCGATGGCCCACGAGCTCTGCATCAGCCCCATCGCCTTGCCGCGGTCTTCGCCGCGCCAGGTCTCGGAGACGAGCGCGGCGCCGCTCGCCCACTCGCCGCCCATGCCGATGCCGAGGAAGACGCGGAACACGGCGAGCTGCAGCGCGGTCTGCGCGAAGCCGCAGGCCGCGGTGAAGACCGAGTAGATGAGCACGCTCATCATCAAGGCGCGCGTCCGGCCCCAGCGATCCGCGATGACGCCGAAGGCGAGGCCGCCCGCCGCCGAGGCGAGGAGCGTCAGCGACTGGAGGCCGCCGGCGACCTCGCCGGAGAGGTTCAGGTCGCTGCGGACGGACGAGAGGACGAGCGCGTAGAGCATGACGTCGAACGCGTCGAGCATCCACCCGAGCGACGCGGCGAGGAGCGCGCGCCGGGCCGTCCGATCCGCCCGCTGCCAGAACTCGAACATCACTCGTCCTTTCGCGCCGGCGCGCGGCCGTAGCCGCCGCCCCCCGGCGTCTCGATCCGGAGGCGATCGCCGGGGCGGACGCGCAGCTCGACCTTGCCCGGCAGCGACCGCTCCTCCCCGTGGTGCACGAGCGTGTTGCGCCCCGAGGCGCCCGGCTGGCCGCCGCGCGCGCCGTAGGGCGCGCCGCGCCGGCGCTCGGAGAGCAGCGTGACCGTCATCGGCGCCAGCATCTCGTACTCGCGCACGAGGCCGTCGCCGCCCGGCGCGGCGCCGTCCCCTCCGCTGCCGGCCCGCAACGCGTACTGGCGCACGCGCACGGGCAGGTAGACCTCGATCGCCTCGACCGGCGTGTTGCGCGTGTTGCTCATGTGCGTGTGCACGCCGCTCAGGCCGGCCAGCCCGCGACGGCCGCCCATCCCGCCGCCGAGCGTCTCGTAGTACGCGAAGCGGCGGCCGGTCACCGGGTGCGTGCCGCCGAGCGTGACGTTGTTCATCGTGCCCTGGCTGGCGGCCGGCATCACGTCCGGCAGCGCCCGGCCGAGCGCGCCCAGGACGACGTCGGTGATCCGCTGCGAGGTCTCGACGTTGCCGCCGGCGACCGCCGCGGGCCGGCGCGCGTTGACCACCGTGCCCTCGGGCGCCACCACGGTGAGCGCGCGCGCGACGCCCGCGTTGTAGAGCACGTCGCCGGGCGCCAGGCAGCGGAACGCGTAGAGGCACGCCGAGAGCGTCATCGCGTAGTTGGCATTGACGCTGCCCTCCACCTGCGGCGCCGACCCGGTGAAGTCGAGCGTCGCCCGGTCGCCCGCAATCGTGATCGCCACGCGGATCGGCACGTGCGTCTCGCCGAACCCGTCGTCGTCGAGCGCGTCCTCGAACGTGTAGCGGCCGTCCGGGATGTCGCGAATGGCGGCGCGGATGACGCGCTCGGTGTAGTCCTGCAGCGCGGCGGCATAGGCCAGCGTGCGCGGGCGGCCGTAGCGGCGGACCGTGTCGAGCAGGCGCGCCTCGGCCACGCGGTTGGCCGCGACCTGCGCGGTCAGGTCGCCCTCGCGCTCGTCGGGTGTGCGGACGTTGGCGAGCACGAGCGCCATCACGTCGGGCACGACCTCGCCGCCGCGGACGAGGTGGACGGGCGGCAGAATCAGCCCCTCCTGGTAGAGCTCGCGCGCGACCGGCATCGATCCGGGCGTCATGCCGCCGACGTCGGAGTGATGCGCGCGGTTGGCGACGTAGAACGCCGGCGCCCGCTCCCGGCCGACGAACACCGGCGAGACCAGCGTGATGTCGGGCAGGTGCGTACCGCCGCGGAACGGGTCGTTCAGCATCACGACGTCGCCCCGCGCCATCGGCGTCGCGTCGATCGCCGCGCGCACCGAGAGCGGCATCGCGCCCAGGTGCACGGGCATGTGGTCGCCCTGCGCGATGGTGTCGCCGCGGCGGTCGTACACCGCGCACGAGTAGTCGAGCCGCTCCTTGATGTTCGGCGAGAAGCCGGTGCGGCAGAGCGTCACCCCCATCTCCTCGGCGATCGAGAGGAAGAGGTTCTTGAAGACCTCGAAGTCCACCGGGTGAATGGCGTTCGGGGCAGGCTGACGGCGGCGGGCGGGCGTCGAGGCGCGGGCGGGCGTCGAGGCGCGGGCGCCCTTCGGCGCGCGGGCCGCGGCCGCGCGAGCGCGCTTCGAGGAACGCGAGGCTCGCCGGGCCATCAGCGGCGCCGCCCCTTCCCCGCCAGCTGCGTGGCGATGACGTTGCCGAAGCCGTCCACGCGGAACACGAAGTCCGGCGGCACGACCACGGTGGCCTCGCCGCCGGCAATCACCGCGGGCCCGCGACCCGCCGCGCCGGGCTCGAGCGCCGACCAGCGATGGAACGCGACCTTCACCGTCCGCCCGTCGAACCGGCCCGGTCGGATCGCCTCGGGCACCGGGCGCCGCGCGCGGCCCGGACGCCGGTACGGCAGCGTGGGCTTGGTCGTCACGCCGGTCGCCGTGACCCGGATGTTGACCAGCTCGGTCGCGCGGCGCGGGTTCGAGTAGCCGTAGACCCGGCCGTGGATCGCGTCGAACGCCTGGCGGTAGCCCGGCGCGTACGGCAGCGTGATCTCGTACGACTGCCCGACGTAGCGCACGTCCACGAACCGCTGGATCACCTGGCGCGCGGCCGGAAAGCCCTCCGCGCGCAGCTCGCGCCGCGCCGCGTGCACGAGCGGTGCGAAGCGGCGGTCGAGGTCGCGCGGGCGGATCGCGTCGGTCGGCTCGAGCACCGAGGCCGAATAGTCACGCGTGACGTCAGCGAGGATCATGCCGAGCGCCGAGAGCACGCCGGCGTGGCGCGGGACGATCACCGTGCGCATCTCGAGGCGGCGCGCCAGCTCGCACGCGTGCATCCCGCCGGCGCCGCCGAAGGCGACCAGCGCGAACCGGCGCGGGTCGTGCCCCCGCTCGACCGAGACCACGCGGATCGCCCGCTCCATGTTCGCGTTCGCCACGCGCACGACGCCCTCGGCCAGCTCGTCCACGCCGAGGTCGAGCGTCGCGGCCAGGCCGTCGGCGGCATCGCGCGCGCGATCCGGCACGAGCGACATGCGCCCGCCGAGGAAGTACTCCGGATCGAGGCGGCCGAGCAGCAGGTTCGCGTCGGTCACGGTCAACGCCGTCCCGACGCCGTAGCACGCCGGACCCGGCTGCGCGCCCGCGCTCTCCGGCCCCACGCGCAGCGCGCCGCCCGTGTCCACGCTCGCGATGGACCCGCCGCCCGCGCCGACCGTGTGGATGTCGATCATCGGCAGCCGCACGGGAAAGTCGCCGATCACCGCATCGGTCGTCAGGCCGATCTCGCCGTCGACCAGGCTCACGTCCGTGGACGTCCCGCCCATGTCGAACGAGATGACGCGTGGGAACCCCGCGGCCGCCGCCACCGCGCGCGCGCCCACCACCCCAGCGGCCGGGCCCGACAGCACGGTGCGCACGGCCTGCACCCGCGCGGCCGACGCGATGATTGACCCGCCGTTCGACTGCATGATCGCCAGCCGCGATCCTTCCAGCGCGGCCTCGAGACGCGACAGGTACCGCGCCATCAGCGGCGCCACGTACGCGTTCACCGCGGTCGTGCTCCAGCGCTCGAACTCGCGATACTCGGGCAGCACCTCGTGCGACGCACAGGCGAGCCAGCCCGCCGCGCGCAGCCGTTCCACGACCGCGCGTTCGTGCACCGGGTTCGCATAGGCATGCAGCAGGCAGACCGCGGCCACGTCGGCGCCCGCCGCACGGGCCCGCCCGGCCGCCTCGTCCACCGCCGTCAGATCCAGCGGCTCGACGACGGCGCCGTCCGCACCCAGCCGTTCGGGCACGCCGACCGTGAGCGCCGGATCGACGATGGGCCGCCGCGGCGGCACGAAGATGTCGTAGAGCGCGGGTCGCGTCTGCCGGCCGATCCGCAGCACGTCCTCGAAGCCCCGCGTCGCGAAGAGCGCCACCCGGGCGCCGCGCCGCTCGAGCACCGCGTTGGTCGCGACGGTCGATCCGTGGACGACGTCGAGACCGGCGCGGGTGCCGGTCAGGTCACCGACCCCCTCGAGAATGCCCCGCGAAGGATCGTCGGGCGTGGACCGGACCTTGTGGACGACCAGCCCGTCAGGGCCGAGGCGCACGAAGTCGGTGAAGGTCCCACCCGTGTCGATGCCGAAGCGCAGGGACACGCGGGAATTGTAATGGCGTGCAGGGCAGGCCCGGGCGCGAGCCCCTCCGGGTACAAAAAAAAGGCCCGCCTGAGCGGGCCTTTGCGGGCAACCTGGCTCCCCAGCTCTTCACGGCACTTGCCGCAAATTCAGGCAACCCACGCCCTCATGTACGCAAGTGCCATGCCTGAACCAGCAAGTCGATTTCTGGCATCGGCGGGCGGGGTCAGGTGCGCCAAACCGTGTAATCAGTACCGATGTTGTCGCCGAACTTACGAAAGTGAAAGACGGGACCCCGTGTCCCGCCTACACCATCGCGCCTTCGGGATACTGCAGCGCGAGGCGCAGCTCCTTCGACAGCTGGTCGACGGTGGAGCCGGTGCCCTTCCAGGCGCCGTCGGTCTCGAAGCGAAGGTCGCCGATCCGGCGTCCCCAGGGGGCGATGATGCGGCCGATGGCGCGCGAGTCGGTCCGTTCGGCGCGTTGCTGGTCGAGCATCCGCAGGATGTCGGGCGAGACGCGGATGAACGCGCGGAGCGCCGGCGCGGTCTTGATGCTGTACTTCCGGCCGTGCCACGCCGCGTTGAACACCTGGGCGACCTGGCGCAGGTAGTTGATGAAGAACCGGCGCGCCTCCTCGCGGAAGGCCTCGCCCTTGCGTCCGGCCCCGAACGCCTCGTTCGCGAACAGCTTCTTGAGCTCCTGCGCGAGCGGGGCCTGCGCGACCCGGCCGCGGCCGACGCCGAGCAGCTTGATCTCGCCGTGCAGCGGCGAATCCTCGCGCTCGCTGAGCGCCCGCACGATGTCGTGCGCGGCGGCCAGGTTCTCGTCGCGGTAGAGCTGCCGTCCGGAGAGCGACACGAGATGCGACGGGTTCAACCGCGTGTGCTTCGCGTTGATCGTCACGAACATCTGGACGACGTGATCCTCGGGCAGACGGTCGAAAATCACGGCCGGAACCGTGAAGGTCTCGTCGCCGAACGTCTCGATGCCCGCGTGCAGGGCGAGCAGCCGGTGCTGGCCGTCGATGGCCCGCAGGATGCCCTCGCGTTCGGGCACCTTGAGGGTGCCCAGGCTGGAGCCCGGCTCGATCGGATCGAACTTCAGCGGCTCGTCGCAGGAGATGATGACGGCGCCGGCAATCGACGGCAGGTCGCGTGCCTGCCGGCACTGCTCGTAGTAGCCGACGAGCTCGTCGATCTTCTTCCTGATGATCTGGCGCTGGTAGGCTTTCTCGTTCGAGGCGATGCGGCGCTCGAGCAGGTCCCATCGCACCTTGGTCTGGCGGGCCGTGCCACGGACTCCCGGCGCCGGGCCCTGCTCGCCATAGCTGAGCACTTCGAACCGCACCAGCTTGTCGATGTCCTTGGCCGTCAGGGAAGCCTGATAGAATTGCACGCCAAATTGCTGCATCCGGAGCGCGGCGACGCTGATCATAGGCAGGCGGGGCCCCTTCACGCCCCCCGGGGTGACGCCCACGGTCGAGGGCGTGGTTCCCCGCGATTCTATGTGTCCGGGCCGCCCATCTCAAGCGTTCCCGGCAGCGAGACGCCCCCCGGGGCACCCCGGGATACCGATCGGCACAGATACGCTGCAAGTTGTTGAAGTCAAAGGAGTTGGCTCAATGAACGCCCAAGGTACTGCCCATCGAAGGCTCTGGACCCTCGTCCTGGGGTTGGGAGTCTTCGTGCTCGGGATGACGGTGACCCCGGCCCAGGACTGGGTCACCGGCACGCGGGATCCCAACCAGACCCAGGATGCGGATTTCGCCCGTTCCTACGAGCAGTGGACGGGCGAGCCGCAGTTCGGGAGCCCGCTCGTCGATCACCTGCCCAAGGTGCCGGGCATCCCGATGCCGAAAGACGTCATCGGGTACCACGTCGGCGCCCCGCGGGTGCTGACCTACTACGACGACATCCTCAGGTACTACCGGGCGCTGGCGGCCGCGACCCCGCGCGTGCAGGTCGAGACCATCGGCACGTCCGACGAGGGTCGCGACCTGGTCGTCGTCTGGGTCTCCTCGGACGCCAACATGGCGAAGCTCAAGGAGAACCGCGACAACCTCGCGAAGCTGGCGGATCCGCGCGGCCTGTCCGACACCGAGGTGCAGACGCTCATCCGCAACACCAAGCCGCACTACCACCTGATGGGCGGCCTGCACAGCGGCGAGACCGGCCCGTCGGAGATGCTGATGGAGCTGGTCTACCGGCTGGCGGTGGAGACCTCGCCCTACATCACCGGGATCCGCGACAACGTGTACGTCTCGGTGACGCCGGTGGCCGACGCGGACGGGCGTGACCGGAACGTGGACAAGTTCTACTGCGACCTGCAGCTGGCCGACGAAGCCGGCCAGGCGCGTGGGCGCGGCGCGGGCGCGGGTGCGCCCGGCGGTGGTGGCGGCCGTGGCGGCGGACGCGGCGGTGGGGGCGGCCAGTGCGCGCTGCCGTACTGGGGCAAGTACGTCTACCACGACAACAACCGCGACATTAACCTGTCGCAGGTCCAGATGCGCGCGATCACGGACTGGTACTTCACCGCGCATCCGCCGATCATGCACGACCTGCACGAGTCGCTGTCGCTGATGTACACCTACAGCGGCGGCCCGCCGCAGAACCCGAACCTCGACCCGATCCTCTTCTGGGAGCTGCCGTTCTTCTCCGACTGGGAAATGGCCCAGATGGCGAAGTGGGGGATGCCCGGCGTCTACACGCATGCCTTCATGGACGGCTGGTCGCCCGGTTACCTCGGGTCGGTCGCCTACAACCACAACGGCATGATGAAGATGTACGAGACGCAGTCGGGCCGTGACGGCGCGCCGGCGGACACGGGCCGCGGCGGCGGTGGTGCTGGTCGCGGCGGCGCGGCGGCCGCGGGCGCCGGTGGACGTGGTGCGGCGGCCGGCGGTGGTGGCGGCGGCGCGGCCGGCGGAGGCCGCGGCGCGGCAGCGGCCGGCGCGGGTGCTGGCGGCGGACGTGGCGCGGCAGCAGCCGGAGCCGTCGCGGGCGGGCGTGGCGCCCAGGCCGGCCAGGCCGGACGCGGCGGCGGCGGCCGGACGCGGTGGACGCGCCGGCGGCGGTGGCGGCGGACGCGGCGGCCGTGGCGAGGCCACCGGACGCGGCGGCGGCCAGCCCCGCGAGTGGTACCGGGGCCTGCCGATTCCCGAGGGCATGCCCGCGAACTTCACGCGGCGCAACAACACCAACTACATGGAGACCGGGGTCCTCTCCGCGCTCCAGCTCACGGCGATGTTCCCGAACCTCGTCCTCGAGAACTTCTACGTGAAGACGAAGAACTCGATGGAGGCCGGCATCGACGACGCGCCGCACGCCTACGTCATCCCGGTCCAGCCCGACATGACCAAGCCCGCCGAACTCGTGAAGATCCTGCGGCGGCAGGGCATCGAGGTTGGCCGGACGACCGCCGAGGCGAAGATCGGCGACGACACGTTCCCGGCCGGGTCCTATGTCATCAAGGCCGGGCAGCCCTACTGGCGCCTCGCGAAGAACCTTCTCGAGGTGCAGGACTACCCCGACGCGCGGCTCTCCACGTATGACGACAGCGGCTGGACGATGGGCTACGCGTTCAACGTGGACGTGAAGGAGATCGAGGACAAGGCGATCCTCGACGTGCCGTCGACCCTCGTCACCGACGACGCGCTGCACGGCCACGTGACCGGTCAGGGCACGGCCGGCCTGGCGGTCGCGCACTACGGCTCGAACAACATGATCACGTTCCGCTATCGGCTGAAGAACGTGCCGATGAAGGTCGCGGAGGCGTCGTTCACGGTCGGCGACACCGACTTCCCCGCCGGCTCGTTCATCGTCAGCGGTTCGGCGGCGGACCTGCAGGCGGCGCGCACCGCGGCCGAATCGCTCGGCCTGACGGCCGCGACGTTCGGCACGGCCCCGACCGTGGCGACGCACGAGGCCGACGTGCCGCGCGTGGCGATCTACTCGCAGTGGAACGGCACGCAGGAGCTCGGCTGGTACCGCTACACGTTCGACCAGTTCGAGATCCCGTACGACCTCATCTACAAGGAGCGGGTCGCGCAGGGCCACCTGGAGCGCGACTACGACGTCATCGTCATGGCCGCCCAGGGCATCGGGCGCAGCCAGGTCATGGCGGAGCCGGCCGCACGGCCGTCACCGTACAAGGCGACCGAGAAGTTCAAGTTCCTCGGGATGTACGGCGAGACCGACGACACGACGGGCGGGTTCGGCCAGGCCGGCGTGGACGCCTTCAAGCAGTTCTTCGAGGCGGGCGGCACCTTGATCACCACGCTCAGCGCCGTGCGGTTCCCGATCGAGTTCGGGTTCGCGGGCACGGTGGACACCGAGAGCGTCCAGGGCCTGAACTTCCAGAAGCCGCTCGTGCAGGCCGAGATCCAGCGGCCGAACAGCCCGGTGTTCTACGGCTACGCGGACAGGATCATCCCGGTGAAGTTCGGGCAGGGCCAGCAGGTCTTCCGCATCGGCGTGGCCGACCAGGAGCACTCGCTGATCCAGTTCGTCGGCGGCGACGACTCGGTGCTGAGCGGCCTCGGCGACGGCGCCGACGCGATTGCCGGACGCTCGTTCGCCGTGGACATCCCGGACGCCTGGCACGGCAAGGGCCGCGTCATCATGTTCAGCAGCAACCCGATCTACCGCTGGCAGAACCACGGCGAGTTCAACATGGTGTTCAACTCGATCATCAACTGGAACGATCGGGAGAAGTAAGTCCGGCAGCCTGTCGCGGGGCGGCGCGCGTCGCCCCGCGACAGCTGGCGACACGCCCGGCGGAGCACGCCGGCGCTCGGACCTAGTTGAAGTTGCCCACCATGACCGGCGCCGACGTCGGTCCCGGAGAGCCACCGGCCGGCTCCACGGTAATCGCCACCGCGGCCGCCTCCATCGCCGGCAGGTGCGTGACGTGCGACGAGGACCCGTCGGGCTGGACGGTCAGCAGGCCCGCGCTCACCGGCGTCCCGGCCCGGGGCACCATCCACAACTGATAGACGCGGCCCGCGTCGAGGGCCGGCATGGACCGCGCGCGGAGGACGAGCCCCTGCGTCGGGCTCCAGTACGCGCGCACCGAGGCCTCGCCGGAGGCACCGGCCGCGCCGAGCGCGGCCTGGCGGACGTCGGGCGCGCCAATCACCGCTTCGATCTCGGCCAGCTCGGCCGACTGCCGGCGCAGGTCCACCAGCTCACCGCGGAGCGACTCGACGCGCGAGGTCGTCAGGTCCGCCAGGGTGCGCAGCGCGCCGACCTCGCGCTGCAGGAGCACCACGTAGATCGACGCGGCCACGGCCAGCAGGGCGGCCGCGGCCGCCACCAGCCACGGCAGTCGCGTGGGCGCGCGGCGGGACGGGGCCAGGCTCGAGCCGCCGGCCGCCTCGGACGGCGGCGTCCGCGGCGGCGTCCGCGCCGGCGTCTGCGCCGGTACCTGCGCCGCGGCTCCTACCTGCGCCTGTGACTGTGGTTGCGCCGTGGCGCGGGCGAGCGTCCGCGCGCGCAGGTCCGGAGGCGGCGCCTCCGGCGCGAGGCCGAGGCCGATCGCCGTGGTCGCCCGGCGCAGGGCCTCGAGTTCGGCGCGGCACTCCGGGCACGAGGCCAGGTGCACTTCCAGCGCCGCGCGCGCCGCCGCGTCGTCGAGCGCGTCGACGGCGCACGCCGCGAGGGCGTCGGCGAAGGCCTCGTGCGCCATGGGGTCGGATCCGTCCGGCCTCGTCATGACGACAGCGCTCCCCGCAGCGTGGCCAGGGCGGAGCGCAGCCGCGTCTTGACGGTGCCGAGCGGCGTACCCGTCCGCTCGGCGAGTTCGGTGTGGGTCAGGCCCTGGAAGTAGGCGAGCTCGACCAGCTCGCGCTGCGGCGCGGGCAGCGCGCCGAGCGCGAGACGCACGGCCTGTACGTCGGTCGCGGCGATGGCCTGGCGCTCGGGGTCGGCGCCGGACGCGGCCAGCGGCAGCACGGTGGCGTCGGGCCCGAGCCCGCCACTGTCGGGCCGCGCCCGTCTGGCCCTGAGGCGGTCGATCGCGCGCGTCCGCGCGAGCATCGCGACCCAACCGGCCACCGGGGCCCTCGAAGACTCGTAGCGCGCGGCGTCGCGCCAGACCTGTGAGAACACGTCCTGTACCACTTCCTCGGCGTCCTCAATCGCCGGCACGATCCGACGCGCCAGCGCGAACACCGTACCGGCGTGGCGATCGTAGAGGCGACCGAGCGCCTCGGCCGACCCGCCGGCGACGTCACGGATGAGCCGCCGGTCGGCCTCCTGATCGAAATCCCGTGTCGTCGCCCCCTGCGGTTCCACGCGATCCTCACACTACTACGGCCCGGCCGGCGGCGGGGATTGGCCGGCCTGCCCCGCAATCCGTTCGGGGCGGGCGGCCGTAGACCCGGTGTGCGCCGAAACGCGGCGCGGACGTCTCGACGACATTTCAGGGAGGCATGAGACACATGAAGGCACGATGGCTGATCACGACGGGACTGCTCGCGGCGGCGGTGACGCTCGCGGGCGCACAGGAGCGGACGGTGATGGTGGGCGGCGAATCGATGCTGCCGTCGAAGAACATCATCGCGAACGCGATGCAGTCGAAAGCGCACACCACGCTGGTGGCGGCGGTGAAGGCAGCCGGGCTCGTGGACACGCTGGAAGGTCCGGGACCGTTCACCGTGTTCGCCCCGACCAACCAGGCCTTCGATGCGCTGCCCGACGGCACGGTGCAGTCACTGCTGCGTCCGGCAAACAAGGGCGCGCTCACGAAGGTCCTGACCTACCACGTCGTCGCCGGGCGTCTGGACTCGGCGGCGCTCTGGCAGATGGTGCGCGAGGGCGGGGGCACGGCGACGCTCACGACCGTCGAAGGCGGCACCTTGAAGGTGATGGCGAACGGGCCGCGGAACCTCGTGATCGAGGACGCCCAGGGCCACGTCTCGGAGATCTCGACGTATGACGTCTACCAGTCGAACGGCGTCATCCACGTGGTCACGCGCGTCCTGATGCCGAAGTGAGGTCCGGGGCCAGGTCCTGGATCGCAGCCTCGACTCGCCGGGACTGACGAATTCGTCATGACACTTTCGTCACCGACCGGCGCGGAAGGCTGCGATCCAAGACCTGACCCCCGCCCCCGGCACGTCGTCGCGACGGCCGCAGCTGCTGCCAGGCGTAGGCGAGGGCCAGCATCAGAAGCGTGAGGCCCGCAAATGCCGCGAGCGCGCGGGGCAGCGACAGCGCGTGGTGCCACGGGCGGCTGACGACGCCGTAGGCGACCTCGACGTGGATCCAGTAGACGAAGAGCGACGTCCGGCCGAAGGTGAGCAACGGACCGCGCGTGGCCGCGCGACCGCGCCACCACCACCAGCCCGCCGCGAGCGCGACGCTCATCGCCGCCGTGCGCATGACGAACGGCGAGACCACCGTCGCCCACCACGCCGTGCCCGGCAGCGCCTCTGGCAGGGCGCCGACGACGAACGACAGCGCCAGCGCCACCGCGCCCACGGCTGCCGTCCGCCCGTGGAACCGCCTGTCGCCGGCCTCGTCTCGCGCCGGCGTCATCAGGGAACCGACCGCCGCTCCCGCGAACAGGTAGCCGACGATGGGAAACAGGCTGAAGACACCGAGGTGGCCCACCGGGCGGATGTAGGCCTCGAACCGCGGGTAGAGCAGCGCCGGCCAGGCCCAGCCTCGCGCGAACGGCGTGGCGATCATCGCGAGCAACGCCGCGCCGCCGAACAGCGCGACCGCCGCGGCCGTCGTCCAGCTCCAGCGCCACACCCACGCGCCCGCGACGAGGCCGAGACCGAGCACGTTCAGGATGTCGGGCTTGAGAATCGAGGACCAGTTGGTCGATCCGTTCAGCAGGAACGACTGGACGCGGAACAGGTGTGCCAGGACGAAGATCTCCGCGCCCCGGCGGGCGAGCGTGCGGGCCACGGCGGCGCGATCCAGGCCGCGCGCGAGCCGCGCGGCGCCCGCCAGCGGCAGCGAGACGCCGGCGAGGAACACGAACAGCGGCGCCGCCCAGCCGCCGAAGAACGCGACCCACCACCACGCGACCGGCGTCCGCGCCCAGTCGGCGGTCCAGGCGTCGAGCGCGTGCCACTCGATCATGGCGAGCACGGCGACCCCGCGCAGCCAGTCGACGTGGCGCAGTCGCATCAGGGCCTGCGAATCTCGAAGGACGTGTCGAGCCTGACGTCGGTCCGGATCGTGTTCCAGACGGTGCAGTACTTCGTCCGCGACAGGTCGATGGCCCGCTCCACGACGTGGTCGGGCACGTCACCGGTGACGATGAACTTCAGCGTCATCGCGAGGTAGCGCCGCGGGTGTTCCTCGGCGCGCTCACCCTCGAAGACCAGGTGCAGGCCCTCGAGGTCGTACCGCCCCTTGCGGATGACGTGGACGACGTCCATGCCCATGCAGGCCATGACGGCGTAGGCCAGGGCCTGGGGCGGCGAGGTGACGCCGGGCACGCCGCTCTCGAGTTCGATCGCGGGGCTGCCCTCGCCGTTGCGGAACTTCAGGTCGCCGGTCCAGTCGAGCGTGAGGGAGACGTGGGGCATGGTTATTGGTGATTGATGATTGGTGATTGGTGATTGATTGGCGATCTGGGATTGATGATTGGTGATTTGAAGATCAATTGGTGATTGGAGCATTGGTGATTGGCGAATCGTCAATCGGCGGAAGAATCACTGGGCGGATTGGCGATTGCAACATTGGCGATTGGTGAGCCATCGTCGAGTTCCGCCAGCACGTCCGGGGGCAGCACGCGGGCCAGTTCCTCCGCCGTCGTCGCGCCCGTGGTCAGGCGCGAGCGCGCGTCATCCACCATCCTGATCGTCGTCCTCGCGGCACTCCGGCGGATCTCGTCCGCGGGGGCGTCGCGCGAGATGAGTATCGCATCCTCCTCGTCCGGAACCCAGAGGTCGGCGACGATCAGGCGGCCGTGGAATCCGGTGAAACCGCACCGCGGGCAGCCGGCGGGCGCGGCGCAGGCCGGGCACCGGCGGCGGACGAGGCGCTGGGACATGACGCCCGCGAGCGACTGCGCGATGAGCGACGCGGGGATACCCAGGTCGCGCAGGCGGGGCAGCGCGGCGATCGCGCTGTTGGTGTGGAGCGTGCTCAGCAGCAGGTGGCCGGTCTGGGCCGCGCGGAACGCCATGCGCGCGGTCTCCTCGTCGCGGATCTCCCCCACCATGATCACCTCGGGATCGTGCCGGAGGAAGGCGCGCAGGTAGCGTGCGAACGTGTTGCCGATGTCGTCGTTCACCTCGCACTGGCTGAGGCCGTCATAGACGTACTCGACGGGATCCTCCGCGGTGAGGATCCGGATCCCCGGCCGGTGCAGACGCCGCAGGCAGGCATGCAGCGTCGTGGACTTGCCGGAACCGGTGGGACCGGTCACCAGGAAAAGGCCGGCCGTGCGGCCGAGCACGCGGGCGAGCGCCGCGGCGACCGCGGGAGACAGGTCGAGATCCTGGATCGACTGGGGCGCGCGGGTGGCGTCGAGCAGCCGGACCACGACGCTCTCGCCCGTCCGGGTCGGCAGGAACGACACCCGCAGGTCGAGCGCGCGGAGGACGTCGCCCGTGACGTCGAACCGGAAGCTGCCGTCCTGGGGACGGCGGCGCTCCGCGATGTCGAGGCGGCAGAGGACCTTCAGGCGCGAGACGATCTCGCGCGCGTGGCGATCGAGCGCCTCGTGCCGCGCGCCGAAGTGCGGCGGGTGCAGCACGCCGTCGATGCGGTAGCGCACGCCGAGGCCGGCGCCGAGCATCTCGAGGTGCAGGTCGCTGCAGCGCGAGGCGAGCGCGTGGCCGATGAGCTGGCGCAGCAGGTCGTCCGCGCGACGCGCGGCCGCGTCACCGAAGGTCGCGGCGCGATCCGCCTCGTCCAGCCGGATCGGGCGGCCGGCAGTGGCGTCCGCCGCGTCGCCATCGCCCTCCGCGACCGCGCCGGTGAGCGAGGCCGGCGCCACGCCGGCGCCCGCGGGGCCACCGGCGCCAGCCACCCCCGCGGCGTCGCCGGCGGGAACCGGCGCGTCGTAGAGCCGGCGGAAGGCGCGCTGCATCGCGAGGCTCGAGGCGGTGACGACCTCGATGCGCGCGCCGGTCATCTGTCGCAGGTCGTCGATCACGCCGCGATCACCCGGGCGGGTCATCGCCACGACGAGCGCGCCCGGACGCCGCGCCACCGGCAGAACGTCGTGCCGGCGTGCGTAGGCACGCCCGATCAGGCGCGCCAGGTCGCGGTCGAGCGGCGCGCGCTCGAGATCGATCAGCGGGACGCCGTGCTGGTCGGCGACACCGCGCTGGACGTCCAGGTCCGACGCGTAGCCGCGATCGACCAGGATCCGCCCGAGCGGCAGCCGCGTGCCGGCCTGCGACGCCAGCGCGTGCGCGAGCTGGTCGGCGCGAATCACGCCGAGACGACAGAGCACCTCGCCCAGCCGGGGGCGGGCAGGGGCGACGGTTTTCGAATCCGGGCGACCCGATGTCACGAACCCCACGCGTTTCCGGGCAGCATCGACGGGCAGGCGTACCCAGCCTATCGCGGGGCATGCGATAATCCGGGGCGAAACGACGCGTGGAACCTCCGGGTGCCGTGCGACGAAGGAGCCGCCGTGACCGAAGAACGTCGCCAGCACCCGCGGATTCAACAGCCCTTCGAAGGCTCGTGGAGCGGGGCGTCCGGCGCCACCAGCTGCCGGATCGGCGACCTCAGTCTCGGCGGCTGCTTCATCCAGAGCCTCGCGTCGCCGAACGCCGGCGAGACCACGACCGTCACGATCAACTTCGGGGGCGACCACGCGATGTCGTTCAAGGGCACGGTCGTCTATGCCGAGGACGCGATGGGTTTCGCGGTGAAGTTCAATCCCCTCGGAGATCGCGATCGCGCGACCTTCAACCAGGTCCTGGCGGCGCTGGCGAAGAACGACTGAGGCGGCGACCGCCTACCGCGCCGCCATTTCCTGGGGGTGCCGGCGCGAGACCAGGTTCGAGATCAGCAACCAGCCGAGCGGCAGCACCACCAGCAGGTACGAGAGGTACTGTCCGTACAGCCCGTCGGGGCCGTAGGGTTCCGTGGCCCAGTGGAGGGCCTCGGAGTTCGGGATGCCGATGTTGGCCTCGGTGAGCTCGTGGAAGCCGTAGATCACCAGTTGCACGACGAACACGACGAGGAAGACCGCGGTCACCTGGAAGAACCGGGCGAGATTGACGCGGTGCCCGTACCGGGACCAGAGCCACGCGACGCACGCCGCCGAGAGCGTGCCGCCGACCGCGCCCAGCAGGATCACCCGGTTCGACATCTGGAAGAGCAGCGAGTTCATCAACAGCGCGGTCTCCATGCCCTCGCGCGTGATCATCAGGACCGTGAAACCCAGCACGCCGAGGAACGCCGCGCGCCCCGCCTTGACGGCCGACGACTCCAGCCGGCCCTCGATCTCGCGCTTCATCCGCCTGCCCGTGCGCCACATGTGCACGATCAACGTGCCGACGAGCGCGGCGGCGGCCAGCGCCAGCACGCCTTCCCACAACGCCTGGTTGCGCGCCTGCTGCAGCGCGACCCCCGCCCCGACGCTGACCGCGATCGCAATCGCAATGCCCCAGTGCACGGCGGGAACGAGCGCCTGCCGGCCGGTCTTCTTCAGATAGGCCAGGCTGATGGCGACGATGAGGAAGGCCTCCAGGCCCTCGCGAAGCGTGATGATGAACGACTGGAGCATGACGTCCTGAACGGTTGGACCGGCCTGACCGGGGATTCGATAAATGAGATTCGATCTCGATTAGCGCCGCCAGCATAGCGGCATGAAGTCGGACCGGTCAAGTCCGGTTTACTGCCACCGAAGGAACGGCAAAACGACACCGGCGGAACCGGACAGGTCGACGTTCCGTAATAGCCTACATCGCAGTCATGGCTGAGAAGCCCTTCTACCTCGGCGAGTTCGAACAACTGGTCCTGCTGGCGATCCTCCAGTGCGGCGACGAGGCCTATACCGTCCCGATCCGCGAGTTGCTGTCGGAGCGGGCCGGCCGGCAGGTCGCGCGCGGCGCGCTGTTCACGTCGCTCGACCGGCTGGAAGCCAAGGGACACGTGACGTCGCGGATGGGCGATCCGATCGCCGCCCGCGGGGGCCGGCCACGCCGCTACTTCACCGTGACGCCGATCGGCCTCGAGGCACTGCGGGCGGCACGTGCGGCCGTCGCCACGCTCTCCGAGGGTCTCGAGTCCCTGCTGGAGCGCCCGTAGGTGAGCCCCACTCCATCCCCGATCCCGCCCGCGTCCCATCGGCCGCTCGCCCCGCCCCGCGCCGCCGAAGCGCTCGTCCGGCGCGCCATCGCGGACGAACGCTGGCGCGACGTGACGCTCGGCGATCTCGGCGAGGAGTTCGCCGGTCGCGTCGCCGCGACCGGGCCGGCCCGCGCGCGCGCGTGGTACTGGCGCCAGGCCGGCTCGCTCACCGTCCAGGCGCTCGTCGACGCGGTCCGGGCGCCGTTCCGTCCCGCTGGAGGTCCGCTGATGTCCACCCTGATCCGCGAAACCCGGCTCGCCATCCGCGCGCTCCGCCGCCAGCCCCTGCTCACGGCGCTCGTCATGGCGACGCTCGCGCTCGGCCTGGGCGCGAACGCCGCGACCTTCGGCATGATCGACGCGCTCGCGTTGCGCCCGTTCACGTTCTCCGGCATCGATCGCCTCGCGGTCCTCGCCGAGAACTCGCCCGACGTGCCCTACCAGCAGTCGACGATCTCGCCGGCCAACTTCCTCGACCTGCGCGAGCGATCGGGCGGGACGTTCACGCGCCTCGCGGCCATCGACTGGTGGGACGTCAACATCTCAGGCGGCGACGAGCCGGAACTGGTCCAGGGACAGCTGGTCTCGCCGGGGTTCTTCGACATCCTCGGCGTCCAGCCACAGCTCGGCCGGGCGTTCGTCGAGCGCGACGAGGTCTACGGGGAACACCGGCGCGTGGTGCTCTCCGACAGCCTGTGGCGCCGCCGTTTCGGCGCGGATCCGGCGCTGGTCGGCCGGTCGATCCGGCTCGACGGCCTGCCCTACGACGTCGTGGGCATCGCGCCGGCCGGGTTCGACTTTCCCAACGGCACGCAGGCCTGGGCGCCGCTCTCGTTCGACGCCGGCGAGCGGGCCAATCGCAGCTCGCACTACCTGACCGTGATCGCCCGCCTCCGCGACGGCGTGACCCTCGACGATGCGCAGGCCGCGGCGACCGGCGCGTATGCGCAGCTCAAGCGCGACCACCCCGACGAGACGCGCGACCGCGCGCTCGTCGTCTACTCGTTCACCCGCGGGATGACCGACTACGGCCTGCCGCGCATCCTGTCGCTGTGGCAGGCGGCGGCGCTGCTCGTCCTCGTCATCGGCTGCGTGAACGTGGCGAACCTGCTGCTCGCGCGCGGCGCGGAGCGCCAGCGTGAGATCGCCGTGCGGCTCGCCATCGGCGCCGGACGGGGCCAGCTGCTCCGCCAGCTCCTGATCGAGTCGGTCGTCGTCGCCGTCGTATCCGTGCCGGCGGCGCTCGGCGTCGCGTGGGTCGTCTTCAGGATGGTGCGCACGCAGATGCCGGCCGCGATCGAGCGGTTCCTGCCCGGCTGGGCCGAGATGGGCGTGGACGCGCGCGTCGTCGGCGCCACGTTCGTCGCCGCGGTCGGGGCGGCGTTCGTGTTCGGCCTGCTGCCGGCGCTGCAGGTCTCGCGCCCGGCCCTGACGCGCACGCTGCGCGACGGCGGCCGCTCCGCGAGCGCGGGCGTCGGCCGCAACCGGCTGCGGCGCGCGCTGGTCGTCTGCCAGGTCGCACTGGTCCTGCCGCTGCTCGTGATGTCGGGCCTCGCCGCCATCGGCGCCTACCGGTTCGCGAACGGCGACCAGGGGTACGACCCCGACGGCGTCGTGCGGATGAAGGCGCGGCTGCCGGAGGCCACGTACCCCGACACGGCCGCGCGGCGACGGTTCGTCAGCCGCCTGCTCGAGGAGACCGCGCGGCTCGGGTCGTCGGCGCAGGTCGCCACGACGTCGGTGACGCCGTCGTCGCAGTCGAACCAGCGTCGCGATCTCGTGGTCGACGGCCAGGTCGTGCCGGAGGATGCGCTGCCGCGCGTCAACTACCGGGCCGTCTCGGGCGGCTACCTCGAGCTCATGCGGATTCCGATCACGCAGGGCCGGGGCATCGAGGCCTCCGACCGCGCCGAGACGGCGCCGGTCGCCGTCGTCAGCGCCTCGATGGCGCGTCGGCACTGGCCTGATCGGTCGCCCATCGGCGCGCGGATCAAGTTCGGCCGTGACGCGACGGACTGGTACACGGTGGTCGGCGTCGCCGGAGACACCATCGACGACTGGTTCCAGTACCGGCGAGAGCCGACCGTGTACGTGCCGGTGCTGCAGGCGCCGAGTGCGCAGGTCTACCTGATGGCGCGCGCCGCCGGCGGCGACGGCACGTCACTGCTTCCCGACCTGCGCCGCGCGGTCGCGGCGGTCGACCCGGACCAGGCCGTCTTCGAGGTCTCGACGATGCGCAACGCGATCTACGAGCGGACCACGGGCATCCGGTTCATCGGGTCGCTGATGGCGGGATTCGGCGTGGTGGCGCTGGTGCTGGCCGCGTTCGGGATTTACGGCGTGATGGCGCACTACGTCGTGCAGCGCCGCCAGGAGATTGGGGTGCGGATGGCGCTCGGCGCGACCCGCGGGGACGTGCTGCGGCTGACGCTCGGCCAGAGCGCGAAACTGGCCGCGATCGGCATCGCCATCGGCCTCGCGCTGGGCGTGGCGCTCGCGCGGGTGATGGAGAACGTGCTGTTCGGCGTCGTCGCGCTCGAGCCGTCGCTGTTCGTCGGCATCACGGCGGGCCTCACCGGCATCGCGTTCCTGGCCAGCCTGGTCCCGGCCCGCCACGCGGCGCGGACGAGCCCGATGCAGGCCCTGCGCGACTGATACTGATCACGACCGGAGCTTCGAGGGCCCAACCCGGCGATCACCAAATCGTCATCGGAACGGCCGCGAGGCTTAATCCCAAGACCTGACCCCATTCCCGGTTCACTATAATCCCGGGATGACCCGCCTGCTGGCTCCCGCGCTCCTGCTGGCCCTCGTCGTCCCGATGGTCGCGTTCAGCCGCCCGGCGCAGTCCGATCCCATGCTGGAACGCGCGCGCGCCCTCCTCAGGCAGACGCCCGTCATCGACGGGCACAACGACTATCCGATGGCGGTCCGGGAACAGGCGGAGGGCGACCTGGCGAAGCTCGACATCCGCCGGCCGCAGCCCACCCTGATGACCGACATCCCGCGGCTGCGGGCCGGCGGCGTCGGCGGGCAGTTCTGGTCCGTGTACGTCGAGGCGACGCGGCCGGACCAGAACCCGGCCGAGGCCGTCGTCCAGGTCCTCGAGCAGATCGACCTCGTCCACCGGATGATGGCGATGTACCACGACTCGATGGCGCTCGCGCTGACGGCCGACGACGTCGAGCGCATCCAGCAGCAGGGGAAGATCGCCTCGCTCATCGGGATGGAGGGCGGGCACTCGATCGACTCGTCGCTCGGCGTCCTGCGCGAGATGTACCGGCTCGGCGCGCGCTACATGACGATCACGCACAGCCTCAACACGCCGTGGGCGGACTCGGCGACCGACACGCCCGCGCACGAGGGCCTCACGCCGTTCGGCGAGGACGTGATCCGCGAGATGAACCGGCTCGGCATGCTCGTGGACCTGAGCCACGTCTCGCCCGCGACGATGGAGGACGCGCTGCGGGTCACGTCGGCGCCGGTGATCTTCTCGCACTCGTCGGCGAGGGCGATCTGCGACGTCCCGCGCAACGTGCCCGACGACGTGCTGAAACGGCTGCCGGCCAACGGCGGCGTGGTGATGGTCACGTTCGTGCCGGGCTTCATCTCGCCGGCGGTCGCGGCCTACAACCGGACCGAGACGGCGGAGCGCGACCGGTTGACGGCCGCGGGCACGACCGGCGCAGCGCTCGACCAGGCCATGACCGCGTGGCGCCAGGCCAACCCGCCGCCGCGCGCGACGATCGCGCAGGTGGCCGACCACATCGACCACATCCGCCAGGTCGCCGGGATCGACCACATCGGCCTCGGCGGCGATTTCGACGGCATCACCAGCGTCGTCCAGGGCCTGGAGGACGTCTCGACGTACCCGGCGCTCGTCGCCGAACTGCTGCGCCGCGGCTACTCGGACGAGGACATCGCGAAGATCGCCAACCGCAACGTGCTGCGCGTGCTGCGGGCCGCGGAAGCCGCGGCGGGGCGCTAGCGATGCCGCTGCGGATGCCGACGCCCGCCCGTCACGCCACACCAGAAAAGGACTCATCGTGCTGATCGTCGCCCTGGGAGATTCCACGACCGCCGGAACGCCGCTCTTCAACTCGCCGCTGGAGGACCCGCCGGACGGCAGCGGCGACCACACCAGCCAGTACGCCTACTGGCTCGTGGACATGCACCCGACGTGGCGGATCCTGAACCGGGGCGTCAACGGCGAGCGGACCGACGAGATCGCCGCGCGCTTCGACCGCGACGTGCTCGACCGCCGGCCGCACGCCGTGGTGATCATCGCGGGTGTCAACGACGTCTACCAGGGCCGGTCGGCCGATGCGGTGATCAAGCAGCTCCGGTCGCTCTACAACCGCGCCGGCGCGGAGCGGATTCCGGTGCTGGCCGGATCGATCCTGCCGTTCAACACCGCGACCGCCGCGCAGAATCGGGCGATGCACGAGATCAACGCGTGGATCGAGGCCGAGGCCGGGCGCGACCCGAACCTCTGGTTCGTGGACACGCGCGCGGCGGTGGCCGCGGCGGATGATCCCGACCGGCTCGCCAGCTCGGCCGACGATCAGCACCCGGACATCGACGGCTACCGGAAGATGGCCCGGGTCATCGGCCCGGCGCTGGAACGCCTCAAGGTCGAGGCGGAAGCCGCGGCGGAAGCCGCCGGCCCGTCGGGACCGAACGGACCGTCGAGCGGCCCGCCTCGGGCCGAGCCGAGCGGCCCGCCGCGAGCGAAGTCGAGCGGCCCGTCGCGAGCGACGTCGAGCGGCCCGTCGCGAGCGAAGCCGAGCGCCCCTTCCCGAGCGAAGTCGAGCGGCCCGCCGCGAGCGAAGTCGAGCGGCCCGTCGCGAGCGAAGTCGAGCGGCCCGTCGCGAGCGAAGTCGAGCGGCCCGTCGCGCAGCGGCACACGCAAGACCGGCCGCTGAGCCCTACCGCCCCTTCCAGCCCAGCGTGAGGCCGGCCCCGAAGGCGTTGTTCGTCGTGACCTTTCCCCGGACCGGGGCGTTGTCGTACGCGATCGCGTAGTTGAGCTGCATGCCCAGCACCGAGTTGATCGAGGCCTTGAGCGAAATCGAGGATCCGATCTTGTAGTTGCGCCCGACGTCCAGGTCGCGCGTGTAGCTCGCGACCAGGTTCAGCGTGGATTTCTCGGCAATGGCAACCGCCAGGCTCGCGCCGGTCAGGCCGGCGCCGTAGTTGCCGTTGGGCTCACCGGTCGTGTATTTCTCGTTCGCCCAGCCCGCGCCGAGGTAGAAGCTCGCCTCGAAGATCCCCTGGCGCGGCGGCGTCCAGACGCCCATGCCGCCGAGCAGGTTGCGCGAGCGCAGCCCGTCGAGCGGCGCGCGGACGATTTCCTCGATCCCGACCAGCCGGAAGGCGTCGCCGTACCGGCGCGCGAGCGCGAGGTTCAGGCCGGCGCGCTCGTTGGCGCGCTGGCCGTTCTTCGTGTCGAGGGCGCCGGAGAGGTACGACCCGAACCGCCACACGCCGGAGTCACGGACGTAGATGACGGTGCCGCGCAGGTTGGTCGTATCGGTGTTGCCGCGGCTGGCCGAACCGGTGAGCGCGGCGTTGACGCTCCAGGGATCCTTCTCCACGGCGCCCATGGCGCGCGCCACCGTCCCCACGCGCGCCGCCACGTCGTCGGCCGACTGCGCACACGCGAGTCGTGGGAGCCCAAGGACCGTGACCGCGATCAGGAAGGGGAACAGGACGACCGAACGGACGACGTCAGCGCACACACTTCGACACGACATGCCGGGCCGATCTTATGTCCTTCGCCAGTCGGCTCGACGCGTCTCGTCGAGCCAGCGCGTCACGACGCCGGCGATCTCCCCCGCCGTCCCGGCCTCGGCATCGCCCGGCGCGAGCACCAGCTCGCCGCGCAGGCGGCCGAAACCGTAGCGGGCGGCCACGAACCCCACGCCCGCGCGGCGCGCGGTCTCGAGGTCGATCGGCGAGTCCCCGATCATCCGCGCCGACGCCGGCGTGGCCCCGACCCGGTCGATCAGGGCGCGCAGGCCGGCCGGGTCGGGCTTCCGGCCGAACGGCGTGTCACCGCCGATGGTCCAGGCGAACCAGCGCCGCAGTCCCAGCTCGTTCAACAGACGTTCGGCGAGCGCCTGCGGCTTGTTCGTGAGCACGGCCAGGGTCGCGCCGCGCGCCGCGAGAGTCTCGAGCATCGGCACGACTCCGGCGTAGGGCCGCGTCGTGGCGACGAGCCGCGCCTCGTACTCGCGGTGGAACCGCGCCAACGCGCCCGTGACGAGCGCGTCGTCGGTCCCGAGTCCCGACGCCTGGAGCGCGCGCGCCACGAGCACCCGCGCGCCGTCGCCCACCATCGCGACCACACGCGGCACCGGCAAGGCCTCGGCGCCGAGACTCCGCAGCACGGCATTCGTGCTGTCGGCGAGATCGCGCTGGGAGTCGACCAGCGTGCCGTCGAGATCGAAGGCGAGCAGCCGGGAATCACCAATCATCAATCACCAATCAATCACCAATCCCCAATCATCAATCAGGCCCCCCACGCGAAGCACCGCGGCACCCGACGGGCAGATGGCCGGATGGCCCGCTCCACGCGCCGCCTTGACACCGGCCCATCCTACGCTCTCCCCACGGCCTCCCGTCGCCCCACGGTCCCCACGCCCCGGCTTTCCCCACGGACCCGGGCCCGGGTGTTCGCGGGATAATGAACCTCCATGTCCTCCACGGCCCCCGGCACCCGTGTCCGGTTCGGGGCATTCGTCTTCGACGAGCGAACCCTGGAGCTGTCGCGCGACGGCGTGTCGATTCGCCTGCAGCACCAGCCGGCACGGGTGCTCGCGCGGCTCGTCGCGCGCGCCGGCGATCTCGTGACGCGCGAGGAACTCCGGCAGGCGATCTGGGGTGAGGAGACGTTCGTCGACTTCGACCGCGGGCTGAACTACGCGATCGGCCAGATCCGGATCGCGCTCGAGGAGACCGCGGACGCCCCGCGGCACGTCGAGACCCTGCGCGGCCTCGGCTACCGGTTCGCCGGTACGGTCACGCGCGACGTCGGCGCCCCGCGCGAGGACGTCGCCACGCCCGAGGCCATCGTCACGGGCAGAGAGGCCGGGGCTCGTGCCGGCCAACCCGCCAGCTCGACACCCCACGTCGGGCGCTGGTGGTCGCGACGTCGCGCCCGGCTGGCGGCCGCCGCGCTCGCCACCGCCGCGCTCGCGGTCGTGGCCGGCACGTCGCTGCGCGCGCCGATTCAGCGGCAACGGCAGGTCTCGCCCCTGCGCGTGGCCGTGCCGCCGTTCACGATCGAAGGCACCGACGGTGCCGATCCGGCGCGCGCCGAGGCGCTGCACGCGAAGGTCCTCGTCTACCTCGCGCAGTCGGGACCGCTCACCGTGATTGATCTCTCCCCGGAGGAGGCGAACGGCACCGACGCCCTCTGGCGGCTCGAGGCCCGCATCGCGGCGTCCCGCGGCGCACGGAAGGTGTTCGTGACGCTGCGTGACGAGCGCACCGGCATCATCCGGTGGTCCGAGATCTTCGACACCGACTCGGACGATGACCTGGCCCGGCAGATTACGGCGGCCGTGCGGATGGGCGCCGGCCTCCCGCCCGACACGGGCCCGCGCCTCAGGCGTCGCGCTCGCGCGTCATCGCTGCCGTAGCAGCCGGAACGACACCACCGGCAGCGGCCGGCCGTCCGGCATCGTGAACGTCATGCCGGCCAGCCGCATCTCCCCGTCCATCACGTCCCCCGAGACCCGTCCCTCGTAGAGCAGCACGCCGCGCGGCCGCATGCCGTTGAGGTAGCCGAACGCGAGGCCCCCGGGCGTCACCGCGAGGTACTGCAGGGGCGAGACCTGCTCGATACCCGCCGCCGGCCAGCTGACGACTTCTCCGGCGACGCGGCCGGCCTCGACGCGCAGGCGAAGCGCCATCGATGATCGCGCCTCCGGCCGCGACCACGACTCGCCGCGCCATTCGCCGAGGAACGGCGTCACGGCCGCGACCGGCGGGAACGGCGTCGCGAGCAGCCCCTCGACCGTCTCGGCCGGCGGCGGCTGGGCGGCGGCCCCCGCGATGCGGTCGCGCAGGGCGCGGGCATCCGCCGGCTCGCCGTAGCCGGCCACCAGACGATCGAGCGCGTCGCGCGCGAGCGCGCCGTGGCCTTCCGCGATCAGGTCCTCGATGACGCGCCGCAGGAGCGTACGCGGCGGGACGACGGGCGCGCCGTAGGGGGCGGCCAGGCCATCGTAGTAGGCGAGCACGCGCGCGGCCGGCGCCTCGGGCGCGGTCAGCGCCGACGCATCCGCGAACAGCCGCCGCAGCCCGACGTACGCGCCCATCGTGGTCATCGACTCGTGGGACTCGCCGGCGAGCCGCTCCCGATCCAGCCGCCAGTCGCCGGGCGCCGCGGCCACGAGCGCGGCCCAGCGGTCGTCGGTCCAGCCGAACTTCGCCTCGAGGCTGACGTACCGCAGCGGTGCCCGGCGGGCACGCGCGCGTTCGAGCAGACGGGTGGTGAGCCACCAGTCGCCCAGGTGCGTCGGCGTGTCGAGGGCGAGCACGAACGGAAACGTGTCGCGCGTCGCGGCGGCCCAGGTGGCGAGAATCCCGCCCGACGAGTGGCCGGCGAGGACGCGCGGCGCGCCACCGCGAAAGCGCGCGTCCACGGCCGGCAGCAGCTCGCGCGCGATGAAGTCCAGGAACTCGCCGCCACCCTCGTTCAGGGAACTGCCGCTGACCGACAGTCCCGGCGGCGTGAGGTCGTGCAGCCGGCGGGTGTTCTCGATCCCGACGATCACGGCCTCCGGCATCTGGCCGGCGGCCGAGAGCACGGAGGCCATCGCCGCCACCGGGGCGAGCAGGGACTCGCCGTCGAGCACGACGATCACCGGGTAGCGGCGATCCGGCCCCGTGCGATCGAAGGACGCCGGCGTGGCCACGGCGATCGTGCGCGTCTCGCCGAGCACCCGCGACGTGATCCGGAATGCCAGCGCCTCCCCGCCGAGGCTCGCGCGCGGCTGGCGCGCGGCGTCCGGCTCGAGCGCCGGCGCCTGGACCGCTGGCCGGTCGGCCGACGGCGCGGCCGCGAGCCGGCCGGAACCGGACGGCGCGACCGCCACCCCGAGGCTCACGACGACGGACGGGACCAGGTGAACGAGCAGGCTCGGAACGCGGGTCATGTCCCGAGCGTCGCGCATCAGCCGGGTCGAAATGAAGACCAGGCGTGTGAGTTCCGGGTGAGTTCCGGGCGGTTCCGGGGATTCGGGCCCCGGGTCAGACCAGGTCCTTCAGAATGACCACCCGATCGACGACGAGCGCGTCGAGGCTGAGCGCCTGGAACACCGCGAGCGCGTCGGCGCCGGTGTTCGCGAGCGGCTCGCCCGGGCGGGCGAGCGGCGCCTGCCAGACCGCCGGGGTGTCGGTCGCGGTGGCCATGCGTTCGAGCAGCGCGTGGAAGCGCGGGTTCGCGGCGCGGACGACGGCATGGACGGGCACGGGACCGGGCGCGCCCTGCGGGAAGATCGCCTCTCGCATCTCGTCGCGCAGGTCGAACGCCAGGGCGGCGAAGCGCGCGAGCTGCTGATCGCCCGGCCGGTCGAGCCGGACGAAGTCGCCCAGGTGCTCGGCCGGCACGGCAAGCGACCACGCGCCGGACGGCGCGGGCGAGGACGGTCCGGCGAGGCCGGTGAGCACGCTCCGGTGGCCCAGCGGGCGCGCGCCCCATTCGGCGGCCTCCTGGGCCCAGCCGATCGTCCGGCCCGAGGCGAGCAGGCCGGCCGTGCGCGCGATCAGCTCGTCCTCGTCGCACTCGACGCTCGTCAGCTCGCTGGCCTCGGCCGTGGCGACCGCCTCCGACTGCGTGATCATCCGTCCCCAGTAGGCGTGCTCGAGCACGAACGATCGCGGCTGGCCGCCGGCCACGTGCGACAGGTACAGGGCCGCGCCGAGCGCCGCGCCGCCGGCGTCGGCGGCGGGCGGGACGAACAGGCCGGTGAGGTCCGGGCCGTGCAGGATCTCCGTCACCGGCTCGATGCCGCTGGTGCGCGATCCGGAGACGCAGAGGCGCGTCGAACCCGTCTGCGACGCGAGGTCGGTCGCGAGGCGCGCGAGCGTGCCGGGCTCGATCGGCTGCCGCGCGAAGGCCTCGAGGTCGAGCGTCGCGCCGCTGCCGAGGCCGGTGGCAGTGACGGCGTCGGCCGCGTCGCCGTCGGCGACCAGCACCGAGGCCGTCTCGAACGGCGACTGCAGGAACGCGTTGGCGGCGTGCGCCCGGACCACGTCCACGAACAGCACCCCCTCGGTCGCGACGCCGGTCAGCCCGCGGAGCCGGCGGCGCAGCGTCTGCTTGTCGGCCCATCCCACGACGGCCTCGCGCAGCCCGGCCATGGGCAGGCGCGACGGCGACCCGCCGCGCACGTCGCCCCAGTCCACGACGGCCACGCGATCGACGTCGGCGCGACCGGTCAACGTGCGGCTGCGCGACAGGCAGAAGCGGATGGCGGACTCGGGAAAGCGGGCCTCATCGGCCGCGCGGGTGAAGCGGGCCTCGGTGGACGCGGCGATGAGCTGGCCGTCCACGAAGAGCACCGCGGCGGTGCCGGGACCGAACACGGACAGGCCGAGGACATGCATGGAAACGATAATTGTTACACTACTCGACCGCATGACTGCCGACACGACGACCAAGACTGCCGCGGCGGACGCCCGCGTCGCCCCGCTCACCTTCGACGAGGCGACCGCGCTCGCCGCCCGCCTCGACGCGGAAGTCGGTCGGGTCATCATCGGCCAGGCCCAGGTCCGCCGCGAGGTGCTGCTCTGCCTGCTGGCCGGCGGCCACTGCCTGCTGCGCGGCGTCCCCGGCCTGGCCAAGACGCTGCTGATCAAGACGCTGGCCGCGGCCGTGGACCTGAAGTTCAACCGGATCCAGTTCACGCCGGACCTGATGCCGTCGGACATCCTCGGCACGGACGTCATCGAGGAGGACACGTCCACCGGCAAGCGGCACATCCGCTTCATCCCCGGGCCGATCTTCGCGAACATCATCCTGGCCGACGAGGTGAACCGCACGCCGCCGAAGACGCAGGCGGCGCTGCTCGAGGCGATGCAGGAGTACCAGGTGACCGTCGGTGGCGTCCGGTACCCGCTGGAGCGCCCGCTGTTCGTGCTGGCCACCGAGAACCCGATCGAGCAGGAGGGCACCCATCCGCTGCCCGAGGCCCAGCTCGACCGCTTCATGTTCAACGTCGTCATCGCCTACCCGGATCTCGACGAGGAGCGCCGCATCCTCGCAGAGACCACGACGGACGAGCCGGAGGCGGTGAAGGCGGTGGCGACCGGCGCCCAGCTGGAAGGCGCCCGCGCACTCGTGCGCCACCTGCCGGCCGCGACCAACGTCGTGGACTACGCGCTGCGCCTCACGCGCGCGACCCGCCCGGCCGATCCGCTGGCGCCAGAACCCGTGAAGGAGTGGGTGCGCTGGGGCGCGGGCCCACGCGCGGGCCAGGCCCTGCTGCTCGGCGCCAAGGCCGCGGCGCTCGTCGACGGCCGCAGCGTGCCGTCGCTCGACGACATCCGCGCCGTCGCCCTGCCGGTGCTCCGCCACCGCGTGCTGCTCAACTTCCAGGCCGAGGCCGACGGCATCGACGCAGACACCGTGATCGGCCGGTTGCTGGAGCGCGTCCAACCTTAGGGGAGCTTCGCGCGACAAACTTTGAAGTTCGAAGTTCGAACTCCGAACCTCGGTAGCCGGCTTGGCCGGCATCGTTTCCTGGACCTTGGGACCTTGGGACCCTGGGACCCTCAGGACCCTTGATATCCTCCCCCCGTGCCGCTGGACCCCGCCGCCGTCGCCGCGATCGACGACCTCGAGCTGTCGGCACGCCTCGTCGTCGAGGGCCTGCGCACGGGCACCCACCGCAGCCCGTTTCACGGGTTCAGCGCGGAGTTCAGCCAGTACCGCCAGTACCGGCCCGGTGACGACCTGAAGCACCTCGACTGGAAGGTGCTCGCGCGGACCGACCGGCTCTACACGCGCCAGTTCCGCGAGACCACCAGCATGGGCGTGATGCTCGTGCTCGACACGAGCGCGTCGATGGACTTCCCCGCCGGCGACCTGTCGAAGTTCCGGTACGCCGTGATTCTCGCGGCGGCGCTCGCCTACCTGGTCGTGGCGCAGGGCGACTCGGTCGGGCTCATGACGCTCGACCACGACCGCCTGTCGTATGTGCCGTCGCGCGGCGGCCGGCCCCATCTGCGGCGCCTGCTCGCGTTACTCTCGGGGTTGACCCCGTCGGGTGTCTGGTCACCCGACCGCGCGATCGCGCGCGGCGCGGAACTGCTCCGGCGACGTGGCGTGATGCTGGTGATTTCCGACTTCTACGATGCCGAGGACGAGACCCGTCGCGAGCTGCGTCGCGCGGCCCGCCGCGGCCACGACGTGACGATGCTGCAGGTGCTCTCGCGCGAGGAGCTCGCGTTCCCGTTCACCGACGACGTGGAGTTCGAGGACGCGGAGACCGGCACCCGGCGCCTGGTCTCGGCGCGCGCGGTCGTCGGCGCGTATCGCGAGGCAATCGGCGCGTTCGTGGACCGCTGCCGCGACGAGGCGCGCCGCGACGGCATCGACCACGCCCTCTTCCCGATCGACGTCGCTCCCGACCAGGCGCTGCGCCGGTACCTCGTGGCCCGGTAGGACCCGCGCGCGATGATCTGGCTGAACCCCTGGGCCTGGCTCGGACTCGCGGCCGTCGCCGTGCCGGTCCTCGTGCACCTGCTCGCCCGGCGCACGGTCACGCGGCTGCGGTTCCCGACGCTGCGCTTCATCGCGGTCGCCCGCCTGCTGCCCGCGCGCCGGCGCCGCCTGTCCGACGTGCCGCTGCTGCTGGTCCGTGTCGCCACCATCGTGGTCGCCGCGGCCGCGCTGGCGGGCCCGCTGCTGCTGACGCCGGGGCGCCGCGCGGCCGCGGAGGCCGCACGGTCGGTCGCGATTCTCGTGGACGCGAGCCCCAGCATGACCCGCGCCGACGCCTCGGGCGCCGCACCGATCGATCGCGCGCGTGACGCCGCCGCGCGAGCCGCCGCCGCGGCGGCCATGAGCCGCACGACCGAGGTGGCCGCGCCGGACCTCGACGCCGCCGTGCGGGGCGCCGGCGCCTGGCTCGCCGACCGCGGCGGCCTGCGCGAGGTGATCTTGATCTCCGACTTCCAGGCGGGCAGCCTCTCGGCCGGCGCGGCGGACGCGCTGCCGACCGGCATCGGCCTGACGCTCGTCCCGATCCACCGGACCGCGCCGTCGACGGTGGACCTGCCGGACCTGCACCGCGGCGCCGACACGGTCGCCCGGCACGTCTCGGACGCGGCCGTGGGTCGCGCGGTGGACTGGATCGTCACGGCCGGCGCCGCGACCTCGCCGGGCGCCGTCGTGATCCGCGCGGCCGAGGCGGATGGGGCACGCGCCGCCGCGCTGCTGGCCGCCGTCCGCGCCATGACGGCCGTTCCGTCCCCGATGGGCGACGCCGCCCCGTCTCCGGCGGCGGCGCGGCGTATCGTCATCGTCCTGCCGGGCGCGCCGGACCGCGACGCCCTGGCGGGCACGGCGGCGGCCGTCGATCAGCCGTGGATGTCCGACGCGATCGCGCGGATGGCAATGGCGACCGCGCGCGTCGCCGGCGACGCCCCGATGGCGACCGGACCCGCCGACGAGGCCAGCGGCGCCATGACCATCGTCGCGCGCGACGGGGCCGGCGCGCCCCTCGCGGAGGCGGGCGCGGTGACCGTTGACGGCGCGCCGGCGCTCGCGGTGTTCACGCGCACGCCGGCGGACGCCATGACGACGGCGGCCCTCGTGGCCGGCGCGATCGACGCGGTCGCGCCGGGCGTGCCGGCGTCGGAGTTCGAGCCGGCGTCGATTCCGCGCGAGACGCTCGAGGCCTGGCAGCGCGCGCCGCGGCCCGCGCCGCCGCGCGCCGATGGGCCCGACGGCCCGTCGGACGCCCGGTGGCTCTGGGCGGTCGCGCTCGTGCTGCTCGCGATCGAGGGCTGGATGCGCCGCCGCGGCGGGATCGACGACGCGAGCGCGGCCCTGGACGTCGCGGGCACGGACGACGGCACGGAGGTGACGCGTGGTCGCGTGGCCTGACGCGCCGGTGCTCGAGGGATTCCTGCGCCGCGCCACGCGGCGGCGGGTCGGACTGGCGACCGCGACCGGCGCGGCGGCCGGGCTCGCCGGCGGCGTCGTCGTGGTCGTGGCGGGTCGCCTGATCGGCTGGCCGCCGGCGGTGGCCGTGGTCTTGTCGATCGGGCTCGCCGCGTCGGTCGCGGCCTGGCGGGCGGCGGCGACGTCGCGGCGCGCGGCGGCGACCGCGCGGCTGGTGGAGCGCGTCGCGCCGGCGCACAACGTCCTCGTCACGGCGGCCGAGCTCATCACGGCGCCGGGACGCGTGCCGGCGCCCATCGGCGCGCGCGTCGTCGCCGACGCGACCCGCGCCGCCACGACCACCGACCTCGCCCGCGTGTTTCCCGCAGCACGGCCGGTCGGCCTGCTCGCGGCCGCCGCGGTCGCGTGGGGCGTCACGGTCGTCGCGGCCGGCCGGCTGCCGGTCGCGGGTCTGGCCGGCGGCGACGCCGCATCCGGCGCGGGGACGACCGCCGCGGCGCCGGCGATCGGCGCGGTCCACGTGCGCGTCACGCCGCCGGCCTACACGGGCCGTGCCGCGGAGACGCTGGACGACCCGCCGCGCCTCGAGGTGCTCGCCGGCAGTCGCCTCGATCTCGACGTCGACGCGACCGCGGCGACGCTCACGGTCGAGACGATGGCCGGCAGCGGCGCGGCGACCGGCGACGGCCCGGCGCGGTTCCGCGCGTCGCTCGTCGCGGACCGCGACGGCTTCATCGCGATCGAGCCGCACGCGGCCGACGGCTCGTCCGGCACCCGCCGGATTCTCGGCCTCGTCGTCACCCCCGACCGGGCGCCCGCGGTGCGCATCACCGAACCGGCGCGCGACCTGTTCCTCGCGCAGGCCGATCGAGCGCTCGACGTCGCGCTCGAGGCCGACGACGACCTCGGGCTGAAGACGCTGGCGCTCACCTACACGAAGGTGTCGGGGTCGGGCGAGAACTTCGCCTTCACGTCGGGCGAGGTGGTGGTGGCGGTCACGCGGACGTCGGATCGCGCCTGGTCGGCGACGGGCGCGCTGCCGATCGACACGCTGGGCCTCGAGCCGGGCGACATGGTCGTCTATCGCGGGGTCGCGACCGACGCCCGCCCCGGCGCGACACCGGTGGAGTCGGACGCCTTCATCGTGGAGATCACCGCGCCCGGCAGCGTGGCGGCCGAGGGCTTCGCGATCGACGACCAGCGCGACCGCTACGCGCTCAGCCAGCGGATGGTGATCATCAAGACCGAGCGGCTGCTGGCGCGGCGCGCGTCGATGACGCCGGAGGCGGTCGCCGAGGAGGCCGCGAGCATCGCGGCCGAGCAGCGGCAGGTGCGTGCCGAGTTCGTCTTCATGATGGGCGGCGAGCTCGAGGAGGCGGCGGTCACCGACATCCTCAGCCTCGACGAGGAAGCGCATGCCGAGAACGACGCGGACATCGCCGCGGGCCGCAACGCGAACCAGGGTCGGCTGGAGATCGTGCGCGCGCTCCGGTTCATGAGCCAGGCGGCGGCCGCGCTCGTGGTGCCCGAGATCCCGCCGGCGCTCGACGCCGAGCGGCAGGCGCTCGACGCGCTGCAGCGCGCGTTCACGCGGAGCCGCTACATCCTGCGCACGATGACCCAGCGCGAGAGCCTCGACCTCGCCCGGCGGATGACCGGCACGCTCGCCGACCTCGGCCAGGGCCGACGCCCGGCGCCCGAACCGGCGGCCGATCCCACGGCGGCGGCCCTGCGCACCGCGCTCGCCCGCACCGCGAGCCTGGCCGCGGGCGGGGCGACGACGGGCGCGGCCGCGGAGGCCGCGGCGATCGCGCAGGACGTGCTGCGCCTCGATCCCGGCGCCGACGCGGTGCGGCGCGTCGCCGACGCGCTGACCGGTGCGGCGCGCGCGTTCGACGCGGGCGACGCGGCCGCCGCGCGCGACGGCGTGGACCAGGCGCTCGTCGCGCTCTCGGCCGCCGTGCGGGCGCGCGTCCCGCGCGGCGCGGGCGCGGTCGCCGGGACGGAGAGCGACCGACTGCAGGGCGCACTCGCCGACGCGATGCGCGGCACCCGCGCCGGAGGCGGGCGATGAGCGCGCCCTGGACGACCCGCGCAATCGGCGCCGCGCGCTGGGTCGCCGTCGCCATCGCCCTCGCGGGCGTGATCGATCCCGTCCTGGTCGCGCGGCGCGCGGTGCGCGCGGACGTGGCGGTCATCGCGGGCGATCGGCCGGAGGCCGCGGCGCTCGCCGGCCGCGTCGCCTCGGATCTCGCGGGCCGGTTCACGGTCGCTCGCGGGCCCGATGCCGGCGCGGCGGCCGTCGTCCTGGCCGGCGACGCGCCACCGGCGATGGACGTGCCGGCGGGCACCATCGCGTTCGCCGTCCGTCCCGCGGCGGTGAACGCTCCCGCCATCGCGCGCGTCACCGCGCCCGCGCGTGCCCTGGTGGACGCGGCGGTGCCGATCGTGGCCACGATCGACACCAGCGGTCTCGACGCCGCTCGGCCCGATCAGGATCGAGGTCGCCCTCGAGGAGGCAGGCGTCGCCGTCGATCGGCAGACCCAGGACGTGCCGGCGGGCGCCGCGCGACTGGACGTGCCGTTGACGTGGGTTCGGCCGGCACCGGTGCGACCGCCATCCGGGTGCGTGCCCGCGTGGCCGGCGCCCGGAGACGGCCAGCGTCGCCGCCGACGCGGGCATCGAGGTGACCGACACGCGTCGTGCTGTTCTTCGAACGCCGGCCGTCGTGGACGTCGACGTTCGTGCGGCGCGCCGTCGAGCAGGATCGGCGTTTCGAGGTCACGGCCGCGTCGGCACCTCGCGGGGCGTGTCCACCGCCACCGGCCCGGCGCCCGACGCGCTGGCCGACGCCGCCGCGCTGGACCCGTGCCAGGTCATCGGTGTGGCGCGCCGGACGCGTTGACCGCCGCCGACGTCCGCGGCCTGGCCGCCTTCGCGCGCGAGCGGGGCGGCACCGTCGTGCTGCTGCTGGAGCAGGCGGACGCGGGGTTGGCCGCCTCGCTCACCGGCGTGACCGGGTGGACGCCGTGGTCCGAAGCCACGACGGGATCGAGGTCCGGCCGGCCGCGGGCACGGCGCCCCTGCGCGCGACCGAGGTCGCGTGGCCCACCGGGCGCGCGCCCGGCGTCGATCCGCTGGTGACGTGGACGCGCGCCGCGGCGGCGCGGGCAGCGGCGCGTCGGCAGGCGCCGGTGCGACGGGCGGCGCGCCCGCCCGCGCGGTCGCCTGGCGGGCCCCGGCGAGGCGGGAGCGGTCGTGACGAGCGCGCTGTTCGACGCGTGGCGCTTCCGGGCCGACTCGACGGGTTTCGACGACTTCTGGCGGCTGACCCTCGCGGAGGCCGCCGCGCGCGCGCCGGCGCCCGTCGAGGTCCGGCTCGATCGCACGGTCGTCGCGCCCGGCGATCCGATTGCGGCGCGCGTCCGGGCGCGCGGGGTGGCGGCGCCGACGGCGGCGGGACCGGGGCCGCGGCCGCGCGCGACCTTCTCCGCCTCGCGCGTGGACGCGTCGGGTGCGGCCACGCCGGTGACGCTCTGGCCCGGCGACGTCGGCGCCTTCGAAGGCACGATCCGCGCGCCGGACACGCCGGGCGTCCATCGGCTCGTCGTCACCGTCGGGGAGGCGCGTGGCGAGGCGGCGTTCGTCGTGCAGGACGATGCCCGCGCCGCGGGTGAGGATGGCGCGATCGCCTGGCGGCCTGGGCGACCTCGGCGGCGCGTCCTGCCCGCGGCCGAGGTCGCGTCGATTGGAGACGCGCTCGCCGCCGCGCTGCCCGTCGAGGTGCGCGACACGGCGTGGCACCCGATGCGGCACCCGGCCTGGATCGTGCCCTTCGCGGCGCTGCTCGGCCTCGAGTGGTGGCACCGCCGGCGTCGCGGCCTGGCCTGACGCGCCGCGCGAACCACCGCCGGGCTGGAGCGCGACGGCACGCGGCGGACGGCGGCGGAAGTACGACCACGAGTCGTAGCGCCCGCCGCTTGACACCGTGCGGACGCCCCCATAGGCTTCGCAGCGTATGTATTCCCGCAGCGAAGCGAAAGCCATCACCGACAAGATCCTGAACATGGCCAAGGGCGTGGATGCCGTCGAGATCGATCTCAGCGGCAACGAAGGCAGCCGGCACGCGCTGGGCGAACTCGACGATCACGACCAACCTCGTCCAGTTCGACCGGTCCGGTCAACATCACGGTCCGCATCGGGCAGAAGACCTCCAGCGCGTTCACCCGGGACTTCTCGGACGCGTCGCTGCAGTCGACGCTCAGCGAGGCGGTCGACGCGGCGAAGGGTCGCCCTGATTCGCCGAACCTCCCCGAGCTGCTCGGGCCGCAGAATGCATCGAGGTGGACGCGGCGCTGCCGTCGGGCGTCAACTTCGGGCCGCACGAGCGCGCGCTGATGGTGAAGGAGTGCCTCGACATCTGCGACGAGAAGAAGGTCGTCGCGTCGGGCTACATCCCGAAGACCTACGCGACGAACGTCACGGCGAACTCAGGGCCTGTTCGCGTGCACTCCTACGCCGAGGCGGGCTTCATCCTCACGTGCCGGACGCCGGACGGCGGCAGGTCGGGCTGGGCCGGGATCACCGGGATCAAGGACATCAGCATGATCAAGGCCAGCGACCTCACGCGGGTCGCGGCCGACAAGGCGCTCAAGAGCGTGAATCCGAAGGCGCTCGAGCCGGGGCGCTACACGGTCATCCTCGAGCCGCGCGCCAACGCGCGGTTCTGTCGCTGGTGACGGGCATCTTCAACGCGGGCAACACGAACGAGTTCATCCGCGACAAGAAGCCGGGCGACAAGATCTTCAGCGACCTGTTCTCGCTGAAGAGCGACATCGGCAACCCGATCCTGCGCCAGACGCCGATCCTCGGGGACAACACGCCGGCCGAGCCGGCGGTGTGGCTCGAGAACGGCGTGCTGCGCAACCGGGCGGGCGGCCAGGACGGGCCGAAGGCCAACCTCGGCATGAGCCTCGTGATGGGCGGGTCCGACAAGTCGATCGCCGACATGGTCAAGGACACGCGGCGCGGCCTGCTCGTGACGTTCTTCTGGTACATCCGCGGCGTGGACAACGAGACGCTGCTCAACACGGGCATGACGCGCGACGGCCTGTTCCTCATCGAGAACGGCGAGATCGTGGGCCCCGTGCAGAACTTCCGGTGGAACATGTCGCCGCTCGTCGGCTACAACAACATCTCGGCGATCGGCCAGGCCGTGCCGATGCACATGGGCGAGTCGTACGACGGCAACAACACGGGCCTCATTCCGCCGGTGCGGATCGAGGACTTCTACATGACGTCGGTCTCGCCGGCGGTCTAGTCACCCGATTACCCGATTCGGAGAGCTCTCAGATGTCTTCCACTCGTCGTACCTTCCTCAAGGGCCTGGGCGCCTCGGCCATCGCGTTCTACTCCGCCGACACCGTCGCGGATCTGCTCGCGCAGAGTCCGCGCGGCCGCGTCATGGAGTCCAAGTTCAAGGGCATGGCCGACATCGTCCTGGCCGAGGCGAAGATGGCCGGCTGCAGCTATGCCGACGTCCGCTTCCAGATGACGATGGGCCTGCCCGGCGCGTCGGCGAACTTCAACAGCGGCGGCGGGGGCGGTCGCGGGGGCGGCCGCGGCGGCGGCGGCCGGGGTGGCGGCGGACGCGGCGGCGGACGGGGCGGGCGCGGCGGGTTCGGCTTCGGCCGGGGCCGCGGCGGCACGGCCGACGCGATCCCGACCGACACGGATCGCCAGGCCGCGGGCTTCGGCGTGCGCGTCGTCCACAGCGGCGTCTGGGGCTTCGCGAGCAGCCCGATCGTGACCGAGGACGAGATCCGGCGCATCACCCGGCTCGCCACCGAGGTCGCCAAGGCCAGTGCCATCGCCAAGCGCGCCGACCTCAACCTGGCCCCGGTGCCGGCCTACGTGGACTACTACCGCACCCCGGTGATCAAGGACCCGCTCACGGTCTCCGAGACCGACCGCGACAACTGGGCGCAGGCCATCGTGGACGCGGCGAGCAAGGTCAAGGGCGTGACCAGCGTCAGCGCCTCGTGCAACTGCAGCTACGAGTGGAAGTACTTCGCCTCGACCGAGGGCTCCTACATCGAGCAGGAGATCTACACGACGCAGCCGTCGCTCAACGTCTCGGCCACGGTCGGCGACGTCACGCGCGGCCGCAACTACGTCGGCGTGCCCGGCACCGGCGGCTGGGAGTTCGCCGAGGGGTCGGACCTGCTCGACGCGGCCGAGCGCGTGGCGAACGAGGCGGTCGAGTACTGCACGGCCAGGCCGCTCGAGGGATCGGGCCTGAAGACGCTCATCCTCTCGCCCTCGCATGCGATGCTCACGATCCACGAGATCGTCGCGCACGCGACCGAGATCGACCGCATCGTCGGCTACGAGGCCAACTACGCGGGCACCAGCTTCGTGAAGCTGTCCGACGTCGGCAAGCTGAAGTACGGCTCGAAGCTGTTCAACGTCACCGCGAGCAAGATCGACACGGGGCTCGGCTCCTGCGGCTACGACGACGACGGCGTCAAGAACACGACGTTCCCGATCGTGCGCGAGGGCATCCTCGTCGGCCTGCAGACCAACCGCGAGACCGCGCATTACCTCGGCGAGAAGGAGAGCCGCGGCTGCACCTACGCGAACTCGTGGCGCGACTACCCGTTCCTCCGGATGCCGAACCTGCACGTGGACCCGGGCGGCCCGGGCTCGCCGACGCTCGCCGAGATGATCGCCGACACGAAGGACGGCGTGATGATCGACGGCCGCGGCAGCTACTCGATCGACCAGCAGCGCTACAACGGCCAGTTCGGCGGCAACGCGTTCTGGGAGATCAAGAACGGCAAGGTGACGCGGATGATCAGCAACGTCACCTACAACGCGATCACCACCGACTTCTGGGCCAACCTCGACGCGATCACCGGCCCGAACGAGTGGCGGATGTACGGCACGGGCGGCGATGCCAAGGGCCAGCCGACCCAGACCAACAGCATCTCGCACGGATCCCCATGGCTCCGCATCCGCGACATCATGGTGGGGGCGGCATTCGACTAGAGGAGACCGTGGAGAGACCGGGGACCGTCGGGCAAGGCGGGGCCATGGAGGCCGTGGAGCGACGGGGGCACATGGGGAGAGCTAGACCGTCAGGTTGACGCCGATCGCCTGGCCTTCCTGGCCCGGGACAGCCCCCCAAACAGACCAGCGCCACAGGCCCCCAAAGGACCGATTTCCCCACGGTCCCCCGTCGCCCCACGGCCCCCATGGCCCCGCCTTCCCCACGGGTCCCCAGCCTCCCCACGGCCTCCAATCACCCCTGTTCACCCCCACTCGCCCCCCGCGTAATAGTCGGTATGAACCGACCCCTTCGGCTTCCCGTCGCCGTCGCCCTGGCCGCCCTCGTGCTGGCCGCGCCCGCGACCGCCGTGGCACAGGCGCGGACGCAGATCGTCTCGTCGAGTGCCCAGGACGCGCGCGAGACGCGCGACCAGTTCCGGCAGGTCCTCGGGCTCTACGCCCCGACCCTGGCCGGCGTGCTGAAGCTCGATCCCACGCTGATGACCAACGAGGCCTACCTGGCGCCCTACCCCGCGCTGGCCGAGTTCCTGAAGGCCCACCCCGAGGTCACCCGGGACCCGGCGTACTTCCTGAGCTTCGTCTCGCAGTACGGGTCGATCCGGGAGGAGGTCGCGCCGGAGGTCGAGGCGCGGCGGTCGGCGGTCCAGCTCTGGAGCGGCACGCTCGACAGCGTGCTGTTCCTGTGCGGCTTCCTCGGCGCGATCTACACCCTGACCTGGATCCTCCGCTACGTCGTCGACCACCGCCGATGGCTGCGGACGTCGCGGATCCAGTCGGACGTGCACAACCGGCTCATCGAACGGATGTCCTCG